>JAHCBC010000001.1:0-667586 GCA_019634595.1 Akkermansiaceae bacterium
GGGGAGTTGCGTGCATTTCAAGGGGTAACCTTGCAAGCGGGGGACATTCCCGGAATGGGCGGCACGCGGGGACGGTTTTCGCGGCTTTCCGGATACGGAAGGGCTGTTATTGAGACGGGATTGCAGGCTGGGCTGCGCGGACCTTCCGCCCCGGGATCAACCCTCTGTCCGCCCCTGCCGGGCCAGTTTTTCCGCCCACTTCCGGGAGGTGGTGATCATGCAGATCCCGGCGATGAGGGTGAGGACCGGGATGGTGACATCTTCATAAGGGAATTCCCTCGGCCCCGTTTCGGGGTAGTCGAAGCTGGTTTCGTAGTGAATCAGGGAATGGACGCCGTGGAACGCATCTGAGATCGACGAGAGGGCGAAATACAATCCCAGCCCCACGAACACGGCCGTGTAGAGTTGCTGTGCCGTGATGCCGGACAGCGTGACCCCACGGTCGTCGCCGCGGGCGGCCAGCCGGGCGAGCCAGGGGGACAGCAGCCAGAACACGCCCCCGGCCAGGAGATAGCTGGCGGGGGTGATCAACAGCGGCCAACTGTATTGGGGCTCCCGCATCATCGCCGCGTTGGATATGAGCTGGATCAGCCCGGTGACGATCCAGTTGAGGGCGAAAAGGCGGAGGAGGATCTGGGCGATGCTGGAGATGGGCATATTCCGGGATGTGAGATGATGGGAGCGGAGGAAGCAATCCCCTGCCGTCCGGAGATCGCTACCAAGCACTACGCGACGCATGATGGATGAGCGACTCCCAATCGGGACAGGCACGGAAGAAGATTCCGGGAAACTCGCGCTTCGCCGCTTCTTCGCATGCCATGTAGGGACGGGCATACTCTCCGTCGCCGTAAGTATGAACCTTCGCCAGCGCGACCCAGCCATCCCGATCCCGCGGCGCGCTGGCCACGATGTAAAAGATTTCCGGTGCCACCGTGGACATGGAGAAATACTCCATCTGGTAGGATGTTCCCGCCACTTTTCCAGGAAGGTCCGCTTCCAACTCTCCGGAACCGAGGATCGCTTTCACAAAGCGGCGGCGGTCATCCGGACTGGCGGAGGTGGAAACGACGGCATCCTGTGAAATTACGACAGGCGAAGGCATGTCAGCCAAGGCTGCGACGGGATCCCGGTGCGTGGCGCATCCGGCGGCTCCGATGAAGAGCAAGGGCAGGAATTTCATTCTTTATACGGTCGGGGGATGGGTTCCTACGGCCCGGTGCGCTTCTCCACATGAAAGATCAGGTCGAAATCATCTCCGGTGGGAGGGCCGGGGGTGTGGTTGACCGATCCGTCCGCGCTGAAGCGGATCAGCGTTTCGCCCGGGGCGTTTCCCTTTGGACGCGCCATGGTGGAGTGGGCGCTGGTCTTCGGAAAACTCCGGGTTCTTCCGCCGACGTTGCCGCTTCCGTAAAATAGCTTCCAACGGAAATTCCCCTCATCGGGGGAGAAACAGACAACCGTCACTTTGCTTGTACCTTCCCCGAGCAATGACCCTCCAAAGAGCTCGATCTTCCCGCCCGGGCGGAGGATCGCCAGCCCGGCATTGTCTTTTGCCGTGACGTTCGCAGGTAGGGTGACCTCGAAAATGTAGCCGTCCATGGCTTCGAGCAACTGGCGGTTGCTGAGGGCCGGTTTGTGGTTCTTGTTGCAGCCCGTGACGGACAGGAGCGCGGGGAGGATCAGGAGCAGTGAGTATTTCATAACGGGTTTGGGGAGAGTGGCTTCTCACCATGCAAGCTGCACATTGACGGATTTGGACGAACCCAGGGAAACCAACAGGTCGTGGATCTGTTTTGGTGTCCGGAGAGACGTGGTGGATTGGCTGGAGATTTCCATTGCGGTGAGGGGCGGCGGCAAGACGATGTACAGGCAATGTCCGACGCCTCCTTGATCTGCGGGAGGGCTGGGCGTGTCCGCGATTTCCGTGATCATGGCAGAGGCCTCTTCAAAGGTGATGGCCTGTCCCTTGAAGTAGATGATGCCGTCCGGACTGATCCGGATCTGCCGCGGGCCGGTCATCCGCGACTCGGTGTCCGGTGGGGTGAGATGATTGACAGGTTCTCCGAACGGGGATTTGTCCTTGGGGTGCAGGTCGTTGAGAGTCACCGCGATCTCATCGGGAGCGACCCAGAGGCAATATACATCTTCGGGGCCGAGGCCCTCGTTGTTGTCATTGAAAGTCGCGGTGATGACGTCCGCGCGGTTCCCCGCCGCCGGGTAATGGAGGCGGATGAGGCGCATGTTTCCTTCGTCGAATGTAATGGTTCCCTTGGCGGAGATCTCTTGAATCTGGGTGCCGGTCAATTTGAGCCGGATCGAGGGAACGGTCAGCCGTTGGGAGGCTGGATCGAACGGATACCCATCCGCCCAAGCCGGCGCACAGGCCAGCAGGCATAGGGCGGAAATCAGGAGGGAGAAAGGCATGATGTGATAGCTTCGCCAATCAGTGCGCGGGTGGAAGAAGAATCCGGGATGGCGGAAAGTTTGGCCTTCTCTGGACGCAACTCGAAAACCCAGCGTTTTTTACAGTTGGCCCGGCATCTGCTAACGATTAATTTACAAATCCATGGCAATATTCGAGGGCTACGATCCGGGCGGTTTTCATGACGAGATGTTCGCAGGAAGCGGGGAGGTGAGGCCATACTGCGCCCCCCTTCTCAACAAGATGGACAATCTGAGCGAGAGGGAGTTCCTGGACCGCAAGGCGGCGTCGGAACTCTACTTCGTCCGTCAGGGGATCACCTTCAACGTGTATCATGACAACCGCGGGATGGAGCGCATCTTCCCGTTCGATCCGGTGCCGCGGGTGATTCCGGCGAACGAGTGGGAACTGCTGGAGGCGGGCCTCACCCAGCGGATCATCGCGCTGAACCTTTTCCTGCACGACATCTACCACGACCAGCAGATCCTGAAGGACGGGGTGATCCCGCGCCACTACATCGAGAACGCGAAGCACTACCGCCCGGAGTTCCGCGGCGTGGACGTCCCGGCGGACATCTACATCCACATCTGCGGCAGTGACATGATCAAGGGCAAGGACGGCACCTACTACGTGCTGGAGGACAACGGCCGCTGCCCGTCCGGCGCTTCCTACCTGCTGGAGAACCGCAACGCGCTGAAGCGGGCGTTCCCGGACATCTTCCACACGCTGGGCGTGCGGCCGGTGGATTCCTACCCGCGCGACCTGCTGAACATGCTGCACCACATCTCCCCGCGGCGGGAGGCGGACCCGGTGTGCGTGCTGCTCACCCCCGGCTGCTATAACAGCGCCTACTTCGAGCACTGCTACCTCGCCCGCGAGATGGGCATCGAGATCGTGGAAGGGAAGGATCTGGTGGTGAAGGACAACTTCGTTTACATGCGCACCACCCACGGCCTTGTCCGGGTGGATGTGATCTACCGCCGGATCGACGACGATTTCATCGACCCAACCGTGTTCCGCAAGGACTCCGTGCTCGGCGTGCCGGGACTCATGAACGCCTACCGCGCCGGACACGTGGCCCTCGCCAACGCGGTGGGGACCGGTGTCGCGGATGACAAGGTGACCTACTACTTCGTCCCGCGGATGATCGAATACTACCTCGGCCAGAAGCCGATCCTGCCGAACGTCCCGACTTACCTGGCATCGGAGGAGGCGGACCTGAAGTTCATCCTCGGCCACCTGCCGGAACTGGTGGTGAAGGCGGCGAACGAGTCCGGCGGCTACGGCATGCTCATGGGGCCGTCCGCGACGAAGGAGGAGATCGAGGTGTTCCGGGAAAAGATCATCGCGGACCCGCGCAACTACATCGCCCAGCCGGTGGTGTCGCTCTCCCGTTGCCCGACCTGGTGCGACGGCGCCATCGAGGGCCGCCACATCGACCTGCGTCCCTACATCATCTACGGGGACGAGGTGAAGATCGTGCCCGGCGGGCTGACCCGCGTGGCGCTCACGAAGGGTTCCCTGGTGGTGAACTCCTCCCAAGGCGGCGGCAGCAAGGACACCTGGGTCCTCCGGTAAAAGCAAACCACCCACCCCGACCCCAACCCATTTTCACTTCCGGTCATGCTTTCACGCGTCGCAAACACTCTCTACTGGATGGTCCGCAATGTCGAACGGGCCGACAACCTCTCCCGTCTGATCGACGTCAACCAGCAGCTCCTCCTCGACTTCGAAAGCCTGGACAGCGAGCGGCTCCGCGGCTTCTGGGCCCCCATCATCCAGAGCCTGGGGGAGGAGGAGGCCTTCGAGACCCTCTATGACGAGCCGGGCAGCTCGCAGGTCATCCGTTTCCTTTCCGATGACACACGGAACCCGAACAGCATCGCCTCCTGCATCGCGCAGGCGCGGGAGAACGCCCGCACCATCCGCGACCAGCTCTCCGACGAGCTGTGGGAGGAGCTGAACTCGCTCTACCTTTTCACCCGCTCCACGGAGGCTTCCTTCCTCATCGAGTCGAACCCGCCGAAGTACTACGAGAGCATCCGCCGCGGCGCGGCGACCTTCCTCGGCGTGGCGGCGTCCACGATGGCGCGGAACGAGGCGTGGGAGTTCATCGACATCGGCCGCCAGCTCGAGCGCGCGGACAAGACCACCCGCTTTCTGGACATCACCAGTTACCTGCCGAAGACCGCGGAGGATGAGATCACCTCGCCGGGCATCCTCCACTGGACGGCCATCCTCCGTTCCTGCGGCGCGATGGGTGCGTTCCGCTCCGACCAGCGGGAAATCTCGGCGCGCGGAGTGGTGGATTTCCTGATCTTTTCTCCGGAGTTCCCGCGGTCCATCCGCTTCTGCATCGAGCGTCTCGACGCCAGCCTGCACAAGGTGTCCGGCACACCGCGCGGCACCTTCTCCAATGAGTCCGAGCGCATCGCTGGCAAGCTGCTGGCGGACATCAACTTCAGCTCCACGGATGATGTGTTCAAGGAAGGCCTGCATGGTTATCTGGATGGCCTGCAGACGAAGTTCAACGCCATCGGAGCGGAGATTTTCGAAACCTACGTCCTCCTCCCGGAGCGTGTCACGGAGGCTCCACCGGAGCCGGAGCGCGTGAAGTCCGCCGTCGCCGGCTGGCAGTTTGAACAGCAGCAGCAACAACGGAACAAGGCGCAGCCGTGAACATCATCGGGCAGGATCCCTCCATTCCAGTGGAAAAGGCGGGGGAGGGGGGAGATCTCCGGCGGCATGGGACGACGCTCTCCGTCCTGCACCGCACGACCTTCCACTATCCGTTCCCGGTGACGGACAGCGTGAACACGCTGCATCTGGAGCCGCGGATTTTCCCGTTCCAGCAGACGCTGTCCGCTGTCATCCGGGTGCTGCCCGCCACCCGCCTGCGGCGTTTCACGGATCTGTTCCAGAACATCACCCACCATTTCGAGGTGCCCAACGCGCACTCCAGGCTGGAGATTGAGAGCCGGATCAAGGTGCGCAACCTGCCGCTGGTGATCCCGGAGCAGGTGAAGCAACTGACGCTTCCGGACTACAATGATGCCTCCACGCGGGAACGTGCCTGGCAGTTCCTCCAGGAAAGCCGCTGGGTTTCGAAACATCCGGACGTCTGGAAGCAGGGGGTGGACATCATCTACGGCATCCCGTCCGTCTTCGGCCAGGCGCAGGCCATCATGGAATGGGTGCACCGGGAGTTCCGCTATGATCCCGGGGTGACGACGTCCGGCACCCACCTGGAGGAGGCCTTCCATCTCCGTGCGGGGGTTTGCCAGGACTTCACCCACGTCATGCTCGGCCTGTGCCGCACGCTGGGCATCCCCGCGCGGTATGCCTCCGGGTATCTCTACAATGGCCCCCGGGACAGCCTCATCGGCGCGCAGGCTTCCCATGCATGGTGCGAGGTGTATTTCCCCGGCCCCGGCTGGCTCGGCTTTGATCCCACGAACAACACGCTGGCGGACGAGAGATACGTGAAAGTCGCCGTCGGCAGGGACTACGATGACGTTTCCCCCGTCCGTGGGTCCTACTATGGCACCGGCCACTGCCAGATGGACGTGCAGGTGCTGGTGGAGAAGGTGTAGGCAGCGGAAGTCGTGGGACTTCCGGCTGGGGAGGCCTCAACCATCCCCGCAACTCCGCGACGGACGGATGCCATCCATTCCATCATCTCATCGTGGGATTGTCGGGATCCATCCTGCCGAAGCTCTCACGAGCTTCGCTACGGGGCGGAATCCGGGCGTCAGGTGGATATCCTGAGTGAATAACAGATGCCCCGCCGCCGGTCGATCATCATCCAATCGTATGCGCCGAAGATGTTCGAAATGAGAATGTCTTCATCACTGGCGCCAATCCGCGGCAGGAGATCATCAGGGCAGCCATGATGTTTCAGTTCCCCGCGTCTATCCTCGCTGATGACACCGTTCTTCCATTCCCGGTTTTTGCCGATGGAATCGCGCACCTTTTCCCAGTCCCCTGGATCAAATACATAGACCAGCAGCTTATGCCCGTCCCCGGTCATGCCGAACGACAGTGAATTCTCGACCACCCGGTGGATCTTCGGAAATCCGGCGGATTCCATCTGTGCGATCCGCGCTTCGTCGGGAGGTCCGTCGTAGACCGTCTTGAAGTCCTCGGTCTCTCCGGCCATCCGGATCGCGCCGACGATCTGGAAGATCACGAGCGCCGCGATCATGAAAGCCAGCACCCACCAAGGGTGTAGCAAGGGATTCCACGAGCGGGTCCGTTTTTTACGGTGGGGTGGCATGGTGCGGGATATCCGCCCCCCGGAAAGGGTGGGGCGGATCCGCATCGTGGAGGGCGGAGGAGGGTTTCACGAGAAAAACCGCTGCTGCCATGGGTTCGGCGTGTCAGCCCCACCTTTGACAGGACGGGCCTCATCCGTGTTCCAAAAACGGCGGCCGGTGATCCGCGCCGCCGTTTCCCGATCAGCGCAGGAACGCCTCGTGCAGGCCGCCATCGACGGTGATGACCTGGCCGGTTGTCTTGCTCAGACGGTTGGTGATGAGCAGGAAGTAAGCCTCCGCCTGGTCCGCCGGGGTGATCGGGGCCTTGGTCAGCGTGCGGTCCGCGTAGAACTGGGCCAGTTTGCTGACCAGTGACTCGGTCGCCTCGTCATCCGTGTAGGGGATGTCGTACTTCGCGAGCGAACCGATGACGCGGTCGCGCGGGAACATGGCGGATCCCTGGACGACGGTCGCGGGAGCCACGCCGTTGACGCGCACCAGAGGGGACAGCTCGATCGCCAGCTCGCGGACGAGGTGGTTGGCGGCGGCCTTCGAGGTGTCGTAGGCGAGGGAGCCTTTCTTCGCCACCGCGGCGTTGGCGGAGGTGGTGAGGACGAGGTTGCCCTTGAGGCCTTGTTCCTTCCAGGTCTTCGCGGCTTCGTCGGCGACGAAGTAGGAACCCGTGACGTTGATGTTGAAGGTGAGCGCCCACTTGTCATCCGGGATGTGGCCGGAGGTGTCGCTCGGCACGAAGATGCCGGCGGTCACCGCGATGTGGTCGAAGCCACCGTAAGCGAGGGCCACCTGGTCCAGCATCGCGCGGATGCTGGCGCGGTCCGTGATGTTCGCCGCCAGACCGATGGCCGGGCCGCAGTCGGAAACACCGCTGCCAGCGACGCCGATGCCGAGGCCGTATTTGTCGGTGATTTCCTTCGCCGTCGCCTTCGCCGCATCCTCGTTGAGGTCCACGCAAACGATGTGCGCGCCTTCTTTCACCAGACGGTGCGCGGTTTCCTTGCCGATGCCGGAGCCTGCGCCGATCACGATGATGACCTGGCGGGCCAGTTCCTTCTCGGCGGGCATGCGCTGGAGCTTCGCTTCCTCCAGCAACCAGTATTCGATGTCGAAGGCCTCCTGTTGTGGCAGGGCGATGTATTCGTCGATCGCCTCCGCACCGCGCATCACCTCCACCGCGCAGTTGTAGAACTCGGCGGTCACGCGGGACTCGGACTTGTCCTTGCCCCAAGCGATCATGCCCAGGCCCGGGATCAGCACCACCGTCGGGTTCGGGTCGCGCTGGGCCGGGGAGTTGGAGTGCTTGCAGTTGTTGTAATAGGTCGCGTAGTCTTTGCGGTACTGCTCCAGACCGGCGGCGAGCTTGCTCTTGAGAGCGGCGGCGTCCTCCGTCTGCGGGTTCCAGTCCACGTAGAGCGGCTTGATCTTGGTGCGCAGGAAATGGTCCGGGCAGGAGGTGCCCAGCTCCGCGAGGCGCGGTGCATCCGCGGAGTTCACAAAGCGCAGGATCTTTTCGTCATCCTGGATGGTGCCGATGAACCGCTTCTGCTGGGAAACCTGGCCGCGCAGCCATGGCAGGATCTTCGCGAAGGCGGCGCGTCGCTCCGCTTCGGGAAGGGTCTGGTATTTCCGGCCGCCGAAGGCTTTCTCGTCGCCGCCTTTCGCCTGATACTTGTCCTCGATGTATTGGGCCGCCTTTTCGATGAACTCCAGCGTGCGGATGTAGCACACCTTCTCGTCGTCATCCCAGGAAATGAAGCCGTGCTGGCCCATCATGATCGCCTTCACGCCGGGGTTCGCCTTTTCGATCTCCTGCATCGCCAGGCCCAGCTCGAAGCCCGGGCGCATCCATGGCACGTAGTCCATCTCGCCGCTGAAGATCTCCTTGGTGAGCTGCTGGCAGTTCTTCGACGCGGCGATGGAGATGATCGCGTTCGGGTGCATGTGATCGACATGCTTGCCGCTGAGGAAGGAGTGCAGCGGCGTGTCGATCGAGGACGGACGCGGGTTCAGGTTGAAGGTCGTGTGGGAATACATGCCGACCATCTCATCCTCGGCGGGCGATTTCAGGCCCTTGTCCGCGCGGGCGGCGTAGGGGCCTTGCAGGCCGATGAGCTTGTCCTGGTAGAGGGAGGAGAAATTCTCGCGCTTCGAGGTGCGCAGGTCGCCGCCGGAACCCTTGACCCACAGCACTTCCACATCGCCCCCGGTGAGGGGGTCTTTTTCGATCAGCTTGGAGGAAGTGTTGCCGCCGCCGGTGTTGGTGATGCGCTGGTCCGCACCCAGAATATTCGAGCGGTACACCAGGCGGCCGACGGGATCGAGGGTGGCGGCGTGAGCATCATCCCACGAATAGGAGACGTGCTTGAAGTTTTCGGGTTTGGACATGGCGGTTTGGTTTCGTATTGACGTGAGCGGGATTGGCCCGCAAAACGAAGGAAATCAAGCAAATTCCCACAAATTCCCACATGCTCGCCGCCGAACGACAACGCCGCATCCTCGAAATCGCCCGTAAGAACGGGACGGTGAGGACCACCGAGCTGGCCGGGGACTTTGAGGTCACGGAGGAAACGATCCGCCGGGATCTGGACTTCCTCGCCCGGGTGGGTCATCTGCGCCGCACCCACGGCGGGGCCATGGACTCCACCGTGGCGCTGGGGGAGCTTTCGCTCTCGGAGCGGGAGTCGCGGCAGCTTGAGGAAAAACTGTCCATCGGACGGGAGGCCGCCACCTTGGTGAAAGAAGGGGAGACGCTGCTGCTGGACGCCAGCACGACGGCGCTGGAGTTCGCCTCCCAGCTTCCGGACGGCGTGCCGCTGCGGGTGGTGACGTATTCCATCGCGGTGGTGGAACGCCTCGCCACACGGGAAGCCATCGAGCTGATCGAGCTGGGCGGTACCTACGAGCGCCGCGGGCGGAGATTTTCCGGCATGCTGACGGAGGCCGCCCTGCGGATGCTGCGCATCGACCGTTTCTTTTTCTCCGGCGGCGGCTTCGACCCGAAGCTGGGCATCGGCGAGCCGAATCCGGACCAGGCGCGCTTCAAGAGAGCCATGCTGGAACATGCGGAGTGGTCCTGCGCCCTGATCGACTCCACCAAGCTCGGCGCGCCCACCGACCACTTCTTCGCGAAGCCGGATGAACTGCACGCGATGATCACGGACAAGGGCGGCAGATCCTACGCGAAGAAGCATCTCATCACGCCTCCCTACGAACTGCACTTCGGGAAATGACGCCCGCATCCGCTGAGATGAAATGCCTCCTTTGGAACGTGGAGTGGGCTCCACCGGGTTCCGTGCGGGGGGATTTGATCCGTCGGGAAATCCAGGCATCCGCCGCGGATGTCGTCTGCCTGACGGAGACGGAGCATGATTTCCTCCCTGCCGGGCATCTCATCGCGGCGGACGCGGACTATGGCTACAGCCACTCCGGCGGACGCAGGAAAGTCGTGCTCTGGAGCCGACAGCCATGGAGCGATGTGGACGTCACAGGGGATGAGTCCATGCCGGGCGGAAGGTTTGTTTCATGTATCACCGGCGGCATCCGCTTCGTGGGTGTGTGCATCCCGTGGAAGGACGCCCATGTCAGGACCGGCAGGTGTGACCGGAGGCCGTGGGAGGACCACATCAGCTATTGCCACGGTCTTGCGCGCGTCGTCCGGCGGTATGCCGGGGACGGGATGCCCGTCTGTCTCCTGGGCGACTACAACCAGCGGATCCCGCGGGTCAACCAACCGCCGGAAGTGTCCGCCGCGTTGATGGATGCCATCCCAAACGGTTTCTCGGTGTCCACGGCGGGTCTTGAAGATGCGGAGGGTCACAAGCTCATCGACCACATCGCCACCACGGCGGATCTCACGGTGACCATCGACCGCCTGCTGCCGCGCACCGGCGGCGACGGCACCCGCCTGACGGACCACACCGGCATTCTGGCCACTCTGGTGCCATCACTCTCCGCCAGGTCCGGCGCTCCACTTTCCCATCATCAATCCCATGTCTGAAAAAGTCTTCATCGCCGTTGATCTCGGAGCTGGCAGCGGCCGTGTGATCGCCGCCCGCACGGACCTCTCGAAGCTCGTGCTGGAGGACGTGCATCGTTTCGACAATCCGGGCACGGAACTCCCTTCCGGCTCGTATTGGAACATCGTCGGCCTTTACCGGGACATCCTCGAAGGGCTGCGCCGCGCGGTGGAGAAATACGGCGACCGCATCGTCTCCATCGGCATCGACACCTGGGGCTGCGACTTCGGCCTCATCGATGCGGACGGAGAGCTGGTGGGAATGCCGCACCAGTACCGGGACGCCCGCTTCGAGGGCATGGCGGAGGTGATGCACGGGTTGATGCCGGAGGAGGAGATTTTCGCCCACACCGGCATCAAGACGAACTTCTACAACACCTCCCTGCACCTGCTCGCGGAGCGGCGCAGGAACAGCCCGGGCCTGCTGCACGCGGACCGCATCCTGTTCGTGCCGGACCTGCTGGCCTACTGGCTCACCGGGGTGAAGGCGTGCGAGAAAACGGTGGCCTCCACCTCCCAGCTCATCGACCCCGCCACGGGCGACTGGGCCTGGCCGGTGATCCGGGCGCTGGACCTGCCGGAGCGGCTTTTCGGCCCGCTGGTGGAGCCGGGCACCGTGCTCGGCCCCGTCCGGGAGGAAGTGGCCGCCTTCATCGGAGCTACTGGCATTCCCGTAGTGGCCGCCGCCTGCCATGACACGGCGGCCGCCGTGACGGGCATCCCCATGGGCCGGGAGGACCTGTGGCTTTCCTCCGGCACCTGGTCCATCATGGGCATCGAGTCGGACACCGCCATCACCAGCGGCAAGGCGCTGGGCTATGGTTTCTGCAATGACTTCGGCGTCGGCGGGGACATCCATTCCCTGAAAAACATCGCCGGGCTATGGCTCATCCAGGAGTGCAAGCGGCAGTGGGCGCTGGACGGAGAAAGCCTCGGCTACGCCGAAATGGCGGAGCTGGCCGAAAAGGCGGAGCCTTTCACCGCGTTCATCGATCCGGACGACATCGTCTTCGCCAGCCCCGGCCAGATGCCGGACAAGATCCGCGAATGGTGCCGCAGGACCGGCCAGACCGTGCCGGAGAGCAAGGGCGCCGTGCTGCGCGTCGCCACGGACTCCCTCGCGCTGAAATACCGGGTCGTCTTCGAGCGCTTCAAGTGCCTCACCGGCCGGGAGTTCGCGTCGCTGCGGGCCGGTGGCGGCGGCATCCAGAACGAGGCGCTCAGCCAGGCCACCGCGAACGCCCTCGGGATCAAGGTTGTGGCAGGACCGGTGGAGGCGACCTCCTGCGGGAACATCATCACCCAGATGGTCGGTATGGGCGTCCTGCCGGACTTCACCGCCGGCCGTGAACTCATCTCACGTTCGTTCGGATTCAAGACCTTCGAGCCGTCCGGCAAGGAGGAATGGGACGCCGCCTACGCGAGGTTCCGGGAGGTGATCGGGCTGAAATCTTAGGCTGTGTCACAGCCGGGAGGATATCGGGTGCCGTTCCACATGGAGATCAATCAAGGCATCGTCCTGTTGGAGGATGAAATTCCCTTCGTGGGCGTCCGCGATGCTCCTCCCATCGGGATTCTCCCGTCGGGTGTCTGTCGCTTTCGCTTTGACCTTTCGCGGATTGTTATTTAAGGAATCCGTGGTAACTGCCCGAAATGAAGTGTCCCCGCTGCGTTCAACGAATCCACCGAGCGGCGCAGTCGTGTCCTCATTGCGGATTCTCGCTGGCGGATGCGGACGCGCATTTCGGGGAGGATGAGGTCACGCTCCGCAGCCTCACGGATGCGGCGGGGCTGCTGCGGCGTGGAGGCCGGCGGAAGGTGGAGGCGGCGATGGAGGAAATCGGCCGGCGTTTCCCGCAGGTTTTCGTGGCGGTCTATACCGGGCCGCTGGGGGAGGTGGCGAACATCCGCCAGTTCGGCTTCTGGATGTTGAACCGGGCGGCCTTTGAGGATGTACCCGTCGGCAAGCCGAACGAGGCGGGGATTCTTTTCACGATCGATCCGGAATCAAAGGCTGCCGGGGTGACCTTCGGCTACCTGCTGGATCCCTACCTGGAGGAGGCGGACACGTTCGACTGTCTTTCCCGCGCGCATTCCCACTGGCTCGACGGGCGGTATGCGGACGGTCTGGTGAAGGCCATCCGCCATCTGGGGACGATTCTGGCGAAGCGCAGCCGCCAGGCGCGGCGTGATCCGGAGAAATTCGAACGCAAGGTGCTGCCACCGCCGCAGATGGGGGATCTGGTCCGCAGGATCCGGTCCGGGCACCGCGTCCCGGAAGAACAGCCGGTGGTGGAGGAGGTGGAGAAGTGAGATTCCTTCCGTTCCTCGCGCTGGCGGCCGCCTCTTTTGCCCATGCTTCCGCCCTCCAGATGCCATCCTGGAAAGACGATGAGCGCAAAGCCTTCGAGGAAGCGGGCGGCATATTACGGAGTTTCATTCTGGCTGATGAGCCTGAGCCTGCTCCGGAATCCACCCTGGATGTGGAGAAACCGAAGGGGGATGAGGTGACCAAAGACCCTCTCCGGTCATCGGAAATCCCCGAAAAATTCCTCACCGCCTACTTCGCGGAAAAGCCCGCCGAATTTCTGGTGGATCCGCAGGGATTGCTGAGCCTGAAGGACTACAAGGACCGCCTTGGATTCCTGAAGTATCACGCGGGTGACTCATCCATCGACTTCTTCGTCTATGTCTTCGGCGGGGAGCAGGAAATCCCCGGTGAAGTCCGCGCGGAGGAAACGGTGGAGCGTCTTTTCACCACCGGCCGGCCCGCCGTGGTCGTGTTCTATTTCCTGGGGGCGCCGCAGCGTTCCGCCATCCATCTCAGTCCGTTCCTGACGGAATCGGTCTCCGCGGCGGACCAGCGCCGCGCCCTCCAGAGTTCCGTCATGTCGGCTTTTGAGAAGCTGAACACCACGGACCAGCTCGATGCGTTCTCCGTCCAGATGTCCATCCGCATCTACTGGATGGAGCGGATGCTGGGCGGAGGGGCATCCCCGGACGAAGTTCCCGTCGTCTCCCATCGCCCGGTGGCCAAAAAAGCGAAAGCACCCTCCACGCTGGAAATCTGGAAGGAACAGGCGGTGATCTGGGTGGAGGAATGGTGGGGTGGAGCGGCCTTGCTGCTGGGTACGGGGCTGCTGGTTTCATCCTTCGTCGCCTGGATGAGATCCAGGGTGAGGTTCCGGTTCCCTGATCTGGAGGTGGAACCCCGCCTGGGTGGGGACCATGCGGCAGGGGTGGGGGCGGTGATTTCCTTCGCCAGCGCGGCTCTGCCGCCCGCATCCCAGAAGGATCAGGTGCCGGACTACCTGCGGCGCGCCTGAATCCTGCAATTCCCCTTGTTGCGGAAAGTGCGGGATCTGCCTAACGTATCGCAGTTCATCCCGATGTTCCGGTCCGCTTCCCGTCTGTTCCTCCTGCTGTGCGTGTCCACGTTTCCCGTGGATGCCCAGCCTTTCCATTTCAATGAAAAGAAGGCACCCGAGAACCTGCAGGACATCGAAGCGATCCAGAAGGCCCTGATCTCCGCACTGCAAAAGGCGCGCGACGCGACGGTGTGCATCGACATCGGCGATGGCAGCGGGAGCGGTGTCATCATCTCCGCGGACGGGCTGGTGCTGACCGCCGCCCACGTGAGCACCGGTGTGGGGAAAGAGGTCACCGTCATCATGGAGGACGGACGGAAGCTGAAGGCGGAGACGCTGGGCCTGGTGGCGGATGTGGACGCGGCGATGGTGAAGATCACGGAGAAGGGGCCTTTCCCGTTCGCGCCGCTCGGCAAGGATGACACCCCGAAGCTGGGCGACTGGGTGTTTTCACTCGGCCATTCCGGCGGCTTTGACAAGGAACGCGGTTCGGTCGTGCGTCTCGGGCGGCTGGTGCGCATCGCGAACTCGACCATCCAGACCGACTGCGCGCTGATCGGCGGTGACTCCGGCGGTCCGCTGTTCGACATGTCCGGAAAGGTGATCGGCATCCACTCCCGTGTCGGGGAGCAGTTGCAGGTGAACATGCATGTTCCGCTGAAGGAGTTCACCAACAACTGGGATGGCATGCTCCGGTCCGAGTTCATCGGGGAGGGACCCTTTGCCCAGAAGCCGGAGAAGGGCAGCGGCCTGCTGGGCGTTGCGACGGAAGCGCGGTCCGCAGGAGGGCTCAAGGTGCTGAAGGTCGGCAGGGAGACACCCGCCGAGAAAGCCGGCATCAAGGAAGGGGATGTGCTCCTGAAATTCAACGGCACCGCGCTGGAGAAGCGCGAGCAGCTCCAGGAACTGATCAAGGAAATGGCCGCCGGGGACAAGGTGGAGATCGAGGGGCTGCGCGGAGGCAAACCACAAACTTTCAAACTGAAACTCGGTGAACGCAATTGATGGCCTGCTGGGATATGTGGCTGCGGCGTCCCGCCGCAGGCCGTGGCGATGGCGTCCCGCCGTCGCTTTGGAGAGCGCCGGGTGGTGGTTATCGGGCCGGACAGCAAGCATCGTGATGTGCGATATGGATAACAAGATGGCAACGGTCTCGGTAAGGAAACATTGCGGCGGGACGCCACAATCACGGCCTGCGGCGGGACGCCGCAGCCACAGTTCGGTGTTCCAACAGGCTGTCAGGTGTTTTCTGCTCGCCGCGCTGCTGCTGCCTGCCACCTCCCATGCTTTCCAGTCGCTGGAGTCCGCCTACCGCCGGACCGGACCGGCGGTGACCTCCGTTTTCGACGCCCAGCGCCAGATCCTCCAGCAATCCAGCGCCGTGATGCTCAGCGGGCGGAAGGAGATCGCCTACGGTGTGGTCATCTCACCGGACGGCTACATCCTCACCAAGGCCAGCGAGATCGCCGGAACCGCGAATCTTTCCGTGAGGGTGGACGCGCAATCCTACCCGAATGCAAAAGTTGTGACCGTGGATGACGCATGGGACGTCGCGCTGGTGAAGGTGGATGCCTCCGGGTTGACTCCGGTGGACTACGCGCCCTCCGGCGATATCCCGCAGGGGAGCTGGGTCATCGCCAACGGAGCCACCAGCCTGAAGGCACGGCGCGCGCTGGTCGGCATCGTCAGCGCGAAGATCCGCCCCATCCCGGCGGGAGGGGGGAATCTCGGCGTCGCGTTCAAGGAGGACGCGGACGAGGTGCTGGAGATCGCGGATCTGGCGGAGGACGGAGCCGCCGCGAAGGCGGGTATCAAGAAAGGCGACATCATCGTCGCGATCAATGGCAAGGCCGTGGTGAAATTCGACGAGGTTTCAGAGGCGCTGAAGGATCACAAGCCCGGCACGGTGGTGCAGGTCACCTACCAGCGGAAGGAGGTGGACGAGACGGTGGACGTGACGCTGGATCCCGGCCCGGTCACCCGGAATGACATGATGAGCGGCGCCTACTCCGACCGCCGCAGCGGCTTCCCGCGGGTGATGCAGCACGACATCATCGGCGACAAATCGATTGTCGGCGGTCCTTTGCTGGGCCTGGACGGGAAGTGCGTGGGGATGAACATCGCCCGCGCCAACCGCGCGGAGAGCTTCGCGATCCCGGTGGAGGACCTGAAGGCCCTCGCGGCGCGGCTGATGAAGAAGTGATGTGGCTGGACCATCTTGGCCCAGGCCGTTGCCGGGGCATCATCTTCCGTAGCGGAATGGCTGCGCCATTACGGCTGGGTGGATGGGTGGCGTCCTGCGAGCCCGGTGCGTCATGGATGGCACCCTCTCCGTGCGGAGTTGTGGAGAGAAAGGAGGATTTTCCCAGCCGTCGTGGCGCAGCCACGCCGCTACTCCGGTAGCGGGCCCGGTGGGCATGTCCGGCGACGTTCTGCCAAGGTGGCTACCAATGAATTCGGGAAAGACCGGGGCAGGATGCCCCGGCAACGGCCTGGGGCGGGACGCCCCAGCCACTGTGGCGGCTCAGAGTTTCTTCAGATACTTCTCCGGGTTTTTCTCGAACTTGCCGATGCAGGGTTTGCAGCAGAATTTCACCTCCTGGCCGTCATAGACCTTGGTGATGACCCGACCCATCGAGCCGAGCTTGTTGTCGGAGACGATGCAGATGTCCTTGGTGTAGGGTTTGGTTTTCGCCGGGGCGGCGGTGACGCCGGAGAGTCCGGAGAAGAGGGCGAGTGCGATGATGCTGATGGTCGTTTTCATGATGTTTGGTTTTCGTTTGGTGGTTCAGAAGCGGAATTGGAGGCCTCCGCCGAAGCCGTATTCGGAATGGTATTGGGAGATGAGGGAGAGCTGCTTGTTGAGCGTCCAAGCCGCACCGGTCGTCCACTCCCATTCGCTGCCGGTGTCAGACTGGACTTCCGCGAAGACGTTCAGCCGGTCGGTGATCTGGAGCGACTTGCCCAGCCCCACCCGGACGTCCCCTTCGGAGTCGATCTGGACGGTGCTGTCGATCAGGTAGGGGAGCCGGTATTCCACACCGGCGAAGGCACGGTCCGCCTCCCCGTCATGGTTGGTGAAGCGCCAGCCCAGCACGGTGGAGAGATTGGGATCGAAGTAGCGCTTCCAGCCGACCTCGGCCTCATAGGCGAACTCATCCCGCCAACCCATCTCCCACGCGGCGAAGAAGTCGTTGTAGGAATTCATCACCGTGAACTGCCCCTCGCTCATGTGGGACTGGATGGAACCGTCCACGAACATGAAAAGCGGGTCATGGTCATGGCCTCCGGCGTGCGGTTGGTGGTCTGCGGTTCCGCCAGAAGCGGTGATCAATGAGGACGCGGGGACACAGCATTCGTCCGTGCAGATCACATCCGTGCCGGGCTTGAGTTTTCCCTGGGGCGGGGGAGTCCAGTTCTGGTCCTGATAGGCGAAGATGCGCGTCATGCCCGCGTGCATGTGGTAGAGCAGGTGGCAGTGCAGCAGCCAGTCGCCGGGGTTGTCCGCGTGGAACTCCACGGTGCGCTTGCCCATCGGCGGCACGTCGATGGTGTGCTTCAGCGGCGCGTCTTTTCCCTGTCCGGCCAGCACGCGGAAGAAGTGGCCGTGGAGGTGGATCGGGTGGTGCATCATCGTGTCATTGATGAACTCCATGCGGATGACCTCGCCCTTCTTGATCGGGATCACGCCATCCTGCGCGTAGGTCTTCCCGTTGAAGGACCAGATGTAACGCTCCATGTCGCCGGTCAGGCGCAGCTCGATCGTGCGGCGGGGCAGGGTGGCGGGAAAATCCGTCGGGTGGACGGCGCGGAGCCGTGAGTAGGGGGGCAGAGGACGTTCCGCCTCTTCAGGCTCGTGGCCGGCTGGCATGTCATCCATGTCCATTTCGTCCATGGCGGCCATCAGGTGGTGGTCCATGCGGTAGTTGTCCGGACGCGGGATGTCGGGAGCGGCATGCCGGTCACCTTCACCCAGAAAGACGGAGGCATGGCCGGAGCCGTCCTGTGCTGTGGCACGCACCTCCCATTCGCCGGAGGCGGGGATCTTCACGATGACATCATAGGTTTCCGCCATCCCCACCAGCAGGCGCTTCACTGAGATGGGCCTGACAGGTGGTCCGTCCGCCGCGACGATCCGCAGCGGCCCGGTGGCGGAGTGCAGGTAGAAATACGTGGACGCCCCCGCGTTGATGAAGCGCAGGCGCACCGTTTCGCCCGGCTTCCCCGGGAGGTGGATGGCCCGCTTTCCATTCGCCAGGAAGGCGTCGTAGGCGACGTCGGAAATGTCCATGGCGGGCATCCGGGAGCGTTCGCGGTCGAAGAAGTCGCGGAGCGCCCCGGCCTTCGCCGCGCCGGTCAGGCTCTGGATGGAGCCTTTCTTCAGCTCATACCATTCCGTGCCGCGGCGCAGGGAACGCATCACCTCGTCCGGACTCTCCGTGGTCCAGTCGGACAGCACCACCACGTGGTCGCGGTCCGCTTTCACCGGTTCTCCTCCCGCGGGAGCGACCACGATGGAACCGTACACCCCCTCCTGCTCCTGCAGGTGGGTGTGGCTGTGGTACCAATATGTGCCGGAGTGCGGAAGCTTGAACTCGAAGGTGTGCGTGCCGCCCGGCTGGATGGGAGGGGTGGTCACATGCGGGACTCCGTCCTGCGCGACGGGCAGGACGATGCCGTGCCAGTGGACGGAGGTTTCCTCCTTCGTCATCCGGTTGTGGACGCGGATGCGGGCGGTGTCCCCCTCGCGGAAACGCAGGGTGGGACCGGGGATGCCGCCGTTGACGGTGATGGCGGACACGGGTTTCAGCCCGTCGCCCGGAGTCCAGTTCTCACGGCGGATCTCAAGGTCGTATTCAACGACGCGGGCTTGGAGGCCCAGGGTGGATATCAGTAAAAGTAGGAAGATGGTTTTCATGATCGTGATGAAGTGATGCTCCCGGGAAATCGGGCGCATGGGGGATGGAAGCCACGGCGGAAAGTCCGTGGATCGCCCGCTTCATCAGATCAGAAAACGCTGCAACACCGCCAGCCGCAGCCGGGGTGGGCCGGTATCGAAGACCGGAGCGGGTGAGGGAATCACCGTGCGGTCCGCCAGCAGCACTGGAAGCGCTGCTCCCGGAAGGGGTGGGAGAGTGGCGGAAAAAAGGGCGGGAAGGGGCGTGTCTTTTTCCGCCACCTTCTGGTGCTTCGCCGTGGTGCAGGCGCAGACGCTTTCCTTTTGCTCCTTCGGCTTCTTGCTTCCACAGCAGGAATGCTCCGCCTGCTTCACGGGCTGGGTCATGCCCAGGCAACAGCAGGCCGGACCCGCGATGAATATCGCGAGCATCACGGCGATGATGCAGCGGAATCTGTGCATGTTCCTGACGGTGGGAGTACCGGGAAGTCCGGTTATTCCCCGGAAAGATTACCCACGTTTCTCCCGATGTCGCTTGAAAATTTCCAGCGTCCGCTCCCGCTCCGTCTTGTGATCCACGATGGGGGCGGGATAGCCCGGTGCCACGGACCCGCCGTCCTTTGGCGGAGTGTGGAGATTTTTCGCATCCACGGACGCCAGTTCCGGCACCCACCGCCGGATGTAGTCTCCGTCCGCATCATAGCGCGCGGCCTGGGACCATGGATTCTGGATCCGGAAGTAGGGCGCGGCGTCCGCCCCGGTCCCCGCCGACCACTGCCAGCCGCCGTTGTTCGAGGCGATCTCGCCGTCCGTCAGGTGCTGCATGAAGAACGACTCCCCGAGCCGCCAGTCGATGTGCAGGTCTTTGGTGAGGAACATCGCGGTGATCATCCGCACGCGGTTGTGCATGAATCCGGTCGCGAGCAGCTCGCGCATGCCCGCATCCACGATGGGGAAGCCGGTGCGGCCTTCCTTCCATGCCTGGAAGTTTCCACCCGGTTCCGCCCACCACAGTCCCCGCCAGTCCGGGTTGAACTCCTTGTCCAGCACCTCCGGGAAATGGTGGAGGATGGCGAAGTAGAACTCCCGCCACGCCAGTTCCTTGATGAAGACGTCGATGCCTTTCCTCCCGGCGGGCTTCGCCGCGGTGCGGGCTTTCATCGCCTCCGCATACAGCGTGCGGATGGAAATAAGGCCGAACCTCAGATCCTGGGAGAGACGGCTGGTTCCGGCCCGTGCGGGGAAATCGCGGTTCGCTTCATAGTCGCAGACCCTTTCTTCCAGCGCCGTGCGCATGCGCCGCCGGGCCGCTTTTTCTCCGGCGGGCACAAGATCCGCGGAGGGCGCCTCCAGATTCCAGAAGGATACCCCGGGCAGTTCCAGGGACCGGATGCCCTGTGGGGTTTCCAGGGAGGAGGGGGCGGCCAGTGGCGCGGGCTTGGCCAGTCCCAGCCAGTTCCGGCTGTAGGGGGTGAAGACTTTATAAGGGGCACCGGTCTGCGTGAGCACCTCATCCGGGTGGTGCAACGCCACGTCATCAAAGGCATGGAAACCGATCCCGACCCGGGTGCAGAGGGAGCGCAGCCGTTTCTCCGTCTCCTTCCCGTGCGGATCGGGATCCTTGTTCAGGTAGATCGCACCGGCTCCGGTTTCCGCGATCAGGCTTTCCAGTTCCTCAATGGGATCACCTTTCCGGAGGATCAACTTTCCGGAAACGGACTCCACTGCTTCCGCCAGCCCTGCCAGACAATCGCAGAGGAACTGCTGCCGGTTCGGACCTGTCCATGAGTGTTGCCCTTTCCAAGTGGAAAGCACAAAAACAGGGACCACCGGCATGCCGGTCGCCGCCGCCCGGTTCAAGGCGGTGTTGTCCGCCAGCCGCAGATCGCGGCGGAACCAATGGATGACGCACTTTCCGTTCAGGGGCATGCCCCGCACCCTCGGCATAACCGGGGTGCATTGGAACCGGAAAGTGCGGTTGGGTTATACTTCGTTGAGGATTTTCTCGGCCTTCCGCACCGTATTGGCGCTGAGCTTGCCATTGATCCTTTTCGCTCCCTCCAGGACACCACGGATGGCTCCCAGAGCTGTCTCGGCGACCGCGAGGGATTTCCTGCCGCCGCCGTATTTCTTGTCGGGGAAATATTTCGTGAAGGTCGTACCCGCCCGACTGATACAGAGACGCCACCCTTCAAAAGCAGCAGTCTCGTAGGTAAACCTCGTTAGATTGCGTTTGGATTTCATCTTCTTTCACCGTTCTACAATCTAACATTGGAACCCGTTTGCATTGGAATCCAATGAAATTTCATGGAATTGCGCGGAATTTCGGATTTTGCTCATTCTTCCGGGAAAAAATGCTTTGCAACTGGGGCTGGACCGGTTTTGAGTCTGCGCCCCGCGAGCTCCAAAATTCGCCGTAGGTCCTCCGTCACCCCGAAGTTCGGGGCGTCATCGCTCGCAGGAGGGTAACCCGGCCACCAAGAAAACACATGTCAGCCATCAAACTCGCTCGTTTCGAGCTTCCAAACCGCCTCGTCCGCAACGAGGAAACCGCCACGGACACTTACGCCCAATTCGTCGCCGAACCCTTCGAGCGCGGATACGGCCACACCGTCGGCAACTCCCTCCGCCGCGTCCTGCTTTCCTCCCTGGAAGGCGCGTCGATCACTTCGGTCCGCATCGCAGGCGTCCAGCACGAATTTTCCAGCCTTCCGGGCGTCGTCGAAGACGTCACGGACATCGTCCTCAACCTGAAGAAGGTCAAATTCTCCCACAACGAGAAGGAGCCACGCATCCTCTCCATCAAGGTGGAGAAAGAAGGCGTCGTCACCGCCGGTGACATCCAGGGCGACCATATCTACGACGTGGTCAACAAGGACCAGATCATCTGCACCCTCGACAAGAAGGTGAAGTTCGACGCCGAGTTCGAAGTCCGCGTCGGCCGTGGTTTCTCCACCGGTGACGAGAACAAGCGCAAGGACCAGCCGATCGGCGTCATCGCCATCGACTCGATCTTCTCCCCGGTGACCCGCGTGAAATACTCCGTGGACACCACCCGGGTCGGCCAGATGACCGACTTCGACAAGCTCACCCTCGACATCTGGACCGACGGCCGCGTGACCCCGCAGGACGCGCTGCTCCAGGCCTCCGCGATCCTCCGCCACCACCTCGACGTCTTCGTCAACTACGACGAGAACGCCGTGGACTTCGAAGAGGCTCCGGCCGAATCGAGCGAAGAGAACGCCGCCCTCAAGAAGCTTCTCAACATGTCCGTCAACGAGATCGAGCTTTCGGTCCGTGCGGCGAACTGCCTGAACAACGCGAACATCACCTCCGTCGGCCAGCTCGCCATGAAGTCGGAAGCGGAGATGCTCAAGTACCGCAACTTCGGCAAAAAGTCCCTCAACGAAATCAAGGACAAGCTCGTCGAGCTGGGCCTTGGTCTCGGAATGACCTTCGATTCATCGCTGCTTTCCGGTCCGGTCGCCGCCTCGCGTGCGCCTCGCCTCGGTGCGGAAGACGAAGCACCGGTCGGCCTCGCCGATCTGATCGCCCAGAACCTCGACGACTAAACACTTCAAATAGAAACGGAAGCATCCGATGAGACATCGACGCAACACCACCAAGCTCAAACGCTCCGCCTCCCACCGCCGGTCCCTGCTCGCCAACCTGGTTGGCAGCCTGATCGAGCACGGGCGCATCAAAACCACCCTCGGCAAGGCGAAAGCCCTCCGTCCGGTGGCTGAAAAGCTGGTCACCCTCGCCAAGCGCGACGACCTGCACTCCCGCCGCCTCGCCATCGCCTTCCTCTATGAGAAGGACCTGGTGAAGAAGCTGTTCTCCGAAGTGGCTCCCGCCTCCAAGGACCGCCAGGGTGGCTACACCCGCATCACCAAGCTGGGCGTCCGCTCCAGCGACGCCGCACCGATGGCGATCATCGAGTGGGTTGACCAGGCCGAAGCCAAGGCTGAGGAAGCCCCGGTCGAAGTGGTGGAAGAGAAAGCCGCTCCTGCTCCCAAGGCGAAGAAGGCCGCCAAGAAAAAGGCCGCTGAGTCCGAAGAAGCCGCTCCCGCCGCCGAAGCTGAATAAGCTCCCGCGATAGGATACCGATCATTTGAAGCCGCCCGTGGTCCGCCACGGGCGGTTTTTTTTGTGGAGGAGGGACATTGCGGAGAGCCGCCAGGGGCGGATCTGTCCCGGGATGTCTTTGCTCTGTGTTCCCATTGCAGCCGGGTGAGGAGGGAGGACACTCCTGTCCTCCGGCGGCATTGGCGAATGAAGGAAACGGCGGAACATTCCCGGATATGCCTTTGCTGTGGGTTCCCGTTGCAGCCGGGTAAGGAGGGAGGACACTCCTGTCCTCCGGCGGCATTGGCGAATGAAGGAAACGGCGGAACAATCCCGGATATGCCTTTGCTGTGGATTCCCGTTGCAGCCGGTGGACAGGAGTGTCCACCCTCCTTACTGTCCCACCTGTGAACGACGACCTGGGCAAACGCATCCTCAAGGACGTATCACGCTCGTTTTACCTCACCCTGCGCATGCTGCCGCGGGAGATGCGGGAGTCCGCCGGGCTGGGTTACCTGCTGGCCCGCACCAGTGACACCATCGCGGATACGGAGGGTGTGGCGGTGGAGGAACGCCTTTCCCTGCTGGCGGCATTTGCAGCGTCCGTTGCGGAGGGTGCGGCATTGCCCGTGTGGCCGGAAAAATTGCTGCTCGCCGCCACACCGGGAGAAGCCGCGATGTTGGCCCGCGCTCCGGAGATCCTCCGGTGGCTGGCCGGCATGGAGCAGGGGCAGGCGGGACTGGTCCGGGAGGTTGTGGCCACCATCATCAGCGGCCAGTCACTCGATCTCACCCGGTTTGCGGATGCGGAAATGGGAAAGCCCGTGGCGCTGGCAAACGCGGCGGAATTGGAGGACTACACGTGGTGCGTCGCGGGATGCGTCGGTGCGTTCTGGACGAAGCTGGGATTTCTCACGTTGGGAAGCCGCTACTCGACAGCGGGGGAGGCGGAGTTGTTGGAAATGGGCATCGCCTACGGCAAGGGCCTGCAGTTGGTGAACATCCTGCGGGATCTGCCGGAGGATCTGGCAAACGGGCGGTGCTATCTCCCCGTGGCGGATCCGTCCGACCATGCGGCGCTGCTGCGGGAGTATGGAATCTGGCACCGCCGGGCGGTGGAGCGGGTGCGCCAGGGAATGAGCTATGCATCCGGCCTGCGGTCACGGAGGCTGCGCGCGGCCTCCGTGCTGCCCGCTCTCATCGCGGAGGAAACGCTGGGTCTGCTGGACGGGAGGATGGGCGGCGGAAAGGTCAAGGTGCCACGAAGCGCCGTTTATCGCCTGCTGGTGGAGTCATTGCTTTTCTGAGGTTGCCGGAGTTCCGGTCCGGAACGCGGATCTTCGCGGTATGGGGTCCATCTAACAGATCCCCGCGCTGGTGGAGTTGTCTCCGCGCGATGCATCCAATGTAAATGCCGCTACGCAACAATGCGTAGGGCCGCGCGAAGTTGTATCTTGTTTGGAGACATGTTTTTCGGTCCGGTGTCCGGCGGGGCAGTTGTTGGCAAGGACCAGCATGTTCCATCCCCTAGTTCTTCCCCGCCATGAAACGCATCATGCCCGCCGTCACCGGCACCCTGGGAAAACCGCTGGCCGCTTGCGCCGCTGTTCTCCTCGCCATCCTCACGCTGGGGACCAACGCCTCCGCCAAGACCTTCACCGGACGTGCGCCGGAGAGGTGCAACCCGAATGACCAATCCGAACCAACCGGCAGCGGCGAGGACTTCTATCATCCGAAGAACTGGGGCACTCCCTGCGATCCTGTCCCGCCCCCGACCGGTGGAGACGACGCGACCATCCCCGCGGGTTTCACCGTCCGTGCCGGTGCGGTTTCCCTCGGTTCGCTGAACCTGCAGGGGACCCTGATCGTCAGCGGCAACTGCACCATCGGCAGCCTCAACATCAGCGGCAGCGGCCAGATCCTCTCCGCCGGAAACTGGAACACGCTCACCGTGGGATCGGTGATCAACATGGACGGCGGCACCATCGGCATGCACATCCTGATGCCTCCGGGGTCCATGTTCAACTGGGACAAAGGCATGGTATGGGGCGACCTGACACAGATGGGTGGCGCGCTCATGTACATCCGTGGCTCCGGTGAGCACTTGATCAACTCGGGGACGTTCACGCTGAACGGTGTGACCACCTGGAACGGCAACGGCGTCATCCGTCAGGTGGGTGGCACGGACACCCATGTCTCCATCCTCAACAAGGGGACTTTCCTTGCGGACGGTTCCGGCAGCTTCGCCACTGACGGGGGCTACCTGTGGTTCACTTTCTCCAACGAGCCGGAAGGTGAGTTCATCAAGGACGGCTCCTCCACCACCACGACCTTTGCCTCTACGGGCTCCGCGCGGCCGATGTATTTCCGGAACAAGGGAACGCTGGATGTGCGTGCGGGTGTTTTCGAGTTCACCACCGGACAACTGGTCCTCGAGAACGGATCATCGGTGAAAGGCGCGGGGAAAACCCGCGTCACCGCAGGGAGCAGCCTCTACATCCCGCCTTCCACCACGTCTGAGATGACCGGTGTGTTGGAACTGGACGGCGGCTACATGGAAGGGGATGGCGCCATGACCGGAGACGGAGGCACGTTCAACTGGGTCTCCGGCAGCCTGGGCATCACCCAGGGGGCTTATGAGGGCCCCAGGCCCGCATCCCTCAACATACCGGCGGGTATGACCATCAACATCCTGGGGCCGGAGGAAAAGCGGCTGGGTGGAAGCATCAGTTTTTGCGGCCCCTGCCACCGCCAGCACGGCGTCATCAACAACGCCGGTACCGCGAACTGGACCGGAACCGGTGACATCGTGACCGGCTACGGCGGAGGATCGATCGTCAACTCCGGAACCTTCATCGCGCACAATGACGAACAGTTCCGTCCCATCGGGGACGGGGGAGGGTTCACGAACACCTCCACCGGCACGCTGCGCAAACAGGATTCCAGCGGCATCACTTCCTTCGAACCGGGCATCACCCTGAGCAACTCCGGAACCGCGGACGTGCGCACCGGCACGGTGCAGGCGAATGCCCCCTTGAACCTGCTGGACGGCAGCCGCTATTCCGGAGCCGGGAAGCTGCTGGGCGCTGCTGGAGGGCGGTTGGTGGGGACTTCCACCGTGCTTGATGGCGGGAACCTGGAGCTGCGCATCGGGAGCTTTACTGGTGGGAACGAAACCATCCCGCAAGGCACCATTGCCTCGGAGGGCAGCGGCCGGTTCGAGTGGACCGGTGGTAATCTCAGCGGGACGGTCAATGTCGCCGCCGGATCGACGTTCCTCGTCACCGGTTCCGGCGACAAATATCTGGGGAAATACGACCGCTGGTATCCGGCCGCACTCGACCTCAACAATGCCGGAACCATCCTGTGGACAGAAGGAAAGATCATGGATGAATGGGTCGGCCGTATCCACAACACCGGCACCTTCACCGCCGCGCTGACCGGGACGCTGGGAGTGAACCAGTTCAACAATACCGGTACCGTCCTCGTTCCCGCAGGCACTTCACCCTACACTGTGGAGACGCTGGGGCCGATTTTTAACACCGCCCCAGGCATGTTCGACATCCGGGGCGGGGAACTGGTCACAAAGTCCGACGTCACCCTGAATGCCGGTTCCGTGATCGCCGGAGCGGGGCGGCTGGCCATCACCACCAACTGCATGTGGAATGGCAGCTCCGCCATTTCCGGTACGTTCGAGCTGAGGGACGGCATCGTGCGTCCTGGCACGGATGCCGCCTTCACCACCAGCGGCAGCGGCCGCTTCGAGTGGACGAAGGGCAAGATCACCGGCACCTTTACTGTCCCGGAAGGTGCGCGCATGGAGATCACCGGAGCGGGGGAGAAGCGGATCGGGCACTACCATGGGTGGAGCGACAACGCCCAAGGCACCATCATCAACCGTGGCACCATCGCATGGACCGGCACCGGTGCCATCGTGGATGAGAACACCGCCCGCATCCAGAATTACGGCACCTTTTCCGCAGGGGCGGTAGCCAATCTGACCCTCTATGAGTTCCTCAACCACGGAACCTTCCTCATGCCGGATGATGGCACTCCCCGGTCGGTGGGCCTGTTCGCTTCGTTCCACAACCACAGCACAGGCGTGCTTGATATCCGGGCGGGAGAGCTGGTGACGAAAACCACCTTCACCCTCCACAACGGATCACAGATCGCAGGGGGAGGGAAGGTTCTGATGACTTCGGATTCCCGGTTGAACGGGACCGTCACCATCCTCGACGGTGGAACGCTGGAGCATCGCGATACCATCCTGCGGTGCGATCAGAACGCCACCATCGCCACTGCCACCGGAGGGCGTTTCGAATGGGCAAAGGGTCCGATCTCCGGTACGGTCACCATCGCTCAGGATGCCCGCTTTGATATTGTCGGCGATGGGGTGAAATGGATCGGCCACTACTGGGGCTGGAGCGATAACGCGTGGGGCATCATCCATAACCATGGCGTCATCACCTGGACGGGCACCGGAGCCCTCAACGACGGCAATACGGGGCACCTCTACAACTACGGAACCATGAACGTGAGGACCACCGCCCCCCTCCAGGGCAGGCTCCAGAACGAAGGCCTGCTCAACATCGACCATGGAGGAGGCATCGACTTCACCGGGGCCTCGGTCGTCCTTACCGCGACGGGGACGGTCAATCTGGAGCTAGCCGGCCCTGCCGGGATTGCTGGCCGTATCACCTCCCACAACAACGTGGCCCTGAACGGAAAGCTGAACGTCACGCTCGCCCCGGACTTCCAGCCGGTCATCGGCACCACCTACACGGTGGTCAACCGCAGTGGGGGCCAGTTCTCGAAGATCAAACTCCCCACCGCACAGTATTTCACGACCGCCCGTGTGGAAGGTGGCGCCACCACTCTCACCGCGGAGGCCTATCCGAAGAACTCCGCGGCTTGGAAGGAATTCTTCTTCGCCGACGAGCCGGACTCCCCGCTCGCGCAGCTCATGGCGGACGCGGACGGGGATGGTCTTCCGAACCTGGTCTCCTACGCTTTCGGGAAGGATCCGCTGAAAGCGGTAGGTGCGATGCTGAAACTGATGGATCTGCTGGTGACCCTGTCGCAAAACGGAGATCATGCGGTGAAATCCAGCCCCACGACTTACATGGCCATCAGCTACCAGCGCCCCGGCGGCAATTCAAAGCTGCAGGACATCCGCTACATTCCGGAGCGTTCCACCACCCTCGTCCAGGGAAGCTGGTCCACCGAGGGAGTCATCGAGGAAAGCGTGACCTTCGACCCCGTCACCTCCATGGAGACGGTTGTCATCCGCAGCACCACACCGAAGGGTACGGGCAAGGAGTTCCTCCGCGTGCGGGTGGAACAGATCTCGGCGAACTGACCTTGGTGCGCTCCCGGTCCTGTCCCTCTGCGGTGAATCTTCCACATGGCTGCTCCGCCGCAGTGGCCCTCTCCTTACTTCCGCCGCCCGGAGCCGGATTTCCTGCCGCCTCCATGGTGATTTTCAGGCGGCGGGAGCCTTCGTCGTCATGCCTTTGCGGGCAGGATCAGCGAGGGCACTCCGGCTTTGTGCGATGCGGCGTTCCTCCACCTCCTCCCGCTGGTGGATCGCGTCGAATTCAAGTTTCTGGAAATCGATGGCGGACCACTCCGGGAAATGATGGGCCACTTCCTGCAATGCCACCCACAGCAGGCGCTTGCCCTGGATGCCCAGTGCCAGCATCTCCAGCGCCTCGAAGTTGCCGAGTTTTCCAGGTTCCATGCCTTCATGAAGAAAGACGAGGCGGCTGACCTTTCCTCCGATCTCGCCGAGCGAGTGGAGGCCGGTGCTTTCCTCCCCGCCGCTGGCCGTGAGGAGGTTCTTGAGAATCCGCTGGTCCGCTTCGACTTTTGCCTCCAGCTCCGCGAAGAACTTCTGTTCCGCGGCGTCCGTCTGGCGTTTGGCGAGTTCCGCGATGAGGGAGAGCGCGCAGTGGGAGCCGGCCAGATGTCCGTTGAGGTAGCGGTGAAGATCCTTGTCCATGGAGGCGGATCAATCGCAGGTGGCGTGCCAGCACGGAAAATTCGTTCTGTTAAGGAATCCCAAGTGTTCCACGGGGTCTTCGGGGAATGTTGCGCGTTTCTCCGGGTTGCCACGGTGCATTGACGTTTGCAGAACGCATCGAATGACGGCTGCGGGGGCAATCTTTTCAAGATGTGGATCAAACCGGAACCGGTGCGGCGTTTGGCGAAAGCCCCCATCGGATTGGAAATTCCTCCCCATCCTCATGCCGTTCCGTTAGGGTGGCTCCACTTTCCACGTGGCATGAAGCAAGTCCTCCTCGTCGGTCTCGGCGGCGCCATCGGGTCCATCGCCCGCTGGATGCTGGGCGGCGCGATCCTCCACCGCCTGCCGAACCTGAAGTTCCCGCTGGGCACCTTTGCGGTGAACATCCTCGGCTGCCTGCTCATCGGCATCATCGCCGGGCTGGCGGAGCGGCGGGGAGTGTTCTCCTCCGATGCGCGGCTGTTCCTCATGACCGGCCTGTGCGGCGGCTTCACCACCTTCTCCGCCTTCGCGAATGAGAATGTCTTCCTGCTGCGCCGCGGGGAGAGCGCCACCGCCCTGCTCTACATCGGCGGCAGCGTTATCGCCGGCCTGCTGGCCGTGTGGGCGGGATTCCGTGCGGTTCCGCAGGGGTGAGTGATTTCACCGCAACCGAGTAAGGAGGGTGGACACTCCTGTCCACCGGCGGCATTGGCGAGCCAGTGAAAATTCACCGCGAAGGCGCGAAGGACGCGAAGGAAGAAAGGGATCAAAATGAGGCTCTTCAAGATTCGCCGGATTCGCAAGATTCGCGGTCAGCCTTCTTCTCTTCCCTGAAAGCCGAACACTGAAAACTTCTCCTCCTTTGTTCCCCAATGCCGCCGGAGGACAGGAGTGTCCTCCCTCCTTACCCTCCTCACTTCGGTGAAAGCGTATATCCTTCCTTCCCGTCCTTCACCACCCAGCCGAGTCCGGCCAGTTGGTCGCGGAGTTCGTCGGACTTCGCCCAGTTCTTCGCGGTGCGGAAAGCCCAGCGTTCCTCCGCCAGCGCGCGGATGTCATCCGGCACGTCGGCTTCCTTCTGCTCCGCGATCTCCGGCAACGTGATGCCCAGCGCCCGCAGGATGCGGTTCAGTCCGGCCAGCGCCTTCGCCGCCTCCACGCCTTCCAGGGAGGATGCTTCCTTCAGTCCGGTGAAGATGCCGCCCAGCGCGCCCGGCGTGTTCAGGTCATGTTGCAGGCTGTTCCACGCCCCCTCGAACGGACCGAAGCCGACCGAGGTGAAGGTCACATGCTCGTCGCCGATCTTCCCGGCGAGCTGCCGCGCGCCCTTCGCCAGCTTGTGCAGCGCCTCCCGTGCCCCTGACAGCGACTCCAGTGTGAAATTGAGCTGCTTCCGGTAGTGCGCGCCGATCAGCACGTAGCGCACCTCCATGGGCGTGAAGCCCTTCGCGGCCAGGTCCCCGATGGTGTAGAGGTTCCCCAGCGACTTCGACATCTTCCCGCCGTCCACCAGCAGGTGGGTGATGTGGAACCAGTGCGCGGCGAAGTGGCCGCCGCAGGCGCACTGGCTCTGCGCGATCTCATTTTCATGGTGCGGGAAAACCAGATCCACGCCACCGGAGTGCAGGTCGAAGGTATCGCCCAGATACTCGTGGATCATCGCGGAGCACTCCAGGTGCCAGCCGGGGCGGCCCTCACCCCATGGGGATGGCCAGAAATTGTCGCCGTCCTCCGGCTTGCGCGACTTCCACAGCACGAAGTCGGACAGGCTGTCCTTCTCATACTCGTCCGCGTTCGCGCGTTCGTTCTGGGTCTTGCCCAGGTCCAGCTCGCGGGTGTCCAGGTGGGACAGCTTTCCGTAGCCCGGAAAGGAGGAAATCTTGAAATACACCGACCCGTCGTCGGAGGAGTAGGCGTGGCCTTTCTCCACCAGCTTGGCGATCATGTCGATCTGCTGCGGGATGTGCTCGACCGCGCCCGGCTCGATGTGGGGCGGCAGGCACGCCAGCGCCCCGCAGTCCGCATGGAACTTCTCCGTCCACGCGTCCGTGAAGTCCTTCAGCGTCTTCCCCGCCTTCTGTGAGTCGCGGATCGTCTTGTCATCCACGTCGGTGATGTTGCGCACGTGCAGCGTGCGGATGCCGCCCGTCTCCAGCACGCGGCGGAACACATCCTGCAGGACGAAGGTGCGGAAGTTCCCGATGTGCGCCGGCCCATAGACCGTGGGGCCGCAGCAATAGAACCGGAAGGTGGATCCATCGATGGGGGAGAGCTCGCGCTCGGTCCGGGTCAGCGTGTCGAAAAGCCGCATCCGCGGGGTTTAGGGAAGCATCGCCCGCCCGGCAAGCGTGGGTTCACCGTTTGCCCGTTCATCCCGGATTTGGGGCTGTTCCCGCAGTCGGGGATGATGACCACTGATTACACTGATTTGCTGATGGATGACGGCGGGAAAATACCTCCGGAGGCATCCCCGATGAGGATTTCTTCCGAAATCAGTAAATCAGTGAAATCAGTGGTATTAAAAACCTCCGCTCACCCTCGGGACCCGGAAATGAGGGATACCTTCACCGTTTGCGGCGGAACATGAGCGCCGCGGAAAGCGGCAGCAACAGCAGGGTGGACGGTTCCGGGATCGCAGGGGAGTCCAGTTCCACATAGATCACCCGCGGGGACTGGCCTTCCTTCAGCACCTCGATGGGTACCTTCACCGGCGGCCGGGTGAACGCAGGGGTCTCCGTGGGTTTTCCCATGATCTGCCGGGCCGCGAACACGCACAGCGCGATCGTCGGGACGATCCACAGAAACGATAGTATCACTTTTCTTGAAAAAATGAGGCTCACGGCACGCGGAAGATGGCTTCTTTTTTAAAATTAGTAAAGTTTTATAAAATAAACCTTTGTGGATTCGGCGTTGGGAAATCCGCTGGGACGGGGTAGGTTTCCTCCGGAAATGACCGAGGAGCAAGCGGGTAGAAGCAAACAGATCCTGATCGGGGCGGTGATCCTGGGGATCATCACCGTGTTCGTGCTCACGCTGCTGATCGGGTGGCGGTATGTTCCCGGCCTGTTCGGGGAGTGGCTGGGTGTCATCGCCGGGTTTTTGTCCACGCCGTTCCTGCTGGAAGGATCTTTCGTGGTTCTGGGGTTGGTCATCGTGGTGGGGCTGAACAGTTGGCGGCGGGTGAAGGAAGGGGAGGAGTTCGTCTATCTGGACCAGGTGGACGGTCCCGGTGCGGAGCGCCTGCCGGACCACGCGCGCTGGGCGGTCTATCGGGAAAAACCCCTGCCACCGGGCACCGTCTCCCTGCTGGAGCAGGCGGAAGGAGCGGTCGCCATCGGGGATTTCGAAAGCGCGGCCGCCGCCGTTGCGGCGATGAGCCATGAGGAACTCGCCGCGGACGGCGTGCTGGAGGTGCGTCTCGCGCTGGCGGAAGCGGTTGGGAAGACGGATCTGGCGGACCGCCTGCGGGCGGAGATTTTGAAGAAAGGGTAGGGGGCGGGTGAGGTTGGCGGGCGCGGCGGCCCCCTGGGACTTCCGCCACCCCGGCCACATACATGATCGCGTAATGGCAGGAGGGCCGGTTCTGGTTAAGATACCTGAACTTCCTCGCACCTATCCTGTTGCTTCACCGCCCCGGGAGACCTTCCCATGACTCATTCCACTTCTGCTGACAGCAGCCCGATCCTCAATGTCGTCCGTTTCGAACGGATGGCCTGCGGTGATCTGCCCGGATTTTTCGAACTTGCGGAGGAATACTTCGCCGATGTGCGGATGAGATTGGCCGGTTGGCCGTCATTGTTCGCGGCGGGGGAACTGCCGAGGCTGGCGGAGGACTTCCACCGCTGCAAGGGCGGGGCCGCCATGTTCGGCCTGGAGAGGATGTTCTCCCTGCTGGGCGTATGGGAACGTGAACCGCAGGTTGGACAGGACCCGCTGGATCTGGAACGTTTCGTGAAGGAACTGGGTGCGGCGGAGGACGCCGTGGCCGGCTTCCGCGCGAACCAACCAGATGCCTGACAAGATCCAGTCCCCGGAGAAAGAGCTGCGTTTCACCCGGGCCGGGCAGGCCGTGCCATACTGGATCGCCGCGGCGGTGCTGGTGGCGGTGGCCGTGACCCTGCTGGCCAGCTCCCTTTACCGTGACGTCAACCCCGCCGTGCCCCATCCGGCGTGGGCGCTGGCGCCGCTCGCGCTGGCGTGGCTGGCGGCGCGCCTGGCCATCCGCATGACGCGGCACGCCTACCTCATCTTCACCCCTCTCGGCGTGGAGATCTTCCCGTTCTTCAAGCCGGAGAAATCGATGCGCCTGGTCCTCTGGCAGGAAATCCACGGCGCGGAGGTGGACCCGGAGCTGTCCCGGCTGACCCTGCACCACGATGCGGAGAAAACCTCCGGCATCCACCTTTCCCTCTCTCCCATCCTGCGGAACCGCCGCGTGTTGCTTGCCAAAGCCATCTCCGGGCGCGTATCCCGTGCCTGACGAAACTTTTTCCCTGACGACCTCCCATGCGCCATCATTCGCGACAAATTCTCTCCGTTGAAGAATGCTTCGGCGGCAACGGCTGGCACTGTGAACTGGTGGAGGGCAGGGACGTGCTCCAGGCCGGCTTCGACGCGCACCACACCCGCGTCGCCCTGATCGCGCAGGCGTATCCGCAGCTCAACGCGCTGAGCATTGTCACGGAGTCCCGCCTCGCGCTGGATGAGGACCACCTGCCCGCCGTGCTGGAACTGCTGGCCCGCGCGAACAAGCAGCTCACGCTCGGTGGGTTCGAGTATGACATGGACCGCGAGTTCCTCGTCTTCCGCATCACCAACCTGTTCGAGCGCGAACGCTACGACTCCGACATCATTTCCTCCATGGTCCACTGCGCCATCGCGGAGCTGGACCGCATCACCCCCTATACGGCGGTGGTAAAGAACACGGCGGCGGACCTGCTGCCGGACCTCGACCTCGGCCGCCTGCTCATGCGGGAGGATCTCATCCCGCCCGTGCCGGGCTATGAGGAGGAAGAGGAATACTGAGGAAGGCTGGCACCGGCATCACTCCGTGATCATCCGCGCCCTCGGCGCGTTGCTGGTATCCACGGGGCCGACCTCCAGGTGGCCCTTAATCAGAAACCATATCGCGGCTGCCAGTCCCAGTGACAGGAGCTTCGCCAGCCAGTGCTTCGGTGGATTCAGTTTCATTGGCAGGTTTGCGTGAGATGAAGAGTTCGTTGATGCGGTCGCGGAATTGCTTTTCGGTCAGGTTCCGTTCGAGCTTCCCGTCGATGCAGATGGAGATGCCGCCGGTTTCCTCGCTGACGACGACGGCGACGGCGTCCGTCTCCTCTGTCACGCCGATGGCGGCGCGGTGACGCAGGCCGGTGGAGCGGTCGTGCATTTCCCGCTGGGTTACGGGAAAGACGCAGGCCGCGCCCGCCACCCGGTCCTCCGCGATGATCATGCCGCCGTCATGCAGCGGTGCCTTCGGGTGGAAGACCGCCATCGCCAGCTCCGGCGAGAACCTTGCGTCCAGCACCACGCCCGTCTCCAGGTGCTTCTTCAGGCTGATGCCCCGCTGGATGGCGAACAGCGCGCCGATGCGCTTCTTCGAAAGGTTGACCACGGAATCCGAGAACCGCTCGAACAGGGCGACGCGGCCCTTGCTGGTAAAGAACGGGTAGATCCGCTTGCTGCCCAGGCGGGCCAGCGCGTCCCTCAGTTCCGGCTGGAAGATCACGATGAGCGCGAAGGCCAGCACCGCCGCCGCCCGCGTGATGATGAAGCCGATGACCTGGAACTGGAAAAGCTGCGAGATCAGCGTCAGGGCGATGAGGATGGACGCCAGGCCGACGAGGATCTGCGCGCCGCGGGTGTTCCGGAACGCCCGGTAGATCTGGTACACACAGATCGCCAGCACGAGGATCTCGATGCCGTCCCGCCAGTGTGTTTGTAGAAATTCCAACATCCCCGCAGAGGAAACGTAGATCCGCCGCCGGGTTCTGTCACTTGGAAACAGGTGGAGAATCAGGGTAGGCCTCATTTCGGGAATCCAACCGCGAATGGACGCGAATGAACACGAATGGAAGATGGGCTGATGCCGGATTTCGCTGTGGAGGGGGGATTTTCCGGATGGAAAGCATCACCACCGAACCCCGATCCGCGGTAAATTCGCGTCCATTGGTGTTCATTCGCGGTTTGGATTTTCATTCCGCCATGCCGAAGAATCGCTGAAGTGATCCCTTGCCGGGTGGGCGGGGCTGGTTTTTACTCCCGCCATGCACGAGGAGATCACACTGACACGCGAGGTTCCAGCCATCCAGATTCCCAGCGGGGACTCGTTGATCCTTCCTGTCGGCACGCCGGTTTTCATCACCCAGCGGCTGGGTGGCACCTTCACGGTCGCCACCTCCCAAGGCCTCGCCCGCATTTCTTCCCAGGACTCCGATGCCCTCGGCATCGACATGGAGGAGGAGAAGAAAAAGCAGGCGGAGGCCGTTCGCCTGAAGGACGCCCCTCTGGAGGAACAGGTATGGGCGCAGCTCAAAGGCGTGTATGACCCGGAGATCCCCGTGGACATCGTGAACCTCGGCCTGGTCTATGACTGCATCCTGGAGGAAGCGGACGGAAAGACGACCGCACTGGTGAAGATGACCCTCACCGCCCCCGGCTGCGGCATGGGGCCGGTCATCGCCGCGGACGCCCAGGCGAAGATCATGACCATCGACGGCATCGATGATGCGAAGGTCGATCTGGTCTGGGATCCCGCGTGGAACCAGGAAATGATCTCCGAGGAAGGGAAGATGAAGCTGGGCATGATCTGAGCCGGTCATGACCGACCGCCGCTCCGCCCTCAAGCTGCTGGCCTCCGCTGCCGGTGTTTCCGCCATCCCCGCCGTCCGGGCGGAGGACACGCCGAAGCCGGGGATGGGGAAGATCCGCCAGAGCATCGTGCATTGGTGCTTCGCCCGCGGCGCGAAGTGGAAACTGGAGGACACCGTGAAGGCCGCCCTGGAGCTGGGCTGCGGCAGTGTCGAGGGCGTCGGTCCGCAGGACTGGGACTTGCTGGAACGCCACGGGCTGAAGTGCGCCTACGTTTCCGCCCATGGCTTCGTGAAAGGGATGAACCAGCCCGCCTTCTGGGATGAGAACCTGAAAGCCATCCATGAACGCATCGACCAATGCGCGGACCGGGGGAATCCCGCCGTGCTGAGTTTCACCGGATTCGCGGACACCACCGCCCAGGGCGGCGGCGTTGTCACCCTGGAGCAGGGGAAAAGGAACTGCGTGGAGGCTTTCCGCAAGGTCATCGGCCACGCGGAGAAAAAGGGCGTCATCCTCCTGCTGGAGCACCTCAACAGCCGGGTCGCGGAGGAGATGAAAGGCCACCCCGGCTATCAGGGTGACCAGCTCGACGACTGCGCGGACATCGTGCGTGCCGTCGATTCCCCGAACATGAAGCTCCTTTTCGACTTCTACCATGTGCAGATCATGCACGGCGACCTCATCCGGCGGCTGGAGTCGTGCAAGGACATCCTCGGCCACATCCACACCGCGGGGAATCCCGGCCGCGGCGAGATCGGCCCGCGGCAGGAGATCAACTACCCGCCGCTGATGGAGAAGCTCGTCGAGCTCGGCTACACCGGCTGGGTCGGCCACGAGTTCATCCCCACCGGCGATCCCATGGCAGGCCTGCGCGAAGCCGTCGCGCTGTGCCGGGTGGGGTAGCTGATACTGTGGGAAATCCAACGGAGCGCTGGCTTCAGCCGGCCCGGAGAATCCAGCGTCCCCACCGTGCCGGCTGAAGCCAGCGCTCCATCCATCTCCGTGACACGCAAGCCGGGAAATCCCACGGCTTCCCCCTTGGAATCGCCGCCGCCCGACCGAACGCACCGAATTTTACATTGGAAATCGGCTCGACCGTTGGGCAGTATGTGCCTAATTTGAAAGGCGATGGCAGCGAAGACCGAAAGCCACAGGAAACTTGCGGAGACGATGCGCTCGGCAAGGGTTCTGGCGTCAGCCCAAGGGTTGTCGCGGGCTGGCTTTTTGGCGCAGACGCCGAAGGAGCTTCTGGTCGGAAAGGTGAGCCACTCGTCCAAAGCCGGCCAGAGATCGGGGCGGCCGAGCGGCAAGCGATAGTTGCCGCCGGAAAGCTGCCGGTGCTGAAGTATCCGACCACGGTTGATGCTCGTGGCAAGAAAGTGGAGCGGGAGTGTGGTCAAATATACGGGAAGGCTGGAGAATTCGCTGCCGAGTAGGCTCAAGAAAGATCTTTCAATCTTTATAACGGCAAGTTTTCATTGATTTATCTTCAACTTATTCAAATGGCTCTCTCCAAGAATATACCCCTGAAAAACTTGGTTTTTACGGAAAAATCCCTGAAGGATCTTATTGAGAGTTTGTCGGAAGGATTCGATCCTTCTGCCAAAGACGGATTGAGGCAAAGATACAGCCTTCATATTTCTGAAGATTCGGATACTGCCGTATTCGTGGATGAGCCACCCAAGCATTTAGGGAAGATGCTGGAAAATTCGATTGAGAACATATCTCTTCGATTTGATCGTGGTAAGCCTACTCGAGAAATCGAATTAAAGTTGAATAATGGAAATAGCTCTCATTGGAATTATATAAAAATATCGGGTCATGATGAGGATTGGGTGCAATTGACGCATGCGAAAATAAACAAGCTTTTGAGTAATCATAAATCTAACTCAGGCCTTTATTGGAGATTTCATTGGGTTGTAAGTGTTGTTCTTATTGTTCTGTGTGTATTCCTCTTTGTTCGTTTGGGGAGATTTATGGCTGGAAAGATTTTGGATGAGCAATATTTAAAGGTTTATTCTGTTTTGGAGAGTTTTGTTGGGTTGGTGGGTGTTTTTGTGGGGTTTGCTTTGTTGCTTTATATGAATCTTGCCTACCCTGTAATGGAGATTCAAACAGGTCCCGTAAATGGTTGGAGGGCGATGAATAGGAGAAAGAGGGTTAAGCCAATATTATGGTTTCTATTTGTTGCTCCTTTTTTGACTTATCTTGGTGATTTGTGGAAAATGATTATTATAGGTAAGTGATGGGGTGTTGTATTGTTTTGGTTGTCAAATTTCTGATTGGTGGATATTAATCTTTGCTGTGATTTTCTAATTTTTCGGCAAAAGGAATCTTTTGACGGGGGTTTGAAGGGATTTGTTGAAAAGATTCGTAATAGGAGCTCTCCCGCCCCCATTGACGGGTATGGTGGAATAAGGGGAAATGTCCGGTCATCCTCCCCCTGATCTTCCCTCCACCGTTCTGAGGTCCAACCGCCTGGCCGCCGCGGAGTTCCTCCGTTCCGGAAAGCTTCCGCGCCTTTCCGTGAAGCAGCACCACGGAACCGGCGGGCACTCGATCTCATGGATGGGTGACGATGGTGAGGACGGCATGCGCCGGACGGTGCGCGAGCCGCTGGTGGCGGTTCGCCGCCGATTATGACCGAAAACATCAAATCCCAGATCACCGCCCTGCCTGATTCCGAGATCCAGCCGCTGCTGGAGTGGCTCCGCTCCTACTATGACGGCCCCGTGTGGGACCGGCAGATCGATGAGGACATCGAAAGGCTCGGCATCGAAGAATGGCAGGAGCGGCTGGGCAGGGAGTTCACCGACGAGGACCAGCATGAGGCGGAACGCCGCGTTCTCAATGCCATCGAGCCGTGCGATGACGGGAAGCGGGTGGCCTTCGTGCAGGATCTCGCGTTTCTCCTCGGGCGGCCGATGGAATCGTATTCGCGTACGTTGCCGGGAAAATGATCCGTCCGCCCCGCGGCGGCGGATGGAATCCATCACTCCAAGTTTGAATGATCATCATCAATTTTCCGAATATCCCCGGAAGATTTCATGATGCAATGGATTGATAATGAGTGAATCATGATTTTAGGTTGGTCGTCCTGCGCGAAGTAGCGGCGGGCGCGGGGGAGGGGAATGGACCGGCGCGGAAGTTTCCGGTTTCCAAACGCGCTTCCGCACATTTGAATCCCCGCCCCATCCCCATGAGCCAAGCCACACTACGCATCGCCCTCGGAGCCGATCACGGCGCGCTGGAACTGAAGAACGCCCTCGTCGCCCACCTCACGGGCAAGGGTTACGAAGTGAAGGACTTCGGCACGGAAACGACCGAGTCCTGCAACTACGCTGACTATGCCAATGCCGTCGCTCTCAACGTGGCGGACGGAACCTTTGACGTCGGCTTCCTCGCCTGCACCTCCGGCATCGGCATGAGCATCGCGGCGAACCGCCACCGCCACGTGCGCGCCGCCGTCGTCCGCAGCGTGGAAGAGGCGCAGACCACCCGCGAGCACAACGACGCGAACGTCCTCTGTTTCTCCGGCAAGAGCACCTCCGCTGACGAAGCCGTCACCATGGTGGACGCCTTCCTTTCCGCCTCCTTCCAGGGTGGCCGCCATGAGGCCCGCGTCATCCAGTCCTCCGGCAGCCGCATCCAGGCGAACGATCCCGCCCTCTACGCCGCCATCGTCGGTGAGGAGCAGCGCCAGCGGAACAACATCGAGCTCATCGCTTCCGAAAACTTCGCCTCCCCGGCCGTCATGGAGGCGCAAGGCTCCCTGCTGACGAACAAGTATGCCGAAGGCTACCCCGGCAAGCGCTGGTACGGTGGCTGTGAGAACGTCGATGTCGTCGAGCAACTGGCCATCGACCGTGCGAAGGAACTCTTCGGTGCGGAGCACGCCAACGTCCAGCCGCACTCCGGCTCCCAGGCGAACACCGCCGTCTATTTCTCCGTGCTGAAGCCCGGCGACAAGATCTTCACCATGGACCTGGCCCACGGCGGCCACCTCACCCACGGCCACAAGGCGAACTTCTCCGGCCGCTTCTATGATGTGACCCACTACGGCGTCAGCGCCGAGGATGAGCGCATCGACTACGCGGAGCTGGAAAAGACCGCCCGCGACCTGAAGCCCGCCCTCATCACCGTCGGTGCCTCCGCCTACCCGCGCGAGATCGACTTCGAGCGCATGGGCAAGCTGGCCCGCGAGGTGGGTGCCTACCTTTTCGTGGACATGGCGCACATCGCCGGTCTGGTCGCCGCGGGCGTCCACCCGAACCCGGTGCCGCACGCGGACTTCGTCACCTCCACCACGCACAAGTCCCTGCGCGGACCGCGCGGCGGCATCATCCTCTGCAAGGAGGAGTTCGCGAAGAAGATCGACTCACAGGTGTTCCCCGGCATCCAGGGCGGACCGCTCATGCACGTCATCGCCGCGAAGGCCGTCTGCCTTGGCGAAGCGCTCAAGCCGGAGTTCAAGGACTACGCCCAGCAGATCGTGAAGAACGCGCAGGCTCTGGCCGCCCGTCTTGCTTCCCATGGCTTCCGCATCGTCTCCGGCGGCACGGACAACCACCTCATGCTGGTGGACCTCCGTCCGAAGGGCCTCAACGGCGCGGAAGCGTCCCATGCGCTCGACGAAGCGGGCATCACCGTGAACAAGAACGGCATCCCGTTCGACACCGGCAGCCCGATGAAGCCCAGCGGCATCCGCATCGGCACCCCGGCTGTCACGACCCGCGGCATGAAAGAGGCTGATGTCGAGACCGTCGCCGATTTCATCCATGAAGCCTTGTCGGATCATGCGAATGTGCAAAAACTGCATGCAATCCGCGAGCGGGTATTCGCGTTCAACCGCGCCTTCCCGCTGCCGTGGTGATGGGAAGTTGAGAGTGGATGGATGAGTGTTGAGAGACAGGCCCAGGTTTGTCCTTCACCTTCTTCCTCTTTCTCTCAACCCCTTACTTTCAACTCTCAACTTCTTCCATGAATCCATTCCGAGAAGACCTCGTCGCCCGTTCACGCCCGGAGCCATGTTCCGTCGTGATCTTCGGTGCCACCGGCGACCTCACGCACCGCAAGCTGGTGCCCGCCCTTTATAACCTGGCCATCGACGGCGAACTGCCGACGGGCGTGAAGATCGTCGGCTTCGCCCGGCGGGAAAAGTCGGACCAGGAGTTCCGTGCGGGTCTGGAGGAGCTGAACCGCAAGGTTTCCCGTTCCGGTCACAATGACGAGGTCTGGGCGACGCTGGCGGAGAACATCCACTACCACCAGTCGGAGTTCCATGATGAGGACGGCTACAAGCGCCTCGCTGAGCGGCTGGACGCCATCGACCAAGAGCGCGGAGGGAAGGGGAACCGTCTTTTCTACATCGCCTCCTCGCCGGAGTTCTTCGATGAGATCCTCATCAACCTGAAGAACGCCGGGCTGAACCAAGCGAAGGACGGCTGCTGGGCGCGTGTCATCGTCGAAAAGCCGTTCGGCACCGACCTGGCCACCGCGAAGCACCTCAACGAGGTGGTGAACGCCACTTTCAACGAGAGCGCCACCTACCGGATCGACCACTATCTCGGAAAAGAGACCGCGCAGAACCTGATGGTGCTGCGTTTCGCCAACTCCATCTTCGAGCCGCTCTGGAACAGCAAATACATCAGCCACATCCAGATCACCTGCGCGGAGAACCTCGGAATGGAAGGCGGCCGCGGCGGCTACTATGACAAGTCCGGCGCGCTGCGTGACATGGTGCAGAACCACCTCCTCCAGCTCCTCAGCCTCGTCGCCATGGAGCCACCGACCGACCTCACCGCCGATGGCGTGCGGGATGAGAAGGTGAAGGTCATCCGCTCCCTCCGCCAGTGGGACACCCCGGAAAAGGTCGCCGCGAACGTCGTCCGCGCGCAGTACACCGCCGGTCATGTCGATGGCAACGAAGTGCCCGGCTACCGTGAGGAAGACCGCGTGCCAAAGGATTCCCAGACGGAGGCCTACGTTGCCGTCCGCCTGCTGGTGGACACCTGGCGCTGGAGCGGCGTGCCGTTCTACATCCGCATGGGCAAGCGCCTGCCGAAGAAGTCGACCGAAATTTCCATCCACTTCAAGGACGCGCCGAGCGTGCTGTTCGGCGCGCAGGGTGAAGTCCCCGGCGGCAACGTGCTGGTCATCCGCATCCAGCCGGACGAGGGTATTTCCCTCCGCATGGTCTCGAAGATCCCCGGCACCAGCCTCCGCCTGGAGCAGGTGAAGATGGACTTCCACTACGCCACCAGCTTCGGCAAGAGCAGCCCGGAAGCCTATGAGCGCCTCCTGCTGGACGCCATGGCCGGTGACGCCACCCTCTTCGCCCGCCGTGACGAGGTGGAGGAAGCATGGCGCTTCATCGACCACATCGAGCACGCCTGGCACCAGTCGGACACCCCGCCAGCGATGGCTGAGTTCGTCGCCGGATCCTGGGGCCCGCGCGAAGCGGACGCCCTCATCCAGCAGGACGGCTTCCAGTGGCGCAGGCTGTGATCTTGCGGAGTGGGGACATTCCAGCTAATATGCCCGTATGAGCACCCAATTCGTGGTCGATGAGAAAGGCGAGAAAATCGCCGCCGTGATCCCGATCCAGGAGTATTACGAACTGATGGAGGATCTCGAGGACCTGGCGGAGCTTGCCAAGCGCCGTGAAGAGCCAACCGTGCCCTATGAAGAGGTGCGCAAGGAAATGATCGCCAATGGGCTCTTACAGCATTGATTTCACCAGATCCGCCCGGAAGGAGTTGTTGAAGCTCCAACCGGCCGTGGCCCAGCGCGTGGATGCTGCCATCCTGAAGCTCGCCGACGACCCTCACCCGCCAGGGAGCCTGAAGCTGGCAGGTGACGAGAATGCCTACCGCATCCGTGTGGGGGACTACCGCATCATTTACGAAATCAGGAATGAAGTGCTGGTGGTGTTGGTTGTGAAAATCGGGCACCGCAAAGATATTTACCGTTGATATGAGCGAGATTTTGACACCCGAAACCTGCCCCGAACTTGGAATCGAAGTGCCTGTCGGCTCGATCGACAAGGAACTCCGCAAGCTGTGGGAGCAGGACGACGCACAGACGAACGCCTCCCTGATGAACCTCGCGATCTACTGCGAGCGGGAGGGCTCGCTGGTGGAAAACTCCCGCATCATCCGGAAACTGACCAGCGAGCACGCCTGCCGCGCCATCCTGGTGGAGATCAACAAGCGCACCACACAGGCAAGTCTGCGCGCATGGATCACCGCGCACTGCCATCTGTCCGGCGGGAAGAAATCCATCTGCTGCGAGCAGGTTGCCTTCCACCTCACCGGACGTGTCACCGGGCGTTTCCGTAATACCGTCTTTTCCCACCTCAACTCCGACCTGCCGCTCATCTTCTGGTGGCAGGGGGAGCTGTCGGACGTCTTCACCGAGCGGCTCGTCGCCGTGATGGACCGCCTCATCATCGACAGCTCCGTATGGGCCGATCCCGCCGCCGCTTTCTCCATCATCAATGAGGCGGCGCAGGCGAATGGCGACCTCATCCTGCAGGATCTCGCATGGACCCGCTCCTGGCAGTTCCGCGTCGGCATCGCCGGCCTGTTTGACGATCCCGTGGCGCAGGCCGCCCTGCCCTCGGTGGACCGCGTGGAGATCATCCACCACCCGGACCACCGGAACTCCGCCCTCCAGGTGCTCGCCTGGCTGGCCGTGCAGGCAGGGTGGGAGCAGACCGGCGCAACCGCGGATGCCTTCGCGTTCCGCCCGAAAGCAGGAGGCGAAGTGAACGCGCGCCTCATTTCCGATCCGGAATCCGCCCCGTTGGGCAAAGTGGAGATCGCCTCCGAACACGTGACTGTCCGCGTGTGCCGTGAAGCCGGTGCCAGCCACGTCTCCCGCCAGATCCAGGCCGATGGCTATCTGGCGAATTCCCTCTCACCCGCCGATCCGGATGTGGACTCGGAACTTGTCGGCCTCCAGCTTTCCCGCGGCGGGAAGAATTCGCTCTACCAGAAGATCCTCCCGCGTTTCCGGGCGATGCTGCAGTAAGGAGGGAGGACATTGCTGCAAAGCCGCTATGTCCGCTGCGCTCCCATTCCTGTCCTCCGGCTGCAATGGGAACCCATGGCAAAGGCTCCTTAGGGATAGGCTCCACCCATCCCTTCATTCGCCAATGCCGCCGGAGGACAGGAGTGTCCTCCCTCCTTACTCGGCTGCAATGGGAACCCATGGCAAAGGCTCCTTGGGGATAGGCTCCACCCATCCCTTCATTCGCCAATGCCGCCGGAGGACAGGAGTGTCCTCCTTCCTTACTCCATTGCAATGGGGCTATCTCAATGGTCGTCCTTGTGGCCCTTCATGTGGTTGCCCAGGGCGTCGCGGCCGAAGTCGCCTTCCAAGTCACGCCAGACGGTGTGGATGTGGTTGGCGTCGTTCTGGATGTTGCAGGCCTCGATGAGGAAGGTCTTGCCCTGCACGCGGTAGTAGTAGGCGTCGCCCTTTTTCAGGCCGCCGGCCCAGCCGAAGCGGACGTTGTCGAAGTCCGCCTTGATCTTCGCCATGTCTTTGTCGGCGATCTCCTTGCGGTGGCGGGTGGCGTATTCGGAAATGAGCGTGAGAAGACCTTCCTTCTGCTTGTCGGTCATCTCGGTGGAAAGGAGGCCGACGGGGTCGAGCTGGCTGGCCTTCCGTTCGTTGCCGGTCAGGATCTCAGCGGGCGGCTTTTCGGTATAGACCACGGCCTTTCCTGCCTCCTGCAGGAGGGTGGCCAGGGCGCGGGCCAGATCCTCCTCGCGAGCCAGCGGGCGGGTGCCCTTCATGCGGCCTTCGCGGGTCTCCGCACGGTTCGCGGCGAGGAAAGACGGCGTGGCGGAAATGACCTTTCCCCCCACCAGCGTGAAGTTCACGGCGGTGTGGTGGCCCTCGAACCTCCAGCCCCAGGTGCCCGCGGCGGACGGCTCGCCGAAGATGGTGGTGAAATACTTCTCCGGATCGCGGTGGTCCGGGCGGTTCTCGATCTCACCGAGGAGCTTCTCGAGCGCCATGATGGTGTCGATCTTCACCAGTGCGCTCGCGCTCATGCCGGTCTCCAGCAGCTTGCGGGCGAGGTCCCGTTGTTCCGGCTTCATCTCCTTGATCGGGAGGCCGTTGCGGGTCGTCGGGACGAAGTTCCAGTTGTCGCGCTCCTTGTCTTCGAAAGGATAGCGGGCCTTCTTGGTCTGCTCCTCATCGAGGGACTTGAGGAAGGCGTTGGCCGCATCCGCCATCTCGGCGGAGACTTTCTGCAGGGCGGCGGTGTTGTCCGTTCCGGCGGCGGCCGTCTCCTTCGCCCAAGCCTTCTGGCTGGTGATCTGGAAGGCGGAAATGAGGGCGGCGACGCCGAGGGCGCTGAAGAGGATGGGTTTCATGGAGTGGACGGTAGGTGGATGGAAACTGACCAATTAACGGAATTGTTTCAACCAATCGCTTGCGGCGGCTGCGGAACGCGTCGCGGTGGCGAAGCAGCCCTGCATCAGGTAGCCGCCGGTCGGCGCTTCCCAGTCGATCATTTCCCCTGCCAGGAAGATGCCCGGGTGGTCGCGGAGCATCAGGTTCCCGTCCAGCGAGGGGAAGGGGACACCACCGGCGGAGGAGATGACCTCCGCGATGGGACGGGGCTGGGTGAGGGGGATGACGTGGTGCTTCACCTCCGCCGCGAGGTCGGCGGCGCTTTCATAGGTCCGGCGGGAAAGCAGGGCGCACGCGGCGTCCGGCAGCTTCCAGGAAACGCGCGCCGCTTCCAGAAAGTCCCGCTTCACGTGGGTCAGCTTCCGCGTGAGTTCGTCCGCGGTGAAGGTCGGCTTGAAATCAATGGCGATGGCCGGGCTTTCCATCCCGCGCAGCGTCGCGCCGAGCTGATAGATCGCCCCGCCTTCCACGCCGTAGCGCGTGAGCATCAGCTCGCCCACCGCGGGTTTTCCGTCCGCATGGACATGGATGTTTTTCAGCGGCACGCCCTCGATGGCGGGAAGGACTTTCTCCGGCCACGCATGCTCCCAGCCACAGTTGGCGGGCTGCAGCGGAGTGACCGGCACGCCTAGCCGCTCCAGTATGGGGATCCATCCGCCGTCGGATCCCGTCTGCGGCCACGACCCGCCGCCCAGCGCCAGCAGCACCGCATCGCACGCGTGGGACGTGCCATTTTCAAAGTGGAGGGTGAACCCCGGGTCGATCCCGGTGAGGCGGTGGTTCATCGCGAACGTCACGCCGTTCTCCTTCAGCCGCGCGATCCACCGGCGGAGCAGGGGAGCCGCCTTCAGCGCCTTCGGGTAGACGCGCCCGCTGGTCGCCTGGAACGTCTCCACGCCCAGCCCCGCAGCCCACTCCCGCAGGTCCTGCGGGGTGAAGGAGGAAATGATCTCCTGCCAGAACTCCGGCGGCCCGGAGTAGCGGGTGGTGAACTTTTCCAGCGCCTCCCCGTGGGTGATGTTCAGCCCGCCCTTTCCGGCGACGAGGAATTTCCGCCCGACCGATGGCTTGCCATCGAACAGCGTCACGCGGACACCCCGAGATGAGGCGATCTCCGCCGCCCGCAGCCCGGCCGGGCCACCGCCGATGATGGAAAGGTGCGCGCTCAAATGATCTTCAGGCGGGCGAAGTCCTGCGTGTCCACCAGCCCGGCGGGCCTGCCATCCGCACCCAGCACCACGATGTCGTCGATCCGGTTCAGGCCGATGGTCTTCACCGCCTCCACCGCCAGGGAGTCCGCCTGCACGGTGATGGGGCGGCGCGTCATCAGCCCCGCGATGGGCCTTTCCCCGATGGCGGGATCCTTCTGGTAGCCGCGGGCGAAGTCGCCATGGGTGAAGATCCCGGCAAGGAAGCCGTCCGGCGTGAGGATCAGGCAGGCACCGGCCCGCGCCGCGTTCATGGCGATGAGCGCGTCCAGCACCAGCGCGTCCTCCGCCACCGTCGGCAGGGCCTCCCCGCCGCGCATGATGTCGGACACACGGGTGAGCAGCGCCCGGCCCAGCGAGCCGCCCGGGTGGTAGCGGGCGAAGTCTTCCTCCGTGAACCCACGCGCCTCCAGCAGCACCATCGCCAGTGCGTCCCCCATCACCAGCATGGCCGTGGAGGAGGAAGTCGGCGCCAGGTTCAGCGGGCAGGCCTCCCGCTCGACGGAGGTGTCCAGCGTGATGTCGCTCAGCTTTGAAAGCGAGGAGTCCGGCTGGCCCGTCAGCGCGATGAGCCGCACGTCGAACCGCTTGATGAAAGGGATGAGGTCCAGCAGTTCGTTCGTCTCCCCGGAGTAGGACAGCAGCAGCACCGCGTCCCCGTCTGAAATCAGGCCGAGGTCCCCGTGCAGCGCGTTCTGGGAGTTCAGCACCACGGCGGTCGCCCCCGTGGAGTTCAGCGTCGCCGCGATCTTGTGGCCGATGTTCCCTGACTTCCCGACGCCCACCACCACGATCTTCCCGCGGTTGTCGAGGGTGGTCTGGAGCAGCCCCACGGCGACGATGAATTGGTCATCCAGCCGCCGGGACATGCGCAGCAGTCCTTCCGTTTCGATTCCGATGACATTCCGGGCGAGGGCCAGATGATCCATGGCCTGATGACAAGGCGGGGGAAGGGGATTTGCAAGCCATTCGCCGGTAGGCGTAGCGAAGGTCGTGAGACCTTCGGCTGTGAGGGCGTCCATCAAGAAACCAACGCCTATCCATCAGGTGCCATCCACCCCGCCGAAGCTCTCACGAGCTTCGCTACGCGAAAAGATCCGCCTCTGACGCTGCGTTCTTTTGGCTCGCGGGGAGAGGGGACGTCGTCCAAAGTTGCGGGATGAAACGGCTTTTCCAGACCCTGTTCTGCTCCTTGCTGCTGGCGGGCAGTGCGGTGGCCACCACCATCATGGTCGTCCCCGTCTTCGAGCCGCTGAGCCTCCATGGCACGGACGGGGATGATGTCATCATGGACGTCGGGGAGGCGCTCCAGGCATCCGTCATGGCCCGGCCCATGGCGCTGACCGGCGCGTTTCCGGAGGTGCTGATCGATTCCATCAAGACGCCCCACCAGATCCCGACGAACAATCCGAACTACAAGGTCACGGAGGCGAACCTGCTGGTGCTTTGCAAGGTGGGCATCAACGGCCGGATGTCCCAGGAAGGGCTGATCGTCACCCTGGACATCACCGAACTGGAAATCCCTCCGGAGGTGGATCTGACCAGCCGCCAGGTGTTGAGGCTGGCCCTTATCGCCATCCGGAAAACCCTTGATGAATACCAGCGCCCGCAGACGCAGCCGCTCGTTGTCACCATCGCCATCGAAGGAGCCACCGAGGGCAAGGCGCCCCTGGCCGACCTGGCGACCAAGTTCACCATCGGCGACCCCGGCCCGGCGAATTGATCCCTTGCAGCGGATTTCGTGAAAAATTCGGCTGGGTGGAGATCACCCGACAAACCGGCTCCGGTTCATCGTGGATTTCCCCGCCGCCAAATCTCTCACGAGATTCGCCACCCCCCGATTGATCCCGTGATTTCACTTCCCAACAAGGGGTGGATTCGGCTTCTCTCTGTGCAGACAAGAATCGCATGAGTTCACCTTCGAAAGATCCCCGTCCCTTCAAACGCGCCATCCTCAAACTCAGCGGCGAAGCCCTGCGGGAACCCGGCTCCACGGACAACATTTCCCCGGAGATCGTCGATCGCATCGCCCTGGAGATCAAGGAAGCGGTGGATACCGGTCTGGAGCTGGGCATCGTCGTCGGCGGCGGGAACTTCTGGCGCGGGGCCAGCGCCTCCGCGCGCGGCATGGACCGCGCCACGGCGGACTACGTCGGCATGCTGGCCACCGTCATGAACGCCCTCGCCCTGGAAGGCGCCCTGGAGCATCACGGCGTCAGTTGCCGGGTGCAGTCCGCCATCGAGATGAAGAACGTCGCGGAACCCTTCATCCGCAGGAAGGCGGAGCGCCAGCTCGAGGACGGCAAGGTCGTCATCTTCGCCGCGGGAACCGGCAGCCCGTTCTTCTCCACGGACACCACCTCCGCCCTCCGCGCCAGTGAGATGGGCGTGGATGTCATCCTCAAGGCCACCCAGGTCGATGGTGTCTACAACGCCGACCCACGCAAGGACCCGAACGCGGTCCGCTATGAGACCGTCACTTTCCAGGAGTGCCTCACCAAGCGCCTGAGCGTCATGGATGCCACCGCGTTCAGCCTCTGCATGGACAACCACATCCCCATCATCATTTTCGATCTCGGCCCGGCGGGGAACCTTTCCCACGCCTTGCGCGGCCTGCCCATCGGCACCCTGGTGCACGGTGAGTGATCCCATTTTTTCCCAACCAGCACATCATGGACCCTGATACAGCCATTCTCGAAGTCGAAGAAGCGATGACCAAATGCGTGGACTACCTCATCCACGAATTCGCCGGCGTCCGCACGGGCAAGGCCAGCCCCGCCCTCATCGAAAACCTCGACGTCCACGTCCATGCCTACGGCGCGGTGTCGAAGCTGAAAAGCCTCGCCGTCATCAACTCCCCGGAACCCCGGATGCTGGTGGTGCAGCCCTTCGACCCGTCCACCACCCGCGACATCGAGCGCGCCATCCGCGAGTGCAAGCTGGGCCTCAACCCCGCCGCCGCCGACCGCTCCATCCGCGTGCCCATCCCGGAACTCTCCGAGGAACGCCGCCGCGACATGGTCAAGATGATCAAGCAACTGGCCGAGGAAGCGAAGGTCCGTCTCCGCGCCGCCCGCAAGGACGGCATGGACACCGCCAAGAAAATGAAGGCCGACAACTTCCTCACCGAAGACGGCCAGAAAGATTTCGAAAAGGAAGTCCAGGAACTCACCAACAAGTTCACCAAGAAAATCGACGAGCACGCCGTCGCCAAGGAAGCCGACCTGATGAAGGTCTGACCGGCATCTCCGTTCTTCCTCCAAGCTTCAGGACGCCGGTCAACCGACCGGCGTCTTCGTTTTGGAGGGGGGCACATCGCGGAGATGACACCTGTGATGGAACGGAATCCGGGGTGTGGCGAATCTCGTGAGAGATTCGGCGGAGAGGATGGCACCAGAGGGATGAGGCGTCGCTTTTTCAGCAGACGTCCACCCAGCCGAAGGTCTCACGACCTTCGCTACCCTTTGGAAGGGTGCACGCCCTGGCCGGACGGCGCTCCTGCCCAAAAGAAAAGGAGCAAACCCCTTGGCGGGATTTGCTCCTCTCGTGATGAGCTTGGGTGGATCAGGCGCGTGCGCGGCGGCGGCGAAGCACGAATCCGGCTCCGGCGAAGGCGGCCAGACCGAGGGATGCCGGCTCAGGGACAGCGGTGGTGACGGTGTCCACATCCATGACAAGGTTGGTGATCGTCGTGCTGGCCGGGACATAGAAGCCGAGCTGGACGTTCTGGATGTTGCTGAACACCGGCTCGAATGCTCCCGCTCCACCGTAGGAGAGGAACGGTCCGGTGGAGCTGGCCGGCGAATCGAAGATCGGGATGGTGATGGTGGTCCAGGTGTCGGGCAAAACGGCGTAGGCACTCAGGTTGGCCAGGCTGGCAGCGGCTCCACCGCCTGCATCGAGCCGTGCGTACAGGTTCAGCGCCTCGCTGTAGTTGTGCCGGACGGTAACCGTCAGGGAGGAGATCCCCGCAGTGATCCAGTTGCCCACATACGCGTCACTACTGGCATCGGAGGCAGCGTTGCCCCGCATCAGGATTTGCAGGGGAGGGGCACCGAATGCCCCGGTCGCTCCGGAAGTGAAGGTCGTGGTGGAGGAAATGTAGCCCGAGTTGCCCACGCCACCGGTGGCGGAGTAGGCGGCTGCGGTGGACGCACCCGTCAGCCAGCCACTCGCGTTCGTATCGAAGGTTTCCGTGTAGGCGATGGCCGCGGAGGCGGACCCGGATGTCAGGCCCATTGCCAGTGCCAGTGCGGGAAGGTTGCGAAGAAAGTGTGATTTCACGTGCACGAGCAAGAGTTGGAATCCCGGCCCTTTCAAGCTTAAAGAGAATGAATCTCAATATTAATAATGGTTGATTCGGGAGTGATTGGCTCACGCAAAACTCCGGGCGTCGTTCCCCCGGCAAACCCGCTCCGTCCTCCAAGGGACTTCCCCTCAGCCGGAAGTCTCACGACTTCAGCTTGCGACGGCGTTTTTCCCGGGACGGCCGCGCTATCACGGCAGGGCAGATGCGGTGCGACCATACGGTCCCGCCGCGCCCTTGATGCCGTCCTTCAAATAAGCGGAGTGGCGGGGAAACCCGTGGATCTCCCCACCCGGAATGGCGCAGCCATTCCGCTACCCCCGGGTAAGACGGTCACTTGGTCACCTCGACCTCGTAGTCGCCCAGCGCCCACTGGATGCCGGCGAGGTAGTGGCGCACCACCTTCGGGTGCCAGTACATCTCGTGGTTGTGGCCGAGGGAGCAGTAGAAGACGCGGCCCTTGCCCCAGTTGCGCGCCCAGGCGACGCCCCAGTCCTTGTCGTGCTCCCGCTTCAGGCCCTTCACGTTCATGTCGGACTTCTCCGGGTCCAGGCGCAAGAGCATGTGGACCTTGCTGGAGTCATAGGGGGCCTTGAGCTGGTAGATCTCCTCTTTGAAATCGACGTTCTGGCCGTCGAACATGGCCACCAGCGGATGCTTTTCCTGCCCCGGCTCCACCTTGATGCTGACTTGCGTACCGGCGTTCCACGGGTGTCCGTCGAAGTAGCCGTTGACCATCTCGCCATACTCCGCCCAGTCGTAGAAGGTGTCCGTCGCGGCGTGGATGCCGATGAAGGCACCACCGTCCTTCACCCAGGCCATGAAGTTCTCACGGAGCTTGCCTTCCTTCTCCTTCGCCGCGGCGACCGCCGCTTTCTTCTCATCCTCGGAGAGCTTTTCCAGCTCCGCCTTCGATGGCAGGAACGGGTTCATCGTGGTGCTCAGGAACATGATGCCGTCGAACTGCTTGATCTTGTCCGCCTCGAAATTCTCCAAGTCATCGCTGACGACGGTTTCAAAGGCTCCGGTCTTTTTCCCCATCTCCGTGAAGGCGAGCTTTCCGGTGGCGATGGAGGCGTGGCGGAAGCCGCCGGTTTTCGAGAAGACGAGCAGTTTCCGCTCCTTCTTCGGCTTGGCATAGGCCTCCGCAGGCAGCGCGGCGGCGATTTTCTCGTTGGCTCCGGCAGGCGGTTGTTCGCCGGCGGGATTCTGTGCCACGACAAAGAGCGCGACAGCGCCCAGCAGACAGGTGGGTAGGAGGGCCTTCATTGGAGTTTTTTGTTAGGGATCCACGGCTCGCTCTGCAAGCGATTTGCTGAAACGGCCGTTGGTCATCCGTTCTTGCATAGGCGGCGGCGTCCCGTGAATCTTTTTTCCATGACCAGCCACACCGCCCCTCTCACCCAGGAACAGGCGGAAAAACTGCGCGCGGTGCTGGAGCGGGACGGCTATGACTTCGAGCCGAAGGAACACGCGCTCTACTCCGCGCGGAAAGGGAAGCTCAACGTCACGGTGTACCGGAAGGGGCCGAAAGTGCTCATCCAGGGAAAGGAGACGGAGGATTTCATCCGCTTCACGCTGGAGCCGGAGATCCTCGGCGAGGCGAAGCTGGGCTACGAGGAGGTGCTCCAGCCGGAAATGTTCTCCCCCCACTTCGGCGTGGACGAAAGCGGCAAGGGCGACTTCTTCGGTCCGCTGGTCATCGCCGGGGTCTATACGGACGCCTCCATCACCCGCCGGCTGATGGACGCGGGCATCATGGACTCCAAGCGCATCACCAGTTCCGCGAAGATCCGCCAGCTCGCCCAAATCATCCGTGAAACGCCGGGTTGCCTGCATGAGGTGGTCTCCATCGGCCCGGAGCGCTACAACGAGATGCACGCTTCTTTCCGCAACCTGAACCGGCTGCTGGCCTGGGGCCATGCGCGGGTCATCGAAAAACTCGCGGAACGCCGTCCGGACTGCCCCCGCGCCCTGAGCGACCAGTTTGCCCGCCCGGAGGTCCTCCAGCGCGCGCTGAAGGCGAAGGGACTCACCCTGACCCTGGAGCAACGGACCAAGGGCGAATCCGACATCGCCGTGGCCGCCGCCTCCATCCTCGCCCGGGAGCGGTTCGTGGACTGGATGAAGAAGACCTCCGATGCCGGTGGGGTCAATCTGCCCTTGGGAGCGTCCGACGCTGTCGTCGCCGCCGCACGCCAAGTCATTGCACGTCATGGGGAGGCCGCACTGGGAAAGGTGGCGAAGATGCATTTCCGCACTTCCGCGGTGGTTTTGGGCAAAACTCCACCAACGGATGATGATTCCTCGCCGGATGGCACGGAAAACGCATCGCATTGAGAGGATTTTGCGGGACATCCGGCCGGTTATTTGGTCTAAAATCCCCGCGCATCCCGAACCATCCACTTCCGCAAGTCCCATGGCCACAATCACAAAGCGAGAACTCGTCATCAAAATCACCGATCAACTTGGAGCCAAGGGTATTGAAATCACCCAGCAGAATGTCTTCGAGGTCGTCCAAACCCTGATCGATGAAATCACCGAATCCCTCGCCCACGGAGACACCGTGGTGATGCGGAACTTCGGTGCCTTCCAGGTCCGCGAGATGCGCGCCAAGATCGGCCGCAACCCGAAGGATCCGGGCAAGGACGTGCCGATCCCGGCCCGTGCCGCCGTCAAATTCAAGCCCGGTAAGGAGATGAAGGAGAAGGTGGCCGCCACCCTCCAGATCATCCGCGAACAGAAGTGACCCTGACGGAACGCTGGCCCTGCCCGGCGTTTTCTGTTAGCGGTGAACCCATGCCCGCAGCTTCCCTTTCAAAGAGGACCGCGCTATCCCTCGCGGTCCTCTTTCCTTTGCTACTTCCCTCCTGCATCTCCCGCCCCGGCGGGTATGACGGCTACCAGACCAGATCCTACACCGTCCGCGGCGGCCACTACCAGCCGATGAGCGTCGAGCAGGCTCTGGACCACGAGGAAACCGGCATCTGTTCCTGGTACAACGAGTCGAAATTCCTCGGACTGAAACGCGGCACCACCTCCCTCGGGGAAAAGGTCATGCCGTGGCACCTCATCGGCGCGCACAAGACACTGCCCCTGCCCGCGCTGGTGAAGGTCACCAACGTCAGCAACGGGAAGTCCGTCAAACTCCGCATCAACGACCGCGGCCCGTTCATCGCGGGCCGCATGCTGGACGTCTCCCCCCGCGCCGCGAAGAAGCTCGGCTTCTACGACCAGGGTCTCACCACCGTGGAGATGAAGGTGCTTTCCGTCGGCGACGGGAAATACAAGCGGAAGCGGCGGAGCTGGTTTTTCTTCTGATGCGGTCGTCGGCTGTTCTCCTCCCTCTCCTCCTTGCTTGCCCTACGCCATCGAAGATTCAGATGAAAAGGTCGGAACTCATGTTGATTGTCATCGGCCTCCCTTGGGTCGGCGTCCTGCTGCCGTTGTTGTCCGAATCAGCGAAATTCTCATGGATCGACGTGGTTTCCATCGTGATCCTCCTGGTGCTGATCGTGATTTATTTCGGCTTCATCCGAAAAAAGCGCCACACGCCCGGATCTCCGGCGGGTGTCAGCAGCGGACCATCTTCGGGACGGAAGGGCAACGGGATGCGCCCAGAGATGCTAGGCGGGCCACAGCGTTTCAATGCAGGCTACCAGAATGGACATATCCCAAGAGATAAGACAGAGGCCGGCCGATGGGAGTGACCTGCCATTCCTGTGGGATCTGCACGTTGCCACGATGAGGGAATACGTGGAAAAAACCTGGGGCTGGGATGAGGGCTTCCAGAACGCCCACTTCCACAAAACCTTCGCTCCGGAACACCTGTCGATCCTGTCCTGCGGCGGCGGGGACATCGGCGCGCTGGAAACCCACCTTCATCCCGACCATCTCTTTCTGGCCCGGATCTCGATCCTTCCCTCCCACCAGAACCGGGGGATCGGCACGGAAATCATTCGTTCCATCATATGGGAGGCGGACGAACGGAATCTCCCTCTCCGGTTGCAAGTCCTGAAAGTGAATCCCGTCCGCCTCCTCTATGAGCGGATGGGCTTCACCACGGACGGGGAAACCAGCACCCATTTCCTGATGGTCCGGCCGCCGGCGTCCGGAAAGATCGCCTGATCGGGTGCTTTGGAAAAATTCCGTCACTAAGCTCTTGCACTCAGCCGTGCGGTAGGATTCTTTTCCGCCGCACCGCGACAACGACCCGTTCGTCTATCGGTTAGGACTCCAGATTTTCATTCTGGCAAGAAGGGTTCGACTCCCTTACGGGTCGCCATTTATCATTGGCCGCATGGTCAGGTAACTTTTTCCAGCGTGTCATTTGACCGCTTCTCCCAGCTCAATTCCCCACCCGGATGAAGAAGCCCATGCCTGAACAACCCATGGTCGATCTGGCATCGTGGCTGGAGCTTGCGGCGCGGTGCTTCCCGGAGATCGAAGCCATCAGATGCGACAGTGCCAGCATGCTGTGTGATGAACTGGCGGATATGACGGATGCGGCGCACTGCTCCGGAGACAAGGATTTCCTTAGGCGGTCCTATGGCTTCATTCGCTGGTCGATGCGGCATACGGATGACAACCGCTTGCTCGGTTCGATCGCACACTCATTTTTCGACCCGCTCCTGCAATTGGAATCATCGAAGAAAGCCTGCGTGGATTTCCTCGATTGGCGCGATGTGAAGGCGTTCATGGACGCATGGAATTTCGAGCCATCTTTCACCGATGAAGGGAACTTCGGCGCTCTGGTCGAGGTGTGGAAGAAACGCTGGGGCCGGAACCAGAAGCTGCCAGACCCCATGCTCCCGCCCGTCGTCCTGGAAGTGCCTCCGGAGTATGAGGACTATGTGGAACATCCCTTGTTCGGAAAAGGACCGAGGTTCACCGGATGGAATCCGGAGGAAGGTGACGACACTGCGCGGTTCTGGATTCACCCTCCTGAAAGCCGCATTCCGTGGACCGCCATCCGGGCCGCCCCCACCCGGCAGGATCATGCCGGTTTTCCCCATGTGGTCTATTTCGATCTGAAAAGAACCTGCCGGGATTGCGCCCGGCCGTTCATCTTCTTCGCAGAGGAACAGCGGCACTGGTTCGAAGTGCTCCGGTTCAATGTGAATGCGGATTGTGTCAAGTGTCCGCCATGCAGGGAACTGCACCGGAAAAAGCGCGGGAAAAAAAATCCAGATGGTAAAGGCCCCCCAGGGGGCGGGTCGTGAATGGAACGGGCCAGCCCGATGACACCCCCTGAAAGTGGTATCATCACCCCATGGTCAGGATGAAAGGAATCAGGAAGGCTCTGGGGCTTCCGTTGATCCTTTTCAGCCATGCACCAAAAAACCTCCCGCAAAGTTTCTTCCGCGCTCCGCATGCTGGCGGTGCTGTCGGCCACGGCACCGCTCTCCCAGGGTGCCCTGCTGGTCTATGAAGGATTCACCGGCTATGGTACCGGCGAACTCAATGGCAAGGCGGCAAGCACGGATAGCATCGGCCTCAGCGGCAGTTGGGACGGCTCATCCTACACGAACCGCCACCAGTTGACTGCGTCCGGTCTCACATTTTCAGGTCTCGCGACGAGCGGTGGGGCACTGACCACGGGAGCCGATGTCCGGCTTTCCGGCATCGCCATGAACCACGCGGGGGTTGCCACGGGCGGCACGCTTTACTCCAGCTATCTGGTGAGCTTCTCCAGCGCCACCACAAGCGGGTCCGGGCTGGTGACGAGGATCAACGGCACCTCCACCGTCCAGCCGAGCGGTTACTTCAACTCGTTCGCGGACAGCCGGACCGGCACGCAGGCCTCCGTGAGCTATGATTCCACCTTGTTCGATGTCTCCAACCCTTCGGTGGGCAGCACCGCCATCCCCGCCGGCCAGACGTTCATCGTCATCAGTTCCTTCACGAATGTGGGCAGCGCCGCTGGCGGCACCGGGAACCTCTATGTGCTGAGCCAGGCGCAGTTCCTCAATCTCCGGACCATCGGCCTGTCAAATCTGGCGACGCTCGCCGTCGGGCAGGGTGCGACGGAGGCTTGGGCGACGGCCTCCGCAACATCAGCCTTCAACGGCAGCTTCGACAGCGCGGATTTCCTGCACATCCTCTCGCTTTCATCCACCGGGACCATCGACGAGATCCGCTATGGCACCACCCTGGAGGCCGTGTTGCCGGTTCCTGAGCCGTCCGCACTCGTCCTCACGGGTCTGGCATTCGCCGGCCTCACCGTAAGGAGGAAAAGGTCGCGGCTTTGAGGCGCTGGGAGCGCGGACTTTCCGTCCGCCCCGGAGAATCCGGACTTTGCGAAGCCAAGCCGGCTGAAGCCGGCGCTCCGTTCGCGCAATTCCTGGTTCACTCCACCGTCTCGAACACGCCGCCACCGAGCATCCTGCCGCCATCATAGAGCGCGCAGATCTGGCCGGGGACGACGGCCCGCTGGGGATGGCGGAAGGTGAGCCGGACTTTCCCATCGTCCAGAGGCTCGAGCACGGCGGGTTCCGCCTTGGAGCGGTAGCGCGGCTGCGCGTCCACCAGGCGTTTTTTGTCGAAAGGTTCATTGAGTGCGGAAAGGGTGCCGACCACGCATTCCTTCGCATAAAGACCATGGGTCTCCGGAAGATCCCAGCCGACGACGAGCTGGTTTTTCTCCGGCACCTTGCCGACGACGACATAAGCCATGCCCTCCCGGGGGGATGCGACGCCGTGTCCTTTCCGCTGGCCCAGCGTGTAGAGGTGCAGGCCCTGGTGGGTGCCCATTACGCGGCCCTCCGTATCGACGATGTCGCCGGGATTGTCCGCGACGTAGTGGCGCAGGAAATCGCTCATCTTCACCTGGCCGAGGAAGCAGATGCCCTGGCTGTCCTTTTTCTCCGCCACTGGCAGGCCGAAGCGGCGGGCCACCTCCCGCACCTCCGGCTTGAGCATCTCCCCGGTGGGGAAGAGGGCGTGGGCCGCCTGGAACTGCGTCATCAGGGAAAGGAAGTAGCTCTGGTCCTTGTTCGGGTCCGCGCCGCGCAGGATGGCCGCCTGTCCGTCCGGCAGGATGCGCTTCCGCGCGTAGTGGCCGGTGCCGACGAACTCGAAGCCCTGGCTGATGGCGTAGTCCAGGAAGACGCCGAACTTCATCTCCCGGTTGCACCACACATCCGGGTTCGGCGTGATGCCGGAGCGGTAGCCCTCCACCAGGTAGTCCACGATGCGGTCCTTGTAGGAGTCGATGAGGTCGATGACGCGGAACTCGATGCCCAGCGTCTTCGCCACGGCCTTCGCGTCCTCGATGTCCTGCTCCCACGGGCAGTCCCCGGGGATGCCCTCCTCATTGATCCAGTTCTTCATGTAGCCGCCGGCCACCTCGTGCCCCTGCTCCACCAGCAATGCCGCCGCCACGGAGCTGTCCACCCCGCCTGAAAGTCCCACGAGAACCCGTGCCATGCGGCGGGAGATTCAGGACGCCCGGCCCGGGATGCAAGTGGAGATTTCCCAGGCAGAACCGCAGAGCTCCTACATTAGGGAGAGAAATAGAACCACGGATGGACGCGGATGGACACAGATGAAGAAAGGGATGGTGAGACTTCTCCCAAAATGACGGATTTCGGGTAGGAACGATGGAAATGAGCGACATTTCTTCTGCATTTAAGAAGGAATCCGTGTCCATCCGTGTCCATCCGTGGTTCAACATCCAACGATCAGGGTCTATTCTCCCTAATGTAGGAGCCTTGCACGTCGCCGCCATCAAATCTGATTGACGGGAGGAGATGAAAACTGTTGAAGCTAAAGGATGGATCAGACTTCCTCCCATTTTTACCTACCCTCCGTTTTCCGCTCGGAACGCGCCGGATCACGGAAGCTGCTGGCAGCCTTTGCGGTTGCCGCTTGTTCCGCAGCCCCGGTTATGGGGGCCACCGTGCAGGTGACATATGCTTTCAATGCCACCGGGACCGCCGAGGAGCGCCTGGCGCCGACATCGGTGCTGGCAGGCGGGATCACCACCACGAACCTGACGGCATCCACCATCACTCCCAGCGGGTACCAGACTGCGGCAACCGCCACGGGGCCGGCGGACAGCCCGACCTCCGCGAACCGCTTCATCCTGTCCAACACCGAGGGCAACGCCGGCGGCCACCTGAGTGTCTTTTTCCCGAACACCACGGCGTCGAATGACACGGAGGCGGAGGTCGCGGCGCTGACCCACTACTTTGACATCGTGATCAGCCCGGCGGCCGGGTATGTGCTGGATCTGACGACGCTGAACCTGGACTACACCGCCAGCAACGATACCAGCGGCCGTAATTTCTTTGTCCGCTACAACCATTCCGGAACGTCGAACAACTTCGCCGGACCGAGCCTGATGGGCGGCCTTTACTCCGGCGGCGTCAGCACCTGGGTGTCAGGGGCGGGAGCTGCCGGAAATCTGGATGGCATCCCGCTGGTGCAGGGCGGAGAGAGCGTGACGTTGCGGTTCTTCAACTACCGCACGACCATCACGAACACCGCGCAGAACTTCCGTTACGACAACATCATCATCACCGGTGAGCTGACGGCGGTTCCGGAACCTGCGGCGGGCATGCTGGCGGTCGCTGGGGCGGTGGTGGCGCTGGGCAGGCGCAGGCGTGGTTGCTAGTGGATGGATTCACATTCCTGGTGTCCATGCCAAAGGGTGCTCTGGCGGTAGGGCGCGGGGCGGGCAAAAGTTCTGGCCGCATCCGCCGTGATGGTCATCCTGTGGCCTCCATGAACCGCCATAGCTCCGCCCTCAGACGCATTTTCCTCCCTGCTGTTCTGTGCTTCACCCTCCTGGAAGCGGCTTCCGGGCAGGACGGATTCATCACCAACGCCCATCCAGGGGCGGAGTATGGAAAGGCCATCCCGTTCCGGAAAATACCCGGCACCGCGGGGACTCTCGCGCTGGAGATATCAGGCGGCAGGCTCTATGCGCTGGAGGGCGGAGGGCTTTCCATCTATGACATCGGCGACCCGAAACAGCCGAAAAAACTGGGCCATGTCGGCGGCATGGGGAACGTGCGGCAGTTGCGCGTCAGCGGAAAGACCGCCTTCGTCACCTCCCGCCAGTTCGGCCTGTGGGCGGTCGATGTTTCGGACGAGACGAAGCCGGTGATCCTCTCCAACTTCGACGCGGTGGAGATGGCGACCGGCCTGGATGTGGCGGGCGACGTCGCCTTCATCGGCAACCGCGTCTATGGCATCCAGTGTGTGGACGTGTCCGATCCCGCGCGGATGAAGCACCTTTCCTCCTACACCACGGACGAGTCCCAATCCGTTCTCTACCGGGACAACCTGCTGTTCAGCGGGGACTGGGCGGGGGGCGAGGTGACGGTGATCGACGTGGCGGACCTTTCCGCGCCACGGACGCTGTCCGGCATCAAGCTGGACGGCTACGGCGATGGCATGGCGGTGCGCGGCAACACCTTGTTCGCCTCCACCGGCCAGCACAGGAAGAGCGGTCCGGAGGAGGAGCGCCACGGCGCGGGGCATGGGCTGGACATCTTCGACATCACGGACCCGCACAAGCCGGTGAAGCTCTCCCGGGTGCAGTTCCCCACCTACTACTTCGGCCCGTGCGACTACTGGACGCCTCGTATTTCCGGGAACCTCTGCTTCGCCTCGGACACCATCAACGGCCTGTTCCTGGTGGACATCGCCGACCTGAAACAGCCGAAGATCCTCGGCAATCTGGTGCTGCCGAAGGTGGATCCGGAGAATCCGGAGATCGCCGTGCCGTTCAAGCAGATCGCGGACCCCGCCATCATCCAGGGGGACCCGATCTCCTCCATCGCCGTTGGTGACGGGGTGCTCTACATGTCCGGAAACTTCACCGGCATCTATCTGGCGGAGTTCCCCGGCCAGGCGAAGCCGGAGCCACGTGACACCGGGGCGCTGCCAAAGCTGCCCGCAAAACCGTATCAGGGTGAAAGCGCGGAGCATTTCCACACCTCCGGCCCGGAACCGTCAAATCCCACACGCGGAGTGGCCGTCCATGGTGACACCGCCTACACCGCGAACGTGTGGGATGGCCTGGGCATCCACCGGCTTTCCGAAAACGGCGTGGAGCGCATCGGCAAGGTGGACATCAGGTACGCCGCGGATGTGAAACGCTCCGGCGACCGTCTCTATGTCGCGGAGGGACAGGACGGCATCGGCTTGTATCGGATCAAGTCGGCGACGGAGGTGGTGGAGATCGGCCGCCTGCCGGTGCTGGAGCCTGCGCTGAACTTCGTGCAGTTCCTGTGGGCGTTCGAGGGCAGCCACATCGTCGCCGCGACGTGCGCGGGAACGAAGGTCAGCTTCGTCGATTTCACCGATCCGGAGAAGCCGAAGGTCGTCCACGGCAGGAGCGGCGGCCAGTTGCTCTACGGCAGCTATGGTTCGCAGAACCTGGCGAAGGACCGCTACTTCTCCATCGCCCGGCATTGCGGCGGGCTGATGGTGTTCGACCTGAAGGATGGGAAGCCGAAAGACGTGTGGTATGACACCTTTCCGCTTTGCTCCCAGACGGGCGGTGTCGCTGCCTTCGGCGACCAGGTGCTGTCTATGCGTGCCGGTGGCTACGCGTTCTTCGATCCGGAAAAGCCCGTCGCGACGCGCGAACTGCAGCGGAACAAATTCCCCGGCCAGGACCGGATGCCGGATGATGTGCCGGATGAGTCCGCCATCAGCCGCGCCATGTTCCCGAAGAGTGACTGGGAAGGCCTGCCGAACCATGACCCGGAGAGCGGAAAGCTGGCAGTCGTCAACCGCATGGCGAAGAACCTGCACATCTATGATTTCACGGACAAGGCCAGCCCCAGGCTGCTGAAGCGCATCCCGCTCAACAGCAATGCGAACCCGCCGGCCTTCTGGAAGGGCCGCGTGGTGGTGCCGGCTGGTTACTCGGGATTGCTGGTGGAGAAGTGATGGCAGCGGCCTGGGCCAAGATGGCCCGGCCACATTTTCCCGCTGTCCTCACACCCCGGGATCCACCGGGGTGACGGGAGGGAGCGGGAAGGGAGGGTTGAACGGAAGGTGGGGGGCGATCCATAGGATTCCGCGGTTGAGGGGATCCCCCTTGTCGGCGGGCGGCCGTGGTGGGGTGAGCGCGTCGGCGCTGGTTGCTCCCTTGGCGGATTTCGCTGAATGGCCGCCCTCACCGCCGCCGGGATCGAGCCTGGCCAGCACCGCCTGCACCTCCGCGAGCGCCTCCGGCACGGCGGCGATGGCGCACTGCGCGGCGAGGCGCATGGATTCCGGGGCGGCGGTCGCGGCCGCCTCGACGATGCGCGAAGCGAGCGCCGCGTCCGCACCGGTGGCGGTGAGCGCGGCTTTCACCACCTCACAGGCGCAGGTGTTGTGCGCGGTGATCTCTTCCCCCACGATTCCGAGGACCGCGGAGGGATCCAGTTTCACTCGCTGCCGGACGGTGAGGGCCACGGCGGCGCAACCGGTGGTTCCCCCGCTTTCAGCCGGGGTGCCGTAGGTGGCGGCGAGGAGGGCCAGTCCCATGGACAGGTTGCCGGCGGATGCCTCCGTGCCGGAGATGCCTGCGGCCACGGCGGCTTTCCTGAATGGAGACGGATCGCGGAGTATGGAGAGGTCCACGACATCCTCGATGCTGACCGGAACCGCCTCCGTGATGCCGAGGGTGGCGAGACTCTGGGAAGCGTGGATCACGCCCTCCCGGGGGAAATGGGGGGCTGCCTTCATGGCCGGGACTTCATAGGTGCCGGGGACGGTGATCTCGGCGAATCGCCGGGCATCCCGGCCCCTCAGATCATCGGCGGCGAGAGGACGTACATCCGCGGGATGGAGGTCCTTGGACAACTCCTGGGCGGTGAGTGCCGGGGCGACGCCAAAGGCCAGGCAGGTGATCCAGCGCCGGAGTGGGCGCGCTTTGGTCAAACCAGATGGGTGTGTGGCTTTCATGGCAGGGATGGTGTTCGGGATTTGGGTTGGGCCGCCGGGGCATCCCGCCATCACGCGCATGGGTCAGGGTGGCGGAGGTGGGTTCAGGTTCCGGTTCGGCATTTCGGCTGTGATCGGGCGATGCGGCGGATCGGTTTTCCGCGGATGGCGTCGTATCTTTTTCCAACTGGCAAAGTCATGCTTTTCGATGGGTGCGGAGGGTGTCCGCCTCATCCGCTGTATGGGGGGATGGGATGATATGCGCCTGGCCCCAAAGAGTGGGGGAGGGAGTCCGGATCAGGGAGCTAGCCGCGGCGCTTTCTGCGGATGAGCAGGGCAACCCCGGCCATGCCGCCCAGCGCGAGGGAGCCGGGTTCGGGGATCGGGACCACCTCGAAGCCGGAGAAGGTCAGCACGTTCTGGTTGCCTTCCACATCGCCCAACAGTCCGAGGCTGACCGTGGAAGTCGCATCGAAGCTGAATGTCAGGGAACTCAGCGCCGCGCTGGAGGTGAACTGGAAGACGTAGTCACCGGTGGAGCTGGCCGATCCCAAGGTCAGCAATCCCAGTACATCGAGAAGTTGCGCACCTCCTCCCAGCGCCCCGCTCACTTCCGGATTGGTGATCCCGAAGGTAAGGGAATCCAGCAGATCCACGGGAAGGTTCTCCCCCGAGGATACGTTGAACCGTGCTTCATAGATCTGGCCGGGAGCGATGGACAGGCCGGTCACGGTGGCCTGGGATGACCAGGTGGCCAGGACGTTGGCTCCCACGACCGCGTTCAGGGCCGGTTCGAGCAGGGCCAGCACTCCGCTGGTCGTCAGTTCCCGGCCGAAGACCAGGGTGTCCCCCGTCGTTTCGGTGAAAGCGGCCAGCTCGACACCGCCCACAGCCACCACGCCCGCTTCGGCGAAGCCTCCCGCGCCATGGGTCCAGGTCACGTTCCCGCTGGTTTGGCTGGCGGGGGTGTTCCGGTACACGTCATTGTTGACCTGCACGGCGATCACCCCGCCGGCGCCGGGGCGCCTCGCCTCGAAGTCCGGGTTGAAGAACTCCGTGGAGTTGATGATGGACTGGCTGAAAGCCAGTGTGGGTGCTGCGGCCAACGCGCAACCGATTGCTATCGTTTTCATGTATGTGTATGGGTGCGGGTGCAGGTGATGGCTGGGTGTCTGCTGACCCTGTGGGGTGGTGGTCGTTCAGATACGCCAAAACATGCTTCCCTGGGATTTCATCACATGCCTCCGGAGAAGTCCGAAAGGTGGTGGACTGTCATCGTTCCCATAGCTGTTAGAGCAAATCAAACCGGAGAAGATGGAATCCGGTTATGACGTTATAAGTGCCTTGGTGCATGGCCCGGGCACCTTGATCATGAGATGTTTGATGCGGTTTGTTCTCCTGGTCCGCGTGATTTCACTCCGGGTTCCGGAGCGCATTCCTCCCGGCGGCGGCGACATTCTCCGCGAACTTCGGAAAGCAGGGTGTCATTCGTATTGGAAGGTCATCACCCCAAGTCCGCCCGTGACCCCATAGGGCGGCTTTCCCCTCCACCGTGTGCCATCCGGCCTCTCCGCCTCCGGCGGGCCGCAATTACTTTGAAATTGCGGAATGATGGCCGTGCTGGCATGCTTGATGTGCCCGGTGGTTCCACGGAATCCTCCGCGCCCTGTTCCACCCACCCACCCCGACCATGAAATATCTGGTAATGTTGCCGCTGGCCGCGCTGGCCATGTTCTCGTCGTCCTGCCGGACGAACTGCCCGCTCGACCCGCATACGATGCGGCCGGACTGCAGCCGTTGCAGGATCGCGGCGGACCCCAGCGACTGCTGCGGCCACCACCGTCAGGAGACGGTGCATGTGGAATACGGCAAGTGATCAGGCGGGTTCCGGGTCTGGAGCGGGGAGCGCCTTGCGTTCTTCCTGCCCGGCTTTCTTCCGCTGCACCAGGCGGTCGAAGAACAGATAGACGACGGGCGTGGTGTAGAGCGTGAGCGCCTGGCTGAGGATGAGGCCGCCGACGATGGCATAGCCCAGCGGCTGGCGCAGCTCCGAGCCGTCACCGTGGCCGAGCGCCAGCGGGATGCCGCCGACCATGGCCGCCAGCGTGGTCATCATGATGGGGCGGAAACGCTTGATGCACGCCTCGAAGATGGCGTCATACGGTTCCTTGCCATGGTCGCGCTCCGCCTCGATGGCGAAGTCGATCATCATGATGGCGTTCTTTTTCACGATGCCGATGAGCAGGAGGATGCCGATGATGGCGATGACGCCGATGTCATGGCCGAAGGCCCACAGGGTGAGCAGCGCGCCCAGACCCGCGGACGGCAGGGTGGAGAGGATGGTCAACGGGTGGATGAAGCTCTCATACAGCATGCCCAGGATGATGTAGATGGCGATGATGGCCGCGAGGATGAGGTAGGGCTGCGACTTCAGCGAGGACTGGAAGGCCTGCGCGCTGCCCTGGAAGGAGCCGGTCAGGCTGGGCGGCACGCCCATGTCGCGGCTGGTCTGCTCCACCGCGGTGACGGCGTCGCCGAGGGCGTAGCCGGGCGCGAGATTGAAGGAAATGGTGACCGCCGGGTACTGGCCCAGGTGGTTCACGGAAAGCGGCTTCGGCGCACCGGTGTTGAAGCGGATGAGCGATGACAGCGGCACCTGGCGGTTGTTCAGCGGGGAGGTGATGAAGATCTTGTCGAAGGTGGAGGTGTCCGCCTGCATGGACGGGGGAACCTCGATGATGACCTTGTATTGGTTCACCTGGGTGTAAAACTGGGTGACCTGCCGCTCGCCGAAGGCGTTGTAGAGCGCGCCGTTGATGGCGTTCGTCTCGATGCCGAAGCGGGAGGCCGCCTCGCGGTCGATCTCGATGTTGAGGGAAGGCGCGGCGGATTCCTGGTCGGAGGCCACGTCGCGGAGCTGGGACACGCCCTTGAGCTTTTCCAGGATGCGGGGCGCCCAGGTGTTCAGTTCGTCGGAGTCCGCGCTGCGCAGCGTGTATTGGTACTGGGTCTTCGACATCATGCCGCCGACGTTCAGGTCCTGGCGGGCGGAGAAGAAGGTGGTGATGCCGACGATGCCGGCGGTCTTTTTCCGTAGCCGGTTGGTGATCTCCTGCACGTTGTCGCGCTCGCCGCGCTCTTTCAGCGTGACGAAGAAACGGCTGGAGTTGCTGCCGCCGCCCCCACGTCCGCCACCGCCGATGCGGCACTGGTAGGCCAGCACGCCGGGGTCCGCGCCGACGATCTCGCCCACCTTGATGGTGTAGGCGTACATCGCCTCGTAGGAGGTGTCAGCGGACGCCTCGATGGTGACGTCCAGCAGGCCGGTGTCCTGCTGCGGGAAGAAGCCCTTCGGCATCTTCATGAAGACGAAGCCGGTGAGGCCGATGGTGACGACGAGCGACAGCAGCGTGAGCCGCTGGTGGCGGAGGATGAAGGCCAGGCTCGACTCATACATCCGCTCGATGGACTGGAAGAAGTTCTCCGCCATGCGGTCCAGCTTGCCCCATACCTTCTTCGGGTCAGGCGCGTCGTGGTGCTTCAGGAACCTGCCGCACATCATCGGCACGAAGGTCAGCGAGACGAAGCCGGAGATGAGGACCGCGACGGTGACGGTGATGGCGAACTCGCGGAAAAGCCGGCCGACGATGCCGCCCATGAGCAGCACGGGGATGAAGACGGCGATGAGGGAGAGGGTGATGGAGAGGATGGTGAAGCCGATCTGTTTCGCACCCTTCAGCGCGGCCTCCATCGGCGGCATGCCTTCCTCGATGTGGCGGTAGATGTTTTCCAGCATCACGATGGCGTCGTCGATGACGAAGCCGACGGAGATGGTGAGGGCCATCAGCGAGAGGTTGTTCAGGCTGAAGCCGAGCATGTACATCACCGCGAAGGTGGCGATGATGGAGATGGGAACCACCGCGCTGGAGATGAGGGTGGCGCGGGTGTTCCGCAGGAAGACGAAGACGACCAGCGTGACCAGCCCCATGGTGAGGAGAAGATGGAGTTCCACCTCCTCCACGGAGGAACGGATGGTGCGGCTGCGGTCGCTGACCAGCTCCACCTTCATGGCGGGCGGGATGGCGGCCTGCAGTTCCGGCAGCATCTCCTTGATGCGGGCGATGGTGTCCAGCACGTTGGCCTCCGCCTGCTTGCGGATGATGAGGCCGACGCCGCGCTGGTTGTTGACCAGGGCGGCGGAGCGGAGCTGCTCCGGCCCATCGACCGCCTGGCCCACGTCACGGACGCGGATGGGCGCGCCGTTGCGGTAGGCGAGGATCAGGTCGTTGTAAGGCTCCGCCTTGAGGATCTGGTCGTTGGCGTAGATGGAGAGCGCCTGTTTCGGGCCGTTGATGCTGCCTTTCGGCGAGTTGACGGTGGAGGAGGCGATGACGCCGCGGACGTCCTCCAGCGACAGGCCCAGGGAGGCGAGTTTGCCGGGGTCCACCTGCACGCGCACCGCGGGCTTCCGCTCGCCCATGATGTCCACCTGCGCCACACCGGGCACCTGGGAAAGCTGCTGGGCGATGACGTTGTTGCCATAGTCGCTGACCTCGGTGAGCGGCAGGACTTCCGAAGTGAGACCGAGGATGAGGATGGGGGAGTCCGCCGGGTTCACCTTCCGGTAGTTCGGCGGGCTGGGGAGGTTGGTGGGGAGTTGTCCCGCGGCGGCGTTGATGGCGGACTGGACCTCCTGCGCGGCTCCGTCGATGTTGACGTTGAGGTCGAACTGGATGGTGATCGAGGTGCTGCCCAGTCCGCTGGACGAACTCATCTGGGTGATGCCCGGGATCTTCGCGAACTGGTTCTCCAGCGGCGTGGCCACGGAGGAGGCCATGGTTTCCGGGCTGGCCCCGGGCAGGCTGGAGGAAACCTGGATGGTGGGGAACTCCACCTGTGGCAGCGGCGCGACGGAGAGATTCGGGAAGGCGACCATGCCGACCAGCACGATGGCCAGCGTGAGGAGGGCCGTGGCGACCGGCCGGCGGATGAATGGCTCGGAAATGCTCACGGCGCTTTGGTGGGTTCCTGGGGTGCGACCTTCGAGCCGGGGCGGAGCTTGGCGTGGCCGTTGGAGATGACGCTGTCACCGGCCTTCAGGCCTTCCCTGACGACGATGCCGTCGGGAAGCCGCAGGCCGGTGGTGATGGGTTGGGCCTCCACGGTGTTGTCGCTTTTCAGCAGATAGGCGAACTGTCCGTCCAGGCCGGGCTGCACGACCTCCGGGGAAACGACCAGCGAATCCGCCAGCGTGTCCACCAGGATGCGGGCGGAGACATAAAGGCCCGGCCACAGGGCGAGGTTTTCGTTCCGGAAGGTCGCCTTCAGGCGGATGGTACCGGTGGCGGTGTCGATCTGGTTGTCGATGAGTTCCAGTCCACCCTCGCCCAGCACCTGGGAGTCATCGCCCATCGCCTCCACCCGGGGTTTCTGAGCGTTGTCCTTCGTGGCGGCGTGGAGCGCGGCCAGGTGCTGCTGCGGCAGGGTGAAGATGACGGAGATGGGCTGGATCTCCGTGATGACGACGATGCCGGTCTCCTGGTTCGCGGTGACGAGGTTGCCCGCGTCCACCAGCCGCACGCCGGTGCGTCCGGAAATGGGGGCGCGGACCTTGGTGAACTCCAGGTCGAGCTTCGCGGCGTCGATGGCGGCGTCATCCGCCTTCACCAGCGCCTCGAGCTGGGAGACGGTGGCGGTTGCCTGGTCCGCCTGCTGCTGGCTGACGGCGTCATTTCTCAGTAATCCTGAAAAGCGGGCCTCCTCCAGCCGGGCGTTGGCGAGCTGGGCCTCATCCTGCGTCTTCTTTGCCACGGCCTGGGCTAGCGCGGACTCGAAAGGACGCGGGTCGATCTCCGCGATGACATCCCCGGCATTGACGATGGCACCCTCGGTGAAGTTGATTTTTTCGAGCGCGCCGCCGACACGCGGGCGGACGGTGACGGTATTGGACGCCTGCACGGTGCCGATGCCGGTGAGCCAGACGGGCACGTTTTCCTGCCGGACTTTCTCGATGGTGACGGCCACCGGCTGGTTGCCGTTCCCTTTTCGTTCCTCCGCCTTTCCTCCGCCGGACTTGATCCGCGTGTAGGCGAAGGCGGAGATGCCGGCGAGGGCGAGCAGAAGGACTATCCAGCGTTTTTTCATATCAGGCGGAGTGGGGCCCCCGTGTGTCGGGCGGAGGCGTGTAGGGCATCCGCCCCAACGGAGGGATGCAAGGATATCTAGCACGCGGAAGGGTGAAATGCTTGTCCGGGTGTGAAGTTTATTGTCGCAAAATGTCGGGGCTGGCAGGGTGGCTGGCACACTTTGCGACAATATTCCGCGGGCCTGCGCGGGGGATGGCTGCTAGGGTGGATGACCCCGTATGGAAATGATCCCGCACATCGCCGTGGTGGATGACCACCAGGAGATCCGCGAGCTGGTGGCGCGGTATCTGGGGCAGCACGGCTACCGGGTGACGGTCGCGCCGAACGCGGCGGAGTTCCGGAAACTGCTGGTGGAGGAATCCTTCGACCTGGCGGTGCTGGACATCATGATGCCGGGCGAGGACGGGCTGTCGCTGTGCCGTGACCTGCGCGCGGGATCCCGGCTGCCGGTCATTTTCCTGACGGCGATGGCGGAGGACACCGACCGCATCGTGGGCCTGGAGATCGGCGCGGATGACTATCTGGTGAAGCCGTTCAACCCGCGCGAGCTGCTGGCCCGCATCCGCGCGGTGCTGCGGCGGTCGCAGGCGGTGGAGGAACCGGGCGTGCTGGAGGGCGGCGGGAAGGTGCGCTTCGACGGAAAGGTGCTGGACCTTTCCCGGCAGGAGGTGACGGGTGAGGACGGCGTGGCGGTGCCGCTCAGCTCCGCGGAGTTCCGCCTGCTGAGCGTCTTTCTGGAACACCCGGGGAAAGTGCTGGGCCGTGACGAGCTGCTGGACCTGACCTGCGGCCGGGAGGCGGAGGTGTGGGACCGTAGCATCGACAACCAGGTGAGCCGCCTGCGGAAAAAGATCGAGGATGATCCGAAGGCTCCGGGCCTGATCAAGACGCACTGGGGTGACGGCTACTGCTTCACGGGGAAGGTGGTGCGGCTATGAGACGCTTCTGGATGCGGAGCCTGACGGGCCAGTGGATCGCGCTGACGCTGGTTGCGCTGGCGGCATCGCAGATCCTTTTCTACTATATCTATCGTGCGGAGCAGGCGCGGACGGTGCTGGAGCTGCGGCGGGATGAGTTCCTGGCGCGGGCGGCGGCGGTCGCGCGGCTGGTGGACACGGTGGATCCCTCGCTCCATCCGGAGATCCTGCGGGCGACGAACACGGGCGTGGTCCGGTTCTGGATGACGGGCACCGGGCCGGGTGAAATGCTGGCTTGGCAGGCGGATGCGGGCGCGCGCCTGCTGGAGTCCGCCCGCCCGCCGGAGGCGTCCCTGCTGCCACCGCAGCCACGGGCGCGGTGGGAGGCTCCCGCGGGCGAGAACCGCTTCGCCTCCCCGGAAGCGAGGATGGCGGTGCTGAAGGACTGGAACGGATTCGGCCTGGTGGTGCCGGTGAAGGAGGGCCTGTGGCTGAACGCCGTGTATGCGAAGCCCGGCGCGGTGTCCGGCCCGCCGTGGTTCCACTACCTGTCGCTGGCCATCGCGGCGGTGCTGCTGACGCTCGTTTCCGTGTTGCTGGTGCGCAGGCTGGCCCGCCCGCTGCGGCGGTTGACGGACTCCGCCGAACGCGTGGGTCGCGGCGAGGAAGTCCCGCCGCTGCCGGAGGAAGGAGCGGATGATGTCAGGCACCTGACGGTCGCCTTCAACCGCATGCAGTCGCGCCTGCGCCGCTTCGTGGAGGACCGCACGCGCATGGTAGCCGCCATCAGCCATGACCTGCGCACGCCCATCACCTCCATGCGCCTGCGCGCGGAGTTCATCGATGATGAGGAGACGCGCACGAAGATGATCTCCACGCTGGATGAGATGAAGGCGATGGCGGAGTCCACCCTCGCCTTCGCCCGTGAAGAGGCGGTGACGGAGGAAACACGCCCCACCGACATCAACGCGTTGCTCGGCAGCCTGTGCGCGGACCTTTGCGAGATCGGCTGGAAGGTGGGTTTCAGGGAAGGGGAGCGCACCGTTTGGCGCTGCCGCCCGGACGCGCTGCGCCGCGCGTTCCGGAACGTGATCGAGAATGCGGTCCGCTACGGTGGATCCGCGCGGGTGGGTTTCGCAGTCTCCGCGGAAGGCTTGGAAGTGATGGTGGAGGACGACGGTCCGGGCATCCCCGCGGACCAGCGGGAGCGCGTGTTCGATCCGTTCGTGCGGCTGGAGGATTCAAGGAACCGCGGCACCGGCGGAGCGGGCCTCGGCCTTTCCATCGCACGGTCGATCATCCGGAGCCACGGTGGTGAGATCACGCTGGAAGACGGCCCGCCGTTCCGGGTCGGCGTGACCTTGCCGAGGGATTGATGTGGGTAGCGAAGCCATGGGTAGCGGAAGTCGTGAGACTTCCGGCGGGGTGCATGGCATCTAACAAACCGGCTCCGGTCACCGAGAGAATGGCGTCGGTTTTTTGAGGGCGAGGAGTGGCGACTCCAAGGGTAGCGAAGCTCGTGAGAGCTTCGGCAGGGTGAATCCACCATGGACAAGCCGGCTCCGGTCCCCAAGTGAAGGCGTCGATTTTTCGTGGCCGTCTTCCCAGCCGGAAGTCTCACGACTTCCGCTACCCCATCGCTTCCGCTACCCCTGCATTTCCACCATCTTCCTCCCACGGAAAAAATCCTTCCTCCGCCACTTCATCCTCGCAGGGATGGATGCGGCGAAAATAGTTCCTCCATGTCATTGTCCGAAGATCCGCCGGGTGAGCTTCTCCGCCTTTCCCGCGGATGGTATCAGAGCACCGCATGGGTGCATTGGACGATGTCCATCAGGGACCGAGGACGGGGATGGCTCACCCCGTCCCACCACGGTGCCCTGCGGGAACTGATGATCCACGTCTGTGCGCGTTATCATCTGATCTGCCCGGCCTACTGCCTGATGCCGGACCACGGCCATTTCCTCCTTGTCGGCCTCGCTGATGGCTCGGACCAGAGGAATGCGATGAAGCTGTTCCGCACGCACTGGAACCATCTGCTCTCGGCGACGGGCCATGAACTCCAAAGGCAGGCCTACGAGCACGTGCTGGATGAAAACGAAAGGAATCCCGACGCCTTCGAGGATACGATGCTCTACATCCTGAACAATCCCGTGAGCGCTGGCCTGGTCGGAGATTGGAGGGAATGGGAACATCTCGGAGCCATCGCCGCAGGGTATCCTGAGTTCGATCCGCGCGAAGGATCATTGTCAGGCTTTCGCGAGCGGTTCTGGAAAGTGCACCACAAGGAGCGGCGGAAATGGCAGGGGGATAGCCCTCCGTAGGAACGCTGGCATGATGCGGGGCGTAGCGAAGCTCGTGAGAGCTTCAGCGGGGTGCGTGGCATCTAACAAACCGGCTCCGGTCCCCGAGAGAATGGCCTCGAATTTTCGTGGACGTCCCTCCAGCCGGAAGTCTCACGACTTCCGCTACCCTTGTGGGTCCGCTCCAGGCGTAGCGAATCAAAGGCTAGCGAAGCTCGTGAGAGCTTCGGCAAGGTGCATGGCATCTAACAAACCGACCGCGATCCCCGAGAGAATGGCGTCGGATTTTCGTGGACGTCCCCCCAGCCGGAAGTCTCACGACTTCCGCTACCCTTGTGGGTCCGCTCCGGGCGTAGCGAATCAAAGGCGTAGCGAAGCTCGTTAGAGCTTCGGCGGGGTGCATGGCATCTAACAAACCGGCTCCGGTCCCCGAGAGAATGGCGTCGGATTTTCGTGGACGTCCCCCCAGCCGGAAGTCTCACGACTTCCGCTACCCCATCGCTTCCGCCCACCACGCCCCCCTTACGGCAAATACCCCTTCAGCGCCTCCGCCCAGATGGCGTAGCCCTTCGCGGACGGATGGAGGAAATCGCCCATCACCTCCTTCGACATCGATCCATCAGCGTTGAGGAACTTTTCCGTGATGTCCAGGTAGGTGACGCCGGGTTGGCTGGCGTAGGTCTTGGCAAGGATGACGTTGATCTCCGCGATCTTCGCGCGGAACAGATTGTCCGCCTTCTCACCGCGGGGGAACACACCCATGAGGACGATCTTCGCGTCCGGGCATTTTTTCTTCACGGAGGCGATGATGGCACCGATGCCCTCCGCGACCTGCTCCGGGGTGTTCGTCGGCGCGTTCTTCGAGGTGGAGAGGTTGTTGGTGCCGATGTGCAGCACGACCAGCTTCGGCTTCAGGCCGTCCAGCTCGCCGTCCTGGATGCGGAACAGCACGTTCTGCGTGCGGTCCCAGCCGAAGCCGAGGTTGAGCACTTTCCTTTCGCCGAACAGATCCTTCCAGGCGTCCGCACCGCGGTTGCCCTTCGGCTCGGCAGGCTCGCCGCCCCAGAAGTGGGTTATGGAGTCGCCGATGAGGACGATCTCCGGGTTGATGCGGTCCTTGATGGCGAGGATCTCCGCGTGGCGCTTGTCCCAGTCGTAGAAGTCTTTCTCCAGCTTGCCGACCGGAACGACGGCGCTGTTCTCCGCGACGGCGGCGGGCTGGGCGTGGAGGAGTCCTGTGAGGAAAACGAGGGCGAGGATGGGTTTCATGGATGGCTAAGGGGAAAAGGTGTCAGATCTTGATCTCGTGCGGGCCTTTGGTGTCGAGCACAGCTTTCGCCTGCTCACGGTTCAGGGCTTTCTCCCAGTTGGCGATGAAAAGCGTGGCGACGCCGTTGCCGATGAGATTGGTGATGGCGCGGGCTTCCGACATGAAGCGGTCGATGCCGACGAGCAGCGGCAGGCCGGAAACGAGGTGGGTGTTCACGGTGTTGAGCGTCGCGGAAAGGGTGACGAAGCCACCTCCGGTGACGGCCGCCGCGCCCTTTGATGTCAGCAGCAGCACCAGCAGCATGCTGATCTGCTGCGGCAGGGTGAGGGGCGTGTTGGTCGCCTGGGCGACGAAGACGGCGGCCATGGTCAGGTAGATGGACGTGCCGTCGAGGTTGAAGGAATACCCGGTGGGCAGCACCAGTCCGACGACCGCCTTGTCACAGCCCAGGCGCTCCATTTTCTCCAGCATGGGCGGCAGGGCGGATTCGGACGAAGAGGTGCCCAGCACCAGCAGCAGCTCCTCCCGGATGTAGCGGAGGAACTTCCACAGGCTGAAGCCGATGGATTTCATGATGGCCCCCAGTACGATGAACACGAAGGCGAGGCAGGTCACATAGACGCACGCCAGCAGGTAGAGCAGCTTCACCAGCGAGCCGACCCCGTGTTCCCCGATGGTGTAGGCCATGGCCCCGAACGCAGCGATGGGCGCCAGGTGCATGATCATGCCGATGATCTTCATGAACGCCGTGCCCGCGAGGTGCAGCAGATCGACGACCGGCCTGCCCTTCTCACCCATCATGGAAAGGGCGATGCCCGAGAAGATGGCGATGAGCAGGACCTGCAGGATCTCCCCGGAGACGAACGCGCTGACGAAGGTCTTCGGGATGATGTTCATCAGGAAGGCGGAGGTCGTGAGCGGGGCCGCGGCGGCCACCATTGGCTTCGCATCGGCGATGTCGGTGCTGGAAAAGCCCTCGCCGGGCTTCAGGACATTCACCACCACCAGGCCGATGACGAGGGCGACGGTGGTGACCACCTCGAAGTAGATGATGGCCTTCAGCCCGACACGTCCGACTTTTTTCAGGTCGCCCAGCGCGCCGATGCCGGTGACGACGGTGCAGAAGATGATGGGGGCGATCATCATCTTCACCAGGTTGATGAAGGCGTCGCCCAGCGGCTTCAGCTTCGAACCCCAGCCGGGTTCCAGCAGGCCGAGGAGAATCCCCAGGGTGATGCCGATGAGGACCTGGACATACAGGCTGCGCAACGCGCGGCTGAAACGGGAGGCGGCTGCGGGAGCGGGCGCTGTCATTGGGTCGGGTGGGATGGAGTCCATCCGGTTTTTCCGTCCGTGTCCAGTGGCCCGGAGGGGGAAATGGAAAGGGAAGGGGGGAGGGGTGCCCTCTTCAAATGCCTGGGACCGCGGAATTCATTCCGCCCCGGAGAATCCAGCCACCATGCGAAGCCAAGCGGAATGAATTCCAATGCCGTTAAGGATTGGGATCCGATGGTAGGAGGTCGCTTTTTCCAGCGCAGATTAAGAAGATTAAGAATGGATTCCGCAGATTCTGATTCTCCGGAGGGTATGCTTTGACCCTCCGATGGTTCCTGCTTCTTCCCAAATCTGCGGAATCCATTCTTAATCCTTTAATTCTACTTAGTGCAATGTCTCTGTCGTTGAAGAGAGAAGAGATTTTCAACCACAATCGAAGCGCAGCGGACATAGGCGGAGCCAAATGAACGCAGATGAACACGGATTGAAGAGACTTGAATCGAATTTCTCCTCTCAATAATCCGTGAAATCCGCGTAATCCGTGGTTCAAATCTCCTTCTAATCAGGAAAGAGGAAATCTAACAAAGTAGAATTAATCTGCGGTTCAAAAAATGCCGCTTTGTTTGATGGTTACCCCCAATTCTGAAAGGCACCATGCGAAGCCAAGCGGAATAAATTCCGCGGTCCCAGTCCGGCAAGCGGCACCCATTCCGACCCTCCCAATGACGGTTTCGTTTCAAACGACGACTTTTTCCGCCGGGGTGGATGCCCGACGGAGCATTTCCAAGAATCTTTCAACGTGTCCGGTTGACAACCCAAGCGATGGTTGACCAATCTGGAACACGCGGAAGAGGTATTTCCTTGGAACCGCGATAAAAAACCACCGCAAAGAGCCCAGTGTTCTCAAACGAAAATTATCTAGCCGAACTGCTCACCGAAGCCGGACTGGTGAGCGCCGATCAAGTGGCAAGCGCCCAGAACGCCCTCAGTGGCAACCAGAGCCTGATCGAGTATCTCCTTTCCCACACGAGCGTTACAGAGGACCAGGTCGCGGAGACGCTGGCGGTGAACGCCGGCATCCCTTTCCTGAGGCTGGGCGATGTGGATTTCGATCCGTCCATCTCTTCCGCGATTCCGGGTGATGTGGCGAAGCGCTACAAGGTCGTCCCCGTCATGGATGACGGCATGTACCTGTCCGTGGCGATCCAGGACCCGCTCGACTTCGAGATCCTGGACACCCTGCCGCACGTTCTCGGTCGGGAGCTGACCCTCTATTGTGCCGGGCCGAGCGACATCCGCAACCACCTGAAGCAGTTCTATGGCAGCGGCGACATGGCGGACGACAATCGTGGCGGCCTGACGGTCACCACGGGCGACTCCGAGGCCGGTGCCGACGGGGCGGACGCGCCGGTCATCAAACTGGTGAACCAGCTCCTCACGGAAGCGTTCCGCCTGCGCGCATCCGACATCCACATCGAGCCGCTGGAGACCTCCGTCCGCATCCGCTACCGGATGGACGGAAAGCTGCACGAGGTGGACAACCACCCGAAGAAGCTGCTGCCCGCCGTCATCGCCCGCCTGAAGGTGATGAGCGGCACCATGTCCATCGCGGAAAAACGCCTGCCGCAGGACGGACGGATCCAGCTCAAGATGAGCGGGGACAAGGAGATCGACCTGCGGGTTTCCTCCGTGCCGTCGAACCACGGGGAGTCCATCGTCATGCGGATCCTGGACAAGTCCGCGCTCATGCTGGGTCTGCCGGAGCTGGGCTTCTTCTCGGATGACCAGGCGCTTTTCAACAACCTGCTGGCCCTGCCGGACGGCATCCTGCTCGTGACCGGCCCGACCGGTTCCGGAAAGACGACCACGCTCTACGCCTGCCTCAACGTCATCAACCGCCCGGACAAGAAGATCATCACCGTGGAGGACCCGGTCGAGTATGAGCTGCCCGGCATCAACCAGGTCATGGTGAAGACGGACATCGGCATGACCTTCGCCGCCGCGCTGCGCGCGATGCTCCGCCAGGCGCCGAACATCATCATGATCGGGGAGATCCGGGACGCGGAGACGGCGAACATCGCCATCAACGCGTCGCTCACCGGTCACTTGGTGTTCTCCACCCTCCACACGAACGACGCCCCGTCCGCGGTCGCCCGTCTTTCGGACATCGGCGTGAAGCCGTTCCTCATCGCCTCCGCGGTGCGTGCGGTGCTCGCCCAGCGTCTGGTGCGGAAACTCTGCCCGATCTGCAAAGGCCCGGCCGAGCTGACGGAAAAGGAAATGCGCGCGCTGTCCCTGGACCCCACCCGTGTCACGGACGCGACCATCTTCGGCCCCGTGGGCTGCGAGAAGTGCCGCGGTGGCGGCTACAAGGGACGGATGGGTATCTTCGAGACCTTCCTGATCGATGACGAGGTGCGCCAGATGATCAACGGAAACCTCACCACCACCCAGCTCCGCCGACGCGCCCGGGAGCTCGGCATGCGGACTCTCCGCGAAGACGGCATCCGGAAGGTGCTGTCCGGCCTGACTTCCGCCAGTGAAGTCGTCCACGCCACCATGTCCGACGCCGACTAAAACCCAACGCCTTTCCTGAAAATGGACAACAAACAGATTCTCGATCTTTTCCAATCCCGCGGCCTCATCGACCGCTCCCTCTCCCAGGACATCCTCGCCGAAGTGGACCACAGCGGCAAGGAGGTCTCCGAAATCCTCGCCGACTACCAGGTCATCCAGAACCGGGATGACGTCTGGCCCGTCATCGCGTCCGAGCTGGGCGCCGACCTGGTGGACCTCCGTGACTGGACCCCGCCGGCCGCGCTGCTGGCGCTGGTGCCCGCCGGAACCGCCCGCCTCCACGGCGCGCTGCCCGTCAATTTCGACGAAACCGGCCTCTACGTGGCGCTGGTGGACCCGATGAACCCGCAGACCATCGAGGATCTGCGGTTCGCGCTGGGCCGGGAGATCAACCTGGTCATCGCCCCGGACTACATCGTCGAGCAGAAGATCAACGAATGCTACGGCGGCGAGGGCAAGGCCATGGAGGACATCCTCGGCCAGCTTGAGACCAGCAACGTGAATCCGAACGATGATTCCGAGGCGAACTCCGCCCCCATCATCCGCTACGTGGACCTGGTGCTCTACCAGGCCATCAAGGAAAAGGCGTCCGACATCCACTTCGAACCGTTCGAGAAGGACTTCAAGATCCGCTACCGGGTGGACGGCGCTCTCTATGAGATGGCGCCACCGCCCATCCATCTGGCCAATCCCATCCTTTCCCGGGTGAAGGTCATGGCGAACATGAACATCGCCGAAAAGCGGATCCCGCAGGACGGCCGGATCGTGAAGCAGGTGGGGGAGAAGCAGGTGGACATGCGGGTTTCCACGCTGCCCACGCACCACGGTGAGTCCGTCGTGCTGCGGGTGCTGGACCGTTCCTCCGTCAACCTGTCGCTGGAGAACATCGGCCTGCCGGAGAACATCTACAACTACATCACGGAGACCATCGAGAAGCCCAACGGCATCTTCATCGTCACCGGTCCGACGGGTGCGGGAAAGACGACCACGCTCTACGCCGCGCTGCGCCGCATCAACACCATCGACGCGAAGCTGCTGACCGCGGAGGACCCCGTCGAGTATGACATCGACGGCATCATCCAGATCCCCATCCACGAGGGCATCGGCCTGGACTTCCCGCGCGTGCTGCGCGCCTTCCTCCGTCAGGATCCCGACCGGATCATGATCGGGGAGATGCGGGACAAGGACACCGCCCAGATCGCCATTCAGGCGGCGCTGACGGGTCACCTTGTGCTTTCCACCCTCCACACCAACGACGCGCCCGGCGCCGTCACCCGTCTGGTGGACATGGGCTGCGAGCCGTTCCTGGTCTCCGCCTCCCTGGAGGGCATCCTCGCCCAGCGTCTCGTCCGGACCATCTGCAAGAACTGCCGCTCCCCGTATGAGCCGAACGAGGCGGTGCTGAGCCAGCTCGGCGTCTCCCCGCATGAGCTGGGGGACAAGCAGTTCTACACCGGCGCCGGCTGCGATGTCTGCGGCCAGTCCGGCTACAAGGGCCGCCGCGGTCTTTATGAGTTGCTGAACATCAACGATCCGATCCGGGAGCTGATCACGGCGCGCGCCCCCACGGTGGTGCTGAAGCAGAAAGCCATCGAGCTGGGGATGAACACCCTGCGGGAGGACGGGCTGCGCAACATCTACCTCGGAACCACCACCATCGAAGAGGTCCTGAAATACACCTGATCTCTGTTACAAAACCGACTCCTTTTCCCTCGCCATCCGAACAACTGTTCCTCTACCTTGGCGGAAACTTTCCCCAAATTCTTTCCAAAAAAAGACCCGAACCATGCCTAACTTCCAATACAAAGCTCTCGACGCGAAAGGCGATGAGACCATCGGCAGCATCTCCGCCGCGAATGAGGCGGAAGCAGTCCAGCAGATCCGAGCATTGAACCTGCATCCCACTCAGATTGCGGAGGAAGGGAAAGGCAAGATCACCAAGAGCAAGACCCCGGCCGCCAAGGGCAAGGGCGGTGGCAAGGCAAAGGCGGTCAAAGGCACGACCGGCGGACGCATCAAGCCGAAGAACCTGATGATCTTCACCCGCCAGCTCGCGACGCTCATCGACTCCGGCCTGCCGCTTCTGCGCAGCCTGACCGTGCTGGCGAAGCAGGAGCCGAACCCGGTGCTGAAAGGTACGGTCAACTCCCTGGCGGAGTCCGTGCAGGGCGGCTCGACTTTCTCCGAGTCCCTCGCGCAGCACCCGAAGATTTTCAACAAGCTCTACGTGAACATGGTGAAGGCCGGTGAGCTGGGCGGTGTGCTCGAAATCGTCCTCAACCGTCTGGCGGAGTACCAGGAGAAGGCGCAGAAGCTGAAGAACAAGATCGTGTCCGCGATGGTCTATCCGGTCATCGTCATGTTCATCGCCGTGGCGATCCTGATCTTCCTGATGATCTTCATCGTTCCGAAGTTCAAGGAGATGTTCGCTGACATGCCCGGGCAGCAGCTCCCGCTGATTTCGCGCGTCGTCTTCGGCGCGTCGGAGTTCATGCTGGACCGTCCGTTCGTGGTGCCGAACGCGGTGTTCATCTTCATCTTCATCGGCTTCCTGATCTTCATGTTCAAGATGTGGAGCAACACGAAGGGCGGCCGCGTCTCCGTGGACAAGGCGAAGCTGACCATGCCCATCATCGGTGACATCCAGCGCAAGAGCGCGGTGTCCCGCTTCGCCCGGACACTGGGCACCCTGGTCACCTCCGGTGTGCCGATCCTCCAGGCGCTCAACATCACCCGCGACACCGCCGGCAACGTCATCATCTCCAAGGCGATCGACAAGGTGCATGAGGCGGTCAAGGAGGGTGAATCCATCGTCACTCCGCTGCAGGCATCCGGTGTGTTCCCGGACATGGTCATTTCCATGGTGGACGTCGGTGAGGAAACCGGCCAGCTCCCGGAGATGCTCCTGAAGGTGGCGGACGTGTATGATGATGAGGTTGACAACGCGGTCACCGCGCTTACCTCCATCCTGGAGCCGATCATGATCGTGTTCCTGGCTTTGGTCGTCGGCTCGGTGGTGTTCGCGCTGTTCCTGCCGCTGATCCAGGTGATCTCCAACATGGGCCAGTCCACGTGATCCGGAGCCGGAACCAACCTCCAACGAAGACACGCATGAAAACCCAACGATTCTCCCGCAGCCGCGGCTTCAGCCTCATCGAGATGCTGGCGGTCATCACCATCCTGGTGATCCTCGCCGCCGTCGTCATCGGTGGCACCAGGTTCGTGAAGGAGAAGCAGGCCAAGGAAACGGCGAAGATCCAGATCCAGCTCCTGTCGCAGGCGCTGGAGCAGTACAAGCTGGACAACGGCGCGTATCCCACCGGCGGCATGGGCGGCAAGCGGGACAGCAAGATCCTCTACCGGGCGCTGTACTGGGACTCCGACGACAACGGGGCGGGCGCCGACACCGACCGCCAGCAGAAGGTCTATCTTTCCGAACTGGACCCGGACAACAACAAGCAGGGCTGGACCGACGGCACCCGTGCCGAGGTCATCCTGCTGGACCCGTGGGGCAACGAGTACCGTTTCCGCTCCGGCAGGATGAACGACGGCAAGGCGAACCCGGAGGCGATCAACCCTGACTTCGACATCTGGTCCGCCGGTCCCGATGGCAAGACGAACCTGACCGGTGAGGGTGACGTGACCAAGGACGACATCCGCAACTGGGGCAGTTGAACCGTAATTCACGCGACACAGCGTTTCCACTGGACGCCCGCCTTCCCGGCGGGCTTCTTTTTTCCCGCAACCATCCCCATGAGCGAAGACAAAGACACCACCCCGGCATCCGCCCCTGAATCCACGGAAGCCGCCGCGCCGCGCGTGCGCAGGATTTCCACCCCCCGCGCGAAGAAAACCGCGGACAAGGCCGCCGGGAAAAAAGACGCCGAACCCACCGTGGTTGCCGCACCCGCTGCCGCCGCCCCGGCTCCGGAGAAAGCGGAAGCCGCTCCCAAGCCTGCTCTGGCACCTGCCCCCGCCGCCGTGGAGGACGGTGGTGGATCGGACAGCCGTCAGGATTGGCCGGATGAGGGCAGCGTTTCCGAAGCCGGTGGCAAGAGCGGCAACGACAAGCGCAAGCGCCGCCGCCGGAAGGGCAAGGGTGGCCAGAATTCCCAGCAGTCCGCTCCTTTGGCCGAAGAGGTCGTGTCACTTTCCGAAGCATCCGCCGCCTCCGGCGGGAATGATGCCGCCCCGGCCCCGGTGTCCGCGCCCGTCCAGGCACCCCGCCCGCCGCAACAGCCCCAGCACCAGCAGCATCGCCAGCCGGTGAACCAGGAAATGCTGGCAAAGCGCGCGTGGAAGATCTTCCTCGCGGAAGTCAGCGAAGAAGGCGTGTCCCTCATCAGTGACCAGGATGCGCGGGAACTTTCCAAGCGCTGCTTCCGCCTCGCGGAAATCTTCCTCGATGAGCAAGGGCGGAGATTGAGGTGAGAGTGAGGAGGGCATACGCCTATCCGTCATATAGGGTAGCGGAAGTCGTGAGACTTCCGGCTGGGGGGAGGTCCCCGGAAAGCCAACGCTCTATCCGTCAGGTGACGTCCACCCCGCCGAAGCTGTCACGGGCTTCGCTACCCTTCCTGGAGCTTCGCCAGGAGCGGAAGTCGTGAGACTTCCGGTGGTGGGGAGGTCCATCGGGGATCGGAGCCGGATTGCTGATGGTGGGTCCGCCCCGCCGAAGCTCTCACGAGCTTCGCTTGTATGTTGATTCAGGCCGTCGCGGTGGTTCACTCCATCGTAGCGGACAGAACCGGAGCATCAGGGCGGCCGCCCTGATGCTCCGACCCGCCATGAGTTCGCAGCTTCGCTTGGACCGCTCCGTTCGCGGGGAGAGTCCGTGTGTAGTATGAGCCTTGGCGGGTTTTCTGTTTGCCAGTTCGAACTGTTACCTGAACCGGAGGTCCCCAAAGGGTCGCCCGAGTTCGCATTACAAGCATGAACGCCCAAACCAGCATGAAAACCATCCATCAATCCGAACCTTCTGTCCACATCGGCGTCGATGTCGCCAAGGCCGAACTGGTCTGCGATCTCAACGGCTCCATCAAACGCTATCCCAACACCTCCGCCGGCATCTCCCGCTTCCTGCGCTCCGCGGCTGCCATCCCCGGCGCCCACATCATCTGCGAGTCCACCGGCGGCTACGAGAAGACCTTGGTCCAGACCTCCCTCCAGGGCGGTATCCCCGCCAGCAGTGTGCCGCCCCAGCGCGTTCGCGAATTCGCCAACAGCATCGGCGCCAAGGCCAAGAACGACCCCCGCGATGCCGCTGTCATCAGTCACTTCGCCGCCCAAGCCCGGCCCGTATCCGCCACACTTCTGAGTCCCGGCCGCCGCAAGCTCGATGCCCTCATGCGCTTCCGCGCCGAACTCATGGAATCGCTCCACCGCGAATCCTGCCGCCATGAGCACCATGACGATCCGCTCGTCTCCAAGCTCGCGAGGGCCCGCATCGCGCGGTTTGAGAAAGACATCGAAACGGTCAATGAGGCCGCCGCCGCAGTCATCGCCGCGGATCCCGAACTTGCACGCGCCGACGCCAGGCTGCGGGAGATCAGCGGCATCGGAGTCCAGACCACACGGACCCTGCTGGCCTTCCTGCCGGAGCTGGGCACCATCGGCCGGCGGCGGATCGCCTCGCTGGCGGGTCTCGCGCCATTTGACAATGACAGCGGCCAAACCAAGGGCAGGCGCTACATCCAGGGAGGGAGGGCGGCGGTTCGCAAGACGCTCCACATGGCGGCCCTCAGCGCGGCCCGTTACAACGAGGTTCTCAAACCGGTCTACCTGCGCCTCCGGCAGGCGGGCAAGCCGTTCAAGGTCGCCATCGTCGCCATCACCCGCAAACTGCTCATCCACCTCAATTCACTGATGGCCGATCTGATCAAAATACCCCTTGCCACGTAACACTGTTACTACCCCATATATTCGCTACTCCTTGTGAGCTTCGCTTCCTTGGGAATTTTCCTCACTGGCCGCTGGCCTTGCGCTCGATGGTCTCACCGGCGCGCTGGAGGAAGCCTCCGGTTTTCTCGGCGGCTTTGCGCAGACCCTCTTCGGTCTTTTCCCTGGCGGTTTCGAGGCCGTCTTCGGTCTTCTCGATCGCGTTGTCCAGGCGCTGGCCGGGGGTGGGGGACGGGGCGTCCGGGCTGCCGGGTTCCTCCTCGGCGACCTTGAAATCCTCCGGCTCCGTTACGGGGATGGCGGACGGCGGGGCGGGTTCGACGATCTCGGCTGCGGGCGGGGTGCTGCCCGCAGCACCGGTTTCTTCTTTCCGGTCACAGGAAAGGATCCCCAGTGCTGCGATGGCGACGACGGCGGCGGAAACGGAAGCTTTCATGCCTCCGTTAAACGCCCGCGCCACCGCAAAGGCGAGTCAATAAACGTCGCGCAGGTAGCGCTTGTCCTTTTTCATGGTGGAGACATAGGCGGCGGCATCCTCCGCGCTGAGGCCACCGTGCTTTTCGATGACATCGTGGAGGGCCTTGTCCACATCCTTGGCCATGCGGGAGGCGTCGCCGCAGACGTAGAAGGCGGCGCCTTCCTGCAGCCATGCCCAGAGTTCCGCGCCTTGTCCGACGATGAGGTTCTGGACGTAGATCTTCTCCTTCTGGTCGCGGGACCAGGCGAGGTCCAGCCGTGCGAGCGTGCCGTCCTTGAGGAAGCCGGTGAGTTCCTCCTCATAGAGGAAGTCGGTCTGGCGGTAGGGATTGCCGAAGAACAGCCAGTTGCGGCCGGTGGCTCCGGTGGCCTTGCGGTCCTCCAGGAAGGCGCGGAACGGCGCGATGCCGGTGCCGGGGCCGACCATGATGACGGGGCTTTCACCTTTCTCCGGCAGGCGGAACGCCTTGTTCGAGTGGACATACACGCGTGGCTTCACACCACCGTTCAGGCGGTCCGCCAGGTAGGTGGAGCAGATGCCGCCGCGTTTCCGGCCGTAGCTGTTGTAGCGGACGATGCCCACGCACAGGTGGACCTCGCCGGGATGCGCGCGCGGGCTGGAGGCGATCGAGTAAAGGCGCGGCTGGAGTTTCTTCAGCACGGTGACGAAGTCCTCCGCGTCCGTGAAGTCCGCCGGGTGGTCCACGACCAGATCGATGAGGTCGCGGCCCCAGCAGAAGTCGTCGAAGGCCTTCTTGTCATCCGCCTCCACCAGGGAGCGCAGGAAGGGGGAGCCGCTGCGCTGCTGCCACTTCTGGATGACGGACTTGTTGATGGTGCCGATGTCGTAGTGGTGGATGAGCGCCTCGCGGAGGGGAGCCTCGCCACCGTCCGGGAGCGGCACCACGCCGGCCTTGAACGGCAGCGCGGCGATGAGTTCGTCCACGGTTTCCGGGACGTTGGAAGGATAGACGCCCAGTGCGTCACCGACCTCGTATTCCAGCTCGGAGCCGTCGAGGGAGAAGGCGATGTGGTTGGTCTGCTTCTCGCCCGGGCCGTTGAGGTTGAAATTTGCGACGACGGGGGAGGGGAAGGGGTTCTTCTTCGAGTAGCCGCTTTCGGCGGGTTCCGCGGCGGAGGCGCCATTGACAGGGGCGCCGGAGGCGGCGGGGGCGATGACGGCCAGCGTGCCGGCGGACCATTCCGCGTAGGGCGCGTCCACATCCACGTCGCAATCGACGCGCTTGAAGATGCGGGTGCCACCGAGGGCTTCGAAGCGGGTGTCGAACTCGATGCCGCACTTGCAGAAATCCGGGTAGGAGGAGTCACCGAGCGCGAGCACGGAGAAGGACACTCCGTCCATGCGCGGGGCGGAGTCGCCCATCAGCGCGGTGTGGAAATCCAGCGCGCTGTCCGGCGGCTCCCCGTCCCCGTAGGTGGAGGTGATGACCAGGAGGTTCTTTTCCTTCGGCAGGCGGGAGATGTCGTAGGCGGAGAGGTCATGGACCTCCGGCTCGTAGTTGCCTTTCTTGAGGGTCTTGAAGAGTTTCTTCGCCAGTCCCTCGGCGGTCCCGGTCTGGGAGCCGAAAAGGATGGTCACCGGGACGGCGGGGCCTTGGGCGGCGGGAGGGGCACCGGAGAGAAGCTGGGCCAGGAACCCGCCGAGCCAGGCGCGTTGTTCCGGTGTGAAAGGAGCGTCATCAGGGATCGTAATCGGTGCAGCCATCGCGGTTGTAGGAAGCCCGGTCCGTGCCGGGGTGCGGAAGTTGCCTAGAGCGGCGCGGGGATTCAAGCCCGGATCGTGCCAAATCCATCACTTTTACGGATTCCGAGGCACAAATCCGGGTCCGGGATACCCACCGGGGAATCTTCAGGAGTATTTGAGGTTCTTGGAGGGATCCAGCTCGAAATCCATCGCGAAGTGGGACGTCGTGTTCGGTTTGATGAACTTTTCCACCAGCTTCAGGTGGTGGGCGCTGTCCTGGGTGATGCGCAGCTTTTCCAGGGAGTCCACCTCGATGGCGATGAAGAACGGCCACGGGGAGGACGGATCGATGTTGCGGCCGGAGCGGACGTTGAGCACCTCCGGGATCTTCAGCAGCAGGCTGCGGCTGTTGCGGACCAGCGACTCCATCGTCTCCGCGTCAGCGTCCGGCTTGAGCTGGAAAAAGACGACGTGGTGGATCATCGGCGGTTCCTCCGGGGCACCCTCAGGATTTCCAGTTCAGCGCGCCTTTTTTCAGCGCATAGATGTAGGCGAAGACCAGGATGCCCGCGAAGCCGGCCATGCTGGCCAGTGCGGTGGGACCCTGGTGGGTCACCAGGTCACGGAACTGGACGGCCCATGGATACATGAAGACCACCTCGATGTCGAAGATGACGAAGAGCATGGCCACCAGGTAGAACTTGATGGAAAAGCGCGGCGCGCCGTCGCCGATGGGGAGCATGCCGCACTCATAGGCGCTGTCCTTCGTCTTGTTCGTCCTGGCGGAGCGCCCGAACACCACGCTCAGCGTCAGGGTGACGGCGGCGAAGCCGATGGCGATGAGGATCTGGAAAAGGACGGGAAGGTAGTCGGTGGGCATGCGTGGCGGGACTGCTGACGGTGTACCCGCGAATGCCGGGCGTGGGTAGAAAAAAAACCCGCGCCGTGTGGAGCGGCGCGGGTTTTGCCAAAAGTTGGAAAAGCGCTTCAGCCTTCCTGGGCTTCCTGGGCGGCGGCATAGGCGCTGGAGGCCTCATGGACGCGGGAAGTTCCCTTGTATTCCTTGCCGATCTTTTCGACCAGACCGCGGGTCACCAGATTCTGAAGCTTTTCATAGGCACGCAGGCGGAGCATCTCTTCGCCACCGCTGACCGCATTCCGAACCTTGAGGTTTTCGAAAACCCGTTCGAAAAGGTCGTTGAATCCGAATACTTTCTTCTCGGAAAGTACCGTCACCAGCTCATCGGTGACGTGATCGGGGAGGCGGCGTGAGAACCTGGTACGTTTCGTGGTGGTTGCCATAACGGGGTCAGAGTAGCACACCGGACCCGGAAAGCGACTCAAAAAATAAGCGGCCGTTTGATGGATGAACGGATTTTCAGGAAAACGCACGATATCAACGCCTTTGGCACCTGTCATGCTATATTTCGCGCATGAGACCTTGACAGAACCTCCAGTTTTCCTAATTTCCGCGCCCTCCCCGCCGCGTCGGCAACGTGGCGGGACGATCCATCATCCCCATGAAAAAGGACCTCCATCCGAAATACAACCCGGTCGTCTTCGTTGACATGACCACCGGCACGCGCTTCGTGTCCCGCTCCACCAAGTCTTCCGACAAGAAGGAAGTCATTGATGGCGTCGAGCACAGCATCATCTCCATCGGCATCACGTCGGACTCCCACCCGTTCTTCACGGGCCAGAAGCAGTTCGTCGACACAGAGGGCCGGATCGACAAATTCCAGAAGCGTTTCGGTGCGGTCCGCCGCGTCGGAAAGCCGAAGCTGGACTGATCCCCGCTGCAAGCTTTCTCCACAAAACGCCCGTCCGCTCCGCGCGGCCGGGCGTTTTGCTTTTTTGGGGGCGCGCGCGGGATGAAACGTCACCTATGAAAGGCAGGGACGGTTTTCCAAACCGTCAGGCAGGGGCAATGCCTGCCACCCTGCGGTGGCCCTTTTCCGTGTGTGTCTCCTTTTGATGAAACCGGGGAGGATTTTCAGGAAACCGGAGCCATGGGACGATGGAACATCCACCCCGCCGGACGGTTTGGAAAACCGTCCCTGCCGCACCGTCCGGATAACGGGCGAAACCGCCCCGCGGGCCACGGCCACCCCTCCCGTTTGAGAAACCCGCGGCCACCACACGGTGGGCGGGCGTTTTGCTTGGCGGGAGGCGTTTCCCGCGCTTTGTTCCTCCGGTGCTCGCGAAACGAATCATTCCCTGCCTCGATGTGACGGACGGCCGTGTGGTCAAAGGCGTCAACTTTGTCGATCTCATCGATGCCGGGGATCCGGTGGAGGCTGCCATCGCCTACAACGCGCAGCAGGCGGATGAGCTGGTGTTCCTGGACATCACCGCGTCATCGGACAACCGCAACACCATGGTGGACGTGGTACGGCGCACTGCGGAGCAATGTTTCATCCCGCTGACGGTGGGTGGCGGCATCCGCAGCGTGGAGAACATGCGGGAGATGCTGCTGGCCGGTGCGGACAAGGTGGGGGTGAACACCTCCGCCGTGACGAATCCCGGCCTGGTGGATGAGGGGGCGAAGATTTTCGGCAGCCAGTGCATCGTCGTCGCCATCGACGCGAAGCGCGAGGGACCGGGGAAATGGGGCGTCTATACCCACGGCGGGCGCAAGCCGGTTGGGCTGGACGCCGTGGAGTGGGCGAAGGAAGTCTGGCGGCGCGGCGCGGGGGAGATCCTGCTCACCAGCATGGATTCCGACGGCACCCAGGCCGGCTATGACATCGAGCTGACGGCGGCGGTGTCCTCCGCGGTCGGCATCCCCGTCATCGCCAGCGGCGGCGCGGGGAATCTCGACCACATGGTGGACGTGCTGGAGGCCGGGAAAGCGGACGCCGTGCTGGCGGCGAGCATCTTCCACTTCGGCAAGCACACCGTCGCGGAGGCGAAGAAGCATTTCGCGGAGAGAGGCGTGCCGGTGCGGCCGTGGGTGGGGTGATCTTTCAAGCGTAGCGAACCTCGTGAGAGGTTCGGCGGGGTGGATGTTTTTTAGGAAAAAGGCTCCGGTTTTTCTTGGACTTCCCCGCAGCCGGACTGGGACCGCGGAATTCATTCCGCTTGGCTTCGCATGTTGTCTGGATTCTCCGGGGCGGGATGAATTGCCTCCGGCCATCCGGTTTGGCTGCGCAGAAAAGGAAAGCTCGCTATCTCTCGCTCTGGATTCCGCGGTCCCAGTAAGCCATCCATGCGTAGCGGATCTCGTGAGAGATCCGGCGGGGTGGATGTCTGTTAGGGGAATGGCTCCGGATTTTTGGGGACTTCCCCCCAGCCGAAGGTCTCACGACCTTCGCTACCCCGTGATCCACCACCTACGCCGCGATGATCTCCCCCAGCGAGCTGGACACCAGCAGGCACTCGACGGTGGTGCCGGGGTAGGCGTGGTCGATCATGAGGCGGTAGGTTTCCATCTGGCCGGCGTAGCGTTCGCGCAGTTCACCGGCGCTGGTGACGGTGTCGGTCTTGAAGTCGATGACCTCGACGCGGACGGGCAGTCCGGTGGCGTCGGTGTGGACGTGCAGGCGGTCGACGGTGCCGCTGAGCCACTTTCCGTCGATGACGGCTTCGACCGGTTGTTCGCGGTAGAGGTGGACGTGGCGGCCGTCGCGGCGGAAGAGGTCGCGGAAGGCGGGGAGCTTCAGCAATGAGGCGACGCGGGCGGCGGCGTCGCTCTGCGGGGCGGGCGGGGCTTCCTCGTCGATCCAGCCGATGTGCTCGAAGGCGGCGTGGAAATCATTTCCGAAACGCAGCGCACCGGGGGACGGCATGACGTTGGACGGCGGCTTTGTGCCGCTGGGGGTGGTGCGTTCGCGGCGCGGGACGGCATCCCCCAGCGGGGTGTCCCCGGCGGCGGTGGGACGTTCCCCCAGCAGCGGGACGGTCTCCACCCAGTTCACGCCGCCCCAGCCGATGACCTCTCCGGCTTCCCCGGTGGAGCCGATGGAGGTGGCCAGCCAGTTGGCGAGCGACGCCTTGTCCTCGGTCGCGTTTTTCGCGGGTGGCTCCAGCAGGACGTAGAGGCCGCGCTTTGCCCGGGTGAGGGCAACGTAGAGCATGCACATGGCCTCGTAGCGTTGGTCGGCGGCCCAGCGTTCCTCCGCCTCCCGCATGGGCGGGAGGAGCTGCCGCGCCCAGGCCGCGGGTGGTTGGCAGAGCCAGCCGGTGTCCTCCGCGACGGTGAAGTTCTGCATCTTCGGCACGGGGTCCTTCGGGACGTCCGGCAGGATGACGACGTCGAAGCCCAGGCCCTTCGACTTGTGGATGGTCATGACCTGCACCGCGGCCACGCCCGGACTCTGGGAAACCTTCAGCCGGTCGATCCAGTCCGCGGCCTCCCGCGGGGTGGTGCCTCCGCCCGCATCGAACGCGGCCAGCGCGGCGATGACATCCCCGGCGCGGCGGTGGCCGAAGGACGACCACGCGTCCCAGCACGGCCCGATGATTTCCTCCATCATCCCGGCGAAGCCCTTGCGCGCGGCGAGCGCGAGCAGCCCCTCCCAGATGGCGTTCTCATGCTCGCGGAACCGCTCGCGCAGCACGGCGGCCAGCGGCGACATGACGATGATTTCCCATGAAAAGGGATCGGCGGGATTGGCCAGCCAGTTGAGCAGGGCACCCATGGTCACGCCCACGGGGTTGTCCTTCGCCGGTTCGCGCTGGCCCTCCTCGATGACGTCGAAGCCGGCGGCGCGCAGCTCGTCGGCCACCTCGCGCACCTTGTCATTGCTGCGGACCAGCACGCCGCAGGTCATCGCGCGGGTGCCCACGCCCAGCTCCTCCAGCAGCTCCGCGGTGCGCAGTTTCCGCGCGTCCCAGTTGCCGGTCGTCTCCACGCGGGACTCGCCGCGTTTCTCCGGCACGGCCAGGCGGGCGGCGGGGTAGTGGTCCTCCCACTGCCAGCGTCCGGCGGCTTCGCCGAAAAGCATCCTCAGCGTCTCCGCGTCACCGCACACCCGGTTCACCAGCGCCAGCACCTCCGTGCAGGAGCGGTGGGACTCCGCCATGGTCTCGATGGCCAGGCCCTCGCCGAAGCGTCCGATCACCTCGTCGAACAGGCCGACCTGTCCGCCGCGCCAGCCGTAGATGGCCTGCTTCCGGTCACCGACGATGAAAAGGCTGTCCTGGTCATCCGTGGCGGCCTCATCCACCAGCGGGAAAAGCCCCGCCCAGTCCGCGCCGCTGGTGTCCTGGAACTCATCCAGCAGCCAGTGCTCATAGCGGGCGTCCAGGCGGTAGTCCACCGCCTCACGGCGCAGCCGTCCCTGCTCGCTGGAGGCCCACTGGCCCATGAGGATCTTCACATCGTCAAAGTTGAGCAGCCCCCGGCGGCGCAGGCGTTCCTCGCACAGGCGGTCGAAGGCGGACACCACGTCCCGGATGGCGCGGGTGCGCACCATGGCCGCCGCCATCTCACAGTGCGCGGCCAGCAGGATCATCTCCCGCAGGCCCTCCCCGGAGATGCCGCCGATGACGAACATCTTGTTCGACTTCACCTCCAGCACGGAGGCTCCCTCCGCCATCGCCTCGCAGACGTTCTTGAAAAGCGTGCCCGCCTTGTTGAGGCCGCCGCCGGAGACGGTGTGGCGTTCCAGGGCATCGACCATCGACTCCATCGCCTTGCGCTGGCCGCCGTGGGTGTAGGTGATGGAGTCCAGCCCGCGGCGGATCTTCGCGGCCAGGGTGGACTTTTCCTTTTCCCATTGCTCATGGCTGGCGGCGGCGAGGATGGCGGGCGCCCACTCCCGGCGGGCGGCGGTGCGGTATTTCCCCAGCCACTCCTCCACCAGCTCCAGCAGGTTCCGCGCGACGCCGGCCTCCTCCCGGCCGATGGTGGCGCGGCGGAAGACATGCAGCAGTTCGTCCATCGCGCCCTCCTCCAGCGGCCCGGCCAGGATTTCATCCAGCATCTCGTCCCGCAGCGCCTCCGCGCGGGCACCCTCCATCAGCTCGAACTTGCCGCCCGTCAGGCCCAGCTCATACTGGAACCCTCGTACTACCTTGGAGAAAAAGCTGTCCATGGTCCCCAGCGTGAAGCGGGGCAGCGCGCGGACGATCCTGCGCAGCGCGTCGCCGAAGTCGGCGTTGGGGATGTCGATGTCATCGCGCAGGGCGTCCGCCACCGTTCCGTCGGACGCGGCGGTGGCCAGCTTCATGAGGACGGAGTCCGCGAACTCCCCCGCGGCCTTCCGCGTGAAAGTGAGGGCGACGATCTTCTCCGGCTCATGCCCGCGGGCGACCAGGCCGATGACGCGGTTCCCCAGTTGGTAGGTTTTTCCGGAACCGGCGGATGCCAGGATGAGCAGGTTTTTTTCGAGGATCTTCATCCGCCGCCACTGTGGAGGCTCGGCCCGCCGATGTCACGCTCCGGGGGGCGGAGCGTTCTGTGGAGTGGGGGCCGTGGCGGCGGATGAATTTCTGCCATCCCCACCCGTTCAATCGCCATAATTGAACGGGTCGGAAAATCGGGTGTCGGTGGAAAGCGCGGTGTCGGTGAGGGTGTTGAGGAAGGCGACCAGCGCGGCCTTTTCCTGCGCGGTCAGGTTGAGGCGGCGGGGCGGGCCGTTGGGTCCACCCGCGCGCAGCGGCGGGGAGAGGTTCGGGTGGGCGACCACGCCGGAGTTGTAGAACTCCACCACCTCCGCCAGCGTGGCGAACCGCCCGTCGTGCATGTAGGGCGCGGTGAGGGCGATGTTCCGCAGGGAGCCGACCTTGAACAGGCCCTCATCCTGTGCGCGGCCGGTGATGGCGCCCACGCCCTTGTCCGTGTAGGGATTCTCCAGGCCGTTGTTGTTGATGGCGGGGCCGGGCACGAAGTTGTCGGAGCCGTGGCAGGCGGTGCAGTTGCCCGCGCCGTTGAAGATCTGGCGGCCCTGGTTCTCCTGCGCGGTGAAGTTCGTGAAACCCGTCGCCACGCCGACGTCGAACTTCGTCTGGGTGGAGATGATGGAGCGGACGAACTGGGCGAGCGCGCGGGAGATCTTTCCGGAGGTGACCTCCGGGCTGCCGAAGGCGTCGTTGAACAGCGTGGCGTAGAACGGCTCCGCGGACAGGCGGGTGACCAGCGTGGGGAGCGTCATGCCCATTTCCACGGAGTTCTGGATCGGCTCCAGCACCTGGATCTCCAGCGTGGCGGAGCGTTCGTCCCAGAAAAACGCGCCGCGTTCATACCAGCGGGAGTTGGCCAGACCCATGGAGTTGCGGTCGGTATGGCCGCCGTTGAAGCCGGTGCTGAACCGCGCCGGATCGGAGAAGCCGTGGGCCTGCTGGTGGCAGGAGGCGCAGGAGATGGTCTGGTTGAGCGAGAGCCGCTTGTCGTAGAACAGGACCCTGCCCAGCGTCGCGCCGGAGTCCGTCACGCCATTGGCCGCCGGGGTGTTGTCCTGTCCGACGATGGGCTGGACGAGGAACCGCGCGGGGAGGGTGGGGGCGGCGTAGTTCGCGCGGGTGGAGGGGAGCAGCAGCGCGAGAGAGACGTCGTCCTTCGGCACCACGCGGGTGGGGTCATAGCTGGCGCGGTAGAAGAGAGTGCCGCCGGACTGGAGCGCCACGTTGCGGTTGATGTTGCCGTTGTAGATCTTCCACGTGCCGACGTCCGACCATGTCTTCAGGTCCGGCGAACTCTGGATGAGGTAGGAGTGGTTCTCCGGATCGGAAAGCGCGAGCCGGACGGTGGTGCCACCGGCAGGCTGGGTGAGGCGGAGCGCCGCGCCGGACGGTAGCTGTGCGAAGGCCGCCGGGACCATGGCGGCCACGATGAGGGTTTGGCGGATGGGTTTCATCACCCCGCCAGCGTCCGACAACGAACATTAAGGAAGTGTTAATGGGGGAGGGAGGTGGGAAGATTTTTTGAACATCGAACATCGAACGTCCAACATCGAAGGATGAAAGGAAGAGGGGGTGGGAGGGGTAGGGATGGATCACTGGGACCGCGGAATTCATTCCGCCCCGGAGAATCCAGCCATGCGAAGCCAAGCGGAATGAATTCCGCGGTCCCAGTCCGGAAAATTCGCTACTCCACCGGCAACGTCACCGTGAACACCGTCCCATCTCCGATGACACTGGCCACCGCCAGCGAGCCACCGTGCGCATCCGTGATGGCCTTGCAGATGGCCAGGCCCAGGCCGGTGCCGCCGGTCTTCCGGTTGCGGGACTCATCCGCGCGGTAGAACCGCTCGAAGAGATGCGGCAGATGCTTTTCCGGGATGCCGGGGCCGCGGTCGGTGACGGTGAGGATGGCGGCGTCCGCCGTGGCGGAGGTGGCGATGATGACGGGCGAGCCGCCATGCGCGATGGCGTTGTTCAGCAGGTTGACGATGACGCGCAGCACGGACTCGGAATCGGCGGGGCAGGGTGCGGGGGAAAGATCACGGACGATGGTGATGCCGTGTTCCTCCGCGGCACCGGAGACCAGGGAAATGGCTTCCTCCGCCAGCTCCGCGAGATCGCACGGCGTGCGGGCGGCGGTGACGGCGCCGTTGTCCAGCCGGGCGAGTTCCAGCAGTGCCTGCGTGAGCGACTGCATGCGCTTCGCTCCGCGGAGGCTGGCCTCGAACATCTCGCGGTACTCAGCCGGTTCGCGTTCGCCGCGCAGGGCCATCTGCGCCTGGGAGATGACCACGCTCAGCGGCGTGCGGAGTTCGTGGGCGGCGTCCGAGGTGAAGCGTGCCTGTCTGGCGAAGGAGGCCTCCAGCTTGCCAAAGGTATCATCCAGCAGCGCGGCCAGCTCGCCCAGCTCACTGCCGTCCCGTGGCAGGTCGATCCGGCGGTCCAGGCGGCCTGCGGAAATGTCGGTGGCGGTGGCGCGGATGGCGGCCAGCGGACGCAGCGCGCGGGAGGTCATCCACCAGCCACCGGCCAGGCCGAGCAGGAGGATGCCGGACTCGATCCCGGCGAGCACGAGGGCGTAGTGCCTGAGCGATGCCTGTTCCGCATCCAGCGGGCAGCCGACCAGCAGGCACTCGCCCTGCGGCATGAACATGAAACGCTCCCGGCGGTTGGCCACCGTGCGGGTGCCGGACGCCTCCGTGGTCGCGTCTCCGCGGGACGGCGGCTGGAGGTTGGCGGGGGAGTTGTCGGAGCGGTCCAGCACGCGGCCTTCCGGATTGAAGGTCGTGAAGTAGTGGGTGTCCTTGAACAGCGCCCGCTCCGCATCGCTGAAGCGGAGTTCCGGCGGGCGGCCACCACCGCGGCGGTGGGGGGGAGGGCCACCGCGCGGCGGTCGGTCGTAGCCGTCATTGCCGTCCTCACCGCGTCGTGGCGGCGGGCCGCCGGGGCGTCCACCCTGGCGCGGCGGCACGGAATCGAACAGGACGGTCAGCCGGCGGTCCAGGTCATCGTCGATGCGTTGCAGGCCCTTCTGCCTTTCATACTGCCACGCGGCGAAGCCCAGCCCGGCCAGCACCGCGGCCAGAAACACGCCGTGCCAGAGCTGGATGCGCCAGCGCAGTGAACGGGTGGGTTTCATTCGATGCAGTAGCCGTGGCCGCGGCGCGTGGTGATGAGTTCGTGGCCGAGCTTTTTCCGCAGGTTGGAAACGTGGACGTCGATGAGGTTGGAGAGCGTGTCATCCGTCTCGTCGAAGACATGCTCGTAGAGTTCCGTGCGGGAGATGACGCGCCCGCGGTGCCTGCCCAGGAACTCCAGCACGGCATACTCCCGCGCCGTGAGGACGACCTCCGCCCCGCCGCGCGTGACCTTCCGCGCGATGGGATCGATCCCCACTTCGCCGATGGCGATGGAAGGCGACGCGCGTCCGGCGGCGCGGCGGATGAGGGCGCGCAGGCGGGCCAGCAGCTCGTCGAGGTCGAAGGGCTTTCCAAGGTAGTCGTCCGCGCCGCGGTCCAGCCCGGCGACGCGGTCCGGTGTCTCCGACCGCGCGGTGAGCATGAGCACCGGCGTTTCCTTCTTCTCCCGCAGGCGGCGCAGCACCTCCAGGCCGTCGATGACCGGCAGCATGATGTCCAGGATGACGGCATCGTAGTTCGTCTCCAGCGCCTTGTAGAGGCCCTCCTCGCCGTCCTCCGCCAGATCGACGGAGTAGCCTTCCTCCCGCAGCACCTTGGCCAGACCCTGGAGCAGGTCGGGTTCGTCTTCGACGATCAGCAGGCGCATGGCGGGAGAGTGCCGGGTTTCACATTAAGGGAAGATGAATCATCAGAAATTCAACGCGATGAGAAGGGCTGGATATTGGATATGGGTTATTGGATATTGAGGGAAAGAAAAGAAGGCGCGCGGGAAATCGGGGGGAGTAAGGAGGGAGGACACTCCTGTCCTCCGGCGGCATTGGCGAATCATATGGGATTCACCGAAAAGGCGCAAAGGGCGCGAAGGAAGAGAAGATATTGGATATGGGTTATTGGAGATTTGGGAAAGAAGGCTGACCGCGAATCCAACGAATCTGGCGAATTTTGAAGAATCTGATTTCTTCTCTTCCTTGGCGAACTTGGCGTCTTGGCGGTGAATCTATCCTTCGTTTGCCGTTGCAGCCGGAGGACAGGAGTGTCCTCCCTCCTTACTGACCATCTCGCGCAGGTCCTTTCCGGCGGCGAGGATCTGGTAGTCATCATACTGGACCTTTTCCGCTGGGGGCCAGAAGACGGACTGGGTGATCTGCCCGGCGATCCACCCGGCGCAGGCTCCGGCGGCGGAGAGATCGTCCATGGTGAAGTCGGACCACTCGTGCAGCTCGACGTCGGCCTCGGTGGAGCCGATGGTGAAGTAGCCGGGGATGGGCATGACGCCGTCGCTCTCCAGCAGGGCGGCGGCGTAGAGCGGGAGCTGGAGGTTGCTCCAGAGAAAGCGGGCGGATTTCCCGCCTTCCTCGCCGTCGTAGAAGGCGGGGCCGTCGGGGTCCAGGTGGGACGGCGGGGCGGATGACGCGGTCATCTTCACGCGGTGTTCCTTCTGCACGGTGCTGACCTTTCCGGTCTTGTAGTCCAGCACGCGCAGGCGTCCGTCGGCGTGGCGGTCGATGCGGTCGATCTTCGCGCTGACGGGCATGCCGCTGATGGTGAGGATGACAGGGCGCTCCACGTCCATGACCTGCCAGCCGGCGGCGCGCTCGTACGCCTGCTTCCGCGCCAGCCAGGCCAGCCTGCTGCGCAGGGACTCCGTCTGGATGCGGATGGCCAGCGGGCTGCGGCGGCCGAACTGATCGAGGATGATGCGGTCGAGCTGGGCGGAGAAGTACGCCTCCAGCGCCTCCGTCTTGCTGTAGTCCCGCGCCTCGGTGTCGCGGCCCCAGGTTTCCAGGATGTCATGGGCGATGTTGCCGAAGTCGCGCGCGCCCCACTCCGCCCGCTCCGGGTCCGGCTGCTGCATGCGGACGACGTGCTTCAGGTAGTAGCGGAACGGACATTTCAGGTAGTCGCGCAGGGAGGTGACGTGGAGCCGGGCCGGTGGGTCCAGCTTGCGCGGCTGCCACTTCCAGTCGGCGTGCCACTGCATGCCGGCCTCCGGCGGCTCGATCCCGCGGAAGAGGGTGCGCACCCGGGCGGGCAGCAAATCTTGCTCCGCAGCGAGCAGGAAGCGGGACGGCAGCAGCGACTCGCCACCGGCGCCGGTCTTCGCGCAGAAAAGATCCACCCGGCCGTCCTTCCGCCTCGCCTCGATCATGGCTTGGAAAAGGAAGGCGTCGCGCGCGCTGCGGTCCTGGTCGGTGGTGAGGCCCAGCTTCTTCCGGATCGTCTCGCTGAGCCATGGCTCGCCACCGCCGCGGGCGGGCACGTGGCCTTCGTTGAGGCCGCAGAGGACCAGGTGCGGCCCCGGTTCGTGGAAAAGCTCCAGCCAGCCCTGGACGTCGATGACGCGGCCCGGGGGCGGCACCGGGGTGGGCGCGGGCAGACCGGCGACCATGAGGTCGATCCAGTAGGCGGTGGGCCGGTCGAGCCGGGAGATGAGGGGCGCGGCCTCATCCAGCCAGGAGATCATGGAAAGCGCCTGCTCCGCCGCCGTTTCTCCGGTCAGGGAGAGGGAGGTCAGCAGCCGCCGGAGGTGGGTGGGGAAATCCGCGCCGAGCAGGGAATGGCGGATGGTTTCCAGCTTGGTCGCGGCGTCCAGCAGCTCGTTCGCGGCTTCCTGCTGGTGTTCCTTGCGGAAGTTCGCCTCCGGGATGCGGCGCTTCAGGTCGGCCACGGTGGAGGACATCCACTCGTTGCGCAGGACGGCCAGGTTCTTCGCCTTCTGCGCGCGCTTTCCACCGACGAGGATGGAGGTTTCCGGCAGGGAAAGGAGATCGGCCAGCACGGCCAGCTTCGGCTCCGCCAGCCACTCCCGCCAGACGCGGAACCACCGGGCGAGGCCGGTGGGCACCCCGGCGGCCGCCGGGTGGAAGGCGGTCCAGCCCGCACGGGTGAAGGCACGCAGCAGCTCCCCGCCGGTGTCCTGGTCCGCGGAGCCGAGCGCGATCTCCGATGACGGGCGTCCGCCACGGGCGACGGCCTCCAGCGCCTCTGTCGCCTGCTGCCGAGGGTCCGCGGTGAGGGTGACGGAGCCTTGCTCCCCCTCCGGCCACGGCAGGATGGCGGCATTCCATGGCTCCGCCAGCGGGCGTCCGATGGGGGTGAAATCATCCGCGCGGGACTCCGGTGCGCCGATGAGCGCGATGACCTCCCCCGGCCATGCGGCCAGCGTGCGCTCCAGCGACGGCGTCATTTCCGGCACCCCGGCCAGGACGATGCGGGCTACGTCTGGCAGCCGCAGGCCCTCCGCCAACACGCGGCTGCGGCTCCGGCACTCCCAGCGGGAAAGGCGGTCTTCGGTGAGCTTTTCCAGCCTGGCCAGCGCCTGCCACCGCTCGCCCTCCGGGCTTTCCGCCAGCACCCATGCGGCGGTGTGGAACAGCATCCCGTTTTCCTGCAGGGAGCGGCGCAGCGCGACCATCTCCGACGCGAGGGAGGACGCCCAGCCGGTGCCCTCGCCGGGTTGTTCCGGAAAAAGGGCGGCGTAGGGCCGCCAGTCGTCGATGGACTCCAGCACCTCCGCCCACGCGACCTCCTCCAGCCAGTCCGGGGCGATGTCCCGCCCCTCCGGCTGCATGAGGGATCCGGGCGTGGTGACCCGCGGCGCGAGGATGGAGCCGCCCGCTTCCGCCAGCATCTCCCGCAGCCGCCGTCCGCTCTGCGCCGTCGGCACCACCACCAGCATGCCCGCCAGATCATGCCTCCGCTCCAGCAACCAGGACACAAGCGGGCGGAGGAAGGGTTCGTCCCAGCCGAGGAAGACACGGTTCAGCATTGCGGGGAGGTTAGGGAAGAGAGTGGGGGATTTTCCATCTTATCCGTGGGGGAATGGAGAAAATCGAGGAGTAGCGAATCTCGTGAGAGATTCGGCGGGGAGGAATCACCATGGGCGGAAAGACTCCAGTCTCTGGAGGATCGGCGTCGCTTTTTCCAAGGACCTCCGCCCAGCCGAAGGTCTCACGACCTTCGCTACGCTCCGGAAAAACAAAAACGGTCACCTTTGTGGGGTGACCGTTTTCAGGACCTGACTTGCGGGACAGGAAAAATTATTCAGCGGACTCGGCAGGAGCGGCGGCTGGGGCGTTGGAATAGCGCCAGCGGACTTTGTTGCGCTTGGAAGCGGAGCGGAGTTTGCGCTGCTTGCGCTCGGTGGGAGTCTCGAATGCGCGGCGGCGGCGCATTTCTTCAAGGATGCCTTCGGTATCCAGCTTGGTCTTGAGGCGTTTCAGAGCACGATCGACCGGCTCGCCTTTTTTCACAACTACTCCACGCATGCGTCGTCTTGGTTGGTTATTGGTTTGTCCCGCAGGTTTGTCAGGGGCGCGGTTTTTAGGTTTGGCCACCCCGGATGTCAAGAAGGATCCCCTGATTTACGCGGTGGGCGGGCGGTTTTGCGGACTCAGAGGGCGATTTTTCCGCTCCGGAGGCCGTCGATGACCTTTTCCGCCTCCCGGACGAAGACGGCGGCCATGTCCGTGGACGGTCCGGCGGTGATGGCGCTGAAGGCGACCTCCGGAAAGCCCTCCAGCGGCAGGGCCTTCAGGCCGGGCGGGAGCGGGGAGCCGGGAATGGCGAAAACGAGGCCCGCGCCGTAGCCCCCGGCGACGAACCGCTCGATGAGGTCCATGCCGGCGAGTTCCAGCATGGGGAACCACTCGATCTTCCGCCGCTGGAGCTCCTCCTGGAAGGCGAGGACGATGGGTTCCGCCTGCGGCAGGGTGATGAGCGGCACGTCGATGCGGTCCAGCGCGAGGATCTCCGCGGCGGTGGCCTGCGGCGCGCTTTCCGGCAGCAGCAGGACGGAGGGGATGCGGAGCAGCGGGTGGTAGTGCAGGTCCGGCTCGTCCGGGCCGTGGCTGGTGGCCAGGCCGAGGTCGATCTTTCCGGCGCGGAGCTGCGCCTTGATGTCGTCGATGCGGCCGGAGTGGAGGCTGAAATGGAAATCCGGCAGACGTTTCCGCACGGCGGTGAGCAGGGTGGGGAGGTAGTCCCGCTGGACGATCTCCGGGCAGGCGATGCGCAGGCCGTGGTCCGCGCCGCCGCGGATGCGGTCCGCCACGGCGGTGAGCTTCGAGAAAAACGGGTCGATGAAGGCGAACAGGGTCTCCCCCTCCGCGGTGAGCTGGAACGGGCGGCGGTGGAACAGGGTTTTCCCCAGGGAGTTCTCCAGTTGCAGGATCTGCGCGCTGATGGCGGGCTGCTGGATGCCATACGGCATCTGCCGCGCCGCCGCGCTGACCCCGCCCGCGCGGGCGACGTGGTAGAAGAGTTCCAGGTGGTGGATGTTCATGGGTGGGGATGTTTAACACCGAACATCGAACGTCCAACATTGAACATTGAACATTGAAGTGGAGGAAGGGTGGAGGGGGATGGATGTCCGGGGGTGGTGTGGGCATTTTTCAAGCGCGGAGAATGGATCACTGGGACCGCGGAATTCATTCCGCTTGGCTTCGCTAGCTGGATTCTCCGGGGCGGAATGAATTCCGCGGTCCCAGTCCGGTCCATCGACTCCATCAATGGTCGCATTGAAACTATCGATTAACGCGATGGACGACGGATCCGCTACAACGCGGGGAGTCATGAATACCCCGCTGCCATCCCGCGTGCATCGCATCCCGCTCTGGCTGCAGATCACCTGCGCCGCGTGTCTGGCGGTCATGCTCCCCGGACACTGGGGCGGTCTGCCGGGTGAAAGGCTGCCCGCCTTTCTGCGCGGCCTGTCCTTTCTCCATGGCGGGCTGCCTTTCCTGGTGTTCTGCGCGATGAGGAAGCTGGGCTACGACCGCCGGGCGCTGGCGGGATGGTTCGTCATCTGCGCCGGGCTGTGCGTGTGCAGTTCCTTCCTGCTGCCTCCGGTGGGTGCCCTGCTGGCGGACCCGCGCACGCCGCGGAACATCAACCAGGTCTTCGGCCTGGAAGACATGAAGCCCCGCCAGTGGGTGGATCCCGGGACCTACGTCTTCCTGTGGATGACCGCGCTGGCGGTGATGGTCGCCGTGCCCGCGCATTCCTTTCTGAACAACAACCGCAAAACCACCACCTGATGCCCATGAAACTACTGCTCCCCGCAATTGTCCTCGCCGTGCTGCCGCTCACCGGTTGCAGCATCATCAACATGGCCGCCGGTCCCGGTGACTACTACCGGAACTATGCGGCGCATAACATGAAGGAGGACCTCGACCGCTCGATCCAGGAGGAACTCCGCAAGGAATCCCCGGGCCATGAGAGGCCGAAGCCGTATTCCCGGGCCCTGTGGAACGAGCACTGGAACGAGAGGCTGGACTACCTCTTCACCAATGTGCCGCACCCACAGTACAGGGGGGCATCGGGTGAGTGGTTCGCCGCCTACATCATCCGGGAGCGGCAAAAGGCCGGATTGCCCGCGATCCGCCTGACTCCGGAGAACCGGAAGAGGTTGAAGGCCGCAGGGATTCCCACGGGGGTGTGATGGGGGCTTACTAGGGGAGGTTCCACAGGCGCGGCAGCGTCATGGAGTGCGGCGGCCCTCCGCCGCTTTGGGGGAGGATGTCACCCGCCAGACGATGTGGGGGAAATCACCACGTCGCGACTTGCGGATGGCGTCTTCTTTTCAGGGAGGTCCCGCCCACGACTGATGGCGGCAGAAGACCGCCGCACTCCATGACGCTGCCGCGTGGTGCGCGCGACCATGGGCGGTGAGACGGGTGGGGTGGCGAATCTCTCACGAGATTCGCTACACACGGAATTCGCCGTCTGCCATCGACCCCATCAATGGCGGCATTGAAACTATCGATTAACGGGATGGACGCGGATGGGATACAAAGGGGAAGAGTCATGAAAAACATCAGCCTGCGTTTCACCTTCGCCGCTTGTGGCATCGTTGTGATCTATGGTCTGGTTGCAGGGGGCGGTAAATACATGGGTTTGGCCCCGCTGTTGCTTCCGGTTGCGATCGTCACCACCCTTCTTTCCTTCAGGCTCAACCGCGTCATCGCGCATGTGCTGAACCTGCTCCCGGTGGCGTTGGTCCTCCCCATTGTTTTTGCCGGCGGGCATGACATTGAATATCTGGTGATGACGGTCGCCTTTGTCGCATCGCCCCTCCTGCTTCTCGGTTTCATCAGCCTATGGTGCTTCGCCTGGTCCGTCAGGGGGACCGGTGAAATGGAGCTTGTCGAAACCCATCTCCCTGGCCGGCGCGCTCCGCTGGTGCTCCCCCAGCCGTCGGCGGAGGACCGCCTGAAGATGAAGAAACCCTCCAACCCTCGGAACCCGTAACCGATGCAAGCTTCCTTCATTCGGAAGAACACCAGTCTCTTGGTTTGCTGCTGGTGTGTGGCGATCATCACCGTGGTGGTGCTCACCATTCCGTCTCTGGGGTTCCTGAATGGAATTCTGGTGTTGCTTTGCCTCATTTCTCCCCTGCTCATTCCCGCCATATACTCATTGTTCCTGCATACGAAGATGGCGCACTGGTTCAATGTTTGGCCGGTTCTGTTTTACACGGCGATCATCGTGATCTTGAGGTTCGGGTTCGAGGGGGTGATTGTCCTCGGCTATTTGTTCAGCCATATCCTGCCGTTTGTTGTCGTCGGCATCATCGGGAGTTGGGCGGCCGCATGGGCATACCGCAAGCCCCGCGATCTTTCCCCGGATTGATCCACATCAACCATCAACTTTCTCCGACCCACCATCCATGCAGTCCCTCATCGTCACGCAACCCTATGAATTCATCCCGCCGCGCTACAGCGGGTTCTGGCACCGTGTCATCCGCTGGATCCTGCCGCGGACGCTGCGCGGGACATATGGCATCTCCGCGGTGGAGTGCGTGGGGGCGGAAAAGCTGCGGGCGTCCCTGGCTGCGGGGCATGGGGTGATGGTGGTGGCGAACCACTGCCGCCCTTGCGACCCGATGGTGATCGACACGTTGGCGGCGGAGGTGCGGAGGCCGTTCCATGTGATCGCGAGCTGGCATGTGTTCATGATGAGCCGGGTGCAGCGGTTCCTGCTGCCGCGGGTGGGGGGCTTCAGCGTGTATCGGGAGGGGATGGACCGTGAGTCGCTGAAGTGTGCGGTCAATCTGGTGGCGGAGGGACGGCACCCGCTGGTGATTTTCCCGGAGGGGATCATCACTCGGAGCAACGACCGGCTGGTGTCCTTCATGGAGGGGACGTCGTTCATGGCGCGCGCGGCGGCGAAGCAGCGGAAGGACCGCGGCAAGGTGGTGATCCACCCCGTGTTCATCCGCTACGTGTTCGGCGGAAATCTGGAGGCGTCCGTGCTGCCGGTGGTGGAGGAGATCGAGCGGCGGCTTTCCTGGCAGCCGCAGACGGCGCTGCCGCTGATGGAGCGGATCGCGAAGGTGGGGCGCGCTCTGCTGGGGCTGAAGGAAATGGAATACCTGGGGAAGGTGCAGGAGGGCACGGTGAAGGAACGGCTGGAGCGGCTGGAGGACCTGCTGCTGTCCCCGCTGGAGAACCGCTGGACGGGGGGACGGCATGATGGGGATGCGATGGCGCGGGTGAAGCGGCTGCGCGCGGCCATCCTGCCGGAGATGCTGACGGGAAAGCTGACCGCACCGGAAAAGGAGGAACGCTGGCGGCACTTCGCGGAGCTGTATCTGGTGCAGCAGCTCCACTGCTACCCGGACGACTACTTCGATGATCCGTCGCCGGAGCGGATCCTGGAGACGGTGGAGCGGTTCGAGGAAGACCTGACGGACCGGGCGAGGCCGCATTTCCCCATCCGCGCGGTGATCATGGTGGGGGACGCCATCGAGGTGCCCGCGGAAAAGGACCGCTCGGCGGAGGGGGACGCGCTGACGGCGCTGGTGCGGGAGCGCATGGAGGGGATGCTGGAGGCGTCAAAAAAGATGCGATCCTGAATATGATAAGGTGAATTTATGATATGGATTTCCCAATCAAATATCTAACGAAAATCTTGATATGTGTGCGGGTGCTGATTAAGTGGATTGCATGGATAGTAGGAGAGTCTTATTGAAAGTGGCCAGTTGGCGTCTGTTTGTCGCTCTGCTTTCCCTCTTGGCGGGGTTGATCATTATCCTGCTTCTTGGTGGCCTCGTCTCCTCGGACAGCGAGGGGGTAAAAGAGGCCAATCAACTCAGGCAGACTACTTTTGATGGGGCGTTGGCGGTGACTCCTTTCATTGTTTTCATTGTAGGATCGATCGGTGGGTTTGTCGGCTTCCAAAGGCGTCTAAAGGATTTGGATGATGAGGATCTGACCCTTCTTTCCGAATCTTGGATTTATACATTGCTGGCTCCTCTGGTAGGAGGGATTTTGGCGGTTCTTCTTTATATAGTATTCTTGTCCGGTTTGTTGGGAGGGGATATATTCCCTTCATTCAGGCAGGATCCGCTGATCGAAAATCAGAAAGTCACGAGGTTCAGCGTGATCTTCAGCACGCATGGGGATTTCAAGGATTACGCGAAGCTGATTTTCTGGGCATTCATCGCGGGCTTCTCGGAGCGGTTTGTGACGAATATTCTCGCCCAGTTCGAAGCGCAATCCGGGGTGCAGGGTGCCGAAAACAGGAGACAGCGTGAAGAAGAGTGATCTGACCCAATGGCCGGAGAGCAGACTATTTCCGGATTTCGGTATCTAAATCGCTTATTTGCAAATGATTGGGTGGCTAGGTAGGTTTGATTGTGTCAAAATTTAACCAGGTTGACGGCTGGTTGCGCTGAACTGGCGGGCGGTTGCGGAGGGCAGCAAATCGCCGAAAGGCAGGCTTGCATCCGGGGGTGGGCCAGCCTAGGTTTCCACGCCCGCAGCGAGCCGCCGGACTTCATTTCCAGCGGCTCGTTTCCATACCGGTCCCTGCGGACGTGCTACCAAACCTATGCATCGCATTCCATTCGACCGAGTCAACTGGATCACCAGCAGTTTCCTCATCGGCACCGCGCTCATCGCGCTCATCGGCGTTCCCATCTACGTCTTCCACCATGGCATCGACCTGTTCCAGATCGCCATGTTCTTCGTCTACCTCTGCTTCACCATGATGAGCATCACGGTGGGTTACCACCGCCTGTTCTCCCACATCTCCTTCAAGGCGAAGTGGCCGGTGAAGCTGTTCACCCTGGTCTTCGGCGCGTGCGCGTTCGAGAACTCCTGCCTCGACTGGTCCTCCGACCACCGCCGCCACCACAAGCACGTGGACCACGATGATGATCCGTATGACATCTCGAAGGGCTTCTTCTGGGCGCACATCGGCTGGCTGCTGTTCAAGCTGAACCCGGAGCCGCCGATGGACAACGTGGCCGACCTGAAAAAGGACAAGCTGGTCATGTGGCAGCACAAGTATGTGCACTGGATCGGCCTCGTCGTCGGCCTGATCATCCCGCCGATCCTCGGCTACGCCTGGAACTCCTGGATGGGCCTCAACCCATGGACGGGTGCGCTGGGCGGTTTCCTCATCGCCGGCGTCGCCCGGGTGGTGGTGGCGCAGCACTGCACGTTCTTCATCAACTCCCTCTGCCACACCGTGGGCCGCCAGCCGTACTCCACGAAGCACAGCGCCCGTGACAGCGCCATCATGGCGTTCCTCACCTTCGGCGAGGGCTACCACAACTATCACCACGAGTTCCAGCACGACTACCGCAACGGCGTGAAGCCATGGCAGTGGGACCCCAGCAAGTGGACCATCTGGACGCTGTCAAAGGTCGGCCTGACCGAGGGACTGCGCCGCGTGCCGGACGCGAAGATCCTGCTGGCGGAAATGCATGAGGCCCGCCGCCGCGCGAACCTCCGCATCGAGGAACTGCGCGCCACCCCGCTGCCGGAAGCCCACGCCGTCGCCCAGATGGCATCGGACGCCGCCCACCGCGCCGCCGAGGCCGCCCACCGTGCCGCCGACGCGCTGCACGAGGTGGTGGAGAAGATTTCCAGGAACTACCACGAACTGGAGGAAGCCGCCGCGAAGCGCGTGGAACTCTCCCGCGAGGTGATGCGTGACTGGCAGGCGGAAACCCGCGCGCTCATCCGCCAACTGCGGGAGACCCCGGCGCTGGCCTGATCTTCCATCCCATCTTTTCCAGGAGCGGCGGTCGATATGACCGCCGCTTTTTTTTGGGGGAGCATCGAACGTCGAACCTCCAACATCGAACATTGAAGTGAGGAGAGGGTGTGGTGGGCGGGTGAGGGAAGTGGCAGGGAGGGAGTTCTGAACGGAGCGCGGACTTCAGTCCGCTTGGCTTTGCATGTGGCTGGATTCTCCGGGGCGGACTGAAGTCCGCAGTCCTAGGCCGGAAGGTGAGCCGTGGGGGAAGAACGGATGCGCAGGGGTAGCGAAGGTTGTGAGACCTTCGGCTGGAGGGAAGTCCGTTGGGGACCGGAGCGTGTTTGCCTGGTGGATCGCCGCGCCGCCGAATCTCTCACGAGATTCGCTACACCCTGGATGCGCTACTTCGGGAATCTCACTTCACCGCGTCACGGTCCTTTTCCGGCAGCGTGGCGAGCCAGGCGGCGGAGGCGCCCTTTGACACTTCATCCCAGTAACGCTTGATGATCCTCATCTGGCGGATGCGGGCGGCGTCGTCCTGGATGGCGGCGGCGATCTTGGTCGCGCCGGAGAAGTCATCCAGCCGCGCGTAGTGGGTGACGGCCTCTTCCTCGAATGCTGATCTGGCGGGACCGTGGTCCAGGGACTGGATCATGTTCGCCGGGCCTTCCCGGTCCTTGAAATACCATTCCTTCATCGCTGCCACCAGTCCGGGACGGGCGGTGGGTTCCTTGAGCGCAGCCCACCAGCGGAAGGCATCTCCGGGGTTTTTCTGCGCCCATGAGCCGATCAGGCGGTCCATCATCCGGTCCTTCGCATCCTCGGAGAGGGTGGAATTTTCGAGGAAGTTGCCCGCCTCTTCCGGCGACTTCTCGGCCATGGAGGAGACGACATCGCCGTAGCATTGTTCGCGCAGTTTCTCGTCGCCACGGGCGTCGATCATGGCGAGCAGCTTGGCGCGGCCTTCCGGGTCGTTGGCCAGGCTTTTGCTCCAGGAGCGGAACATAAAGGCGTGATCCTTGTCCGGCACCTTGCCGAGCATGGCGGCGGCGGCCACTGGGTCCTCCTGCGCCCGCTCGCGCATGAATCTCCGCAGGAGCGGCTGCCGCAACGGATCGCTGCCCGGATCCCCCTCCATGAGCCATTTCTCCGCGGCGGCGGGATCGCGCGTCAGCCAGTCCGCGAAGACATAGGCGTAGCGCATGTTTTTCGTGCGACTCTCCGCGATGGTGGCGGCGGCGGGGTCCTTCATCCCCCACTGGCGGAGGATCTCCCGCGCCAGGGCGGACTGCCAATCGAAGAAGGAACCACCCCTGGCGTCGTCGGTGGCATTCACTTCGCCATGGAATGCGGCGAGTTCCTCCGCGCTCATGGTGGCGAGCAGGGCGGCGGTCCGGGTGCGGAGGATGGAGTCCATCCACGGGTTGTGATGGTCGGAAAATTCGCGCCGCAGTTCCTCCTTCAGAGCCGCCAGTTGTTCCGGCGTGCGGGACTGCGGGGTGATGGATGCGGCGGATGGTCGTGGCGGCATCGACGGGTCCGTGGCGCCGTCCGCTCCGTTGGTGCGGGCCGCAGCGTCGCGCGGCGGAACGGAGGAATCCCCACGGGAGGCGGCGGCGTGCGATGGGCCTGCGTGAGGCGCTTTCAAAGCGAGGCCGTAGCCGACCAGCGCGGCGATCCCACAGATGGCGCCCAGCGTGATGCCGGATCTGACGGCGCGCGCGTTCAAGGCGTGCCTCCTTTCCGCAGCATGGCGCTGATATCGGCGGGGGCGGTGTCCAACCAGCGGGCCGCGGCCTGCGGATCGGCGGCTTGCCAGGTCTGCCAGTGGCGGGTAAGTGCGTCCCTGGCGGCATACACCTCCGGTGGGGTCTCCGGTGTGCTCCCGGGACTGTTGACCTCCGCGGCGAGGAATCCGGCGACGAGGTCGTTGCGGCCCGCCTCGATCCATTTCGGGGACTCGGTGGCGAACCACCCGCGCGCCTCCACCGGTTCGTTCATCAGCCAGAAGCCGTAACCTTTTTCCCACTGCGGGCCGTTGGGCAGGTGTCCGTTGGCAGTGGCCCAGCGGAAGACTTTGGCCGTGTCCTTTCCTTCCAGGTTGTCGTCCAGCAACTGCTTTTCCAGCCATGGGATCTTCTCCTTGCTGGCGGCGGTGATGGCTGCCTCGAAGTCGTTGTAGCCCCAGGAACGGAAGAGAAGGGCATAGACCCAGGAGCGTTCCTTCAGGTCGGTGCGCTTGCGCAGTTCCTCCAGCATGGTGTCGCGCCGTACCACATCTTCGATATGGCCGATGGCATACCAGCCGAGGAGGTCGCCGCGCTTGTCCGGATAGCGCTCGGCATTCTCAAAGACATTCTCCGGCGTCCACTGTTTGACGATCATGTTGCGGGCGAGGTGGCCGCATTCCTTGTCATCCTTCACGGCGCGGTAGGCCGCGTCCGGGTCCGTCCGCATCCAGGCGGTGAGCACGCCACTGACAGCGGTGTTCTTCTGCTGCCGCTGGGTGTAGGTCATGGCGTCGGCCAGCGCTGCGTGCGGGTCCATCTCCGCCCAGTGGAAGTAGAGTGCGGCGGTGAACTCGTTCCACTCCTGCATGGCTGGCCATTTCCTTTCGTCCAGTTGCTCGGCTTCGGCATGGTCGCGCAGCAGGCGGGCGGCCTCCGGCATGCGGTCGGCGGGGATGCGGGAGATGATGGAAAGCAGGTCCGTCTTGGCCCCCTTGCCACGGAGCAGGTCGGTGAGTTCCCGCACCGGGTCCCCGATCCTCCGCGGCCGGGGATCGTCCGTTCCGCGCTGCGCGGCTTTCCATTTCAGCAGGCGCTGCGCGGAGGTGGCGGAGTCCGCGGGTGAGCCGGCGATGTAGCCCGCCGCCCCGCAGCCGAGGACGAGCAACGCGTGGAGGGTGAAACGTGAGGTGCGGGACATGGGGAGATACGGCAAGGGGGAAGTCAGGGTGGACACTCTCGTCCCCTGGTGGGGAACAGCAGATCAGTCGATGGGGTAGGTCTCAGTGACATATCCCTCCGTCCAGTGATCTTCGTCCAGTGCATATTCTTCAACATGGAAACCCCGGCGATCTTCATCTTCCAAGGCATTCACAATTTTGGAATGTTCGCAAAACCCCGGCTGGATTTTGAGGCGTTCGACGGCTGCTACCGCTGCCTCACGACTCCGGTAGACCCCGATCATCTTCACCTCATCCTCATCCCCATTGAGAATGTTCAGATGCTGTACTACGAATACGGATTCCATGATGGATACCGTGTTCCCTGCGGATCAAAGATGCAAGAATCCCTCCGCATCCAGGAAGTTCTGGTTGAAGATCAGGTGTTCCAGCAGCGGCACGCCGGTCAATTCCTCGACCATGCCTTTGTTGGTGATCATCGCGGTGTCCATCTCGTCCTCCAGTTGGTTGAGCACGATGCCGGCACAGGTCAGGCCCTTCGCCTTGATGGCCTCCACCGTCAGGATGATGTGGTTCAGTGCGCCCAGCTTGTTTGCCGCGACCACCACCACCGGCAGGCCGAGTTCCAACGCCAGATCCGAAACACGGTATCCGGGGGCGATGGGAACCTCCCAGCCGCCCGCGCCTTCAACAACCACCTTCGCATGGCGGTTGGCGAGCTGGTGGTAGCCTGCGGTGAGTTCGGCGGGATTCACAGGATGGTTCTCCAGCATCCCGGCCACCAGCGGGGACAGCGCGGAGGCGAGATGGACCGGGTTCACTTCATCGACTTCCAGTCCGCCGGATGCCTCCGCCAACTGCATCGCGTCATCACGGTCGCCGCAGGAGACGGGCTTGTAGCCCACCGCGTCGATGCCTTCTTCGCGCAGGGACTGGAGGATGAGGCGGGTGGCGTAGGTCTTGCCCACGCCGGTATCGGTGCCGGTGATGAAGAAACTCACGGGGGAGGGGTGCCGTGGGGGAGCGTTCCGGTCAAGGCTGGTGCTGCGCGAAATTTCGCTTTGCGGGGGCGGCGGGATGTCGATGCTGGGCGCGGATGACAACGGATTTCCTGGTGATCGGGGCGGGCATTGCGGGATTATCGTTCGCTCTGAGGGCGGCGAAGCACGGCTCGGTCACGGTCCTGGCGAAGGGAAAGCTGATGGAGTCCAACACCGCCTGGGCGCAGGGGGGCATCGCCGCCGTGCTGGCGGAGGAGGACCGCGAGGCGGGCGACACCATCGAGGACCACGTGCGGGACACCCTGGATGCCGGTGCCGGGCTTTGCAATGAAGCCGCCGTCCGACTGATCGTCGAGGGCGCGGACGAAACCATCGACGACCTCGTTTCCCACGGAGTCCATTTCGACCGCAGTGGTGACCATTTCCAGCTCGGGAAAGAAGGCGGGCACTCCCACCGCCGCATCCTCCACTCCCGGGACACCACCGGCAGGGAGATCGCGCGTGCGCTCATCGCCGCCGCGCGCAATACGCCAAATCTCACCCTGCTGGAGGACCGCGTCGCCATCGAACTCATCACCAGCTCGAAGCTCGGTTCGCTGACGGATGACCGCGTGCTCGGGGCGTACGTGCTGGACGCGGCCACCGGAGAGGTGGAGGTGTTCCGCTCCGACCGCGTGATCCTGGCGACGGGCGGTTGCGGAAAAGTCTATCTCTACACCACCAACCCGGACTCCGCGACGGGGGACGGCGTGGCGCTCGCCTGGCGGGCGGGCGCATCCATCGCGAACATGGAGTTCATCCAGTTCCACCCCACCTGTTTCTACAATCCCGGGGCCACCGGCCCGGAGGCACGTTCCTTCCTCGTCAGTGAGGCGGTGCGCGGCGAAGGCGGCATCCTGGTGAACGCGAAAGGGGAGGAGTTCACAAAAAAAATCGACCCCCGCGGCTCCCTCGCACCCCGGGACATCGTTGCCCGTGCCATCGACCGTGAGATCAAGCGCACCGGCGCGCCCTGCGTCTATCTGGACGTGACGCACAAGCCCGCAGGCTTCATGCGGGAGCGCTTTCCGTTCATCTACGAGACGTTGCTGAAATTCGGCCTCGACTGTGAGAAGCAGCGCATCCCCGTGGTGCCCGCCGCCCACTACCAGTGCGGCGGAGTTTCCACGGATGTGGATGGCAAAACCACGCTGAAGGGACTTTTTGCCATCGGCGAAGTCGCTTGCACCGGCCTCCACGGAGCGAACCGCCTCGCCTCGAACTCATTGCTGGAGGGCAATGTGATGGCCCGCCGTGCGCTGGACGAAATGCTGCGCTCCTATGGTCCGGGCAAAGCCGAGTCCACCCCGCCGCCCATCCCGGAGTGGGAGCACGGCGACGTCGCGGAGCCGGACGAGTTGGTTGTCATCTACCACAACTGGGATGAGATCCGCCGCCTGATGTGGGACTACGTGTCCATCGTCCGCACGGACAACCGCCTGCGCCGCGCCGCCGCCCGCCTGAGGAACCTCAAGAAGGAAGTCCGCGAGTTCTACTGGGGTCACCGGGTGAATGTGGACATCCTGGAACTGCGGAACCTCGTTGCCGTCGCCAGCCTGGTCGTGGAGTGCGCCATCCGCCGCAAGGAATCCCGCGGCCTCCACTTCACGCTGGATCATCCCATGGCCGATCAAACGGCTTGCCGGGATACGGTGATCCGGAAGTTCTGACCCCCGGATTACCCCGGAACCCGGGGTATTTCAAACGGCTTCTGTAGAATCATTAAGCTCATCATATGATTAAGATAGGTTTAGCTTTGATTCGTGAAAAATGGACGATTGTTATGTATGTATCTTATTTTTAGTTGTTTGAGGGTTGTTGTTTGAGGGTGTTGGAGAGGTGGCGCGGCGGAGATCTAACACTTTGGTTGACCATCTGGTCCCACTCTGGCCAATTAGTGCCGCTTTCACCCCCAAAGCTCCCCCCCATGAAAACAACTCTGCTGCTTTGTGCAGTGGGATTTGCCTCGTTCGCGTTCAGCGGAAAGGCCGTGTCCCAAACCATCACCACCACCCTTGTGGAAATCAGCCCCAACGTGCCGGTGAACGGCTCTTTGGATGGCAGTTACTTCCAGAACTACCCATCGGGCACTCTGGTGTTCACCGACTTCCAGGCGTTTTGCGTGGAACCGGCCCAAGGACTCAGCTACGGCCAGACCCTTACTTTCGACCTTCAGGATCCACAGGATCTGGTGAACTCCGTCGCCATCTCAAAGCTCGTCGGTGGTTTCCTCGCTTCCGGCGGAACCGCTCTGGACGCAGCCGCGGTCCAGTGGGCCATTTGGGAAGTCGTCGCCGAGCTTTCCCCCACGCGTTCCCTCACCGAAGGAAATGTGATCCTTTCCCCCGGCAGCCCTTCCAATCCGGATGGCGACGCCGTGGCCACCTTGGCAAACCAATACCTCGCGAACATCGATACCTTCGCTCCTGCCAGCATCTACTATCTGACGCATCCGGACTACCAGAACGTCGTCACCTGGACGGCGATTCCGGAGCCTGGCAGCGCCGCTCTGGCCGCGCTCTCCGCGCTGGTGCTCTTCCGCCGCAGGCGCTGAGCAGCGGGCACGGGTTTTCCGGATATTCGCCGAAGTCCGCGCTGGTTCGTCCAGTGTGACCGGAGAATTTGACGGAAATCTCCATCCGGGAGCTGGCAGGGAAAAATTGAAAATCCACTGACACCCGCCGATGCTTGATGAAGCGTCGGCGGGTTTCCTGTTTCGTGCATCCGCATCAAGTGGTTCGAACTGTTCAGGGGGGAAGGCGCTCGGAGGGCTGGCTCAGCGTCTATCTTGACAAACGGGGTGTCCTGGAGTGGACTGTGGCGGATTTGTTTCCGTTTTTGACGGAAAAATCAAAAAAACCCCCGATCATGAAACCCCGTCTCTTCCCGGTCTTCGCCGTTGCGTTCATTTCATTGCCCGGTCCCCTGCTTGCGGTACCTCTTTACTGGGACGGAAGCGCGAACTCCGCGTTCAGCAACGCGGAGAACTGGTCCACGAATGCCGGAGGAGGGGTGAATCCCGACTCATTGGTTCCCGGTTCGGGAGATGTGGCGACGTTCAACGCGACGTCCCTGTTGACGGACAACACCGCTCCTCAGATCGTGGATCTGGGAGGGAATATTTCGGTTTCCGGCCTCAACTACACGGGGGAATCCAACCGAATGACCCTCCGGGGCGGTGGATCAAACGTCGTGCTTTCCATCGGTGTTGAGGGTATCGTCGCTTCCGGGGCGGCCAACAGCAGCAGCACCACCAGCCCGGTGGTTCATACGCCGACGAAGGTGTTCACCATCGGCGATACCACCGCCAACCAGAACGTGGCGATCTCCCTCACCGCGGGCCAGAGCTGGCTTTCCAATATTTCCGGCACCGTGGTGCCGACGGACGGGATCTATGTCCGGAACGGCGTGAGCCTGGGAATCACCGGCAGCCATACGCTGACCTTGGGAGGGACATCCAGCAGCACCCCTCTGAACACCATCTCCGGCGTGATCAGTGACGGAGGTTCCGACCGTTCCCTCTCCATCTCCATGAATCCCGGGTCCGGCAACACCGGCAACCGTTGGACGCTCTCCGGCAACAACACCTACACGGGCGCGACGACCGTCGCTTTCGGTGCGCTGACCATCGGCCATGCCAACGCCCTCGGTTCCACTTCCTCAGGGACGGTGGTGCAGTCGGGTGCCGGTCTGTTTTTCCGGGATACGGTATCAGGGACCATGGCGGCGGAAGCCCTCACCCTGAGCGGAAACGGCCCGGACTCTAAAGGGGCACTGCGCAACGTCAACGGCACCAACACCTGGAACGGTGCGATCACCCTTGCGTCCTCCACCGTTTCCATCGGCTCGGATGGTGGCACCTTCACGCTTTCCCCGACGGCGAACATCACGACCAGCGCCGGTCCGACCACCCTCCAGTTTGTGACCACCAACGCGACCGCCACCTCCGCTCTGGTGGTCAACGGGAACATCTCCGGCACGATTTCCATCAACAAGGGTGTCAACACCAACAGCAACAACTCCCCGAATGCCACGGTGACATTCGGCAACACCGAGAAGACCTACAGCGGCAGCACCGCCGTCACCAGTGGCATCCTGGCCCTCAACACCGGCCTGACGAACACCTCCGGAGTGACGGTGGCGGCTGGTGCCACGCTCCGCGGGAACAACGGTTCCATCAACAACCTGGCGACCACCACCATCAACGGCAGGCTGGCCCCTGGTGCCTCATTGGCGCCCGCCATCGGGATTCTGACCATGGGCAGGCTGGACCTGGCTGCGACGTCCACCCTGGCCATCGACATCGACTCGGCCAACGGCACCGTGGATCTCATCACGCTCGGCGGACTCACTGGAAATCTCAACATCACGGAAGGGGCGGTCCTGGCGCTCAATGACATCTCAAGTGCCGCGCTCTTGAACGGCGCGCTGATGTTCATCAAATACAGTGGTGTCTGGAATGGCCAGCGGTTCACCGTTGACGGCAACCTGATCAATGACAACGGCCAGTTCGTGACCATCAAGGGCAACCAGTTCCAGATTGACTATGACTTTGTGAGCGGGGCGGACAAGGGCGTGGCGCTGATCGTCGTGCCGGAACCCGCGGCGGCCGGACTGGCTGCCTTTGGCGCACTGGCGCTGATCCTCCGCAGGCGCAGGGCTTCCTTGTGAACGGGCGGAGAAAGGTCATTCCTTTCCGCTCGATGCGCGGTGCCTCCGTAGTGCCATGCCCCCGTCGGCTCCGCCGACGGGAAAGGAGGCGCTTTCTCCGAAAGGGCCGGGGTGGATCGCCCCCCGCCCCTGATGCCTCAAATCACTCCCGTTTCCCTTCGGGCCTGTCAGATGGAGCCACGTCTCACGGGACTTTCCGCGCAAGCGCGGTAGCGGCATGGAGTCAGCTCACTGCTTGCCGTTTTGCTTTTCCCAACTGCCGCGCCAGGCGGTGGCGGTTTCCTTCAGCTTGGGATCGTTGATCTGGGAGAGTGCCCAGGCGGATTGCTCCGGGTTGTTGTGCTTCCAGAGCATCTGCTGGGAGTATTCGGCGAGGGCGGTGTTGCGGCCCCAACTGGAGGCGGGCACGGATTCCAGCCAGGCGCGGGCACCCTGCGGGTCGCTGTTGACATAGCCGCTGACGGAGCGGTGGATGACGGCGGCTGCGTCCGGCATCTGCGGCAGGGTGACAGCCCACGCGGCGAGGTTGGCCTGCTTCTCCGGGGTGGTGGCGTAGCTGCGGATATGTTCGTGCACCTGCTGGGCGACCTCCTTGTATTCACCGGCCTGCAGGATCATGCCGAGCAGTTGCGGGGTTTGTTCACCCCCGGTCTCCGCGTGGTGGGCCAGGGAGCGGAGCATGCGTCCGCGGTCCGCCTCGGGCAGCTTCGCAAGTTCCGCCTGGATGGTGGAAATGGGGGCGGTGGCGAGGGATTTGCCGAACTCATGGACGAGGATGGTGCGCTGGGCGTCCGAGGTGGATTCCAGGAACTTCGTGCGGATTTCCTCCGTCGAGCCGCGCGCGCCGAGTTCCTTGATGGCATCCCGCGTCAGGTCGCGGAAGGTCTTGTCTTGCGGCAATTCGGTGAGCTTGTCGTAGAACGCGCCGATTTTCGAGGGGTCTTCCTTGATGGCCGCGAGGACCTGCGGGAAGATGGAGCGCCGTGTACGGAGCGGCAGTTGCCGGAGATAGTTGGCCACCAGCAGCGGGTTTTCCTTCACCACGGACTGAGCCCATTTTCCTTTGGCAAGGGCGGCGCCCAGCCCGAACTTGCCGGAGGTGATGAGATCCCAGGACTCCGTCGGACGTTTGGCGAATTCCTGGTCGAACGCCTGTAGCAGGCCCTGGATGCCCATGCCTTGGTTGCCGCCATCCCATGAGGTGTCGAACGCGGCGATGAGCGCCCCTTCCAGATCCACCTCCGCCCACTGGCGCAGGAGTTGCATCTGGAGAAAGAAGCGTTGCTGGGCGGGCAGGGATTGGTCGGCGATGGCGTCCCAAGCCTTCTGGTATTCGCCGGCCCGGAACTTCTGTGGGGGCGCTTGGTGTGGGGCGGCCCCCTCCTTTGCCTCCGCGGATGCACCGCCTGCCTGCCGGTGACCGTGGCGGGAAGGTTTGCCGGATGAGTCCCCGCCGGTGGAGGCGGTGGGGGAGAGTGTTTCCTGCCGGTGGAGCAGGACGAAGGCGAGCAGCAGCCCGAAGACCGCCGCTCCGGCGTGGGTGAGTTTCGTGAAGGAGGGTTTCATCACCGGGTGGGAGGCGGGGCCTGGATGCGTTCGCGGAGGGCGGGATCCTTCACCCATGCCCCGACTTCCTCGTTCAGCGCTTTGTTGTCCTTGCCGACGCTGCGGAGGATGCCGATGGAGGCCATTTCCCGGTCGATGCCCTCCGGCATGTTCTTCACCCAGTCCACGTAGTCCCTGCTGTAGAGATCGAGGTTGCTCTGGGAATGCCACACCCATGACTCGAAGCGTGCCTGGTGCAGTGTGGGGTCATCGTGCGGGATGGCCTGGAGGTAGTCGTAGAATTTCTGTGGATCGACGTTGTAGAACATCCACTGCGTGGGCTTGAGGGCGAGCTGCCACTTGTCCGGCTCCGGAGTATGGGTCAGAGCCTCCATGGCGGCGGGGCCGTTTTCCTCCGCCAGTTCCTTGAAGACCTGGAGGCGGATGGCGTCCGGGGAAGCCTGCGCCAGCCCGGGCAGATCCGCGGCGACGGCTTCATAGACTTCCTCGAAGGTGACCTTGCCGCTGCGGAAGGCGAAGCGCCAGTCCTTCGACGCCTTGTCGAGCGCCCTTGCGACGTCATTTCCGCCGAGTTCCAGTGTGAGCTGCTCCGCGTCCTTGCCATCGGTGCGGTTCTTCGCCAGCACCTCGACCCGCGTTTCGATGGGGATGTGGGGGCTGTTCTGGAGGAACTGGCGGTATTCCGGAGAGTTGGTGAGCGCCTCGCGGAAGGCGGGGTCCATGTCCGGGGAGTCCAGATGTTTCATCAGCCACTCCGCACCCTTCTGTCCGTTGCGCATGGCCAGGTAGGCGAGGCCTGCGGGTGAGTTGTTTTCCCTGGCGATGACCAGGAGGTCATCCGCCTTGTCGAACGGCCAACTGGAGAAGATCTGGCCGCGGATGCGGTTCCAGTGTTCCGGCGGGAGGGTTTCCTTGAGATTCCTCAGGATGGCCGGATCTCCCTGGCCCGCGACATAGTTGGCGAAGACGTGGGAAAACTGGCCGGAGTTCCGCGGGTCGCGGCCTTTCAGCCAGCCGATGGCTGTCTCCAGCCCCTTCTCCTGCATGGCGGCGTAGAGGGCGGTCCCCATGTCCACGCGGAAGGAGCGGTTGCCATCATAGAGATACTTGATGGCGGCCTCCGGGTCCTGGCGGAGCCAGTGGAGCAGGCGCGGCTGGAGCTCCGCGAGTGCCTTCGCCTCTTCCGGGGTGAAGCCTCTGGCGCGGGAGGCTTCTTTCTCCAGCAGTGCGATCGCCGCGGCGGCCACGTCATCCGCAGGGGGCAGCGCGTCGGCGGACTTGGCCAGCCGCTCGTAGGAACTTTTCAGGTAGTCCGCGTAGCTGAAGTTCTGGACGTGGTTGGTCTCCGGCAAGGTCCGTTCCGTGAAAAGATAGGGGGCCACGGCTTTCAGGACATCCACGCCGCTGTGCGTCTGCGTGGAGCGCTCCCGCCGTTGGGAGGATCTGGTGGTGGTGTTCTTCCCGTCCGTCTGGTTCGCGCCGTCTTTGCCCGCTTCATCCCGGTGGGTGGCGTGCCAAATGGCCATGCCGATGCCCAGACCGGCGGCCATGCCGATGAGATGGGTGCAGACCGTGCGAAGATGGGTTTTCAAGATTTGCACACCTTGGATGATCGCGCTCCAGGGGCAATCAAAAAAGGGCAGGGGCACACTTCATCCAACTGCAGGTTGTTATGGCAGGATGATGAGATCCGTGAGCTGGTAGTGATAACTGAACGGATTTTCAAGGGAGGCCTTCCGCTTGTACCACACCTTCACGGCGGTATCCTGTTCCATGCCCCTGACAGCGGCCTCATGCTCCGGGCCGAAGCGGATGAGGATGCCCAGCTTCCCCGGGCGGCTGACATGCATGCCGCCGGAACTGCCGATGCCGGTGAATGTCCCCTCGACCAGCTCCGGTTGGCTCTGGCGGTAGTCGCGCTCGATGAGGGGGCGGAAGATGGCGCTGAAGCGCCTGCAGTTCTTTTCCGTGTAGTCCAGATTCATCCCCATGATCCGCAGCACGGGCCGCTTGGTGGAGGACACCCAGCCCATGGACGAGGTCTTGTAGGCCCAGTAGTAGCCGGCCCCGAGGAGACCGGCGACCAGGATGACGATGACGGAAAGACGCAGGAGCCTCATTTCAGGCGCGGGTCACTCACTCTCCCGGAGCGGGAGCCGGGCCACCCGGGAGCGGCAGCGGCTTGCCATCGCCCTGCTGGATGGGCGCGGGCATCGGGATCACGGGCGGCGGCATCGGCACGGGGGCCGGTGGCGGGGTGGGGGCGGCGGGAGCCTGCGCGGCTGCCGGAGCGGCCCCCTTGCCCTCGCGCTTCGCCTTGATGTGGTCGAGGATGGAGCCGCCGGTTTCTTTCTGATGGCGGATGCCAACGCCGATACCGAAGGCGACGGTGGCGAAAATGATGAGCAGGATGGCGGCGAGAAGTCCGCCACCACCGTCCTCCTCCACACGGATGACCTGGCGCTTGGGGATCGGGCGGGGCTTGACGGCGTGGGCCATCGGCTGGGTGGAGATCGGTGCGTCCGGGACGGGCACATGGACGATACCCGGGTCCGCGGGGATTTCGCTGGCGAGGAACGCCTGTTCCTCGTCCGTCAGGGAAAAGTCGAACGCCACATCACCCAGGAATGCGGTGCTGCCGTGAAAGAGGGGGACATGTGGATAGCGCACGCCATCCTGCTTCACGCCGTTGGTGGAACCCAGGTCATGCAGCTCATAGCCGCCCAGGATCCGGCGCATCTCCGCGTGGTGCGTGGAAACCGAGCCGCTGTCCACCACGATGTCATTCTCACTCCCGCGGCCGATCTGCACCACCTCCCGATCCAGTTGGAACCGATAGGGTTGCGGGTTGGCTTCGGGGACGGTGATGGTGACACGGGGCATTTTGACTTTTACGTGAGGTTCTCACGCCTTCTAACGCGATCCGGGGGCGGAATGCACGGGAAATTTCACACCGCCCGCGCCGCCTCCGGGGATGCCTCGTCCGGCGGGGAATTGAACTCTTGCCACGCCTCATTTCCTCTGCTCCATTTCCGCCATGGCGAATCCCACCAATGTTCTTTCCAGCGGCATCGAGATCACCGGGTCCATCCGCTTCTCCAATGACATGATCATCGACGGCAAGATCGAAGGTGAGATCACCTCCGACAAGGGCCGCGTGACCATCGGTGAGAACGCCTCCATCAAGGGCGACGTCACCGCCGGCGAGGTGAAGGTCTATGGCAAGGTGGAAGGAAAGATCACCTCCCAGCGCTGCGAGCTGAAGGATAAGTCCCGCATCAACGGCGACATCAAGTCCAAGGTGTTCTCCATGGAGGAAGGCGCCTCCCTCTCCGGCCGCACCGAGATCGGCGGCTGATCCGGGATTTCCGCAATACACTTTTCAGAAACAGCGGCGGTCTCCGGACCCCCGCTGTTTTTTCTTCATGGAGCGCGGAATTCAGTCCGCTCCGGGGAATCCAGCCAGCGAAGCCAGGCGGACTGAAGTCCGCGCTCCCAGCTCCACCATCGGCCATCAGAAATATGCCCGGACATTTCGATATCCTCGACATCGCGGTCCTCCATGAGCCCGGCAGCGGGTGGCCGGACAAGACGGGCCACCCGGAGCGGTTCACGTTGGATTTCCTGGTGAATGGCAGATCCCTCCACCAGTTGCTGGGAGCGGACGAGTTGGGAATGGTGGGGCGATTCGCTTGCGATTATCCGGACCACAACGGGGATTCCGCAAAGGTGTTCCTGCTGGAGGCTGCCGCGGACTACGACGGGAAGTCCATCCTCTTCGGCTGCGGCATCTGCCTGGATCTGGGCTGCGGGGCGATCCTGGTGGAAATCACCCGGGTGGAGGGCGGTTGGCTCTGGTCCGGTTTTTCCTATGACAACGGGTGGGCTGAATGGCTGCCGGACACCGCACGCTATGAGGAGGTCTATCCGTTTTACTTCTCGGAGGAGAACTATGCCGACGTGATCGAAAGGGCGGCCACGTTTGTGAGGCGCGAATGAGGTCGCTGGGAGCGCCGGTCTTCAGACCGGCATCCTGGCATCGTCCGTCGGAATAGCCGGTCTGAAGACCGGCGCTCCCAGCGACCTGCTGACACGTTTCATATCATGTGGATGAGCTGGGATTGCTCGGTCCCTCCATCTTTCCCCTTTCGCACGTGGCGGGGCGGGGCCACCATCCATGCCATGGGACGGGACGACTTTCTCCGGAAGCTGGGCATCCGCCATCCCATCATCCAGGCACCGATGGCCGGAGTGTCCACGCCACGGCTGGCCGCTGCGGTGTCGGAGGCGGGCGGGCTTGGTTCCATCTCCATCGGGGCGTCCACGGTGGATGATGCGGAGCGGATGATCGCGGAGGCGCGTGCGCTGACGGAGCTGCCGTTCAATGTGAATGTCTTCTGCCATGCCCCGGCCGTGCGCGATGCGGGGCGGGAAAGCGGGTGGCTCGCCCACCTCGCGCCGTTGTTCCATGGCGTGGGGGCGGAGCCTCCATCCGCGCTGGAGGAGATCTACCGCAGCTTTGTCGCGGATGGGAACATGCTCGGCCTGCTGCTGGCCGCCCGTCCGGCGGTGGTGAGCTTCCATTTCGGCCTGCCGGATGCGGACTGGATCGGAGAGATGCGTGAGGCGGGTATCGTTACCCTCGCCACGGCGACGAATCTCCATGAGGCGGGGATGATCGAAGCCGCCGGGGTGGATGGCATCGTCGCGCAGGGGATCGAGGCGGGCGGGCACAGGGGGATGTTCGATCCGGACTCCGATGATGAGCGGCTGGACACGTTGTCGTTGGTGCGGCTTCTGGTGGAAAACAGCGGACTGCCGGTCATCGCGGCGGGAAGGATCATGGATGGCCGTGGCATCCGTGCCGCGCTGGATCTGGGAGCCGCCGCCGCGCAGCTCGGCACGGCATTCATTGGCTGTCCGGAGTCGTCCGCCAGCCCCGCCTACCGCGCGAGATTGCTGGGGGCACAGGACGGGGAAACCCTCCTCACCTCCATCATCTCCGGCCGCCCGGCGAGGGGTTTTCCGAATGGACTGACGCGGCATGCGGACATCGCGGATGGCCCGCCCGTCCCTGCCTATCCGGTGGCGTATGATGCGGCGAAGCAGCTTCATACGGCGGCGCTTGCTTCCGGCAGCGATGGATTCGCGGTAAAGTGGGCAGGCGAAGGTGCGGCCCATGCGCGGGTATTGCCAGCGGCGGAGTTGATGGCGGCATTGATATGCGAGCTGGATGGGTGATGCTGGGACCGCGGAATTCATTCCGCTTGGCTTCGCTGGCGCTGGGAGCGCCGGTCTCCAGACCGGCATTGGCTTCGCTGGCTCATTGCTCCGGGGCGGAATGAATTCCGCGGTCCCAGTAAGGTATGGGAAAATCCCGCCTCACCCTACGCGATCGCGTAATGGGGTTGTGTCCGGAAATGTGCCATCTTCCCGCCGTCCGAAAGAAGTCCCCCCGCTTCCGGAAAGACACTCCCCCCAAAACAGCACCTGACTTCCCCCCGAAGTAGCAACACGAACCCACCCGTGGCCGGTCCTCCCCCCGATACCGCCCGCCGGTGGGTTTGCCTTTTCCCTCCCGGCGTGGGGTGAAAGCCGCCGCCTCACAGGGCGAAGACCGCATCCATCTGGCGGGCGATTTCCTTGAGCCGCGCGAGATCCCCGCCGCCGACCTCGGCGGTGGCCCAGCCGCCAGGCTTCCCGTCCGTGGCGCGGAAGCCGATCTCCGCGAGCGCCTTGTTCAGCTCCGGCCAGTTCTCATCCCCGCCGTCGATGGGGGCCTTGAAGCCGTCGCCGTCCTTTCCGGACTCCTTGGCCAGCTTCAGGCTGTAGCCCTTGATATCCAGCTTGATGAGGCGCTTCGCTCCGAGCGCGCGCACCCATTCGGCGGGGGAGGCTCCGTATTTGAGCATGTTCGAGTGGTCGAGATACGCGCCGAGCCACGGGCTGGCGAAGGCATCGACGTAGTCCACGAGTTGCTTCGGGGTGGTGATGAAGTTGTTCCAGACCGTCTCGATGGCGATCTTCACGCCGAGTTCCTCCGCCAGTGGCAGCGCCTTTTTCACCTCTGTGATGGAACGCTCCCACACCTGGTCGAAGTTTTCCTTCTCCGGGTCCTTCACCGCGCCGGGCACCAGCAGGACGGTGTCACCGCCCAGGTGCTTGCTGTCGCGGAGGGCGGTCTTCAGGCCTTCCAGTCCCTTTTCCCGGACGGCGGCATCGGGATCGGAAAGGCGGACATTCCAGTGGATGCTGTCCACCACGCCGTGGATGGTCAGGCCGTGTTCCTTGGCCAGTGCCTTGATCTCATCCAGGTTCAGGTCGGTGGGGCTGTCGGCCTCGAAGCCGTCGAAGCCCGCGGCCTTGATATTGGCGATGCGCACGGCGAGGCTTTCGCCCTTGCTCATGCCCAGCTTCACGGCCTTGCGGTAGGGGGCTGTTCCGCCACCGGCGGCGAACGCGGATGGCATGAAAAACGGGACGAGCCCGGCGGCTCCGGTGCGGATGAAAGCGCGGCGTGTGGGCATGGTTCCAGCTTCTAGCGGTGGTGGGGGCGGAGAGGCACTCGAAATCGTCAGAAACGGAAGGAAATGATGGTTTTCCATACCTGCCGCTGCCGACAGATGGAGCGTCCTTGCCCCGGAGGGAGAATTTGTCATTCAGGATTTCCTGCTGAACGACGAAACGCCCTCCGCATTCGTTTCCATTTTCCACTCGGAATCTTTCTGACCAATCCTGAGATCTCGCTTCATCCGTTCAATGTCCTGCGTGCCTTCCGATTCCACGGCTTCTTGCGAAGCGCTCTCCTCCCGGGTGAATTCCCAATCGGAGGGATAACTGATGTAAGTCGCGGGTTCTTCGGAGATCAGCTTGCGGAACATTTCTTCACGCCGGTGAAGTGCCCAAGGAGGGGCTTTCTCCGCCCATTTGGCCAGGGTTGGAACCACCAAGGTCGTTTCGGGAGCGCTTTCCCTATGGGCGAGATCAACCTTCCGCAGGATGCCATCCACCCGCTCCTCATAGGTCCACCGGCTGTTCCTCATGCTCAGGCCGATGAAGTAGCCCCTGTTTCTGAGGGACCGGCGACGCCTGATCCACAGCGCGGGAAAGGAGAGGATCACGAACGCCACAGGAACAAGCAGAAGCCACGGGTATGCGATGAGCAACCCCACGATCCCCGCTACGGCCAGCAGCATCAGGATCACCACTCTCAGTTCCCAAAAAGCCTTGAGCATATCAATGAGTCAAACGTCGGACGCGCCAGTTCATTAGGCGGATTCCCGAGAGGAGTCAGTAACATCCGTCAGAACAGCTCACCCTGTCCGGGCATGACACGGCGGAAGGATGCGGTGCTGAGTTGCGGGAAATGGGGGTCCAGCCCGTGCCGGCGGCAGAGGGTGTGGAAGACCGCGTTGAGTTGCTTCGACTGCTCCCCGGTGCCACGGTTGCGGATGCCGGGGGTGGTGGCGTTCACGCTGCCGCCGTGGAACGCGCGGATGCGGCCCAGCACCTTTTCCTTTGCCAGCGGCTGGTGGCGGTCCAGCCAGCCGGAGAAGACGTCCTTCACCGCGCCGGGCAGACGCACGACGGAGTAGGCGGCGAATTTTCCGCCATGGTCCGCCACCGCCTTCAGGATAGAGGGCAGCTCGCTGTCGTTCAGGCCGGGGATCATCGGCGCGGCGCTGACGCCGGCATGGATGCCGGCCTCCGTGAGCTGGCGGATGGTTTCCAGCCGCGCGCGGGGGGAGGAGGCGCGGGGTTCAAGCACCCTGGCCAGCTTCGGGTCCAGCGTGGTGACGGACAGATAGACGGCCACCGCATGGTGCCGGGCCAGCTCCGCCAGGTGGTCGATGTCCCGCGCCACCAGCGCGTTCTTCGTGATGATGGTCACCGGGTTCCGGAAATGGGCAAGCACCTCCAGGCAGCGGCGGGTGATCTCCAGCCTCCGCTCCACCGGCTGGTAGCAGTCCGTCACGCCGGACATCGCGATTTTCCCCACCTTGTAGGACGGCTTTGCCAGCGCGGCCTCCAGCAGTTCCGGCGCGTTTTCCTTCACCACGATCTTCGATTCGAATTCCAGCCCGGCGGAGAAGCCGAGGTATTCATGGTAGGTACGGGCGTAGCAATACGCGCAGCCGTGCTCGCAGCCGCGGTAGGGATTCAGCCCGTAGTCGAAGGAAAGGTCGTCCGCGTCATTCACCGACAACACGGACTGGGAGTCATCCCGCAGGAAGACGGTCTTCAGCGGCCGCGGGTCGTCATCCACCCACGCGTCCTCGTCCACCTCCACGCGCATCGCGGAGAAGCGGTTGGCCGGATCCGCGTCCGCACCCCTGCCTTTGTGAACCATAAGGGAGTTTTTCATGGTGTTCATGTGAACGCAATAAAAACCGTGTGTCTGGGCCGACGGGTGGCGGAGACGGCTTTGGATCGACAACCGGCAGCGCCGTATTCCATCATTCGAGCAGGGAACCGCACATACTGACAGCAGGCCGCCCCACTGATTTCCATGGATACCATCGAGGCATTGAGAACCGAGTGGGAGGCCCTCCAGCCGCTGTCTCCGGAGAACGGCAGGAAGTTGTGGCAAAAGCTGCGCTTGGAATGGAACTACCACTCCAACCACATCGAGGGAAACACGCTGACCTACGGTGAGACGGAGCTGCTGTTGGTCCACGGCCAGACCCACGGCACCCACGACCTCCGGGAGTATGAGGAAATGAAGGCCCACGACGTGGGGATCGAGCACCTGAAGACGCTCGCCGCCGATGCTTCACGGGTGATCCGTGCGGGGGACGTCCGGGATCTGAATCGGATCATCCTCAAGGAACCTTTCTGGAAGGCGGCCCAAACTCCGGATGGTGCTGCCACACGGAAGGAGATCAGGCCGGGCGAATACAAGACGCAGCCCAACAACGTCCGGACGGCGAGCGGCGAGATGTTCGAGTTCGCCCCTCCGTCAGAGGTGGAGGAGCGGATGCATGCCTTGCTGGAATGGCTGGCCTCCACCCTGGGGCAACCGTCGTATGACCTCCTTTCCGTCCTGGCGAAACTTCACCATGACTTCGTGCTGATCCATCCGTTCGACGATGGCAACGGCCGGGTGGCGCGGATGTTGGTGAACTATGTGCTGATGCGCGAAGGACTGCCCCCGCTGATCGTCCCGACGGAGGAGAAGAAAGACTACCTCGCCGCCCTCCGCCTCGCGGATGCCGGGGAGCCGTCCACTTTGGAGGCCTACCTTGGGAAATGCCTGGAGCGCGTGCTGCGGCTGGGGATCCGTGCGGGCAAGGGCGAGGGCGTGGATGAACCGGGGGATGTGGAGAAACAGATCGCCCTGTTTGCGCGGAGCCAGGAGTTCAATAAAGAGCGAGTAAAGCCGTGCTCCACTGCGGCGATCCAAGGAATTTATGAACAGGGAATCCACCAGTTGCTGATCGCGTTGGAAGAGAAGGTCCGCGTATTTGCGCCACTTTTTCACGATATAACGATCAAAGTTGATTCGCGAGTCCTTGGAACTGGAGAAAGTATACCTTGGAGATTTGAAATTAAGCTCAAAACAGCCGACCAGCAGCATGTATTTCGGTTCGATTCCTTCTCAATTACCATCGAATTAAATGGATATGCTGGAGGAGATATTCTCCCATTTAATATTTCAGAGCAGGTTATTTTTACTTTCCGTGAATTCAACTATTCGGTGAGAATAGGCCAGTGGGAGGCATTCAGAAAGCTCTACTCCGAGCCAGTTCTGCTCGAAGATATTCAAGTCGCAACTGATCGTTTATTGTCCGGTCTATTCGAACAGATTAAAGGGCGCACTGGGCAGAACTGAGTCTGTTCAGAAAAGATAGTGAGGCGTGCCGGCCCGCCGCGCCGAAACCGCGGGGCACTTGGCCTGTGGAGCCCTTTCCGTGAAGGAGTATCCGTGATTTCTCCGCCGAAAGCCACGGCGGACCGGGCCGGTCCGACCCTACCAAGCTGTGCGGCTCCGCCGCCGAATAGGAAGTAGCCTTCATCCGACTTCCCGGGTTGAACAGCGGCTCCGGATGGCGCATGGTGGACGGATGGATCCAAGCGGCGAACCCGGGCAGAACAAGGACAACCTCCTTCTGGAACGACTTGAACTATCCCTGCGGGCGTCGAGCGAGGGGCTGTGGGATTGGTCGCTGGACGGGGGCTCGATCTACTACTCCCCCCGCGTGCTGGAGCTGCTGGAGGCGGCGGACGAGGGGGAGGCGCCGAACCTTTTCCTGCCACCCCATGGCGCGATCCATGAGGACGATCTGGAAATCTTCGGCAGGGTGGTGGCTCGGGCGCTGGAGCCGCACGGGCCGGACACGCTGGCGATCGATGCGAAGGTGCGGACGGTGATGGCGGAGCCTCGCTGGCTGAGGATCCGGGGGACGGTCGTGCGGGATGCGGACGGACGGGTGACGAGGATTGCCGGATCGATGATCGACATCAGCCTGCGGAAACGTGCGGAAGCGCAGGTGGAGGAGGAGCGTTTCCTGCTGCGGCAGCTCATCGACCACATCCCGGTGCAGGTCTATTTCAAGGACAGGGAATCCCGCTTCGTACTGGCGAACCAGGGGATGGCGGAGTGGATGGGGCTGGAGCACCCGGACCAGTTGCTGGGGAAACACGACCGGGATTTTTTCCAGGACCAGCACTCCGGAGAGGCGCAGGAGGATGAGAACCGCATCATGGCGACGGATGAACCGGTCACCGAAAAGCTGGAGCATGAAACGTGGCAGGAAAGGGGGGAGGAAACATGGGTGCTCACCTCGAAGTTCCCATGGAAGGACCGGAACGGAAAACTGAAGGGCACCTTCGGCGTGTCGAATGATGTGACGGAGCTGGTGAAGACGCGGCAGGAAGCGGTGGCGATGGCGATGGAACTCCAGCAGCGGAACCAGGCGTATGAGGAGGAGCTGCAACTGGCGCGGGAGATCCAGCAGGCGCTTGCGGGCGGAGGTTTCCCGAAGATCGCCGCGAAGGATGGTTCATCACTGGCGCTGGGGTCGCGCTACATCCCCATCTCCGGTCTGGCGGGGGATTTCTTCGAGGTCATCCCCATCTCACCGGGGCAGGCGGGCATGTTGATCTGTGACGTGATGGGCCATGGCGTGCGCGCGGCGCTGGTGGTGGCGATGCTGCGCGGCCTGCTGGAGAAACAGCGTGGCCAGGCGGCGGATCCGGGGCTTTTCCTGCGCGGGTTGAATGACGGCCTCTCCGCCATCCTGGAGCGGGCGGGCACCACCATGTTCGCCACCGCCTTCTATGCCGTGGTGGACCTGGAGGAAGGGACGTTGCGCTACTCCTGCGCGGGGCATCCCGGTCCCATCGCCATTGGCCCGGAAGGCATCCGGCAACTGGCGGATGTCCGGGCGGAGAAAGGCCCCGCGCTGGGCCTCATCCGCGGAGCGGCCTACCCGACGAACGAGCTGCCGCTGCACTCCGTGGACCGGCTGGTGATGTTCACGGACGGGGTGCTGGAGGCGGAGAACCGCAGCGGCGAGCCTTTCTTCGAGAAGCGGCTGATGGAGATCGTGGGGAAACATGCGGCGGATCCGCTGGACACCCTGCTGGATTCCATCCTGGCCACCGTGCTCGAATTCTCCGAGACGATGCAGTTCGATGACGATGTGTGCCTGCTGGCGATGGAGCCACAGAAGGCGGTGGTGGGGGTGTAGGATTTCTCGAGGAGGATGTTCCTCAGATCTCTCCCACGATTTTTTCCCGTTTCGCGAGATACTCTGCCTCGGAGATGAGGCCCTGGGCCTTCAGCGCTTCAAGTTCCCGCAACCGTGCCTGTGGTCCGGCAGGGGGCGGCAGCGGCGGAGCCATCATCGCGGGAGGCGGTGTCTTGCCCGGCTTGTTCAGGGCCAGGACGACCAGCACGATCACAGGGATACCCACCAGTACCGCCAGGACCATGAGGATCAGGATCAACTCCGGTCCACCGATGGGACCGAGAAATGCCAGCGGAAGGAAATGGCCATTCATCATCCCGCCATCTTCATGGAATCGATGAGGGCATCAATGGAAAAGCGAGAGGTGGCGTGCTATCGGGAGCGGAAGTCGTGGGACTTCCGGCTGGGGGGGAAGTCCATGGGGTGGCTGAGCTGGTTTCGTCCGGGACAGACGCCCCGCCGAACCTCTCACGAGGTTCGCTACGCCCGGCTTCACTTCCCGGCATTGGTGGGCTTGAAGAACCTTTCAGCGCCTTTCCGCATCAGCGCATCCGTCATGCACGCCTGGTCGATGACGTCGGCCCCGCCCTTTCCGCGCCGCCAGCCGTGGTAGCTGGCGATGGCCTCGAAAGCGGCGTTGAGGGAACCTTGCATCGGATTGTGGAGGAGAAGGGTGATCTCGATGTTTTCCGGCAGGCCCTGGGGGAACAGCAGTCCGGCGCGTTCCAGCCGCTGCACGCCGGGGCCGAAGGAGTTTCCGCCGGAGAGGGCGAGGCCCATGATCATGGCGTGGGGGTGGATCCAGCGGATGCCGGGGACATCCGGACCATTTGCGGTGTAGCCGGTGCCGGGCATGCCCGCTTCACCGGCGGACAGGCCGAAGATCCCGGCATTCGTGGCGGGGGCGTCGGGCCACTGTTCCTTCATGTAGGAAATCTGGCGCTGGAGGAGTTCCTGCCGCTGCTTCGGCCACACGGAGCCGACGACGAGATCCGGTTCCTTCCGGTCGAAGTCCGGGAAGAACAGGCTCTGGATTTCCATGATGAACTCCACGCCGCGGAAGACATTGCCGGTGGCCTCCATGCGGCCCTGCGGCAGGCGGTCTTCGAGCATGGCCTCCAGGGCCAGCACCAGCGCGGTTTCACCGCCCCAGTCCCGCCATTTCCCCACCAGCGGGGTTTTCCCGTCTTCCGCCAGACCGTGGCTCACCCAACCCTCCGCGTCCGTCACTTCATCGAAATCCAGCCCGTTGATGCCGGCATCGAGCGCGTCGGACACATCCACCAGATTGAGCACGGCGGCGGCGAGGCGGAGGGAGACCAGGGCGATGGCGGTGTCCACGGTGCTGTATTCCGTGCCGGGGTGGATCCACGGGGAGCCATCCTCCCGGCGGTAGGTGAAGTGGGGGAGGAAACCCGCGGCGCGGGGCAGGGACAGCAGCACGGCGGTGGTGTGGCGGATCTCATCCGAAACCTTCTCCCTGTCCAGCAGGCCCTCCGCGGCGGCGGCGGCGCTGGCCAGCGCGTGCATGCCGGTGGACGCCACGGAGTCGAACACGCCCGCGGGCACGTGGGAACGGTCGCGCGTGAGGCCGCTGTCGGAATCATGGCAGCGCCGGAGTTTTCCCAGGGAAACGCGGAACATCCATTCCTCCGGGGGGATGTCGGGCCGCTCCACCTCGAACCCGATGCTGGTCACCTCCACCTCCGCGCCGGGTTCGATGATGAGGTTGATGAACTTCACCCGTCCCAGTTCCGCGGGTTGCAGTTCATACCGCAGGCGTGGCTGCAGGCCGGGGTTGAGGGGGATCTTCCGCTCCCACACAGGCTTCCGCTCCAGATCGGCGAGTTCCAGCCGCACCTCCCCGGTGCCGCGGATGTTGAGGGTCACGGCGCGCACCGGGCAGCGGGTCGCAGGAGGCCCCAGCAGGCCGGTGACATCCATCAGATCCATCTGGCGGTTGTCCAGCGCCAGACCGGCGAGGGAATGCCAGAAGCCGGTCCATTCCGCTCCCGCCTTCACCTTCACCGGGCCGCCCTTCGACTCGATGCGGCCTTCGCCCGGCCCCATCAGGCCGAAGTCGGTGCCGAGGTGGGTGAAGTTTTCGAACGGGTTGATGGTGGCCTTCTTCTCCCCGTGATCCTTCGGAAAGGAAATGGGGTAGTCCATCACCGGCTGCCAGACGATCCCTCCGGTCGCCTGGCAGGACAGCCAGACCATGAGGAACCACCAGCGCCAACCCAACATCGCGCGTATTTTCGGCAGGCAGGGCATCCCGCGCAAGCAAGCATTCTGCCGAGGTAAAAGGCGGGTGGAACCATGTCCACGGTGGGCCGGGCATTTCATTTGGTCATTGCAGCCTCATCTCATGGCCGTTACGATGCCATGGTGGCCATGAGGTTGCAGGCTTCACCCATCACCGAGGATGATTTCAAGGCCGTGGTGCGCATCCTCGCGGACATCGCCTGCATGGATGCCACACCGGATGGGAAGCGGGTTCATCTCATGAACGAGATCGGCCTGCTGGTGGGGACGGGGACCTGGCTGTGGGGCGTGGCTCCCCTCCTGGAACCGGGCAAGCAGCCGGTCTATCTTTTCCACAATTCCGGCGGCATCGACAATGACCGGATGGCGGTGATGCTGAGGGCCATCGAGCATCCGGACACCGGGGCGATGACAGCCCGGCTCGCCCAGGAGATCGGCATGGCGGAGGGGCAAATCACCCGGCTGAGGCAGGATGTCATCGACAACGACTGGTTCGATCATTCCGGGGCCAACGCCATCTGGAAAGAGGCGGATGTGGGTCCCATCCTGTTTTCCGCCCGCCGGCTCCCGGGGGTGGGCACCAGTATTCTCGCCTTTTACCGGGCTGCGGCCGCATCCCTGTTCACGGAGCGGGAGGCGCGCATCGCCCACATCGTGCTCTCGCAGGTATCCTGGCTGCATGAGGCCGGGCTCCCCTACACTCCCGCGAAGGATGTTCCCGCGCTGCCTCCCCGGTGCCGCCTCATCCTCAACCAGGTGGTCCGCGGGCGGACGAGAAAGGAGATCGCGGCGGACCTGGGCATCTCCGTCCACACCGCGAACGACTACATGAAGCAGATCTTCCGTCATTTCCGGGTGCGCTCCCAGGTAGAACTGATCGCCCGTTTGCGGGCCGGGGATAGTGCCCCCCCTCCCCGGTAGGGTGGGAGCGGGATGGAGCCGTGTGTCACCCCCATGCTTTGGGGGGTTCCCCATCATCCTATTCCTGTTAGTTCAGATGGCTGCGATCCAGATCTCCGCCCTCTTTGAAAAAGTCCGGTTCACTCTCCGAGGAAACCCATCCGCCTGCTGGTGCGGATCTCCATATCCCGATGAGATGGAGGGAACACGCCGCGAGGTTCTGTCTCACTGTGGAACGAGTGCCATGCGATGGATCTTCTTATGGGGAAGTGGTGGAACTCAGATCGGAAGTGTATGGTATCCCGCGCAATGCTGCCGCCGATCCCGCCGATGGCTATTCCACCTTGTGGCTTGTTCGGCGTGACGGCATCCCTTCAGCCACGCTGAGGGTCACCTACGCGAGAAACGGTCCTTTGGATTGTGAGGCGAATTTTCCGCCGGATTTATTGGCGCGGTATCGGGCCATAATCTCCTCTTCAAGCCGATTCTGCATGAAACGGGATGTGCCTCCGGAGGCTCGTGTCGCCCGGATGCTCATTGAGACCGCTTGGCGGGATGGATTGCCCCACGGCATCCGCCTTGACATCATCGACGTGAATGTTCGGGCTATGGCCTACTACCGGCGTCTCGGCTACACATTGCTGCCCGGAAATTCGTTTATCCATCCTCTTCTGAAGACTCCGAGTGAAGTGATGGTCTGCACGGTGGATCCGGCATGCCATGGCCCCCTGCAAATGGTCTTTGCGGACTGCCCCGATCCTCTTCCGCTGGAGCGGATCATGCGTCCCACGCTTCTCCTGCCTTCCGGAGAGATCACGGGGCGGACCGGTCGGGTGAAGGTGGCCACGTTTGACCGTGGAGTCCTGAGGCCCGGGGATATGTTGTCATTTTCCGCCGGAACAACCAAAGCCAATCCCAGCAAGTGCAGGATAGTAGCCGCGCAACCGGAAAAGTTCACGCGTCTGCTGGGACGTTTTCCGGAAATTGGCAGGATGCTTGGTGGCAACACTCCGGTCATCATCAACGCGTATCCGGCCCCGGTGGGAGCAATTGTGCAGGGAATCGCCATCGACAGCTATGGCCGGCAACCTGCGATCTCCAGTGCGTTGATTCTCGCGGCCGAACAGGGCTTTCCCGTGGCTCTCATCGGGATGCCTCTGGCCGTCGCCCATTTTCTGATAGAACATGGAAAGAAAGACGGTCCGTTCCCCCGGGAGCTGGTATTGTTCGTTGGGGGACATCATTGCCCAAGATCACTCGAGAAATTTCTCAATGGTTTTCTGTCCCGGGCGGGTTGTCACACGGAGATGGCCCATCTCTATGGTGTGGCGGAGTTGGATGCCGCCCTCATGGCTGCAAAATATATGCAGGAGCGCTTGGTGTATCATGGAATTGACTGCCGCTGGGAGCCGGTCGTGGAGGGCGGAGTTTTGGGGTTCATGGACAAGCATGACAGTGGCATGGGGATCTGTATTGTGGATGAGGACGCGAGCTATGTGGAAGGAGGGATTGAATTGCGGAACCAGCCGGAGAGACTGATGCCGGAAGTCCTGGAGGAGTTGGAATCATGGACTGAAAGGGAATGGGCAAGGAGGACAGGATTCGTGATTTTGGGGGAAAGTGGCTTCCATTTCCAGCTCCGCGCCGGAGAGAAACCGGAAAGCCCGGATGAGATGGAGCATTATGATTTCGCCAGACAGCAAAGTTTCAGTTGGCTCGACAAGCCAAGTTGGGGGCGGTCGACTGAACTTTCTTGTGATGGTTAGGACTACGGCCATTCGGCCACATTTCAGTCCGATGGTTCAGCGAATGTCAGTCGGCCTTATGGGAATTCCGGCAATACCCGGACCAAGCGAAATCGATACATCGATTCTGACCATAGTTCATCCATTGAAATCCGCGGGAAAGCGGATGATGATGCGGAAGAGCGGTGGCTCAGAGTTTTGCCGGGTTGCTGCTTGTTAAAGGATCCCGCCACCGGAACGTCCGGGGCGGGATTCGAACTTTTCCAAAGCCTTGGCGACCGGTGATCGGCCTCCACGTTTCAGACCTGCTGCATGCCCGGGCGGTTGTTCTCGACCACAAAGGAAGCCGGGGTGTGGAGCGGAGCGCCGGGGCGGGTGATGTACTCCACCGTGCGGAAGTCCGTGCGCCACTGGTTGGCATCGATGGTACAACTCACGTAGCCGCGCTGCCTGCTGTAGTAGTTCACCCACGGGTTTTCGGATTTCAGCGACTCGAAAGCCTTGGTGGCGTCCTCGCCATCGCCGTTGGAGCTGATGGAGGTGCAGACGAACTCGGCGCCCACCACGGCGCCGTTGTTGTCCTCCGGTTGGAGATTGAGGTCGTTCGCCCAGTGGGTGTGGATGTCCCCGGTGAGGACGATGGGGTTGGTGATCTTCAGATCATGGAACGCCTTCAGCAGGGCGCGGCGTTCGAACTCGTAGCCGGACCACAGGTCCATGCCGAATTTTTCCTCCGGTCCCGGTTCGCGGTCCACGCGGGCCATCATGACCTGCTGTGCCAGCACGTTCCAGGTGGGGCGTGAGGTGGTGAGTTCGGAGAGCAGCCATTCGCGCTGGATGGAACCGAGCATGGTCCCGTCCGGATTGAGCATCTCCGCGGTGGGTGCCTTCGAGCCATCGCCGTTCGGTTGGTCGGTGCGGTACTGGCGGGTGTCTAGCACGTGGAAATCCACCAGCTTTCCATGGCGGATGCTGCGGTAGAGTTTCATGCCCGGGCCATCCGGCATCGAACTCTGGCGCAGCGGCATGTGCTCATAGTAGGCTTGGTAGGCGGCGGCGCGGCGGTTGAGGAAGTCCTCGTAGGAAGCGGGGCCTTTTTCCTCCGGGATGTCGGCGGCGTAGTTGTTGTCGAACTCATGGTCGTCCCAGGTGACGGCCCATGGCGCGGCGGCGTGCATCTTCTGGAGGGAGAGGTCCGTCTTGTACTGGGCGTGGCGGTTGCGGTATTGCTCCAGCGTCTTGATCTCAGGCCCCACGTGCTCGCGGATTTTTCCGCTCTTGCCCGGGCCTTCGTAAATGTAGTCGCCCAGATGCAGGACCAGGTCCGGGGACTCCGCCAGCATGTGATCATAGGCGGTGTAGAGGCCTGCCTCGAAGTGCTGGCAGGATGCGTAGGCGATCTTGAGAGGGGATGTTTCCGCCGCCGGGCGGTCCGCCCGCTCCAGCGTGCGGGTGCGGCCCTGCGGGCTGATGTCACCGCCCGCCTTGAAATCATACCAATACCACCGGTCCGGCTTCAGTCCGGCCACCTCCACGTGGACGGAGTGGGCGAGGTGGGGGATGGCCACGGCCTCGCCCTTCGCCACCACCTTCGTCATCGCCTCATCCTCACAGACGCGCCACTGGACCTTCACCGGCTCCGCGGGCATGCCGCCACCCTGAAGAGGGTTGGGAGCGAGGCGTGTCCACAGGACGAAGCCCTCCGCATCCGGATCCCCGGAGGCCACGCCCAGCGTGAACGGATAGCCGGAAAAAACGGGCAGGCGCGTGCCGGTGCCCTGCTCGCCAAAGATGCGGCTGGTGCCCATGGCGATGAGGAAGGAGGCGGAACCGGCGAGATACGCGCGGCGGGAAATGGAATTTGGGTTGAAGTGCGGATGGGGATTCACATCCCGATGAATGCCAGCAAACGCAGGGCGGAATCAAGGCACGTTATGTTCATCGTAAGTTTCTTGACCGGCGGTGCATTTCCGAAATTCGGGGATCGCCGTTGTGGGGAGGCTCTGGGAGTATGGCGGGATCGTCACCGCAAAGCGCTCCGGGCGGCGCTGCGGAAGAAGCCCATCATCCATCTGAATTTTCCCCGAACCATTTCATGAAACCCATCCTCATCACCGGCGTCCTTTTCGCCTGCACGTTGTTCGCGTCCGCCCAGCTCCCGCGTTTCGTCGCGCACCGCGGTGCGTCGCACAAGGCGCCGGAGAACACCATCGCCGCATTCAAGCTGGCGTGGGAGGAGAATGCGGACGGCATCGAGGGCGACTTCTACCTGAGCAAGGACGGCGAGGTGGTCTGCTTCCATGACAAGGACCTGAAGCGCGTGGCGGGCCGGGAGGGCAAGATCGAGGAGATGCCGTGGAGCGAGCTTTCCAGCGTGGATGTGGGGTCATGGAAAAGCCCGGACTACAAGGGGGAGAAGATCCCGCGGCTGGCGGATGTGCTGGACGTGCTGCAGCCGGGGAAGCTGTTCTACCTGGAGATCAAGGACGGTCCGGAGATCGTCGCGCCCATCGGGAAGATCCTCGCGGAAAAGAAGGCGGACCCGGAGCAGGTCATCTTCATCGCCTTTGATGCGGAGGTGGTGAAGGAGTGCCGCAGGCAGCTCCCGCAGTTCCGCGCGCACTGGCTTTCCTCCCTGAAGGGCGCGGATGAACCGGGCAAGGCGGAGGCCTACGTGAAGGAGCTGGAAGGCACGGGAGCGCAGGGTTTCCAGTTCGACTGGCGGGCGCCGGTGGGTGCGGAGTGGGTGAAGGCGCTGAAGGATAAGAAATACACCATCACCTCATGGACGGTGAATGATGCGGACGTCGCGCGGCGGATGATCCGCTACGGGGTGGACTTCATCACCACGGACCGGCCGGCAGGACTGCGTGCGGAACTCCAGGATCCGGAGAAGCTCTGGAACGTGCGGGACCACATCAAGCGGGAGGATTTCATGATCCAGAGCCATCGCGGCGCGGGCGAGCTGGGACCCGAGAACTCGAAGGAAGCGTTCGAGCTGGCGTGGAGCCTGGGCACCATCCCGGAGGCGGACATCCGCACGACGAAGGACGGCGTGATCGTCGCGTTCCATGACAAGAACTTCGAACGCATCCTGCCGCATGAGAGTGTGGAGGTGCGGAAGAAGGGCATCGAGCATCTCACCTGGCAGGAGGTCGCCGCGCTCGATATCGGCGTGTGGAAGGGGGAGAAGTTCAAGGGGCAGCGCGTGTCCTCCTTCGCCGACATCGTTTCCCAACTGAAGGAGGATCCGTGGCGGAAGATCTATGTCGATATCAAGAACGTGGACCTGAAGCAGCTCGCGGATGAGGCGGAAAAGGCGGGCGTCACCAGCCGCCTGATCCTTGCCAGCACGAAGACGGACATCATCCGAGGGTGGAAGGCCGTGGCACCCCGGTCATTCACCCTGCACTGGATGGGCGGGGAGGAGGCGGAGCTGGCCGCACGGCTGGACAAGCTGGAGGCGGAACATTTCAAGGGCGTGGACCAACTGCAGATCCATGTGCGCAGGAAAGACGGCGTGCTCACCCCGTCCGTGGATTTTCTGAAGGAAACCGGCCGCAGGCTGCGCGCGCGGGGCATCCTGTTCCAGACGCTGCCATGGGAGATGAAGGACGCGGAAACCTACCGGCGGCTCATGCATCTGGGATGCGCGAGCTTCGCCACGGATTTTCCGGATGTCGTCTCCAAGGCGGTGACGGACTACTACGAAGCTAGTCGTTGAGGGGGTGAGGTGCTCATGGCCGCGCAAGGCGCGGAAAGGAAGCGCTTTCTCCGAAAGGGCCTGGGTGACGTGCCTGCGCTGATGCGGTGTGTCAGGGGTGGTGAGCTTTGTGGGAGGTTCGGTTGGGGAAGGACGCCAAGGACTGGAGCTGGCCTGTTGGATGATGCTCCAACGCATCGCTCACTGTATCCGCCGGACAGACCATGCGGCGTCTTCCCTGGCCCTTTCGGAGAAAGCGCCTCCTTTCCGTCGGCGGAGCCGACGGGGGGAGAACATGGTGCTGCGGAGGTGCCGCGCAAAGCGCGGAAAGGAAGCGCTTTCTCCGAAAGGGCTTGGGTGACGTGCCTGTGCTGATGCGGCTTGTCAGGGGTGGGGGATCTGGTGGGAGGTTCGGTTGGGGAAGGACGCCAAGGACTGGAGCTGCTCTGTTTGATGATGCTCCAACGCATCGCTCGCTGTATCCGCCGCACAGACCATGCGGCGTCTTCCCTGGCCCTTTCGGAGAAAGCGCCTCCTTTCCGTCGGCGGAGCCGACGGGGGCATGGCGCTACGGGAGGAAAGCCAATCCTTTCCTCAGCCCAGCATCTCGATGATGTGCCCATAGACATCGCTGTTCCGGACCATGCCGGTGAAGCGGTCGCACTGCGGGCCGAAGGCGGAGACGAGCGTGGGGTCGGAGGTGTGGGAAGTGCCGGTCCAGCCGATGCCGGTGTGGTTTCCCTGGAACTGGCCGAGAAGGCCTTCCGGCTTGGCGAGTTGTTCGTTCCACTCGATGACCAGCTTCTTGGCGAAGATCTCCAGCAGGGCGGTGATCTCCTTGTCCTTCGCGTCGAATCCCAGGCGGTCCGACACCAGCCCCTTCATCGCTTCCTTGTCGTCCGGGCGGGCGAGTTTCGTCCACTCGGTGAAAAGGACTTCGTAGGAGGCTTTCTGTTTCGTGATGCTCTTGAAAAGCCCGTCCGTCCTCCGGTAGCCGCTTCCGGTGCCGTTGAGGCCCGGGTTGGCGTTGCCGTGGTCACTGGTGACGATGACGAGGATGTCATCCCGGCCCGCCGTGGCGGTGAGGACATGGGCGAGTGCGTCATCAAAGGCGATCTGTTCCTGCAGCAGCGCGCCGATGTCATTGCGGTGCGCGGCGTGGTCGATCCGTGCGCCCTCGATCTGCAGGAGGAACGGCTTGTCCCCTTCGAGGAAGCGGCCGAGAGCGGCCTGCGCCATCTCCGTCAGGGTGGGGACGGTGCGTTTCAGTTCATCGGACGCGTTGCGGTCGATGGAGAAGGGGATGTGGCCGCGGGAAAAGGTGCCGAGCAGCTTGGAGGACTTCGCGGCCAGCATGGCGTCGCGGTCGCCCACGACATCGTAGCCCGCGGCGGCGAACTCACCGGAGAGGTCGCGCTTGTCCGGACGGTCATCTTTCGAGAAGTAGCCTGATCCTCCGCCCAGCAGGACATCCACGGTCTTCAGATACTGGGTGGCGATTTCTTCCTCCCGCCCGCGCTCGGAGCACACGGCGGCGAAGCCCGCCGGGGTGGCGTGGGTGATGGTGGCGGTGCTGACCAGGCCGATGCGGACGCCCTTTTTCCCCAAGGCGTGGGCCAGCGGGACCAGCGGGCGGCCGTCCGGGCGGACGTTGATGGAGCCGTTGTTCACCCGCTCCCCTCCACCCCATGAGGTGGAGGCCGCGGCGGAGTCCGTCACCAGGGAACTGGCGGAGGCGGTGTCCATCAGGCCGCGGGCGGCCTTGCGGTCGTTCATCAGCTCCCACCAGCGGGTGCCGGAGTTCCGCGTGAGCCTGGACCATGCTTCCCCCAACGTCAGCACGCCGGGACTCATGCCATCGGACACCATGAAAATCACGCCGCGGACTTTCTTTCCCGCCTCCCCGGGAGCCTGGGCGGAGGAACGGGGCGCGGCGAAGGAGGCGAAGCCACCGGCGAGCGCGGCGGTTTTCAGCCAATCCCTGCGGGAGAATTCCGAACGGTTCATGGGACTGTTTTTAGGCCGGTGGACCCGGCACCGCAAGAACGGGGGTGCACTTTGTCGATACCGTCACGGGCAGGGGAAAGGATTGGGGAAAACGAAATGCGGAGGTGTGGAGGTCTCGGAGAGAGGCGCGGAGTTGAAAAAGATGGGGTTACTCCGCCGGAGAGCCGGAAATGATTTGGGGAAACCGCGATTCCCTCCGCTTCATTCCTGAGATTCCCGCATGGGTCCGCGCCTCTCTCCGAGACCTCCACACCTCCGCGTTTCGTTTGTGATCCTTCGCGGCTTTGTGGTGAAATCATTCTTCGGAACCCGGAGTGCCGGTAGTCTCACCCCGGGCTTGCGCCAGCGGCCCGGCTCACCTAAACGTCGCGCCCATGACCCACGACCCGGACCAGCATTCCTCCCTCAAGGGGATGTATTCCGACTATTTCCTCGACTACGCCAGCTACGTCATCCTCGAGCGGGCGGTGCCGCACCTCAACGACGGCCTCAAGCCCGTCCAGCGCCGCATCCTGCACTCCATGGACGAGCTGGACGACGGTCGTTACAACAAGGTGGCGAACGTCGTGGGCAACACGATGAAATACCACCCGCACGGCGACCAGTCCATCGGTGACGCCATGGTAGGCCTGGGCCAGAAGGAACTCCTCATCGACACCCAGGGAAACTGGGGCAACACGCTGACCGGTGACGGTGCGGCCGCCCCGCGTTACATCGAGGCCCGGCTGACGAAATTCGCGCTCGATGTCGTTTTCAACCCGAAGACGACCGAATGGCTGCCCAGCTACGACGGCCGGAACAAGGAGCCGGTCACCCTGCCGATCAAGTTCCCGCTGCTGCTCGCGCAGGGGGTGGAGGGCATCGCCGTGGGTCTTGCCTGCAAGGTGCTGCCGCACAATTTCAACGAACTCATCGAGGCGTCCATCGCCGTCCTGCGCGACCAGCCGTTCACGCTGGTGCCGGATTTCCCCACCGGGGGCATCATGGATGCCAGCCAGTATAATGACGGCCTGCGGGGCGGGAAGGTGCGCGTGCGCGCCCGTATCGCCACGGATAAAAAGGGCCTGCTGCGCATCACGGAGATCCCCTTCGGCACCACCACGGGGAATCTCATGGACTCCATCGTCGCGGCGGCGGACAAGGGGAAGATCAAGATTTCCAAAATCGAGGATAACACCGCGGCCCACGCGGACATCCTCGTCCACCTGCCAGCGGGAGCGGATGCGGAAAACACGCGCGACGCGCTTTACGCTTTCACGGATTGCGAACTCAGCATCTCGCCGAATTCCTGCGTCATCGCGGACGGCAAGCCGCAGTTCATGCCCGTCTCGGAGATCCTCCGGCGTGTCACCCTCCAGACGAAGGACCTGCTGCGGCAGGAACTGGAAATCAAGTTGGGTGAACTGGGGGACAAGTGGCACTTCAGCTCCCTGGAGAAGATTTTCATCGAGAACCGCATCTACCGGGACATCGAGGAGGAGGAGACCTGGGAGGGCGTCATCACCGCCATCGACAAGGGACTCACCCCGTTCAAGCCACTCCTGAAGCGGGAGGTCACCCAGGACGACATCGTCCGTCTCACGGAGATCCGCATCAAGCGCATCTCGAAGTTCGACTCGTTCAAGGCGGATGAGGAGATCAAGGCGCTGGAAAAGGCCATCGAGGAGACGGAGAAGAACCTCCGCAACCTCACCCGTTACACCATCCGCTGGTATGAGGAACTGATGCGGAAATACGGCAAGGACCGCGAGCGCCGGACGGAGATCTCCTCGTTCGACCGCGTGGACCGCACACAGGTCGTCGCCGCGACGGAGACGCTCTACCTCGACGCGAAGAACGGCTTCGCCGGCTACGGCCTGAAGAAGGACGGCGAGCCGCTGGAGAAATGCTCCACGCTGGATGACCTCATCACCTTCACCGGGGATGGCAAGATGCGCGTGTTGAAGGTGGCGGAGAAAGTCTTCGTCGGCCAGAAGCCGCTGCGCGTGGCGGTCCTGAGGAAAGATGAGGATCTCATCTATTCCATGATCTACCGGGACGGGCGTGATGGCCCCATCCTCGCCAAGCGTTTCCGCATGGGCGGCATCACCCGCGACAAGGAGTATGACCTCACCAAGGGCACGCCCGGCACCCGCATCCTCTACTTCGCCGTCCATAAGACGGAGGAGGAAAGCGCGGCGCAGATGCTGCTGGTCCACCTGAAACCGGTGCTGCGCATGCGGAATCTCATCCGCCCGCTGCCGTTCTCCGAGTTCGGCATCAAGAGCCGTTCCAGTGCGGGGAATCTGGTTACCAAGCACGCGATCGAGAAGATCGTCCGCGCACCGAAGGACTACGATCCGACACTGGGCGCGTAAGGAGGGAGGACATTGCGCCGGAGCCGCTATGTCCGCTGCGCTCCCATTCCTGTCCACCGGCTGCAATGGCGAATCATAAAGGATTACCGCAAAGCCGCGAAGGCCGCGAAGGTTCGCAAAGGGGGAGAGTTTGGATCGAAACGAAACGCGGAGGCGCTGAGGTCGCGGAGAGCGGCGCGGAGTTTCCGTTCATGGATCATGCTGGGAAGCACTGGCATTTTCCGCATCCCGCATCCTGAATCTCTTCCCTTCGCGCCTTCGCGGTGAATCTTTTCTGGCTCGCCAATGCCGCCGAAAGACAGGAATGTCCTCACTCCGGCGGGGCCTGGAGGCCCCGGTGGCGTCCGAAGCGCAGCCATTTCTCGAACTCCACGGCCATGAAGACCGCCGCGGAGACGAGCAGCGTGCGCATCCACGTTTCCACGCCCGGAGTCTGGAAGTGGAGGAGCCGGGCGATGAAGGGGATCCCCGTGGCGCATAGCTGGACGGCGACCATGGCCACGGCTCCGGCGATGGCCAGCCGGTTGGTCCACAGGCCGATGGCCGGCAGCGGGTGGTTGAGCGACCTGCAACTGAACAGATAGGCGACCTCCACCATGATGATGGCGTTGACGGCCGCGGTGCGCGCGCTGTCGAGGGTGCCCACGGAGTGTTCGTGGCTGAAGACCCAGAAGGTGCCCGCGATCATGAGCAGGGACACCAGCCCGGTCCGCATCAGCAGCGGGAAGGTCAGCAGGGGGCGCGACGGCAGCCGTGGCGGCCGGTCCATCAGGCCCGGCTCCCGCGGCTCGAAGACGAGGGTGAGGCCGAGGAGGACGGATGTCCCCAGGTTGATCCACAGGAGCTGCATGGGGAGCAGCGGCAGGGTGGTTCCGGAAAGGACCGCGAGGAGGATGATGCACGTCTCCCCCAGGTTCGTCGGCAGGGTCCAGATGATGAATTTCAGCAGGTTGTCGAACACACCACGCCCTTCTTCCACCGCGGTCTGGATGGAGGAGAAGTTGTCATCGGTGAGGATCATGTCGGCGGCTTCTTTGGCGACATCCGTGCCGGTGATCCCCATGGCTATGCCGATGTCCGCCTGCCTGAGCGCCGGGGCGTCGTTCACGCCGTCCCCCGTCATGGCGACGATGTGGCCGGTGGACTGGAGGGCTTTCACGAGACGGAGTTTCTGCTCCGGGGCGACCCGGGCGAAGACCGCCGTTTTCGCGGCGATGGCGGGCAGCCCGTCATCGGGTATCGCCTCAAGCTCACTGCCGGTCAGCACCTTCGTGTTTTCCGCCCTGGAGGCGAGGCCGATGCGGATGGCGATGGCCCTGGCCGTCGTCGCGTGGTCGCCGGTGATCATTTTCACCCGGATGCCCGCCTTGCGGCAGAGGGCGACGGACTGGATGGCTTCCTGCCGCGGTGGGTCGATCATGCCCTGGAGGCCGAGGAAGGTGAGTCCGGAACTGACATGCTCATGGGTCAGGTCCCCGGTGATGTCATCCGCGGGGCGGCGGGCGAAGGCGAGGACGCGGAGGCCTTGGGAGGCCATGCTTTCGACGGCGGCGCGGACGGCTTCCTTGTCGAGCGGGGCGGGGTTTCCATCTCCGCCGAGGGAGTCCGCGCAGCGGTCGAGCAACCGTTCCACGGCGCCCACCTTGTAGATCATCCGGCTGTCCGCATGATGGTGGAGGGTGGCCCGGAACATGTGGTCGGAGCCGAAGGGGATCATGTCGATGCGCGGGGAGCGCGCATGGCTGTCCGCGTGGTGGAGTCCCGACTTTGCCGCTGAAACGAGGAGGGCCGCTTCCGTGGGGTCGCCATTGATGGCATGGGAGCCATCCTCCCGGGGAGAAATGCGGGTGTCATTGCAGAGCAGGCCGGCCCGCAGGCACTCGAGAAGCGCGGGCTGGTCGGCGGGATCCACGCTGGTTCCATCCAGTGAGATCCCGCCGGTGGGTTCGTATCCACCGCCGGAGATGTGGAAACAACGGCCCCCGGCGAAAACCTGCTGCACCGTCATCTGGTTCTCGGTGAGCGTGCCGGTCTTGTCAGAGCAGATGACCGTGGTGCCGCCGAGCGTTTCAACGGCGGGCAGCTTGCGGATGATGGCGCGCCGTCTGGCCATGCGGCTGACGCCGATGGCGAGGACGATGGTCACGGCGGCGGGCAGGCCTTCCGGAATGGCTCCCACCGCGAGGGCCACGGCGACCATGAACATGGTGCCGGGGGATTCACCCCGGAGAACGCCGACACAGAACGCGAACACGGCGACGGCCAGGATCACCCACAGGAGGAGGCGGCTGAAGGAGGCGATCTTCCGGGTGAGCGGGGTGGAGATCTCCGTTGCTTCCGAGATGAGGCGGGCGATGCGGCCCGTCTCCGTGCCGTCCCCGGTGCCGAAGACGATGCCCTCCCCGTGGCCGCTGGTGACGAGCGTTCCCGCGTAGGCGATGTTCCTGCGATCCGCCAGCGCGGTGGATTCCGGAAGCGGTTCCGTCCGCTTGTGGGCGGGCAGGGACTCCCCGGAGAGCGCGGCTTCCGCGATGTGGAGTTCCTTCGCGTGGATGAGCCTCATGTCCGCCGGCACCAGGTCCCCCGGCTGGAGGAGGATGATGTCCCCGGGGACGATGTCAGCGGAGGGGATGCGGATCCTGCCGCTGCCGGCCCTCCTGGCGGTCGCCTCCGTGAGGATCATCTTTCCCAGCGCCTCGATCGCCTTTCCCGCCTTTTCCTCCTGGAAGTAGCCGATGACGGAGTTGGCCAGCACCACCAGCAGGATGACCGTGCAGTCCACCCACTCCCCGAGGGCGGCGGTGACCACCACCGCCGCGAGGAGGATGTAGATGAGGGGCTGGTGGAACTGGAGGAGGAACTTCCGCCATGCGGGCACTCCCTTGCGGGCGGTCACGGTGTTGGGGCCGTGGCGTGTGCGCGCGGAGAGGACCTGCGCGGGATCCAGCCCCGTGGAGGGATCCGTCCCCAGCCTGCCGATGGCCTCTCCGGCCGTGAGGTGGTGCCATCTGGCGGTGTCGCTTCCCGGTCGCGCCATCTCTCACAGGGGTTTTGGCACCAGGAGGACGGGACGGGGGGAAGATGCCGCGACTTGGGAGGCCACGGAGCCGAGGAGCACCTTCGACAGCGCGTTCCCTCCGGCGCTGCCCATGCAGATGATATCCGCCATCCGCCGCGCGGCGACCTGGAGGATGGTTTCCGCGGGGACGCTCCCATCCTCGATGATGGTTTCTATTTTCACCCCCCGCTCACCCGCGGACTCCGGGATCAGATCCTGGAGTTGCCGCGTCCCCTCCGGGAGGGAAACTCCGAACCTGTCCCTGACATGGAGCAGGTGGATGGTGGCCCCGGGTGATGCGATGGCGCAGGCATGCAGGATGGCATGGTTCGCCGCGTCCGAGAAATCCGTGGGGACGAGGATGTGGTCATAGACCGGGAGCGGGCGCGGCACGGAGGATTCCAGCAGCGGGACCACCGCCAGGTTGAAGGGGGAGGTGTGGAGGAGATCCACGGAAACGGATTCGTCGAACACGCGGGAGAGTCCATGGCGGAGACGGGAACCGACCACGATGAGGTCCGCCTCCGTCTGGCCGGCGATGCCGATGAGGGAGAGGTCCGCGCGGCCCCAGCGGGGTTCGATATGGATGGTGACGGGAAGATCTCCCAGGATCTCGCCGGTTTTCTGCTTCAGTTCGTTTTCCAGCAGCTTCTGGAGATGATGGGAATTCTCGATGAAGGAATGGCTTTGCAATCCCAGCCGGATCGCTTCGTCCGGCACCCAGTGGAGATAGGTGGCGGTGATCTCGCAGGGGCCGATCCCGGCCAATTCCTTCACCCATTGCAGGGGGATGTCCGCGATGGCGTTCGGCCCCACGGCGACGAAGGTCTTCAAAGGGCGGCCACCGGAGAGCCATTCTTCCAAGGAGGATGGATCGCGCAGGACCAAGGTGGGGATGCGGGAGTTTTTCACCAGGCGTTCGATCAGGCCTCCGGAAAACCACCGTGCCGGAGCGCTGCGCTTTTCCTGGGACGCGACGATGAGGAGGCGGGCCTGGGTTTCCTCCAGAAAGGAAAGGAGGGTCGAGGAAGGGGAACCGTCGAGAACGAGTTCCTCCACCAGCGTCCCGGATTGCCTGAGCCGGGTGGCTTCGGAATGGAGGCGGTGCTTGGCGGCGACATGGAGGGAGGAGGTGAGGGACTCATCCCCGGCGCGCGACGGCTCGCAGACATGGAGCAGGATGAGGGTTTCACCCGTCTTCGCGCAAAAGGCGGCGGCGGCTTCCGAAGCACGGGAGGATTCGGCGGAGAAGTCGGTGGCGCAGATGATGTTCGTTTTCATAGGTGGTGGTGTACGGGGCTGATGGGATGTGAAGGGCTCAAAGGATTCATCCTCCGGTTCACCGAACATATACGCCGGAGAGGGGCAACTCTTCGACGCGTAATCTGCCATTTCCGGCCCATATCCTGCCCTATCCCGCGTTATGCGGGGTTAGCGCAGCTCCGTCTGGATCCCCTGGAGGAGATTGGCGAGTTCCCTGCCGCCCTTTGAAAGAGGCTGCGCCCTCCGCTTCAGCAGGCTGATCGTGCGTTCCGGGTCGGGATTCGCGAAGCGACGGAAAACCAGCGAGGGGTCATTCCTCGTGCGTGCGGCGAATTCCGGAACGACTGCGAAACCCATGCCGGAAGCGACCATGGCCAGGGCCGTCCCCAGTTGGTCGCATTCCAGCCGGGCATCCAGGCGCTTGAGCCTACAGACTTTCAGGGTGCGGTCAGTGAGGCAGTGTCCGTCCTTCAGGTGGATGAGTTCCTCCGCCGCCAGTTGGTCGGGACGGGGGGCGGATTTCACCCGGGACAACGGATGGTTTGCGGGCAGGGCCAGCAGCAGGGGCTCCCTGAAAAGCTCTTTCGCATGGAGGGACCATTTTTTGAGAACCTGGGGCGCTACATCACTCAGCACCGCGAACTCGATCGTGCCATCGACGATCTGCTGGATCAGTTCGCTGGTGCGGGCTTCCTGGATCTGGAGGTCGATCTTCGGATACACTTCACGGAACGGCTTGAGCAGCTTGGGCAACAGGTAGGGGGCGATGGTGGGGATGATGCCGAACGCGAGTTTCCCCTCCTGGGTTTCGCGGCGTTTCTCGAAACGCTCCCGCAGTTTCCTCGCCTCATCGAGAAGCCGTCCGGCATGTTCCAGCAGGACCAGCCCGGCGCTGGTGGGTTCCACCCCGCGCGGCCTGCGGTGCACCAGCGGCTCGCCAAGCTCATCTTCCAGTGCCTTGAGCTGCTGGCTCAGCGATGGCTGCGCGACCTGGCAGGCCTTCGCCGCAGCGGTGAGTGAGCCTTCCCGGATGATGGCGGTGAAATACTCGAGCTGGCGCAGATCCATGGCCTGAGCTTTTTCCATAGATGGGGGCTATGGCAAGACGATGAGTGATAAGCATCGTCAATGATGGCGGGGAAGTGCCGTGCTTTTCTGTTCGCATCCCCGGCGGTCATATGGGGAGATGGCCGCAGGAAGATTCCAGCACCCATGGCAGACGTCGTCACCATCACGCTCAACCCCGCGATCGACCACACCGTCCATCTGGAGAGGTTCGAGCCGGGGAAGGTCAACCGGGTGGACTGGCATCACCGGCAGGCGGGAGGGAAAGGCGTGAACGTGGCGGCCTTGCTGGCCGCATATGGAGTTCCCTGCATCGCAACGGGATTTCTGGGGGAGGAGAATCCGGCCCTCTTCGAGGAGCTGTGCCGTGAGACCGGGATCGGGGATGGATTCATCCGCATTCCCGGAGAGACCCGGACCGGCATCAAGATCATCGGTGACAGGAGCACGGGCACGACTGACATCAACTTCCCCGGTCTGGCTCCGGATGCCGCTGGGTGGGACAGGTTGGTCCGGAAAGTGGGGGAGCTGGCGGCACCCGGGCGGTGGTGTGTGTTTGGTGGCAGCTTGCCCCCAGGAGTGGAGGTCGCTCATTTCCGTGAACTGCTGGAGATCGCCAGAGCGGCGGGAGCCATGGTGGCGGTGGATGCGAGCGGGCGGGTATTGGAAACGGCGATCGACATGGGAGTGGATCTGATCAAGCCCAACGAGCACGAACTGTCTGAGGTGATGGGGGTTTCCCCGGAGAGTCTGGTTGCGGATCCGGCTCGGATCCTCCGGTCGCTGGGAGAGAGCATCGGGCATATCATCCTTTCGATGGGGGAAAAGGGTGCGCTGTTCCGCACGGCGGACGGCACGCTCCATGCGAAGTCCCCGGAGGTGGAGGTCGTCAGCACCGTGGGGGCGGGGGATTCCCTGCTGGCTGGCTACCTCGCGGGGCTGGTGACCGGCCTGTCTCCTGCGGACCGTGCCCGGCTGGCGACGGTCTTCGCCTGGTCCGCGCTGGAGAAGGTTTCCAGATCCCTTCTTCCGGGGGATGAAATCCGGAGCCGCATGGAGCGGGTGGAGGTGCGGGACATGATGGGATCAACGGTCCGGTTGGGATGACGTCCCGTGATTCCACGATTCCATTCCATCCCGGATGCCATCGTTCGGATGCGCCGCCGCGGGGAGATTGGCCGTCCACCCCGCCGGACGCCCCAGGGCAGCCTCATTTCGGGAATCCAACCGCGAATGGACGCGAATGAACACGAATGGAAGGTGGGCCGATACCGAATTTCGAAGTGGAGCGGCGATTTTCCGAATGGAGAGCATGACCACCTAACCCTGATTCAGGGTGAATTCGCGTCCATTGGTGTTCATTCGTGGTTCGGATTTTCTGAAACAAGCCGACAAACATCCTGACAATTCCGAAATGAGATGGCCCTCCCTGACGACCCGCGTTTCATTGACATGGCATGATCATGCGGATAGTTGGTTTTTCTTATGTACTTCGGAAAGCTTCTGCCCCCGCTGCTATCCTGCGCTCTTGTGGTATTGCCTGCGCAAGCCAGCGAATTCGTGGAGAAGCTGAAGGAATCCGCCTCGGCTGAGATTGAGAAATCCGAAACCGACGCGCTTTTCAGGCAGGCGGAGCTTTCACAGAAGTATATGGCCGCGTTGAAAGCCTTGGAAGAGAAGATCAGGGCGACCGGTGATCTGGATGCGGTCATCCGGATCCGGGAGGAAGCTGACGCCATCACGAAGTCCGGAGAGGTGACCTCCCACGGGGACAAGGGCATCACCGAGCTGCGGGAGAAATACATCGCGGCCCGCGGCATCATCATGAAGGACGCGAATGCGGCGCGGACGAAGGTCGTGGAGTCGCTGACAAGAGCGGTGCGGGAAAGAGAAGCGGCGCTGACGAAAGCGGGCCAGGTGGATGAGGCGCTGGCGATCCGGAAGGAGGGGGAACAGATGTTGCTGGAACTTTCTTCCGGATTGGGCAACGACGGAGTGGAGTTCGCGGAAGACTCACGCGGCACGGAAGCCGTCGAGCTGAAGGAACTGAAGAAGATCAACGTGCCGACGACCGCGCCCGCTCTGTTCGAGAAACCATTCTCGATCAAGGGAACCTGGCTGGAGTCGATGACGCTTCCACCGCTGAAACAGAGGATCAGCGAGCAGGTGATCCTCGGTGACCGGGGCAAGAAGAAATGGCCGACGGTCGTGCTGCCGAAGGGGACGGTCTGGTCGGGCAGGGACACGCGGATCTTTTCCTCGGCAGCTTATATCGTGGCGACGAAGTCTTCTTTCGAGCGGTTGAAATTCCTCGGCGACTTGGCGTGCGACACTTATTTCGTGAATTGCTCGTTCGACCAATGCACCCTCAACCGCGGTGGCGGCTGGTGGGGTTGGGACCAGGCGTCGAAGTATTATCTCGAGAACTGTGTGGTCAGCGATTCCCTGGCATCCGCATGGAATGTGGTGGACAACGGATTCCGCGTGCGGACGAGCGTGTTCGAGAAGGCGGACATGCCGACGGTTTCTTTCAAGGACAAGGAACCGGCCAATTACCTGAACCATCCGTGGTTCAAGTTCGAGAACTGCCGCTTTGTGGGATGCAAGGTGCCGTCGAGTTTCGTCCTGGTGACGAGAGACTGCATTTTCCAGGATTGCATATTCGTGGATGATCCGGGCCTGAAGGAAGGCCAGAAGCCCATCGATGTGGTCATCTACGTGGGGCCGGGGGGAAGGTATGACATCTCGAAGCTGCCGAAGAACGTGACCATCACCCGGAAGCCGGACACGGAATGGAAAGGCGAAACCATCCCGACGGCCCAGGCGCTGCGGGATATGATGGGATTCTGATGGCAGGCATCCGTCTTCCATGGGTTCCTCACCTGGTGACCCGCGTTTCATTGACATGCCATGGTGGTGCGGATAGTTGGTTCTCTCATGTACTTCGGAAAACTTCTGCCCCCACTGCTGTCCTGCGCTCTCGTGGTGTTGCCTGCGCAAGCCAGTGAGTTCGTGGAGAAACTGAAGGAGTCCGCCTCCGCGGAGATCGAAAAATCCGAGACCGACGCGCTCTTCAAGCAGGCCGAGCTTTCGCAGAGATATGTCGCCGCGCTGAAGACGCTGGAGGAGAAAGTCAGGGCGACCGGCGACCTGGAGGCGCTCATCCGTGTCCGGGAGGAGGCGGAATCCATCACGAAGTCCGGGCAGACAACCTCCCACGCGGACAAGGGCATCGCCGATCTGCGGGAAAAATACATCGCGGCCCGTGATGTCATCATGAAGGACGCGAACGCGGCGCGGGCCAAGGTGGTGGAATCGCTGGCGAAGACCATCCGCGAGAAGCAGGCGACGCTGACGAAGGCGGGCCAGGTGGACGAGGCGCTGGCAGTCAGGAAGGAAGGGGAGCAGATGTTGCTGGAGCTTTCCGCCGGGATGCAGAGCCAGGGGGTGGAGTTCGAGGAGGACTCCCGCAGCACGGGTCCGGTCGAACTGAAGGATCTGCCGAAGATCGAGATCCCGTCGGTGACCCCGCCCTTGGTGGAAAAGCCCTTCGCCCTCAAGGGGAGGTGGCTGGAGTCAATGACCGTGCCTCCGTTGAAGCAGCGGATCAGCGACGGGGTGATGATCGGCGAACGCAACAAGGGACAGTGGGCCAACATCATCGTGCCGAAGGGAACGGTATGGTCCGGCAAGACCAACATCCTCACCAACTGGGGCACCATCGTGGCGACGAAAGCCACTTTCGACGGACTGAGTTTCCTCGGGGATCATGCCTGCAAATCCTTTTATCTGAACTGCTGGATCAACGACTGCGGATTCAACAAGGGCGGCTGGTGGTATGGCGGGGATCAGGCGACGAAGTTCTATTTCGAGAACTGCATCGTCACGAATCGGCTCGCCCTGGCCTGGAACGTCGTTGATGTGGGCTTCCGCGCTCGGGCCTGCGTGTTCGAAAAGGTCGATCTGCCGCCGATCTCATTCCGTGACAGGGAACCGGCCAACTACCTGAACCATCCGTGGTTCAGGTTCGAGAACTGCCGCTTCGTCGATTGCAAGGTGCCGTCGAGCTTCGTGCTGGTGACGCGGAACTGTATCTTCCAGAACTGCATCTTCGTGGATGACCAGGGTCTGAAGGAGGGGCAGAAGCCGATCGAGGTGGTCATCTACCAAGGCCCCGGCGGACGCTATGACATCTCGAAGCTGCCGAAGAACGTGACCATCACCCGGAAGCCGGACACGGAATGGAAAGGGGAGACCATCCCCACTGCCCAGGCGCTGCGGGACATGATGGGGTTTTGATGGCGGGGATGTCATTGCGGCATAGCCGCTATGTCCGCTCCACTCCCATTCCATGGCGGCCGGCGGCGGACAGCGGCCCATGCCCATGCCTTGCGGTGATCGGTGGCCGACCGGTTTCCCGTGTGAGAAATTGGACCGCGGAATTCATTCCGCTTGGCTTCGCTGGCTGGATTCTCCGGGGCGGAATGAATTGCCTGACGGCTAGCCTGTTTGACTTCGTATCTCCAAATAGTTCGCTAACGCTCACTTCGGATTCCGCGGTCCCAGCCACTTTCAAAGCTCGAACTCACCGTCGTCATCGATTCCGCGCCAGCCGATCTGGCCGAAGGCGCGGAAGATGGACGGGATGGGCTCTTCCTGTTCCTCACCCTCGCCGTGTTCGATGGTGGCGGAACGGCTGAGACCGCGGTTCGACTCGATGCTGATGACGGTGGTGTAGCCTTCCAGATGGATCCAGTCCCCCCATGATTTTTTTTCGTGACGTGGTTCCAGGTCCTGTTTGCGGAGGGCGGCGAGAACTTCGGTGATGGTGCTGGGGGCTTCTTCTTCCGGGAGTTGGAGCAAGGTTTCCATGTGAGGGAGTTGAGAGGGATTGTCAGTCTTGGGAGGTTTTTTCAGGGACGGAAAGCGTTGCTTCGCAAAGCCGCGCGTAGGCACCGTTGGCCGCGATCAGTTCTTCGTGCGTGCCTTGTTCGATGAGGCGGCCGCGGTCGAGGACGCAGATGCGGTGAGCCTTCTGGACGGTCGAAAGCCGATGGGCAATGACAAAGCAGGTCCGATCGCTGCGCAAATTTTCGAGCGCCTGCTGGACGAGCCTCTCCGTGCGGTTGTCGAGGGCGGATGTCGCTTCATCCAGCAGCAGCAGCGGCGGGTTCTTGAGCAGGGCGCGGGCGATGGAGAGACGTTGCTTTTCGCCTCCTGAGAAGCGGCTTCCCCTTTCCCCGGCGATGGTGTCGAGACCTTGCGGGGAGCGGCGGACGAATTCGGCGGCGTTCGCCAGTTCGAGTGCCTTCCACAGTTCTGCATCGGTGGCGTCCTTTTTCGCCAGCAGCAGGTTTTCCCGCAGCGTGGTGTTGAAGAGGAAGTTGTCCTGCGTCACGTAGCCGGTGTTGTCGCGCAGCCACTCCTTCGACAGGCTGGAGAGCGGGTTGCCATCGATGAGGATACGGCCGGAGGTGGGTTCGTAGAAGCGGGTGAGGAGGTTGAGCGCGGTGGACTTGCCCGCTCCGGTGGCTCCCACCAGGGCGATGGTTTCCCCCGGCCGTGCTTCCAGCGTGAGATTGCTGACGGCAGGGGCCTCGTCGGAGTAGGTGAAGGAAACGTCCTCGAAATGGACGTGCCCTTTCATCGTGTCCGGCCGGAGGCCGTCGGTGAGGTGGGTTTCGTCCGGAGTGTCCAGGATGGCGAAGATCCGCTTCGCGGAGACGATGCCGCGGGTGAAGGTCTGGGAGAGCGCGTTGATGCGGGAGATGGGATCGAACAGGAAGCCCCAGGCGACCAGGAAGCTCATCACCACGCCGGCGCTGATCTTTCCCTGGATGGTCCACAGGGTGCCGAACGCGAGCATGAGGACGATGCCGGACTCCGCGATGAAGGAAACCGACGGCCACACGATGGACTGGCCGCGCATCACGTTCATCTGCTTTTCCCCCACTTTCCGCGATGCCTGATCGAAGTTCATCAGGGCCTCCGGCTCCACGGTGTAGGCCTTGATCTGGCGGATGCCGGAAAGGTTGTCGTGCAGCAGGGCATTGAGCGCGGAGGAGGCCTCGGAGGATTCCCTCCACTTCGGCTCCGCGCGCTTCGCCCACCAGGTGGTGATGATGCCGATGAGCGGCAGGGGGATGAGCGTGACCAGCGTGAGCTGCCATGAGTGGAACAGCATGTAGCCGATGACAATGAGGAACTGGAGCGCGGCGGCGACCGCTTGGTCGATGCCTTCGATGATGACGCGGTTGGTAGCGGGCACGTCGTCGGAGACGCGGGACATGATCTCTCCGGAGGAGTTGGAGTCGAACCATTTCACCGGCAGCCGCTGGAGCTTGTCATAGAGTTCCACCCGGATGAGGTGGGTGAGCTTCAGCTCCAGCACGTTGTTGAACCAGGTGCGCAGCGTGAAGAGGAGCTGGCGGGCGAAGATGGCCCCCACCACGATGGCCGCCGTGGGCAGGATGAGGTCCTGCCGCTTCTGCGGGATGATCGTGTCGATGAAATACATCGTCGCCCCCGGCAGGGCCAGGAGCAGGCCGGTGCAGGTGACCGCCATCACCAGGGACACGGCGCTCCGGCCCGGGAAACGCAGGGTGTGGCGGAGGATGCGGCGCAGCATGGTGGAGTGGGACGGGCGGATCCGCAGCGTCGTCTTTTCCGGGAAATTTTTCAAGCGCGAGTGGACGGACACCGGGCGGATGATCAAGGATCCGCGGCGAGATGTTGTCGGATCCCCGTGTCTATGCGCTGGCGCTGTTGGCGGCCCTGTGCATCGGTCTGTCGAAGTCCGGCTTCAGTGGCATCTCGATGATCTCCGTGGTGCTGCTGGCGGACATCTATGGGCCGAAGGCATCGGTAGGGCTGGCGCTTCCCCTGCTCATCGTGGCGGACCTCCTCGCCTATCCTGCGTTCAGGAAATTCGGCTCCTGGGCACCGGTGTGGAAACTGCTCGCACCAGCGTTGATCGGACTGGGCCTGGGGTGGTGGCTGCTGGGTGCCATTGATGACAGGCTGGCGCGCAAGGTCATCGGCGGCTGCGTGCTTTTCATGGTGGTGGTGCAGGTTTTCCGGAGGATGAGGCCGGTGTTGTTCTCGCACCTAGGGGAGTCACGGGCGTTCGGTGCGGGGGCGGGTGTGCTGGGTGGATTCGCGACGATGCTGGCGAACGCCGCGGGTCCGGTGATCCAGCTCTACCTGCTGGGGCGGAAGATCCCGAAGATGGAACTCATCGGCATCGGCGCGCGATTTTTCCTGCTCATCAACATCCTGAAAGTGCCGATGAACACGCGGCTGGCGCTCATCACCCCGGAGAGTCTTTTGGAAAATGCGAAACTGCTGCCAGGTGTGGTGGTGGGGATCTTCGGCGGCCGCTGGCTCATCCGGCATGTGCCGCAGGAGGCGTTCGAGTGGATGATCGTGGGCTTCGCCACGCTCGCCGCGCTGCGCCTGCTTTTCTGGTAGATCTCAGCGCCAGCGCGTCTCCCGCAGCGCCTGCCCGGCCTGGAAGGCGAACATGCCGAGGAGGATGGCGAGGATGAACAGCCCGATCTTGAGGGCCAGCAGACCGACCACGACCGCCGTGATGATGGTGATCCAGAGGGTGATGCGGATGCGCGCCGGTCCCAGCACGGCATTGACCAGTTGTCCGCCGTCCATCGGCAGGACCGGCAGCAGGTTGAGGACAGCCCATGCGACACTGACCCATCTCAGTGAGCCGAGGAATGAGAAAATCCCTTCATTGTAGGGCAGACGGTGGAGGAGTACATGGGCGATGAGTGCCAGTACCAGTTGGGCGGCGGGGCCACCGGCGGTGACCAGGAAATTCTGCGGGCGGGACAGGCGTCCGGCGGGGTAGGTGGCGTAGCCGCCGAAGGCCTGGAGGGTGATGGAGGTGGGCAGCTTGTAGTGTTTGATGGTCAGGGCGTGGCCCAGCTCATGCACCATGATCGAGATGAATCCGGCGAGGATGAAGAGAGCCAGTTTCAGAAGCGCCTCCGGAGTATTTGCGTGGATTGCACCTCCCAGCAAAGCCATGGTCACCCAGAAGAAGGGCTGGACTGCGACGGGGATGCCGAAAATGGAAAAATGGATCATGGGGCGGGCCACTGTTAGGCGTGATGGCGGGGATGCGCAAGGCCCGCGGCAAGAGAGATGCCGTGACGGCAAAGTCACGCGGCCTTGACCGGGGAAGGGTCCGGGGGTAATGGTGCGCGGCGGCGGCCACTGGCTGGAACGCTGCGAAACCAAGCCTTTTTCCCGTCACCTCTCCCCATGCGCCGAGTTCTCACCAATCTCCCAGGGCTTCTTTGCCTCCCCGCCGCCCTTTCGATGCTCTCATGTGCGCCGCCGAACGAGCCGCCCAGGCCGCTGCCGAAGGCGGAACGTGTCATGTACCAGTGGTATGATGACGGCGGCCCCGGCGAGGTGACCGTGACCATCAACCTCACCCAACAGAAGGCCTACTTCCGCCGCGCCGGCCGCGAGGTCGGCTGGACCTATGTGGCCACCGGCAAGGAGGGGCATGGAACACCGGGAGGCACCTACAAGATCACCGAGAAGATCGTGGACAAGTACTCCAACCGCTACGGCTGGATCGAGGATGAATTCGGCAACGTGGTGAACGGGGACGCGAAACCGAGCACCCGCAAGGGGCCGGGTGAGAAATACGTGCCCGCCCCCATGCCTTACTGGATGCGTCTCACGTCCTACGGCATCGGCATGCACGGGGGCCTCATCCCCCGGCCGGGCGAACCCGCCTCCCACGGCTGCATCCGCCTGCCGCACGAGTTCGTGCCGGTCCTCTTCGACAATGTGCGGGTCGGCACCCCCGTGCGGATCGTCTATTGATCTGTCCGAGGCAGGGACCGCATTCCATGCGGTCCGGTGGGCGGCGGCGGAAGAAACCCCGTGATGTCCTGGATATGAATACGCAACTCCTCCAGGTGATATGGGCGGCGCGTTGTGGTACGGCGGCATTGGAGGAGGGCGGTGCCGTCCCCCACCTGACCGCATGGAATGCGGTCCCTGCCTGAAGAGGGCGGCATGCGCGGCGGGAAATGCCGGCCTCGGTCTGCAAGGTTTTCCCGTCCGGGCGCGTTTTATTCCTTTCCCGAAAATCCGCCCATGAAAACCAACCGCCGCCATTTCCTTGGCAAGACCCTCGCCGCGTTCGGAACGCCAGCCATGATCTCATCCGCCGCTGCGGCCTCCGCGGGCGATGGGAAGACGTTCGCCATCCCGGCGGAAAACGCGCCGCTCACCGGGGATGCGGATGTCATCGTCTGCGGGGCCGGGCCAGCCGGGGTCACCGCCGCCATCATGGCCGCGCGGGCCGGGGCGAAGGTGCGGCTTTTCGAATGGCGCGGGTGCCTGGGCGGCATCTGGACCGCCGGGTTGCTGGGATATTTCCTGGATTTCGCGAAACCGGGCTTCGCCAGGGAACTGCGGACGAAGCTGGAGCAGCGCGGTGCCTACACCGGCAGCAGCGCCGGTTCCTTCAGTTACGATCCGGAGGCGCTGAAGCTCCTGCTGGAGGAACTCTGCGTGGAGGCGGGCGTCACTTTCCAATACCACACCCGCGTGGCCGCCGCCTTCAAGGAAGGGCGGAAGATCACCACCATCATCACCGACTCGAAGGCGGGCCGCCAGGCGTGGACCGCGCCCGTCTTCATCGACTGCACGGGTGACGGGGATCTCGGCGCACTCGCGGGCTGCACCTTCGCGCTGGGAGATCCCGCCTACGGCGATGCCGCCACCTGCCCGTGCCAGCCCATGTCGCTCAACGCGCTGCTGATCGTCCGGGATCCGGAGAAGCTGCGGGAGTTCATCCGCTTCGGCAAGCCGCTGGAAGGGGAGAACAGCAACGGCGAGAAGAAGCAGGCCATCCGCAGGGAGATCCAGAAATCCGGGCACTATCCCTCCTACGGCTCACCCACCCTGTGGCATGTGAAGGAGAACCTCCTTTTCGCCATGTTCAACCATGAGTACGGCGTGAAACCCTTCGATCCCGCCGCGGTCACCCGCGCCACCGTGAACGCGCGGGCTGAAATGAACAAGATGATCGACGGCTTGCGCGCCCTCGGCGGTGGGTGGGAGGGTCTGCGGATCGTCGCCACCGCGGAGCAGATCGGCGTGCGGGACGGCCGCCGCATCGCCGGACGCTATACCGTCAACACGGAGGATCTCATCGGCGGTGCCCGCCATGATGATGCGGTGACCCGCGCCACCTTCGGGGTGGATATCCACGCCACCACCGGGGAGCACAATGAGAAGAAGTCCTCCACCCACTCCACCGGCATCAAGGTGAAGGCGTATGACATCCCCCTGCGCGCCCTCATCGCGAAGGATGTGGACGGGCTGATGATGGCGGGCCGCTGCATCAGCGGGGATTTCGTCTCCCACTCCAGCTACCGTGTTACTGGAAACGCCGTAGGCATGGGGGAGTCAGCCGGTGTCGCCGCGGCACTCGCCGCCGCATCCGGGAAGCTCCCGCACGAAGTCGCATGGCAGGAGGTGAAGGAGAAGCTGGAGGCGATGAGGGGGTGATGCAGGATTCAGGATGCAGGATGCAGGATGTAAGGAGGGTGGACACTCCTGTCCACCGGCGGCATTGGCGAACCAGGAAAGATTCACCGCGAAGACGCGAAGGATGCGGAATTCAGGATTCAGGATGCGGAAGATGCCGGTCTGAAGACCAGCGCTCCCAGTATGACCCATGACCCATGACCGGAAACCCCGCGCTCCTCTCCGCGTTTCGTTTCAACCTCTCACGGAATCTTTCCGAAAAGCTCCTTCAGCACATCCGGTGACAGCAGTTCGGGTGTGATGATCGGCTCCGGCTGGCCGGGGATGTAGAGCACGTTGACGGGGATGGCGGTGCGACCGAGTTCCTTGAGCTTCGCCTCGATCTCCGGGTTCGTGTTGGTCTTGTCCGCTTTCATGGCGACGACCTTCTTGTCCTTCATCAGCTTCACGATTTCCGGGGGATAGGCGCGGCTCTTGTTGAGCTGGCAGGTGAGGCACCACTTGGCGGTGAAGTCGATGTACACCGGTTGTCCGCTGGCCAGCAGGCTTTCCATTTCCTTCTGGGTCCATGGATGCCATTCCACTTTCTGTTTTTCCTCACCGGCCACCGGCACCGGGGCGGGCCATGGCCATGCGGCGGCGATGCCTCCGAGCAGGAAGGCGAGGGCGACCACACGGGCGGCCAGCCTCACGGCGACCTTCCGGAACGGTTGCGTCCAGCGGCCATAGATCCATGCGGCGCAGGCCACGCCGCTGAGGCCCAGCATCACCCACAGGCCCTTCTGGCCGTCGTTGCGGTCGAAAACCTGCGCGCCATAGATCCACAGGAACACCCCCGCGGTGGCGAACAGCAGGAAGGACATCCCTTGCTTGAACGATTCCATCCACGGGCCGGGGCGCGGCAGGCGCTCCACCAGGGAGGGGAATGCGGACAGCACCAGATAGGGCAGGGACAGGCCCAGCGCCATGAAGGTGAACGCGGTGAAGAATGGGACAGCCGGCAGGGTGGCTGCCGCGCCGATGGCCACGCCGAGGAACGGACCGGAGCATGGCGTGGCCACCAGCGTGGCCAGCACACCGGAGAAGAACGTCCCCGCGACGCCTTGCTTCCGCGCGAGGCTGCCACCCACACCCGTTGCGGAGGTTCCGATCTCGAATACACCGTAGAGGTTCATCCCCAGCAGCAGCATCACGAGGAGGGTCACACAGCTCACCCGCGGGTCCTGGAGCTGGTTCCCCCAGTTGGTGATCTTTCCGGCGAACAGCGCGAGCGCCAGCACCCAGAACGAAATGAGCACGCCCAGCGCGAAGATGAGGCCGTGTAGGACGATCTTCTTCCGGTCATGCCCCGCCTGCTGGACGAAGCCCATGATCTTGATGCCGATGACGGGGAAGACACACGGCATGAGGTTGAGGATGAGGCCTCCCAGGAACATGCCGCCGAGGATCAGCGGGAAACTCAGGCCCGCTCCGCTGGCAGGGGACGGGGAGTTGATGGCCGCCGCACCCGGTGCCGCAGAGAGATCGGTGATGGCCGTGCTGCCGATGGCGACTGTGGCGATGCCATCGGTCTTGGAAACGAGGATGCCGGAGAACGAATCTTCCTGCGGGACAGCCTCGCCGATGAAGTCTTCCGTGATTCTTTTCAGGGGCACGACCCACGTCTCTCCGTCACGGGTGACGGTCGCCGGATCGAGGCCAGGCTGGACGAATGGTTGGTCAGAAACGAAGTCGAAGTTGAAGGAGGTGAGGGCACGGACGGCGTTCGATTTCGGAGTCAGCCGCAGGGCGATGTCCTGGCCGTCCTTTTGTGCGGCCACCGTCCAGTCCAGGTTGGGCGCGGGGATCTTCGCGCGGGCTGCGGAGAAAAGGGCGGCGTGCGCCGGGTCCGCGGCGGCCTCGCCCGCCACCGGCAGGGTCAGGGTGAAGGTCTTTTTCTCGTTCACACAGGCGGTCTTGCAGATCTGCCAGGTTGCCTTCGCGGTGAGGGTGGCCGTTTCACCGGCGGCGATGGCCGGAGAGGGGGTGATCTCGATGAGGAACACCGGACTGTCGGAGTAGATCAGGCTCCTGCCCGCAGGCCCGTCCTTGATCTCCGGCACCGGCCACTGGATGGGACCGGCGGTGAATCCCTCCGGCAGCGTCCAGTTGATGGCGGGCGGGATCTCGATGCCGCCGGAATTTTTGTAATAGCTGTGCCACTCCGCGGGGTGGGTGAGCTTCATCGCCACGGTGAACGGTTTGCCGGGGGCGATGGCGCTGGTTTCCGGGACCATCACCGCGGTCGTGGACGAACCGCCGGGCAGACCGAACTGAGCGGGGGCGGGGAGGCTGGAACCGAACAGCAGGAAGAGGGCGGCGAAAAGTCGGGGCATAGGGGATTTCGGAATCGACTGGAGTTAAGAGGCCCCGGCGTCACAAATCATCCAAAAAAAGAAGACGCCCGGATTTCCCGGACGTCTCCCCACTGATATAGGCCGGAAGATGGCTCAATAGCGGTAGTCGCGGTCGCGGTAGTAGCGGCGCTCCTGCTGGTCGCGGTTGTTGCCGATGGCACCGCCAGCCACGCCGCCTGCGGCGGCTCCCAGGGCGGCACCTTCCAGACCGCGGCCGGACTGGTGGCCGATCACGCCGCCGGCTACGCCGCCGAGGATCGCGCCTGTCGCTGCGCCGCGCTGGGTGTTCGGGCCCATGTCCGCGCAGTTGGAAAGGGCGAGGGCTGCGATGATGCCGCCGATGGAGAGTGAGATAGGTTTCATGGTCAATGGTTCTGGATTCGGTTGAAGTTAGAACCATGTGACATCTTCTCAAGGGGATTTATTCAACGGATGGAAAAATCATTTCCGGCCGGGCCGCCCCCGGGTGCCAGGGAGGCGGTGGAGTCGGTCAATCCGGGGAATCATCCCGCTTTTCTCCCGTGAAAACGGGATGGGGAGACGGCTCCTAACAAAGAACCCTAACAGCGGGGAGGGAGGGGAATTTTTCCCGGCCGTATTCCAATAAAAAATAGGGCGGAATGCGGAAGCGCGTGTATAGATGGGATTATGGCAAATTCAAAAGCATCCTTCAGCCTTCCATCCTTGATCGCGCTGGTTGCGGCGATCCTGATTTTCGTCGTCGGCAACGGCTTCCTCGTGTTTCTTCTCGCGGGGGTGGCCATCATTTTCGGCCTCCTGGGCATCATCCTTTCGCTCGCCCCGAGCGTGCGCGGAGGTATCGTCAGCTTCCTGGGCATCGGCGCCGGTTTGATCGGCGTGATCATGGCGATGGTGAAGCTGCTGCAGGCGATATTCTGATTCCATGAACGTCTTCTTCTGCCAGCACTGTGGGGAACGCCTGTTTTTTGAAAACACGTTCTGCATCTCATGCAACCACACGCTCGGCTTCCTGCCTGACCAACTGCAGATCTCCGTCCTGAAGCCAGTAGCCGGCGGACAGTGGAGCAGCCTCATTCCCGGAGCGGAGAATCTCCTCTACCGGAAATGCCGGAACTACGAGGTGGAGAATGCCTGCAACTGGATGATCCCCGCGGATGATCCGCAGGTCTTCTGCATTTCCTGCAGCCTCAACCAGGTGATCCCGGATCTGTCCGCCCCCGGGAACCGCGAGTCATGGGTCAAGATGGAGGCGGCGAAGCGCAGGCTCGTCTATTCATTGCTGAAGCTGGGACTCCCGGTCATCCCGAAGACAGCGGACGCGATGAACGGCCTGGCATTCGCCTTTCTCGCGGATCCCGCCACGCCGATGTCGGAAAGCGAGCGCATCCTCACCGGGCACATGGACGGCATCATCACCATCAACCTGGAAGAGGCGGATGACGCGGTGAGGGAGAAAACGCGGCTCAACATGCGGGAGGTGTACCGCACGTTGCTGGGGCACTTCCGGCACGAATGCGCCCACTACTACTGGGATCTGCTGGTGCGGGCGGATCCGCGCATCGATGAAGTGCGGGGGATGTTCGGCGACGAGCGTGCGGACTACGGGGCCGCGCTGCAGAACCACTATCAGGCAGGGCCTCCCGCGGACTGGGGTGCCCGCTTCGTGACCCCCTACGCCGCCGCCCATCCGTGGGAGGACTGGGCGGAAACATGGTCCCACTATCTGCACATCATGGACACGCTGGAGTCCGCCTCCGCGGGCGGCGTGGAGATCCGGCTGAAAGGCGAACACCGCGCCCTCCAGAATCCCTACGGACTGGGCTTCCCCTCCATCCGGGAAAACTGGCACGCCCTCCGTTTCGTCATCAACAGCCTGAACCGCAGCATGGGCATGGCGGATCCCTATCCTTTCATCCTGTCGGACGCGGTGACGGACAAACTCGCCTTCATCCATCAATGGATAGGCCGCAGGCCCGCGCCAGCGGCCTCCGCTGCCGGTGGGCCTCCGCCCGTGCAGCAGGTTCTCACCTAGGCGGTGTGGAGTTGGCACGAACGGTGCTGTATCAGGAAATGTCGCGAGACATGGGCGGTCCGACTGACTCATCCCGCAGGTTAATGGGTTTCCCTGGGGGATGATCGGCCGGACCGCCGTTTCGTGCGGTTCCATCCGTTGGTTGATGGAAAAGGCGGATCTCTTCTGGACCTGTGGCCGGGGAGATTCCATCTTCGTTTCCATGTTGGATCGAATCGCCAGAAGACGCATCGTGCCCGTGGTGGTGCTGGACCGTGAGGAAGACGCGGAACCGCTAGCGGAGGCCCTCCTAAAAGGGGGGCTGGACATCATGGAGATCACCTTCCGCACGGCTGCCGCGGAAGGTTCCATCCGCCGCATCGCGAAGGCATTTCCGGAGATCCTGTTGGGAGCAGGCACACTCCTTGACCGGGAACAGGTGCTGAGGGCGAAGGATGCGGGCGCTGTCTTCGGCCTCGCTCCTGGCCTCAATCCGGCGAATGTGGCGGCGGCGAATGCCTGCGGTCTCCAGTTCTCCCCGGGAGTCATGACGCCTTCCGAACTGGAGCAGGCGATGGCGCTGGGCTGCAATCTCCTGAAATTTTTCCCGGCGGAGACGGCGGGCGGCATCGGCATGCTCAAAGCGCTTGCCGGGCCGTACGGCCACACCGGCGTGAAGTTCATCCCCACCGGCGGCATCGGCTCGAAGAACCTCCTGGACTACCTGAAGCTGCCCGTGGTGGCGGCCATCGGCGGATCATGGATGGTGGACAAGGCCCTCGTCGCCGCCGGGCAGTGGAGCGAGATCACCCGCCTCACCGAAGAAGCGCTCGCCCTGGCCGCAGGGGAACTGCCAGAGTGAGGTAGCCGCAGTGACACGAACCGTGTCACGCGGGGAAAGTTATTTCCGCTCCGCCTCCGCGATGCGCGCGAGCGCTGCCGCCGCCTTGGCTGGGTCCTGGATCTCGCCCGCCCATTCCTTCGCGCTGCCGTAGTCGTTGTGCCTGATCGAGCGGGAGACCAGTCCTTCCGCGAAGGAGGTGCGTTGCTCCGCGGTCATCCGCTGCTTGTTCTGCTGATGCCATCTGCCGAGGCCCGCGGTGTCGATGGCCGCCCACTGGTCCACGATCTGACCGATGTTGTACGCCTGGCCGGGCCCCTGCGAGGCGAGCACGGCGGCCATGGTCTCCGGGGCGTTCAGGCGGATCATGTGGGAGATCATGCCGTTCCTTTCCTCCATCGACTCCTTGCCCACTTCCGGCCCGGGGGTGATGTCATGGATGAGCGCCCAGCGGCTGTGGATGTCAGCGGGGGACTGCATCGGCGGCAGGTTGCCGGCCAGGTTGATGACATTCGCGGGACTCAGCAGGGATGAGTTTTTCAGCTTGGCCGCTTCCGCGACAGGATCCCCGGCACCCGGTTCGAATCTGGCCATGAACGCCGCTTCCATCAGGCGGGTGGTGAAGGCGGCGCTCAGGCTTCCTTGTGAAATGGTTTTCGAGTCGATGAGCTGCCGGAAACACGGCTCGTCCACGACGGATGACAGCTCCGCGACGCTGAAGCGGTTCATGTATCCTCCCAGCGCCTGGGCCTCATCGGATTTCGGCAGCCGGGTGAGGCGGTCGAGGATGGTGGCGACCGGCTCCTGTGCATGTTCGAAGAAAGCGGAGATGATGAAATCCCGCACCTGGCCGTTGTCATCGCCGATGAGGGCGAAGGCTTCCGCGGTGTGGCCCGCCTTGCACAGGCGCTTGACCAGATCCGTGGCGAACTTGGATTGCGCGTCGATATTCGGATTCGCGGCGATGAAATCAGCCAGCAGCTTCGCCGCTTGCGACGGGTCGATTTCCTCCGGCTTAGTACCTTCGGGCCTGGATTGGGATTTACCGGGACGGCTTTCCTCCGGTACGGGGGCCGCGGTGCTGATCGCTGACGTTTCTTTTCCAACGGTCTCCCTGGAATCCGATGGTTTGGCTCCCAAATCGAACATGACGACCATCGCTCCGAGAAGGACGACACCGGCCAGCAGAGAGAGGCGCAATTTCATATCAGGGGATGTTGAGCCGATCGGCTGGAAAGAGTCCAGCTTGAGGATGATCGGTTGGTGCGGAGATCCGCATCCCCTGTTGCTCACACCTTCGCTTCCCAACCCTTGCGGTATTCCCGTGACCAGAGCTTTTCCGCTTCGGGCTGGTCGATGAGCTTCTTCGCCTGCGGGTCGAAGCGGACGACGGTGCCGGTGCGGAAGGCGATGTTGCCGAGGTGGCAGAGCATGGCGCTGGTCTGGCCGACCTCGATCTCGGAGTTGAGCTTGGCCTTGCCACGGATGGCATCGAGGAAATTGCCAATGTGTTCGAGATCCCCGGCGGGGCCTTCGGTCTCGGCGGTCTTCACTCCCTTTTCGTCGTGGAAGAGGCACTTGCCGCCGATGACGTACATGCTGCCGCCCTCGCCGTAGAAGGCGCAGGTGGCGTGTTTCTCCACGGATGACGGGTGGCAACTGCTCTGCTCCCAGGAGGCTCCGCAGTGGCCGAAATCATAGACGGCGGAGCCGGTATCCGGGAACTCCTGCTTGTCATCGAACCAATAGCGCCCGCCCAGGTAGCTCACCTGGCTGGGATGGTCCACGCCGAGGCCCCAGCGGACGACGTCGAGCGAATGCACGCCGTTGTTCGCCAGCTCTCCGTTGCCGTAGTGGGTGCGCCAGTGCCAGTCGTAATGGACGTAGTCGAGCACGTCGTCCCGCTCCGGCACGGGACCCTGCCACAGGTTGATGTCGAGTTTTCCTTCGGGCTTCAGGGCGCGCTGGCCGATGATCTTGCGGCTATTGTCATACCATGCCTTGCCGTAGCGGACCTTGCCGATCGCGCCGCCATGCAGTTTGGCGATGCCTTCGACGACGCCGGGCCAGGAGCGCCGCTGGTTGCCCATCTGGCAGAGGAGGCCGTATTTCCGCGCGGACTCCACGATCATCTCCGCCTCGCGCGGGTTGTGGCTGCCCGGCTTCTCCACATAGACATGCTTGCCCGCGGCCATGCACAGCAGTGAGGCCGGGGTGTGCCAGAAGTTCGGCGTGGCGATGAATACGGCATGGAGGTCCTTGTCCTCCAGGAATGTCCGGAAGTCGGTCACGCCCTTGCACGGTTCCTTCTGTGTTTCCGTGATCACCTTCAGTCCCTTTGCCAGCCGGCCCTCATCCGTCTCCGCCACATACCTGATGGACACTCCGGACAGCTTCAGCAGTGCCTTCACGTGGTCCATGCCGCGCTTCAGGCCGATGACGGCCACCTGCAGGTTGTCACCGGAGGCGGTGGTGGCGGCGGCCGCCATGTGGGGGAGCATCACCAGCCCGGTTCCGAGCGTGGCCATCGAAGAGAGGAGTTCGCGGCGTTTCATGGGTTTGGTTGCAAAAGTCAGACGGAGTTACGCGCGGGTTGTCCGGCCTCTTGTCAGATGTCCGGAAAAGCATCTGAATGAGACGTTTTAACGGAGTGTTGCACTGAAAGACGGAGCGTTTCAGAAGGGGTATCCGGAGAGCATATCCCTCCGGACGATCCCCGTCATGATGAAATCCACTTCCGTCCTTTTCTGCGTGACCCTCTTCTCTCTGTCGTGCGTCTCCCCGGGCGCGGAGGAACTGCGGGCCGGGGCTGCGGCCACCAACATCACGCCTCCGCTGGGTATCCCGATCATCGGGAACTTCGGCAAGCAGCTCGCGGCGAACGTCCATGATGAACTGCACGTCCGCGCCCTGGTGGTGGATGACGGGAAAAAGAAGGTCGCGCTGGTGGTCTGCGACCTCCTCGGCATGCGCGGCACGGTTTCCGCGGAAGCCAGGAAGCGCATCAAGGAGGCGACCGGCATCCCGGAGGAGCATGTCCTAGTCTCCGCCACCCACACCCACTCCGCGGGGGATGCGCTGGGGCACCGTTATGACCTGAAAGCCCCGCTCACGGACTACCAGAAGTTCGTCGCGTCCCGCATCGCGGACGCGGTGGCCATCGCGGACCGCAGGCTGCGCCCGGCGGAGGTGGCCTCCGGAAAGGTGGACATCCCGGAGCATGTCTTCAACCGCCGCTGGTCGATGAAGGAAGGCACCATGCCACCGAATCCTTTCGGGAAGATCGACAAGGCGAAGATGAACCCTTCCGTGGCCAGCCCGAATCTGGTGGACCCGGTGGGACCGGTGGATCCCACGCTTTCCTTCGTGGCGTTCCGGGAGCCGGGCGGGCGGCTCATCTCACTGTTCGCCGCCTACTCGGTCCACTACATCGGCGGGGTGAAGTTCGGGGACATCTCCGCGGACTACTTCGGCGTGTTCTGCGGGGAACTGAGGAAGTTGCAGCCGGAGCCGCCGGATGCCGCGGCGCCTCCCTTTGTGGCGATGCTGGCCAACGGCACCAGCGGGGACATCAACAACGTGAACTTCCGCCACGGCGGCCCGAAGTTCCCCGCCTATGAAAAGATGCTCATGGTCGGCAGGGATGTGGCCGGAAAGGTGGATGGCGCGCTGAAGACCGTGGAATGGAAAAAGCAGGCGGAGGTGGATGCCCGCCACCGGGTCGTGGAACTTTTGCGCAAGCCCGTGGATGCGGAACTGGCCGCCTGGGCGGAGGAAACCGCGAAGAAGGAAGTGCCGGAGGGAAAGGTGGACATGCCGAAAATTTATGCGGAGCGGGTCCTCTCCATCGTGAAAGCGGAGCAGAAGATGGAGGTTCCGCTGCATTTCATCCGCATCGGGGAAACCGGCATCGGCGCCATGCCGGTGGAGGTTTTCGCGGAAACCGGACTGGAGTTCAGGAAGACGGCCCCACTGCCTCATTCCTTCTTGATCAGCATGGCCCACGACTACCTCGGCTACCTTCCCACACCCCGGCAACTGGAGCTGGGTGGCTACGAAACCTGGCCCGGCACCAACCACCTTGAGCCGAAGTCGAGCACTGTGATGCTGCAAACCCTGCTTGAGATGGCGGATCAAGCCAAACCCTGAAAGAACGACATGAACATGAAACACTGGATGATCGCCGGCCTGTGCGCCGCATGGATGGCTCCGCTGGCACCAGCGGAGGAGAAACCGAAGGAGATCCGCGTCGGGATCATCGGGCTGGACACCAGCCACTCCACGGCTTTCACCAAGATTCTCAACGTGGGGCCGAAAAATCCGGAGGACGCCCCGAAACTGGCCGGGCTGAAGGTGGTGGCCGCCTATGCCCAGGGCAGCAAGGACATCCCGGAGAGCTACGAGCGCGTGCCGGAGTACACGGAGGCGGTGAAGAAGATGGGTGTCGAGATCGTGGGCACCATCGATGAACTTCTGACAAAGGTGGATGCCGTGCTGCTGGAGAGCAACGACGGCAAGGTCCACCTGGAGCAGGTGAGGCCCGTGCTGAAGGCAAAGAAGCCCGTTTTCATCGACAAGCCGCTGGCCGCCACGCTGGCGGACTGCATCCGGATCCATGAGGAGGCGGTGGCCGCCGACGTCCCCATCTTCACCGCCTCTTCCCTGCGCTATGGCACCGCCACCCAGGAAGTGCGCGCCGGAAAGATCGGTACGGTGAAAAGCGCGGAGGCCCACAGCCCGGCCAAGCTGGAGAAAAGCCACGTGGACCTCTTCTGGTATGGCATCCATGGCGTGGAGTCCGTCTTCACGGTTCTCGGCAAAGGTGCGGTGAGCGTGAAGCGCGGCACCACCGCGGACGGCCTGATCGAGGTGACCGGGGAGTGGAGCGGCGGCAGGACCGGCGTCTTCCGGGAGTCGAACACCACCGACCGCAAGGGCTACGGAGGACGAGCGGAAGGGGATAAGGGCGGGCTGGCCATCGGCGCGTACGATGGCTATGAGCCGCTGCTTTTCGCCATCGCGGATTTTTTCCGGACCGGGAAGCCGCCGGTGGAAATGGCGGAGACACTGGAGATTTACGCCTTCATGGAGGCGGCGGACGAAAGCAAGCGCCGCGGAGGGGAAACCGTCACGCTGGCGGAAGTGATGGAGAAGGCCCGTGCCAAGCAAGAATGATTCGCGCGCACGGCCATCATGCAGTATGGGGAGGGATGCACCGCTGGCATCTCCTCCTGTTTCCGATCCTGTTGCTGGGAGGTTGCGGAGGCCTGTCCGACCGGTCGTCCGGGAACCAGATGATGCTGGTGCGGGAGTCTTCCGGCTCGGTCGGCTACCGGAAACTCATGGCCAGGTCCCGGCAATGCGGTGACCTTAAGATATTCATCGACCAGAAGGGGCTGCCGGATTTCCTCGCGGAGGCGAACAGCAGCAACAGGGACTATCTCATCCTTTATTATCTCGACCGCCACCAGGCCTATGCCTGCCGGACGCGGGGGAAAGGAGGCACCACCATCGAGTTCGCCGGCCCCTATGCCATGACCAACGGGGAATGGAAGCTCCTCAGCGACGTGAAATCCCGGGCTGATGCCGGGACGGCGGAGCACTAAGGGAGTATAGGAGCAGCGAAGCCCGTGAGAGCTTCGGCGCGGCGGCCCGACCCGGTATCAACGATCAGCGCCCTTCTTCTTTCCTCCCTTGCCGGGTGTGCCCCAGCCATCGGTATCCGTGAGGCCGGGTGCGTTCCCGGTCGGCAGCAGCGCGGCGAGTTCCTTCTTCGCCGCCGCATGCGCTTCCTCCTTGGCGAGGTTGGTCCATTCATACGGATCGTTCCGGTGGTCGTAGAGTTCCTCGGTGCCGTCCACGTAGCGGATGTAGCGCCAGTGCTCCGTGCGGATGGCGTGGTTGCCGCGCAGCCAGGTGCTGAGCGCGTGGCCTTTCCACTCCGCCGCGGGATCTGCGAGCAGCGTGCGGATGCTTTCGCCTTCGACGTGCTCCGGCTTCGTGATGCCGGCCAGATCGGTCAGGGTCGGATAGAAGCTGCTGAAATCCACGGGCCGCGTGCTCACCGCACCGCCCTTGGACACGCCCGGCGCGACCCAGATGTAGGGGGCGCGCGTCGCCTCCTCCCACAGGGCGAATTTCCGCCAATGTTCCTTCTCTCCGAAGTGCCAGCCATGGTCCCCCAGCAGCACGACGATGGTGTTGTCCTTGTGCTCGGACGCCTCCAGTGCATCGAGCAGCCGTCCGATCTCCGCATCCGCGTAGGAAACGGCGGCGAGGTAGGCCTGCACCGCTTCCTTCCAGCGGCCGGACTCCAGGATCTTCGCGTGGTCGCCGTCCGGGCGGGCGAACTTCACGCCAGCGGCCGGGACATCGGAAAGGTCATCCGGCTTGGTGGGTGGCAGCTCGATGGACTCCAGCGGATGGAGGTCGAAGTATTTCTTCGGCACGAACCATGGCATGTGCGGCTTGTGCAGGCCCACGGTCAGGAAGAACGGCTTGTCGTGCTTCTTCCCGAGCTGCTCGATGCCGTAGTTGACGATGCGGTGGTCGCTGAGTTCGGAGTCCTCCGCCTCCACCACGCCGAAGCGGATGCCGCCGACGCCCTTGCTGCCCTCCGGCTCCGGGCCGAGCTTGCCTTCGTTCTTGAAATAGTCGTCCCACTCTTCCTTCCGGTCATAGCCGCCGTGGTAGAGTTTTCCGGAGCCGAGCGTGATGTAGCCGGCCTTCCGGAAGGTGGAGATGATCGTCTTTTCCGCAGGCACCACCTTGCGCCAGTCATCCGCATTTCCATAGACGCCGGACGTGTAGGGGCGGATGCCTGAAAGCAGGCTGGCGCGGGAGCCGTTGCAGACGGGGACCGTGGCGTGGGCGTTGGAAAAGCTGACGCCGCGCGCGGACAGGCGGTCGATGTTCGGCGTCTTCGTCTGCTTGTTGCGCCCGGTGTAGCCGACCCAGTGGTTGAGGTCGTCCGCGGCGATGATGAGGACGTTCGGTTTCCGCTCCGGCTGCGCCTGGAGAAAGGCGGTGGAGACGAGGAACAGGGTGAGGAAGCGTTTCATGTCGGAAAGGGATTTGGGGAAAAAATGGCGGATCACTCGCCCCACACGGCGGGGGCCTTGAAGTCACGTGGCTTTGGCCGGAGCTTCGGCGCGGCGGCCTCGGCGGACAGGGAGTCGTAGATGGCTTTCAGCTCCTTCACCTTGTCCGGATGGGCGGTGGAAAGATCGCTCTTTTCCGAGACATCATCCGCCAGGTTGTAGAGTTCCACCTTCGCCGCGGTGGCGGGCGCGGGTTTTGCGTCCCCCTCCTCATCGTCGGTCCGGCCGTTCCGGACGATGAGCTTCCAGTCGCCGGAGCGGATCGCACCGGAGTTCGGCGAGACATTCAGTACGATCTCCCGCTGTGGGATCGTTCCGCCTTTCAGGATCTCGGAGATGTCCTTGCCATCGACCGGCAGCTTCTGTTCCTGAGGGGCACCGGTGAGTGCCAGCAGCGTGGGATACCAGTCGGTGATGTGGATCGGTGTCTTCACCGTGGACCCCGCGGCGATGGTGGCGGGCCAGGTGGCGAAGGCGACCACGCGCACGCCGCCCTCATGGACGGTGCCTTTGCCGGCGCGGAGCTTCCCGTTGTTGGACAGCTTGCCGGGGTTCGGCCCGCCGTTGTCGCTGGAGAAGATGATGAGCGTGTCATCGGAAAGCTTCTCGTCATCCAGCGCCTTGACGATCTCACCCACCGCGTCATCCAGCGCGCTGATCATCGCCGCATACGTCTTCCGGTTGCCCTCGTACTGCGGGTAGAGGGAAAGGTAGCGCTCCGGCACCTGGTGCGGGCTGTGCACGCCGTTGAAGGGCACATAGAGGAACAGCGGCTTCGACTTGTCCCGCCCGCGGATGCGCGTGGCCGCCTCCCTGCCGATGAGTTCGGTGCTGTAGCCTTCATCGCGGCTCACCTTGTCGTTGCGGTGCCAGTCGAATCCGTCGTCCCGGATGTGGGTGTAATAGTCGATCGCGCCGTTGTAGTGCCCGTACTGGTGGTCGAAGCCCCGCCGTGTCGGCAGATACTCCGGCTTGAAATGGCCGAGATGCCATTTCCCGCTGATGGCCGTTTCATAGCCCACCTCTTTCAGCGCCTGCGGGAGCAACCTTTCCTCCAGCGGCAGTCCATACTCCGCCCATGGCCGGACGACCCCGGTCTGGAATCCATAGCGCAGGGGGTACCTGCCGGTGAGGAAGGCGGCGCGGGTAGGGGAGCAGACGGGCTGCACGTAATACTGGTCCAGCTTCGCGCCGGAGGCGGCGAGCTTGTCGAGATGCGGCGTCTTGATCTCCGGGTTCCGCCAACCGACATCATCGCCGCCCAGGTCATCCGCCAGCAGGTAGATGATGTTCGGCTTCTTCCTTTCCTCCGCCTTCTTCGGCGCGGCGGTGGCGACGGTGAACAGCGCACCCCGGCCGGTTGGCGTGGCGCAGCAGGACTTTTCGGCGGCTCCGGCCCACGGCGAAAGAAAGACCGCCAGGGCGGACAGTAGCGGCAGGCGGAAACGGGAAAGCGTCATGGAAACGTCGCGGCCGGTTGTGGATGGGCCGCATGGTTGAACCACGACCGGGAAAGGAAGTTTCGGAAGGACATCGCGGAATGCGGATGCGGGAATGGTGGATGAACTCATGGAGAATCGGAGTGGGCCGGTTCATCCAGTGAGTCTGGTCTTCCACGGTGCGAAATACGCGGCCAAGTGCCGCTATCGGATGCCGTCCGGAACGTTCCGTTGACGGGTGCGGTCAGCCCTCTGGCCGACGCACGCCGGAGGGTAGCCTCACGCGCAGAACGCGTCAATTTGTTAATTTACTATATAGGGTAGTATTGTAAGGATAGGCGGGAGCCGCCCCTTCACAACGCCTCCGCCAGTTCCCGGACCAGCTTCGGTCCCTGATAGATGAAGGAAGTATAGATCTGCACCAGGTCCGCACCGGCTGCGATCTTCGCCTTCGCGTCCTCCACCGAGGAAATGCCACCCACGCCGATGAGTGCGGCCTTTCCGCCCAGATGGTGGGCGAATGACGCCAGCACCCGCGTGCTTTTCTCCAGCACCGGCTTTCCGGACAGCCCGCCCGCCTCGTTGGCATACGCATGTCCGGCCACCGCGTGGCGGTCGAGCGTGGTGTTCGTGGCGATGACGCCGTCCAGCCCGCCGTCCACGAAGACACGGGCCAGATCCGCGATGTGCTGCTCCTCCAGGTCCGGAGCCACCTTGAAAAGGAGCGGCACCTTCTTGCCATGCTCCGCCGCCAGCTTCTCCTGCTCCTTTTTCAGCAGATCCAGCAGGCGTGCGCTGGCCTCCGCGCCCTGCAGGTCACGCAGGCCGGGGGTGTTCGGCGAGGAAAGGTTCACTGCGATGTAGTCCGCCACGGTATAGGCGGCTCGCAGGCAGATCAGGTAGTCGTCCGCCGCGTTCTCGTTCGGCGTGTCCTTGTTCTTGCCGATGTTGAAGCCGATGATGCCGTTGAATTTCCGCGACGCCTTCACATTCGCCACCCCCGCCTCGATGCCCGGATTGTTGAAGCCCATGCGGTTGATGATCGCCTCATGCGGGATCAGGCGGAAAAGACGCGGCTTCGGGTTCCCGGCCTGCGGGCGCGGGGTGATGGTGCCGATCTCGACGAAGCCGAATCCCAGCCGGCCCAGCGCGTCGATGGTGTTGCCTTCCTTGTCCAGTCCGGCCGCCAGTCCCACCTTGTTCGGGAATTTCAGGCCCATGACCTCCACCGGGCTGGCGTAGTCATCCTGCGGGCAGGCGAGGGCCAGCGCGCCGGTTTTCTCCGCCGCACGGAGTGAGGCGAGGCTCAGATGGTGGGCGGTTTCCGCATCCAGTTGGAAGAGTCCCGCGCGGAACAAGGGGTAAAGAAAGTCGAACACCGCGGAAAAGTGAGGGATCGTCGCGCGATTGTCGAAAATTTCCCGTTTGCGTTTGCTCCGGATGGGTTACTTTCGCTGTGCGGATTTTGTCAGCCGGAGTGCCAATATGCCCGCCCAGTGGGACATTTTGCACGGTGGTGGTGGGCGCGTCAATTTGGCGTTGGAAAGGAACTGTGCTGTTTCCCAGCGAGTTGTGGAAAAAGAGCAATGGGGCACGGAATTTGCGATTATCAACCCAGCGGATTGCCGCTGGTGATCTCAAGAAATGGCATGGATGTCCCCACAAAGTGGCTACCATGCAATTTTATTGAGATTATAGGAATAAAATCCGGCCCAGCGACGCTTCCTACATGTAACCCCATCCCACTGATATTATGGCTTACGAATCTGACAGCAGCCTGAAAATTTACCTGCGCGAGATTTCCAAGACTCCGCTCCTCACCGCCGAGGAGGAAGTCCAGCTCGCCGAGCGGATCAAAGAAGGTGATCCGGAAGCAAGGGCTCACATGATCCGGGCCAATCTCCGCCTCGTGGTGAAGATCGCCCAAGACTATGCGGCCTACGGTCTTCCCGTCACCGACCTCATTTCCGAAGGTAACATCGGCCTCATGAAGGCGGTCGAACGCTTCGACCCTGAGAAGGGTGGCAAGCTTTCCACCTACGCCGCATGGTGGATCAAACAGTCCATCAAGCGCGCCCTGGCCAATCAGTCGAAGACCATCCGCCTTCCCGTCCACATGGTGGACAAGATCGCGAAAATGCGCCGCATTTCCACCATGCTGGCGGAAGTCCTCGGCCGCGAGCCGACCGACGAGGAACTGGCTGACGAAGTCGGCCTCCCACGCCGCAAGCTCGCCATGCTGAAGCAGGCTTCCCAACGCCCGACCTCTCTTGATGCACCCATCAACGAAGGTGAGGCCACGGAATACGGCGAGGTCATCGGCGACGAAAAGGCCGCCAACCCGCTGGACATGCTGTCCGACAAGAATCTCCATGGCGAGCTGGATGGCCTGCTTTCGGTCCTCGACGACCGCGAGCGCCGGATCATCGACGAGCGTTTCGGCCTCAACGGCAGGAAGCCGCTCACCTTGGAGGAAGTCGGCCGTGAGTTCGGCGTGACCCGCGAGCGGATCCGCCAGCTCCAGAACTCTGCCCTGACCAAAATGCGCCGCGCGCTCCGGAAGAAGGAAAAGCCTCTTCCAAAGCCGATCGCAGGTGGTCTGGCCGAGGCCTGACCGGGCGATTTAGTGTGTGTGTTTTGTTACATTGGCGAAAGCCGCGGTGGGGAAACCCGCCGCGGCTTTTTCCTTGGATCACTTCCCAGGTGATTTCACCACGCCATCGTGGTTGTAGGTGACCGGGGAACCTTCGAAGCGATAGGTCCAGCTCCCGTCTTTCACACCCTACCACCAGGCGAGCGATGGCCCATGGTGGTGAAGGCCTCTCACCATTCACGCGCGGCCCCCGCCAGTGCCGGCTCCGCGAGGTCGGCGCTTCCATCAGGGAAATGTCACTTTATTCTGCATGGTTTGTGACGGAATGATAGGGTGCCTCACTTGGCTTCGAGCCGGATGCTACCGATGGAGACGGCCCCGGCTTGGCGCTGTACTTGAGAGGCAAGGAAAGAGACGACTCCATCAAGGTTTCCCGCTGTTTCAAGTTCCCACGTCTGGAAGCGATCGGGATTCCCGGCGTCTGAGATCCTTATCCGTATTCCTGCCGGACCCTCCGGCTTCAGATGGATCTCCGCGTTCAAGATCCAGCTGCCGTTGATGCCGATGGGAGCAGAGGGGAATCTTCGGACGGAGTTTCCACAGGTGATCTGCAATTGCTCCTGGGAGTCCGTGCCTATCGAAAGGAGGGATTGGCCCAACGCGGACTGGAAGTCGGCCAGGACAACATCCTCCTGACCTTGGTTGTCGGCGTTGTCCCCGCGTTGCCACGCAAGTGAAAGCTCCAATGTAACGGACTCCATCTGCTGGAGGTTGAAGGGAGTGGAAAGCTCGCGGCGGATGGAAGCGGTGGATTTTCCCGCGCCCGAAAGGCGGGCGGATCCGTTTTTGCTTTTGGCCGGGTCGTGGATGATCTGGCCGGGAGGCCCCGAATGAATCCACCCCCCTTTCCAGCCGGTGCCGCCATCCGCATTTGCCGGGGTGATGGGTCCGGCTGGGTAGTCCCACGTCTCTTCGCAGATCACGCCAGGGGACAGGCGGAGTTTTTTTGATCGGATCTCCGCTTCGCGAAACATGAGCCGGCGGATTTCCACGACTGACTCATCCCATTTCAACTGGTCGCGGAATAGATGGAAGATGAAACCCTCATCATCGCCAAAGATCAGGTCCGGCACGCCGTCGTGATTCAAATCGGAAGGAAAGACATCAAAGGAGTGGCTTTTGACCCTGATCGGTGTGCCATCACGGAAGGTGATCATCCGTGCGGGTTCGAACAGCGGTTTGGAATTTGTGCCGGCGTTGCGCAGCCAATAGGGGGCGGAGCTTGGTGATTCGGTTCCCGATGGCCTGAAGGCGCCTTGCAGGTCTTTCTGTACACCGATCAGTAAATCCCAAGTGCCATCGCCGTCCCAGTCCGTGACGGAAAATTTGACCCGTCCGGACAGTCCGGCCGGTTTTGACAGCAGGATGGGCTGTCCGCTTTCATAGGTCAGGTCGGTGATGCTCCCGATGTTCAAGCTGCCGCGACGATCCGGCACTGCGACCGCAAGTTTTCCGTCCCATGTCATGAACACCAGACACGGGCGGTCGTCCCCGGCCACGCCGTATCTTCCCTGCAATACGGCGGGACGGCTCCGCCAGGCAAGGGGCAGGGGTTTGTCGCCGGACATGAAGCGCTGCCTTTCCTGGAGAAGCGTCCCCGTTCCGGTGCCGCGATAGAGGAAGAGCTTCGCCTCATTGTCATTGGTGATCACGTCCGGATGCCCGTCATTGTCCCAATCGAAAACTTCCGGCTGGATGTAGCTCCAGGCGGCCTCGACCTCACCCTGGAGATTGCCATCGCTGGGGCGATGCCGGATCACACCGGAGGAGGTGCGGAAGAATTCGCACGAGGCATAGCGGAGAGGATCGTCGGTGCCTTTCCAGAACGACAGCATCCCCGAGGCATCGCCAAGGATGAGGTCAGGGTGCCCGTCGCCGTCCCAATCCATGCGGACCGGAACGGTCAAGGTGTCACCGGCCACCTCCCCACCCAGGCTGTGGACATTGCCCAATTCCTCCATCTCACCTGCCCGTAATCCGGCCAGCACGGTGAGGCGGCCATTCGCGCCCGAGCCAATCACCATTTCATCGTGTCCGTCTCCATTCAGGTCGCCGATCCCGGCTATCCGGGCGAGATTCGCTGTTTTCAGACGCGCGCCGTTCTTGAGAAACGGGATGGCCTTGCCGGTATGCAACTCGCCGTTGCGGGCGTCCCGGAGGGGCAGCGAGAGAATTTCATCAGGGCCCGCCAGCAATACGATGAAGCGGCCATTTTCGAACTCCATGACAGCAGGGGACATTCCATCGCCCATGTTCTGCCACTGCACCGGATAGTCCGTTTCCCCGTAGCGGACATTCTTGTGGGGGCCGAATGAGAGATGGCCTTTCGCATCGCGGGATCCCCGCGCCCACCAGAGGTATTTGCGAACGGGAAGCCCCAGCCAATTGCCCGCGATGTCATAGCCACGGAAATTCCCGATGTCCGTGTCGGGCAGCGAACCCAGATTCGGGTGGTCATTGCCGGCCCACGGACCTTTTTCCTGGGGATGATCCGGATACTGTGCGAAGCGTTCGCTCCATTGGTTCAGCCCGGCGATGAGGAGATCGGGAACACCGTCGCCGTCAAGATCGTCGATCCAGATCTGGCTTCCTTCCTTGCGCGCGTCGGTTTCATGGATTGTGTGATCAAGACGGAAGCGGGGTGCTCCGGATTCACCGATGTTCCGGTAGTATTCCAACCGCCCGGCATGCACCAGATCGAAAAGTCCATCCGCCCTGCGGAGCGGGAGATAGCGGGCGGGCTCAAGCGGTTCTTCCTGTCCCTTGAACAGCGACGCGAAAGGCGCTCCCCGGTAGACGGGATAATCGGGTGGCAATGAGAATGGCATCCGCGATCTGGCATTTCCAGCCGCACGGTAAATCAAGGACCGCTCCTGGAAATAGGGGCTGTGATTCGTCACGAACAGCATCGGTGCTTTGCCGGGTCCGTCCCAAGGCAGCAAAGAGTGCGAGGTGAAACCCAGTGGCAGCGGCCGCTCCACGGTATCTTCGATCTTTAGCTGCGGTAGAGGGCGGAATGCGACTTCCGGATCGGCTTGGGCAGAATTCACGACAGTGCCACAGAGGCACAATCCAAGAAGTATTCGAACTGAACGCATATTTTGAACAAAGGGCACAAGCTGGAGCCCGTGTCATACGCCCCTGAGACGGGGATGTTTCATGGGTCTGTGGTGCTCCAGATTATCCAATCCCCCGCGATCATCAGATTTCACGAAAATAATCTCCGATCAGGCGGCCTGTAATGGATTGCCTCCACATGCGCTCGCAGAAGCCCAAGGATATCGGAACAAAGCTTGGTAATGGCTCTGGTGTGTGTTCCGTCCCGTCGCGACTTTTTTACTTGGATCACCTCCCCGCTGATTTCACCACGCCATCGTGGTTGTAGGTGACGGGAGATCCTTCGAAGCGATAGGTCCGGCTCCCGTCTTTCACACCATGCCACCATGCGAGCCATGCCGGGTGATGTTGGAGGCCGCCGCAAATCACTTCCCCTTCCACGACTTTGTTCCGTGGTACCGGAGGTTGTTGGATAGGGAGGTAGTGGAGGGCGATGACCGCATACTCCGCGGCACTCATCGGCACATTGACCACATCAATGGGTTGGTTGGGGAAGCGTGTCTCCGCGGTGGCCCCCTTGGTGTCCTCCAGCATCCTGCCCAGCACGCGGACGGTTTCTGGAGAGGGAAGAAGCGGCAGGATACGGTACACGTCCACCCCTGCCAGATACAGATAGTTGAAAGCCTTATGCCGCTCCAGAACGTCCGCCCGGAGGGCTAGGAAATGCCGCTCGTGTGCCTCCGCATGGCCGGGAGTGCTCAGCAGGGCGTCCCTCACCTTTGTCCGGAGAGGCGCGGCCTCCTCCTGCAACTCCTTTATCCGGTGGTTATTGGACGAAAGGAAATAGAGGTGCCTGCCCAGCTTGAGGAGCAGTTCATCATCGGCACCGCGTTCCAGTGCCGCCAGATCCTCGCGGATGGTCACGATACGACGCTTCCCGGTTTCCGTTGCTTCCTTCTGGATCCGCTCGAGCTTTTCCTTCACCGCTTCATCGGCAGGACAGATTTCCGGTAGCACGGTGGCGATGCAGCAGATGAGGAGGAAGGTCTTCATGGAACGGTCAACCTATTCCGCCCTTACCCATCCTTCAAGGGGCGAAGTGCCAGCGGAACATCACCACTCCCGCGCGGCCACCGGCAGTGCTGGCTCCGCGAGGTTCTCCAGATGCTCCGCGATGGTGAGCGTGTGCCCCGGCAGTACCAGATCCGGGCTGATGTCCGCCAGCGGGCGCAGGACGAACTGCCGCAGCGCGATGCGAGGGTGGGGGAGCTCCAGCACCTCCGTTGAGACGATCTCCCCGCCCGAATAGAGCAGATCGATGTCGATCACGCGGGGGGCATTCCGTTCCACGGCATCCGTGCGTCCGAGTTGGTGCTGGAATGCCTGCGTCGTTTTCAGAAGTTCCTCCGGTGTCCCTTCGTGGGAGATCTCGACCACGGTGTTGAGAAAGTCCGGCGACCCAGGCGGGCAGTTCACCGGCTCCGTCAGATAGACCGGCGCGGCCAGCACCGGCCCGGTGGAAATGGAGGCGAGCAGCTCCTTCGCCCGCCGGAGATTCTCCAGACGGTCGCCGAGGTTCGAGCCAAGTGCGATGCCAGTGCGGGTCATAAGTAAGGAGGGAGGACACTCCTGTCCTCCGGCTGCAATGGCGAAACATGAAAGACCTACCGCGAAGCCGCGGAGAACGCCAAGATACGCAAAGAGAATGAACGGTTATATGGATTTGCTCAATTCGTAAGATTCGCGGTCTGCCTTCTTTCTTTCCTGAAAGCTGAACACTGAAAACTTCTCCTCTTTTCTTCGCCATTGCAGCCGGAGGACAAGAGTGTCCTCCCTCCTTAATCCTCCAGGTTCGAAAGCTGGTTGATGCCGTAGTTTTCCTGCACCCGCTGGTTCGCCGCATCCACCTTGGACGCCGGAATGATGATCGGCCGGTTCGCGCCAAAGAGCTCGATGACATGGAACTCGGGCGGGGTTTCCGGATGGAGGAGCTCGTTGAGGTGCTTCAGGTCCTTCACTTCCGTGCCGTTGACCTTCTCCACGGCGTAGCCGTTGAAATCACTGAGCTGGCTGGTGACCGGATCACTCTCGACCCTCGTCAGCACGACGATGTCCTTGTGCTTCTGGAACAGGCCCTTCGGCACGTAGTCCGTGTAGAGGCGGCGCAGCGTCACGTCGTTGAATTTCGCGGTGGCGAAAAGGTTCGTGTCGAGAGGCTGGAAAACGAGGCCCGCGAAGACCAGGTAGCGCGGGTTCTTCTCATACTCGATGGCATACATCCGGGACCAGTGGAGCGGCTTGAGGGTCACCTCCACATCGTTCCAGCCACCGTCGCGGCGGAAGCGCACGGCTACCTTGTCCCCGGCGAATTTCCGCTCGATGATCTCGTTGTAGTTCACCTTTTCACCGTCCACCAGGACCATGCCGGCGCTATCGACTTCCTTGCCGTCGAGCGAGACCAGGACGTCGCCGCTTTTCAGCACGCCGTCGGCGGAGCTGGTGGGGATGACGTTGGTCACCAGCACGCCCACGCCATCGTTCGGCAGGCCCAGCGCCTTGCGCATGGCCGGGTTGTGCAGCGGGAATTCATTCACGCCCAGTTCCGCGTAGTGGTCGTAGTTGCCGTCCTCGATGTCCTTGAGGAAGCGCTTAACGACCGGCGTCGGGATGATGTAGCCGGTGTTGTCCGCGGCGCGCAGGCCTTGGAAAGCCACGCCGACCACTTTGTTGTCCTGGATGACCGGGCCGCCGGAGTTCCCCGGGTTGATGGCCGCGTCGATCTGCACCACCAGGTGGGAGTCGGCACGTGAGTGGGAGTAAGGCTGGAAGTCGATCCGGGAAACCACGCCGCGCGTCACGGACAGCCGTTCGCCGCCGACAGGGTAGCCGATCACCCGCACTTGGCTTTCCAAGGCCGGGATGTCACCGAAGCTGAAGGTCGGAAAGGATTCGAAGGCGGAGAAGTCCTCCACCGAGAGGAGCGCCAGGTCGCAGTCATGGGCGATGTGCTCCACTTTCGCCGGATACTTCTCCGGACTGCCGTGGATGGTGATGAGGATGCGCCGCTGGTTGGAGACCACGTGCGCGTTCGTGAGGATCTTGTTTTTCCCGATGATGAAACCGGTGCCGATGCCGCCGCTGAAACGGCCCGCATTCCACGGAGTGCCGTAGTCAGGGACCTGGGTGGCCACCTCGATCCGGACGACGGAGCGATAGACGTCCGACGGTGCGGAGGGCGTGCCTTTCGGCAGCGGTGGCGCTGTGGGGACGGGAAGGGTGGCGTCCTGCGCGGACAGCACCGCGACGGTGAGGAACAGGGCGGAAAACGGACGTAGCATGGGACTGGCCGGAGGCTAGGGCAGGAACGGGGGGACGTCCAACATTGAAAGTGGCACAGTGTGTTTCCTTTTTTCCATTTTCCTGATCGCATCCGATTGACGCCACTTGGAGAGGCGTCCAAGAACACGATCACATCCGGAAACTCTGACACATGGAAATTTCGATCTCAGGAGTGTGCGAGCGCGATATGGACCTGTTCCTCATCGAGGAACTTTCCTCGGATCCCTGTTTGCTGGCTTGGTTATACAGGCGCTGCGGTTTGGGTGTGCCGGACTTCGGACGGACCCGCATCCGGCACTCTGCTGTTGGCAGCAATGGTGAGTCGGATGTAGAGATCCATTCATTTTCCGAAACCGGGCGGCGGATGGTGTTACTGATCGAGAATAAGGTGGCGGCAGCCTTCCAACCTCTCCAAGCTGAGCGATATAGGATGCGTGCCGGAAATTTCCTGGCAAATGGAACCGCCGATGATGCCGCTACGCTGCTCTTCGCTCCCAGTCGTTACATAGGCCAAGATGGAGCCGTCCACGGTTTTGATCATTGCCTGAGTTATGAGGAACTGGCGGACAGGATCTGCCTTTCAGAAGAGGGGCTTCCCCGGCGGGTTTACAAGCGCACCCTCCTCAATGCAGCGGCCAATAAATCTTGCAATGGTTATTCGCCTCTTGTGGATGGAGCATCATCCCATTTTTGGCACCGATACTGGGAAATCTGCCGGAGCATGGAGCCCTATCTCGAGATGAAGGAACCCCGAGGCAATCCGTCCGGATCCACCTTCAACAAGTTCCGCTCACAACAGCTTCCCCGCGGCCTGTCCATCTGGCACAAGTTTGACCGGGGATTCGTGGAGCTGAATTTCAGTGGCTGGGGTTCACGTGCGCATGAACTCAGGTCCCATCTGGCCCCCATCCTCGATCCTGATATGACGGTGGAACGGACCGAAAAATCAGCAGCGATCAGACTGATTGTCCCTTTGCTGGAAGTTTCGGGTTGCCCAGAGATCCAGAGGGTAGCCGTCGAAAAAGGCATTACGACTGCGGGCAGAATTCTGCGCTGGATGAGATCCAACGAGTCTATGTTGCGGGAGATTTTCGCCCGGTAGTTCAGTCGGAAGATCTCGAAGAAGGTGGTTTGGAAATTTCCTCACTCGAACACCGCTCCGCGCAGCAGCGGTTGCCCTTTCTTGTGGTCCCAGTAGGCGAACCTGGCCTTCCAGTCCCAAAGGGTCCACGGGATGCCGCGGGATTCGGCGGCTTCCTTCACGTCCTTCACGTAGCGGGCACGGCTGTCGGCGTCAGCCGAGTCGATGGCACCGAACTCACCGAGATGGATCGGGCGGCCGAAGTGGTCGGACCAGCGCTTCGCCGCGTCCAGCAACAGCAGCATCTTCTGCGGAGAGGATGGGTTGTCGATGCCCTGGACGGTGTTGTAACGGTTGACCAGGTCCGCCACATGGCGGTTGTCCTTCAGGCTTTCCGGCAGGGAGATGGGCGTGGCCGGAGGGCCGGGATAGGTGATGTTTTTCAGATCCTTCAGGTAGGTCCAGGAGGAGGCTTGGTGGGTGAAGATGAACGGCTCATAGCAGTGGACGGTCACCACCAGCTTGTCGTCATCCGGCAGGATGAGCTTGTCCAGCTCCTCGATCTTGCCCCAGTCGCCGGTGCTCAGGAAAATGACGCGCTGCGGGTGGATGCCGCGGATGGCGGCGATGGCCTCCGCCTGGATGGGGTTGAGCAGCTCGGTGGTCAGCTTGTCATGTGGCTCGTTGAGCAGCTCGAAGAACAGCAGCGGGGATGCGTCCTTGTAGTGCGTGGCGATGGTGTGCCAGCCCTTCACGAACTGCTGGCGGTATCCGGCCGGGTCCTTGTCCAGTTCGTAGAAATGGTGCCAGTCCAGCAGGATGTGGAGGTTCTTCTCGACCGCCCGCTGGATGACCGGGTCCAGCTCCGCGAGCAGGCTGGGCTTGATCTCATAGGTATCCGCCGCGGTCTTCGTCATGTGATGGTGCCACGCGACGGGGATGCGGATGTGGTCGAAGCCCTCCGCCGCGATCTGGTCGATGTCGTCCGTGGTGTAGGGCACCTTCCATGAGAACGGCGGGCCAACCTCCCAGCAGTTGCCCAGGTTCACGCCGCGCTTGATCCGTGCCGCCGCCTGGTGGGCCGGGCTGTCCTTCGGGTAGGTCTTCGGCGCCACGTAGCCGGGCAGGTTCGCGGCCCGTGCCTCCAGGGTGATGGTGACCGGCTGGCCTTGTTTCACTTCGATCTTCTGGGAAAGCATGCGGTTGTGCCACGAGGTTCCGACCGTGTTCCCCTCATGGGCGGATGCTCCCACCAGCGGCCACTCCCCGGCGGCAGGATAGGTGCCCTGGCTGGTCCAGCCGTCCGGTGCGGCACCCGCGCGGGCTTCGAACCCTCCGTTGGTGATGGTCGTGCCGCTGGCGGTCAGTCCGTCCCATAGGATCTCCTGGCGGTAGATTTTTCCCGGTTGCTCCTGCTCCCACAGGCCGGCCAGCGACAGTTCGACAGGACCATCATAGGTCGGGGTGAAGTTGATCCGGATCTCCTGCCATTCCCATGAGCGGATGCCGAAGCGGATGTCCTTCTGCCGGGCGGACTTCGCCGGGTCCTTTTCCCACAGCGCGTCCGTGGCCGTGCCCAGCGTGACGGACACGTCGGTGAGCGGAGGCTGGTCCGCGGGTGTCTTCAGGAAAACACGGCCCTCACCGGCCTGGCGGAGCGTTTCGTTCTGGGCGGTGGTCGTGGCGGCGAGGGCGATGAACATCGCTGCGAGGATGGGGAATGGCTTCATGGGAGCTGATCTGGGAAATGGAGGTTACGGGCTTGCGGGCCGCGCGCAGGGACGATAGGTCCATACGCCATGGATCATCACGTTTATTTCTGGCTGAAGGAAGAACACAAGAACGCGGACGACCGCGCCGCCTTTGAAAAGGGTCTCGACTCCCTCTTCAAGCTGGATGGCGTGAAAGGCGGCCGCTGGGCCGTGCCCGCGCCGGTCATGCCCCGCCCGGTCATCGACCAATCATGGGACTACGCCCTGGTCATGCAGTTCGACAGCATCGAGGCACAGGACGCCTATCAGGTGGATCCGGACCACCACGTGTTCATCGACACCTGCAAGCACTACTGGGACAAGGTCCAGGTGCGCGACCTCGCTTGAGGAGGTCATATTCCTGGCAGGGACCGCATAGCGGCTATGCCGCAATGGCGTCCCTGCCATCCCTAGCACCCGTCCGAGCCGATCCGGTGCCGCAGCACCGTGCCGGAGCGGCTCACCATCCAGCGGATGGTCGAGCGGCTGTCGCATTCCTCCGTGCGGATCCACTCGATCAGCACGGTGCCGCCTTCCATCGACTTCACCACACGGGGTTGGTAGAGACCGGCGAGGAACTCGTGGAATTTCCACATGAACTTCTCCGGCACGTCCTTCGCGCTGAACTTGCAGTCCATGACTTGGAGACGGACCAGATCACTCCAGAATTTCTCCGGGATGGGCACCTCCTTGCCATCCCACTTGAGCTGGAATTTCGTCAGATAGGTGCCACCAGGCATGTAGTCTGCCGGCAGCCGGATGTGCTTCCACTGGTAGCCCGTCAGCTCTCCCGCATCGTTCAGGGTTTCCGTGACTTCCTTTTCCGGGGGAACGGTCAAAGCCACGGAGAGAATGACTCCACGGTCCGGAGAGTAGGCGTCGAATTCCATCACCGTTTCCGTTTTCTCCCACCACGCCTCGTAGGGAGGCTGTTCCCCATCCGCCGCAACGGCGGCAACGGGAGTGGCGAATGCGGCGAGTCCGATGAATTTGCGCCTATCCATAACCCACACGCTACCACGTCACGTAAGGGGATGCAATACACCCTTCAGCCTCCGGTAGGGCCACCTTGCTTCGGGGGCTGATCGGGAAAAGCAGGCGGATCACAACTGATTACACTGATTCAACTGATTTGAAGAGAGGGAAGAAATCGCCATTTCAGAACCATTCGGGCCTATCTTCCAATTCTGAATCAGTAAATCAGTGTAATCAGTGGTATCATTCCTCAACCGGGATGATCCTTCTCTATCCCTTCCGGACCTGAAATGAGGTAGCTCTTCAGCCTCCGGATGCGGCAGGTGGTTCGTCCCGGGAAAACGAGACGCGGAAGGTGGAAACCATCCGCATCAGCGGGGCGTGGGGTTCCTCCCGGTAGAGTGCCTTCATGTGCCGGAATGCGGCTTGGAGATCATCCTCCGAGGCATAGTCCACGATGAGCTGGAAATCCGGCAGATCCGGGAAGCTGGCCTTGTTCGTCAGGCGCAGCACCCGGTAGGAAAGCGCGTGGTTGTCCCGGAGCTGGGTGGCCATGAAGGCATGCACCTGTGAAAGCAGAGCGTCGTCCGGGGTGCCATCCCGCGCGCTGAAGTGGACGTGGTAGGAGGTCATTTGTCCCTCGCCTGTCTGCGGATGCGGTTCTCTCCCAGCGCGGGTCCGTTGTCCGGTGGCAGACCGGCGTGCCAGGCGACCACGGCGCGGGTCATCTTCTCCACCACTTCCGGATGACGTCCGGCGAGGTTGTCGGCTTCCGCGACGTCGCCGGGCAGTTGGTAGAGCTGGGGTGCGGAGCCGTCGTAGTTGCAGAGGAGCTTCCACTGTCCCTCGCGCATCGCCAGGTCCGGCAGGATGTTTTCCTCCGCGGTTCCTTTCCGGTCCGGTGGCCTGCGCCAGAAGATCGGCTTCGTGCGGGAGGCATCGCTTCCGCCGGTGAGTGTGGGAGACAGATCCTCTCCATCGAAGGTGGTGCCTTCCGGGGCGGCCCCGCCGGAGAGTTTCAGCAGGGAGACGGGCAGGTCGAAAGCGGCGAAGACGGAGGTCTCGTTCGTTTTTCCCGCCATGTCCGCGGGGATCAGCCCTGGTCCCCAGACGATGAGCGGGGAACGCACGCCGCCTTCATAGAGGGTGCCCTTCGCCCCGCGGAACGGCCCCGCCGTGCCCGCGCCCGGTTCATGTCCGTTGTCAGAGCAGAACACGATCAGCGTGCGATCCCTCAGCGCGGGCGTGTCCCGCACATGGTCGAAGAGTTTTCCGAGTTGTTCGTCCATCGTCTCCAGCACCCCGTGGTAGAGGGCGCGCTTGCTGCCGTCCCCACGGCGGTCCGCCGGAGGAAAGAAGGGCGAGTGGACATCGTCCGGCCAGAGGTTGATGAAGAACGGACGTCCATCCGTCCCGGCCTTGTTGATGAACTGGATGGCCGCGCCGACGAAGCCCGTGGTGAGATGCGTGCGGTCATGCCAGATGACTGGACCACGGCCAAGCTTCTCCGAGTTCAGCGAGTGCGGGCGCGGCGGCTTGCCATCGTGCGCGTCCGCCATGCCCAGCAGGCGCGGCCCCAGGCCCTCGAAGTTCGTGAGGGATTCGTCAAATCCATACTCCGTGATCATCGGCGCCTCGCCCACATCCCGCTGGCCGCCCATGTGCCATTTCCCGAAGTGCCCGGAGGTATAGCCGGCGGATCTGAGCGAGCGTGCCAGCGATGGCGCGGCGGGATCCAGCCACTGTGCCATGCCCCGGCGCTCGTTGTCCGCGCGGTTGCTGAGAAAGGAGGTGATTTTCCACCGCTGTGGATACTGCCCCGTGGTCAGCGCCGTCCGCGACGGCGAACAGATGGGGGAGTTCACATAGAACTGGGTGAAGCGCAGCCCCTCCGCCGCCAGCCGGTCGATGTTCGGCGTCTTCGTCCCCTTGTTGCCGAAGGATCCGAGATCCCCCCAGCCCATGTCATCCACCAGCACGACGATGATGTTGGGCTTCTCCACCGCGGCACCGGCGGAAAGGAACGGGACCAGCAGCAGGCAGAGCGTGATGGGGAAAAACTTCATGGAAATCTGAGGGTGGCGTGATGGCTCCGCCAAGACGGTTGGGTGGAAGCTCCATCATTGGAGGGCTTCCGGAGTGCCGGGTCAATAAGGTAGCGGAAGTCGTGAGACTTCCGGTTGGGGGGAAGTCCATGAGCAGCCGGAGTTTGTTTGCTCGAAGAATGTCCGCTCCACCGAAGCTCTTACGAGCTTCGCTACACCCCCTACCGCTTCACCTTCGGTATCGGGAGCGAGGGGATCTCATCCGCCTTGATGGGCGTCCTGTTCGGATCGATGCCGTTGGGTTCCTCCGGCGCTGGAACTGGAATCGGCAGGACATCTTCCAACATCGGCACGGGATCGAGCGGCGCGAGGGGATCGAAATTTCCGCCATCAGGTGGCGGCAGGTCGGACAGCGGACCGTCCTCCATGACGGGCGTCGCCTTCGGTGGCTCCGCCAGTTGGTTGAGGGAGACGATCAGCTCCGGCGGCCAGCCCTCGGCCTTCGGCGGTTGTGGCTCCGCCCATGATGGGTCGAGTTCCGCCAGTTGCTGGAAGTAGATCGCTGCGTCTTCGCTGTAGCCGCATTCGGACGCGGCGATGGAGAGCATGGCCAGCGCCTTCTCCCGCTTCTCTTCGGAAAAGCCGGTGCGTTCCCCGGCGGTGAGGTAGAGGTGGGCGCGGTCCCAGCGGGCGGTGAGCAGGGAGATCCATCCGGCGCGGTAGGCGTAGTCCGCGTCCTTCGGGAAGCGGTGCAGACCGGTGTTCAGGATCTCCATCGCCTGGTCGCCATTGCCATTCTCAAAGGCGAGGTAGGCGGCCTCCGCGTAGTCGGACGACCGTTGCTCCTCCAGCGGCTGGTCGGTGATGAGGGAGATCCACGTTTCATGGGCCTTCGGGAACAGCTCCATGGTCGTGTAGGCGGTGGCCTCCGCCCGCAGTCCGGGGACCGGTGGTGCGCCCAGCTCCCGTGCGCGGATCGACAGCTCCAGTGCCAGTGTGGCGGTGTCCTGGTCCGTCGCCATGTCCTGCGCCGCCTTCAGGCAGGCTTCCGCATGCCGCGCCCGGCCGATGCTCCGCGCTGTCTCCGGATCCAGCAGACGTCCGGCCAGCGCCTTCTTTCTTTCCGGAGAGGCATCCGCGGGCAGCTCGAAGGTGGCCAGTTGCTGGTCGATGAGGATGAAATGCTCCGCGAAGCGCGGGGTGAAATCCACCGTCTCCCAGCCGTCCCAATCTTCCGAACGGGCCACCGTTTTCAGATCGGGAAAGCCATCCCGCCAGAGGGAGATCGCGCCCGCCTTGTCGCCCTCCAGCCAGGCGATGCGGGAGGTGGCAAGCTTCCGCAGCAGCGGCGGCAACGGCGTTTTCCCCTCCGCAAAGGCGGAGATCCATTCCGGATGTTCCGCATCCAGTGCCAGCGAGAGAGCGGCTGCCGCGGCGGGGTCCTTCGCGGGGATCTCCCGGACGGCGGCGATGATGGCGGCGGAGTCACCCGCCCGGAAGATGGCCTGGATCTTCTCCACCGATGACGGCTCCGCCGCAGGTGCCTCCGGTCCCAGCGCGAGAAAGCCGCGGCGTGTCTCGCTGGCGCGGGAGATCCGGTCATGCAGGAGGAAGGCGGCATCCGGTTGGCCGGTGGCGCAGGGGGAGGAAAGGATGCTCTCCCGCACTTCGGAAAAATCCAGGCCCGGCAGGCTGACCGTGCCCGCCCCGGCGATGGCGGCGCGGCGTTCCTTCTCCGTGAGCGGGGTGAAGCTCCGCCTTTCCTCATCGAACTCCAGCCCGGTCAGGCCCTCCGCCAACAGGGCAAGGGAGCCGAGCGCGGATGGCTGGAAACGGATGGGTCCCGCGTCGCGGCCGGTGGTCTTCGCCGCGGGCAGCAGGCGGTGCACGGTGATGGTGCCTTTGCCGGTGGCGGCCGCCGCACGACCGTCGGCCAGAGTGAAGGCGGTAATGGCCGCGCGGTCCCGGATGGGGGCCATCTTCGTGCCGGGAAATTCCGCCAAGGTCCCGCTGAGGGTGAAACCCTCCGCCGTCTCCCGCGGGATGGATGTCGCCGGGCCGGAGACGGTTTCCTCCACCGGAGAGACGGGTATCTTCAGATGGGTGCCGTCCGCGTGGTGGATGTTGAGCTGCTGCCGGTCCAGCCCGGCGGACAGTGGGATGAGCGTCTTCGGCTGCTCATGGGAACGGATGATTTCGCCCGTCGCCGCATCCGCGATCTGCCAGCTCAGCGTCCCGCTGTTCGCCTGCGGGTAGGCGATGAGCAGGCCGTCCGGAGAAAAGGTGGTGACCGCCGCGACGGAACAGCTTTCCGGATACCTGCCCAGGTTCCGGATGGGCAGCAGGGTCTCCGCATCGCACAGCAGGGAGATGAAATCCCCGGGCGTGCCGCGCTGGACGATGATCTTGCTCCGGTCCGGGGAAAGGAAAAGCGCCTGCGTCTGCTCCGCGGGGCGGGGAAAGAGGACAGCCTCCACTGCCGGGGTGGCCAGGTTCCAGCGCGCGGTCGCGTTCCACGTGCCCGGTTGGTAGCCACCGGAGACGCTGGCCCAGAGGGAGGTGCCGGACAGGGCCAGCTTCTCCACCGGCAACCCGGCATCCATCCGTGCCGCGGGGAAATGCCAGCGCGTCTCAGCCAGCAGCACGCGGAGCGATTGCAAAGCCTCTGTGTGGGCGGAGTCCGCCTTCAGCGCGGAGACCAGCAGCAGCAGCGCCTCATCACGACGGTTCTTTTCCAGCGCCGTTTTCGCCGCATCCAGCCGTGCGCCGGAAAGCTGGCTCGCCAGCGGATTCGGCGGAGCCTCCGCGATCTGGACCGGCTGCTTTTCGCAGGCGGTGACCGCCAGGCACGCGCACGCCACCAGCAGGAGCGCGCTGCTCCTGCGGAAGTCCGTGGCGATGGACCATGGCCGCGTTGTTTCCGGATCCGGCATTCGGTTTCCCTATCTAAAAGCCGCAGGGGCGGGTTTGTGTCGGGAAGATCGTGAACATCGGACATCGAACGTCCAATACCGAATGCGGAAGCGGGAAGGGGCCTTTCGTTCAGGGCTTCGGATAATAATCCGCATCCGGGAACAGCCGCTTCAGGATGTCCAAGGTCGCGGGGGGAGGCCCGAGGAAGGGTCGCCGTGGATGGCAACCTCATAAACCTGCCCGTTGTTTTCCTATAATATAACTGGATGCTGAACATTCCGCTGCTCCTGCGGCTCCCATAACATGGAAGGATCGCAAGGTGGATGCGGACGGGAAATGCCGGTCTGGAGACCGGCGCTCCCAGCGGCTCACACCCCCCGCAGCGCGGTGGTGGCGTCTGCGAAGGAATGCTCCTTCACCCCGGCTTTCGCCAGCATGGACAGCCAGAGTGAGCAGAGCGGGGTGCCGGAGTCGAACTCCAGGTGGCGGCCGGTCTTGATCTGGTTGCCGCCTTTTCCGGCCATCACCACCGGCACGTTCTTCGGGTCGTGGGCGTTGCCGTCGCGGATCGGCGAGCCGAAGACGACCATGGAGTTATCCAGCAGGTTGCCGTCGCCTTCCTTGATCTGCTTCATGCGGTCCAGCATGTAGGCGTACTGCTCGATGTGCCAGCGGTTGATCCGCTCGTATTGGTCGAGCTTCGCCGCATCGTTCGAGTGGTGGGAGAGGTCGTGGTGGCCGCCGTTCACCCCTTCGACGAAGGAAAAATTCCGGCCGGTCACATCATTTCCGAACATGAAGGTGGAGACCCTCGTGCTGTCCGACCAGAAGCCGAGCACGATGAGATCCAGCATGATCCGCGAGTGCTCGCCATGGTCGAAGCGCGGCAGCGAGTGCAGTTCCTCCTCGCGGGAGGCCTTGCCCATCGCCTTGGAAATGCGCGCGTCCAGCTCGCCGAGATGCTTCGCCAACTCCGGGGAGAGGTTCTCACCGGCTCCCAGCGACTGGGCCTCCTGCTCGATGCGCCGCTCCACCTCGCGGATGGAGTCGAGGTATTGGTCGAGCTTCTGTTTGTCGGACTGGCCCAGCTTGTTCTGCAGGCGCTTCGCGTCCTCGCGCACCAGGTCGAGCACGGACTTCTGGTCCGCGTCCTGTTTCTGGCCGTTGTGGGACTTCGTGCGGAAAAGACGGTCGAAGGCGACCCGCGGGTTGATCTCGCAGGGCAGCGGGACGGTCGGTGCCTTCCAGGAAATGTGGGAGGCGTAGAGGCGGGTGTAGTTGACGTTGGTGTCGATGCCGGAGACGACGGACTCCGTGCCCAGCTCCAGGGACGGCAGCTTGCAGGTCTGGCCGATCTGCTGCGCGGCGAGCTGGTCCATGGAAATGCCGCCCGCGTTGATGTCGGAGCCGGTGGTCTTCGTGATGGTGGTGCCGGTGAGCCAGCCGCCGGTTTTCACGTAGTGGCCGTCCCCGCCGAACGAGTTTTTGTTCTGCAGGCCGGTCATCACCAGGAGGTCATTCCGGTGCGCCTCCAGCGGCGAGAGGATGGGGGAGAGCTTGAACTTGTCGCCACTGCCTTCCGGGGTCCAGCGGTCCGGGCGCACGCCGTTGGGCATGTAGAGCATGGCCATGCGGATGGGATGGCTGCCGGAGGCTCCCGCCGCCATCACAGGGCGCATGGCCTCCAGTGCCGGGAGGGCGAGCGTCGCGCCGATGCCTTTGAGGAACGTGCGGCGGTGGAGGTGCCAGCGGTTGGTCTGGATGTTGGCCATGGTGGTCGGTGGGGTTCAGCGTTTCGCGGAGCGGTTCTGGAAGGGATGGGAAAGGACGATGGTCTGGATCAGCGGGCGGATCTTCAGGTCATTGGCGCGCAGGGCTTTCACCAGGTCTGAGACGACCGGCTCGTCGTAATATTCCAATGGTCTGCCAAGGGAGTAGGCGAGCATCTTGCGGGCGATGTTGCGGAGGAAGAGGTCATCGGATTCCAAGAGGATCTTCTTCAATTCCGCGGGCGTGGAAAAGCCCAATCCGCCGGGCAGTTCCGCTTTGGAATCGACCGGCTTGCCGTTCGCGTCCGTGGAGCGCCAGCGTCCGACCGCGTCGAAGTTCTCCAGCCCGAAGCCCAGCGGATCGATCTTCGCGTGGCAGCCCGCGCAGTTCGGTTGGTCCCGGTGTTTCTCCAGTTGCTGGCGGAAAGTCAGACCCTCCGGGGATTTGTCATCGCCGGGCAGCACGCCCGCGTCCGGCGGTGGCGGCGGGGGAGGGGTGCCCAGCAGGCTGTCGAGGATCCACTTGCCGCGCTTCACCGGACTGGTGCGCAGCGGCACGGAGGTGGTGACCAGGATGGACGCCTGGCCGATCACGCCGCCGCGGTTGCGGTCCGTCAGCGCCACTTTCTGCAACTGCGTCCCAGCCACGCCGGGGATGCCATAGTGCCTGGCCAGTTCCTCGTTGGCGAAGGTGTAGTTCGCGTCGATGAGGTCCGTCACCGGGCGGTTCTCCCGGATCAGGTGGTTGAAGAAATCCACGGACTCCCGGTACATCGCCGTCCGCAGGGTGGGCGTGAAGGTGGGGAAGCGCTTCGTGTCCGGGTCCGCCACCTCGCGCACCTCGTCAAAGCCCAGCCACTGCCCGGCGAAGTGTCGGGCCACCGCCTCGGAGCGCGGGTCGTTCAACAGCCGCTCCACCTGCTGGGCCAGCACCGCGTTGTCGGACAGTTTCCCTTCGGACGCCAGCTTGAGCAACTGCCGGTCCGGGGTGGAGGACCACAGGAAATAGGAAAGCCGGGTCGCCAGCTCGAAGTTGTCGATCTTCCACTCGCCCTTTCCGGGTTGGTCCGCCTCCGACCGGAACAGGAAGGACGGGTGCATCAGCAGGGACTGGAGCGGAGCCTTGAGGGATTCCTCATACGGGCGGCCCCCGGCCAGGTTCTTCTCCGCCAGCGCCAGCATGGAGGAAATGTCCTCGTCCGTCGCCGTGCGGCGGAAGACCAGGCTGGCATTGTATTTCAGCACGTTCTTCGCCGCGTCCTGCGGGGTCACCTTTTCCGACGGCTTCGCCACCAGCAGCCGCGCCAGCAGGTCCGGCTTCGCGTAGATGTCGTCGATGATCTTCTTCGAAGCCGCCAGATACTTCTCCATCAGCACCGGCGGCACGAAGAGGGCGTCGCCCACGTTGTCAAAGCCCTCGCCACCCGCACCGTCCGCGGGGAATTCCCGGCCGGGGAAAAAGTTCACGCCGAACAGGTCGCGGACCGTGTAGTTGTATTCGTTGCGGTTCAGCCGCCGCACGATCGGGCGGCCCGGATTCCGCGGAAAGTCGCCGTGCACCAGCTTCTCCTGCGCGCTGTGGATCTCCTTGATGAGCTTCTTCCGCTCCTCGTCGCTGGGGATCTCGTCGTCATCGACATCGTCCTTCGGCGGCATGGTGCCCGCCTCCACCGCGTGGGCGATGTTTTCCAGGAAGCGGTGGTATTGATAGGCGTCCAGCGTCGTCTTCAGGTGGTCCACCTGGATGCCGCCCTTCTGCTTGTTCTCGCTGTGGCAGTCGTAGCAATACTTCTGCAACAACGGCTGCGCGTTGTTCGTGAAGTCATCCGCGGAGCAGAGGACCGGCAGCAGGAGGAGGGTGGTGAGGAAAAGACGCACGGAAAAGGGGGCTAAACGTCCGCCGGGAGCCGGATCTTTCAGTAAGGAGGATGGACATTGCGGCTGCGCCGCTATGTCCGCTTCGCTCCCATTCCTGTCCACCGACGGCATTGGCAAATTACGGAAAATTCACCGCAAAGCCGCGAAATCACGTGGTAGTGAAAACTCGATCTATCCCGGAATACCTTTTGCCACGGGTTCCGGTTGCAGCCGGTGGACAAGAGTGTCCACCCTCCTTCACCCCACCAGATCCCCGATGGAGCCGAAGTCCGGCATGAACAGGCGCTTGTAGGTGCGCACCGCGTAGCCGTCCGTCATGCCGGCGAGGAAGTCGCACACCAGCCGGGCGCGGGTGGCTTCGTCGGACGCGTCCTGGATCTCCGCCGCCGTGTCCGGTGGCAGGAGCTGGAAAAACTGGCCGTCGATGGGTTGTCCGGCGATGTAGCGTTCCGCCAGCACGTCCCACAGTTGGCGCAGCACGCGGCTGCCCTTGTGCTCCAGTTGCTTGAGTTGGGGGGAGAGGAACACCACCTCGAAGGCGAGCTTCTTGAACACCTTCGACTCCGCCCGCATCTCCGGGTCGATCTCCAGGCGGAACTTGTAGCGGTTCGTCGTGCCGCTCATGAAGTTGTTGTCCTCCACCAGGTGCGTGGAGCGGATGTATTTCCCGATGCGGCTGCCGACGAACGGATCCACTTTCCGCGCGCGGATGGCCTTTGTCAGTTCCCCCAGCGGCGTGTCCTTGCCTGTCGGGTGGCCGTTCTGTTCCGCCCATGCCTCGATCTTGGCGATGCCGAGGAACCCGGCGCGGACGCTGTCGGACAGGTCGTTGAGGGAGTAGGCGGTGTCATCCGCCCAGTCCATGATCTGGCACTCGATGGACTTGAAGGCGTCCCGCGCCTTGCCCGGGGTGTATTCCGCCGGGAAGTCATTCCCTCCCATGGCCCAGTCCAGGAAGACGTGCTGGTGGTCGTAGATGAAGTGGTGCTCCGGCGGGGTCCCGTCGGCGGTCTTCAGTTCGCTCCACAGGGACTTGTATTTCAGCACCCCGTCCAGAAAGGCGCGGGTAGGGTCCATGCCGGTCCGCTTCGCGGAAAAGATCCGCTCCGTCAGCAGGCGCAGGGTCTGTGCGTTGCCCTCGAAGCCTCCATGACCGCGCATGAAGAAATTCAGAGAGCGTTCCCCGGCATGCCCGAACGGCGGGTGGCCCAGGTCGTGGGAAAGGCAGATGGCCTCCACCAGATCCGGGTCGATGAAAAAGTCGGGCGAGAGCGGCCCTTCCTTTCCCGCCAGCAGCCAGTGGCAGATCGCCTTGCCGATCTGCGCCACCTCCAGCGAGTGGGTGAGGCGCGTGCGGTAGAAGTCATACTCCCCGCTCCAGAAGACCTGCGTCTTGTTCTGCAGGCGGCGGAAGGTGGGCGTGTGCAGCACCCGGTCCCGGTCGATCTGGAAAGGCGTGCGGTAGTCCGCAGGATCGCCCGCCTTGAACTGCCGCTCCGTGTCAAAAGCTCCGTAAAACCGGTTCAACATCGGCTTGATGGGATCGGGCGGGACGGCGGAAGTCGAGGCGGAAAAACCGCCGCTCGCCTTATCTCCTGCGTCGGGCGAGGAAACCACCGGCCCCCAGCAGGGCCAGCGCGAGGCCGGACGGCTCCGGTACGCCGGTGACATCGAAGAAGGCCTGCGCCGCATTTCCTCCGCCGTCGCTGAAACGGACGTTGTCGATGACGCCGCCGCCGAGCGTGCCGACCTGATGCCCCACCAGGCCGAGCGTGGTGATGCTGTCCAGGAAGTTCACCGCACTGCTGGAATAGACCGTGGAGTAGGAGAAAATGTCCGGATTGGCCGTCAGGTTGGGGTTCGCCCAGAGGTTCACCGTGTCCGCCGCGCCACTTCCGCCGATGATGAACTGCCCGACGATGAGGGTGAGGGTATCCACCGCCGTGTCGGCGGGGCGGGGGGTGATGTTGACGCTGGCAGCCGTGCCCGCGCCGAAGGAATAGTAAAGATCGTTCCCCGTCATGTAGGCGTACACGTTGCCGGTGTTGTCGAACGGGGTGGCGGTGGAGGGGGAGTTGAGGGAGATGCCCGCGGTTTCATAGCTCGCCCCGGAGGCGGATGTGCTGGTTTCCACCAGAAATGAAAACCAGACCTCTCCCACGGGGGAGGTGGTGACGGTGCGGAAACTCTGGCGGAGTCCGTTGGTATTGGCCCCGCGGAATGCCCGGGCGTTGCCGCTCTGCGGCATGTTATACAGGCTGGAGGTGAGGTTGGAGGCGATGATGGCACTGTTCGCGCTGCCGGTATAGGTTCCGCTGAAGCCCGTCCCTCCGCCCTGGCCGTTGATGCCGGCCACGTTGAGGTCATTGAAATCCAGGACCAGCAGGACGGCCCGCGCGGAGCCGGTGGCCAGAGCCATGCAAGCGATGGCGGAAAGGAAAAGGCCGGTGCCTCGGTTGGTGGTGGGGGACATCAGGAGATCGGGGTTTGGCTGGTCCATGTATCAAAATCCGGGACGGACCGCAAGCCGCTTTCTGATTCATATCCGGTTTCCGATTGCAAACCCACCCATCCCGGTGCGGAAAACCATGCTTTGAGAATCCCATGAAATATTTTTGAAATGAAATGAAATTTCCCCCCGCCGTGTCCGTAAGTCCAGTTTCACAGGGCACCGTCGCCCGCGCTTCCTGTTTTCCATTTCTCCCGGCAGTCTCTCTCGCTTTCCACCTCCATGCACGCCATCAAACGCGCCTTCTTCTGGCTCTCCGGGGCCGGCACCCACACCCTCGAACAATGCCCGAACTGGGAACAACGGAAATACGTCGCCTTCGGCGCGACGGTGCTCGTCCCGTGCATGTTCGCGTTCATCGCCTGCGCCTACGCGCTCTCCACGCTGACGGACAACGCGCGGGTGATCTACCCGGTGGCCGCCGTGTGGGCGTTCATCATCCTAACCATCGACCGTGCCCTGCTCGCCGGTTACCGGCCGTATCTTTCCTTCGTGCGGAAGGGGGCGCAGTTCAGCCTGCGTCTGCTGGTGGCCATCCTCATGGGTATCACCATCGCCCACCCGCTGGTGCTCCTGCTGTTCCGCGACACCGTTTCCTCGGTGATCGAGAAGGACCGCGCGGCGGAGATCGAGGTGGTCCGCTCCGGCTTTGAAACGGAGAAGGAAAAGGTCCGCGCCAACCTGACCAAGCTGGAAGCCGCCATCGCGGAACAGCGGCAGAAGTGGAACGAGTCGTTCCAGGCGAAGTTCATCCTCCAGGAAAACGAGAACGCGGACGCCGCCATCCCCGGCCTGACCGCGGAGCAGCAGAAGGAACTGAAGGCGGCCATCGACGAAGGCACCGCGCCATTCCGCGAGCGTCTCACGGTGGTGGACAAGCAGTTCGAGGAACTGAGTCCGCAGTATGCGAAGCTCCAGACGGAGCTGGGCTTCTGGCAGGCGGAGTTCGAGCGGGAGCTGAACGGCCAGCGTTCCGGCCTGTCCGGGGAGGGGCCGCGCGCGCGCTCCATCCGGGCGGACCAACTGGAACCGCGCCGGGAGGAGTCGAAGCGCATGGGTGCGCTCCTGGAACACCTCACCGCGGAAAAGGCGAACCTCCAGACCCAGTCGCGCCAGGCGGAGGCCACGGCCATCGGTGGCTTCGAGGCGAAGCTTGCGGAGATCGAGAAAGCGAACCAGGCGGAGGCTGCCCGCGTCGCCGGACTGAAGCAGAAGGTGGAAGAAGATCAGGCGGAGCAGTTCGTCACCCAGCAGAACGCGCTGCGGGAAACCATCAAGCAGCAGATCGACAGCCGCATCAAGGAACTGGAAGGGGTGCAGGGGGAACTGACCGCCGTCGTCGCGGAGGAGTCGGACCGTCTGGCCGCCATCCGTGCGGAGCCGCGTAAGGACATCCTGACCCAGACCCTCGCGCTGCACGCGTTGTTCGAGGCCGGCAGCGAGGGCGGACAGTTCGCCTTCTACACCTACCTCATCCTCACCGCCCTCTTCATGCTGGTGGACACCATCCCGCTCATCGTGAAGTTCTTCACCAAGCCGGGTCCGTATGACTCCCTGGTGGACCGGGATGAGATTTCCTTCGAGTCCGAACACAAGGCCTACAAGCAGAGCCGCAGCCGGTATATGGAGCAGCTCTCCAGCGGCAACCTCATCGCCGTCACCCGCAACCAACGGCTGGAACACGCGCTGGTCGATGGCGTGGAGCACACCCGCGCCGCGCGGGAGTTCCTTGATTCATTGATCGAGATGGAGCGTGCCTTCGCCGACAAGATGAAGATGGAGGAGCAGAACATCGGCATCGCGGAAAGCCACAAGCGCGAGGCGCTGGAAGCCATCAAGCAACGTTTCTACGCCGACCTCAACCACCGCATGGAGGTCTTCTTCAGCGCACGCCACGCTTGAGGTGGGGGGGCGTACGGGATGGAGCGCTGGCTTCAGCCGGCACCGGAGAATCCGCATCCCAACCAGGCCGGCTGAAGCCAGCGCTCCGTAAAAAACCACCTGACTCCGTCACGCCGCCGCGCGGCAATCAATCACCGGAAATGGCTTCGACACATCCGAAGAATGTCAAAGCTCCGTCCGCAGCGGCGATTTGCCAGCCTTTCCCTCCGTTGTCCTGAGAAGAAAACATTCCCGCCCCATCCCTGCCGGGATCGCCTTCGCCGTCGAATCACGACATGCCGCTACCGAGGCCCAAAATCGTCGGGCCGCCACGTTGGAGACATCATACGGAACCTCCCACATGCCAGCCCGTGTCAGCAAGAGGGTATGAGCACTCATGGAGCCGATCTTTCTCTCCCTGAAAGCCGGGAGAATGAAGAACTCCGCGATTTGCCATTGCCACTCACCAACCTCGCCTTCTTCCCGTGATCGCACGAGAGCGAAACCGGCCAACTTTTCTTCGAATCGGAGAAGATACGGATGTCGATGAGGACTGCTCCAGTAGAGATCCCGCCACCGATATTCGAACAAACCGTCATCCCCGATCGGGGAATGATCATGGCTCGCAAGTTCATGAAGGTAGAGCTGCAACAGCCGGTCCAAGATCGGTCGCTCTTCCTCGGATGCTCTGGCCACAACCAAGCTCATGTCTCGTTTGGCTGGAAGTTACTGTATGAGCTGTTGCCTGCCCCGTCACACCGCCGCGTGGACGATCTTGCCCAGCGTGCCCAGCGCGGCTTCCATCTTTTCGCTCCATGGATGGCCGCAGCTCAGGCGCAGGCAGTTGGTGAAACGTCCGTCCGGTGAGAACAGCGGGCCGGGGGCGAACGAGATGCCCGCGGCGCGGGCCTGCCGGAAGATGGGCAGCACGTCGGTGCCTTCCTCCAGTTCCACCCACAGTACGAATCCGCCCTGCGGGTTGCTGACCTTCGTCGAGTCCGGGAACACCTCGGCCACCGTTTCCCGCATCTTGCAGACCTGCTGGCGGTAGGTGTGGCGCAGCTTCCGCAGGTGGCGTTCATAGCCGCCGGTCTTCAGGAACTCCGCGATGGCCAGCGCGGAAAGCGATGAGCCGCCCAGGTTGAAGGCGTGCTTCAGCTCCATGATGCGCGGCATATACTTCCCGGCGGCGATGTAGCCCACCCGGTAGCCGGGGGCCAGCGTCTTCGAGAAAGACCCGCAGAGGATCACGTTGTCGTTGTCATCCATCGCCTTCATGCAGCGCGGGCGCGGCCCGTCGTGCGGCAGGTCGCCGTAGATGTCATCCTCGATGACCGGGACATTGTGCATCTCCGCCAGTTGCAGCAGGGCGAGGCGGTTGGCCTCCGGCATCAGCCCGCCGATGGGGTTGGAAAAACTCGGCACCACCAGGATGGCGGATACACGATGACGGCCCAGTGCCTTGCCGACGGCTTCGATGTCGATGCCGTCCGCCGAGCAGGCCGGGATGGCGACCACGCGGAGCTTCAACTGCGCCATCAGGTTCAGCGTGCCGTAGTAGGCGGGGGATTCCACGATCACGGTGTCCCCCGGCTTGGTCGTCGCCAGCAGGGCGAGATGGAGTGCCTCGCTGGCACCGATGGTCACCACGAAGTCATCCGGCGAGAGGCTGCACCCCCAGTCCAGGGAGCGGCGGCTGAGTTGCTTCCGCAGCGCGAAGCTGCCGGGAGCGGGATCATATTTCATCGCCGCGGACGGGGAACGGCGGACGATGGATGCGGTCAGCCGCGAAAGCTTGTCCAGCGGCAGCAGTTCCGCACCGGGAGCCGCCGCGCCGAAGGGTACCAGCGACGGGTCGATCATGTCATCCGCCATGGACAGGCAGGAAGCGAAGCCGGAAAGGCAGGTGACGGTGGACTTGTACTTTGCCGCCTCCGGGGCGCGCAGCGCGTTGGCGAAGCGCGGGCGGACGTAGAAGCCCGACTTCGGCCGGGCTTCGATGAGGCTGCGGTTCTCCAGCAAGGTGTAGGCCTGCATGACGGTCGGCACGCTGACATGGTGCTGGACGCTGAGCTGGCGTACGGAGGGGATGCGGTCCCCGGCACGCAGGGAACCGGCCTCGATCATGGATTCCATGCGTTCGGCGATCTGCTGGTAGAGCGGGGTTGCGAGTTCCTGGGCCATGTCCGTGAGTGTGCCGGACCGCGCCGACCTGGACAATATACAGGGAACGGTAGATTGTGCCTGTACAGTTTTTAAAAAGTGAAAATCTGTGCAGGTCGGAAACCAGAGGGCGTGTGGATTACCATTCCGGCGGGACCGGGTAGGATGCGGACATGCAACTGGTGCTGCCTCCGCTTCCGTTTCTCCGCCGCCTTTCCTGTGCCTGCTTCGGCGCACGGGCGGGGAGTGTCCGCCTGTCGCGGGAGCTTTCCGAACGGGAAACCGTGCGGCTCTCCCCCGTGCGGCGGCTACTGGTGAGCTGCAGTGAGGGCACCGTCTGGATCACCAGCGGCAGGAGCGGCGAGGGGGATGTGGTGCTGAAATCCGGCGACCGTTTCACGGTGGCCGCCGGATCATCAGTGGTCATCGAGGGCCTGCAGGCATCCCGCATCGAGGTGGGAGCCTGCTGAACCCGTGCGGTGGATCACTCCACCGGCATCCAGCGGACGGCGTCGATGACGACGTGGCCGTTGGTGTCCTTGTTGGTGATGGTGACGCTGCCTTCGCCGTCGAACTCGAAGCGGCCGACGGAGGTGAAGCTGCCGTCAATGGCGGGTGCCTTCTTCTGGTTGAGCGTGGCTTGCTTCTCACCGTCCTTGGCGGCGATGGTCACCGGCACGTTGTCCGCGCGGTTGCCGTTCGCCACATAGGCGACCTGCACATCATAGGTGCCGGCCTTCGGCAGCTTGGCGGTGAATTTCGCGGATGCCTTGCCATTGCCCGCGGCGTGGTCGTGGTGGGTGCCTTCGCCCACACCGGCGAGGAGCACTGACGGGGCCCAGTCGCCGGTCATCTTCGCGGCCATGTCATCCACGATGGTGCCTTTGAATGATTTGATGTCCTTCAGCTTGGTGCGGTCCTTCGGCGGGGCGGTGTAGTTGAGGACCTGTCCGTCCGCCAGCAGGCGCTCGCGCAGCTTCGCATAGTCCACCTTCTGCAGGGTGGTGCCGGCGTCGATGGCGTGGCTGACGGCGGTGGCGCCGCTCTGGCCCAGGATCATGAACACCGGTTCCATGCGGATGCTGCCGAAGGCCATGTGGGAGGAACTGAGGGCGATGGGGACCACCAGGTTCGCGCACTCCTGCTCACGCGGGATGATGCTGCGGTAGCTGATGGGGTAGGGAGGGAAGCCGCCCACCTGGACGTCGCCCTCGTTCTTCACCTGTCCGTTCTCGTCGATGTGACGACGGACATGGTGGGAGTCCATGGTGTAGGCACCCATGCCCACGGAGTCCTCCACCGGGCGTTCCTGCTGGCAGTGCTGCTGCAGCATCACCAGGTCTGAGATCATGCGGCGGCCTTCCCGGACGTAGATCTGTCCCTGCCAGCCTGCGCCATCGGTGAACTCGTCCTTCGTCATGCCCCACTTGGAAACCTCCGCCCGCACGCGCTCCGGCACGCGCGGGTGGTTCGCCAGGCTCCACATCACGCCTTGCTGATAGAGCAGGTGCTTCGCGCGGATCTCCTTGCGCTTGTCAAAGGAACCTTCCGGCCACTCGTAGTTCTGGCCGATGAAGTCGGTGGAGAAGCCGTCGCGGTTGTTCGTGTCCGTCTTGCGGTTCGGCATCAGGGAGTTGATCCATGGGAAACGTCCCTCGCCGCCGCCTTTCTCGAAGTGGCGGAAAAGCAGCTCGTACCACTGCTCGTCATAGCCCTCCGGCTTGTGGAAGGGGATCTGGTTTTCCTTCACATCCGTCAGGCACATGCGGAAGCAGAACGCCTGCATGCGGTGGTCGCTCGCGCCTTCCGCCTGCGGGCCGGTGGTGTCCACCCACGGCAGCAGGCCGCTGGAAGGATCGCCCGGCTTCACGTAGGGATCCACGCCGTCAGCGAGTTGGTGGTGTTTCGCCCGCTTCGTCTGCACGCCATTGAGTGTTTCCTGGTAAACATCGAAGCCCTCGCGGCCGACGGTATAGGCGACGCCGCCGGAGGCCATGAGGTCGCCTTCATAGGTGGCGTCCATGAAGAACTTCCCGGCGAAACGCTTGCCGGACTCCATCACGATCTCGGTGATGCGGTTGCCGTCCTTCACCACGCCCTCCGCCACCGTGCCGGGCGCGGCGGTCCAGTAGCCGGAGCCGTTGTCCTTGCTCTTTGTCTCGCCCTTCCGGTTCAGCCGCTCGCCGTAGATGATCTTGATGTCATGCTGCTTCACCCAGTCATGGTAGATGGCGAGCGCGGTCGATGGCTCGAAGGTCCACAGCGTGTCCTCCTCCGCCGCGGTTTGGCTCTGGCCGGTGCCGCGGAAGGCACCGCCCTCCGGCTTTTGCTCCCACTTCCATGCTTCCGGCTTCAGATACCAGGTGCGGACAGCGCGGTAGAAATCCCGGGAAATGCCGCCGATGACGTGCTTGTTGCCGATGTCCGTCTGGCCGAGGCCGCCGGTGGTCAGCCCTCCGATCCGGTCGGACGGCTCGATCACGACCACACTGCGGCCCATCTTCTTCGCCTGCACCGCCGCCGCCACCGCCGCGCTGGATCCGCCGTAGATGACGAGGTCGTATTTCTCCGGCTCCGCGCCGAAGCCGGTGCTGGCGAGCAGGAGGCCCGAAAGGGTGAAGGCAGGTATGAAGTTGCGCATGGGTCGGTCTTGTCTGGGGTTTGGAATTCGGGTTTGGAAAATCCGGGCGATACCTACGGAAGGGAGGCCGGGTGCTTTCACATCGCCGGGGCGGTTGGAAAAACCACGTGATTTTCCAACGGTGATCCTTTCTGGCCTGATCCGGGGAGGTTCGGCCATGGCAATCGTCCCGTTCCACGGGAAAGCGGCACAGCTTGCCGGAAAACGGAACGCCGCGGCGGGCTGCGCCAGTTTCGTCACGGACACCCGGATGTTGTTTCCAAAGCCGCACCCGGCGATCTACGCTGCGGCGCGCTGACAGAAACCAACGCAAGAAATACCGTGAACCTGGTCGAACTCGCCCAACGCCTCAAGGACGCCCGCCTCCAGCGCGGACTCACGCTGGATGAAGTGTCGGAGCGGTCCGGACTGGCCAAGGGCCTGCTGTCCAAGGTGGAGAACTTCCGCGTCACCCCGACGCTGGTCACCCTCTCCAAGCTGACCGAGGCGCTGGGCCTGAAACTTTCCGACCTGCTGGATGGCTTGGATGAAAAGCCGTCCATCAGTGTCGTGCGGCGCGGGGAGAGGCAGGTCATCGAGCGCAACCGCGCGCAGACGGACGACCCGCGGCTCAACAACTACTATGAGTCCCTCGTCGCCCGCGGCGCGGACCGCGCGATGGAGCCGTTCGAGATCCGCGTCCCCGCGATGGGCGGCAGGCAGGAGGCGCTGCAGCATGAGGGCGAGGAGTTCCTCATGGTGCTGGAGGGCGAGGTGAAATTCCTCTTCGGGGATGAGATCATCGCCTTGAAGGAAGGGGACAGCATCTACTTCGATGCAGAGGCGAACCACCGTCTCTACAATGACACCACGAAGGATGCCCGGGTCGTGAGCGTGATGTGCTTCGGCGGGCGGGTGAGGAGATAGGGGAGGGATGAAAGGCAGGGACCGACCTCCGGGCGGTCCGGAGGAAAAGATCCGCCCGTAAGGTGGTGCCTTTCTTCCGGATGGGCGTCGGATAGATATGGCATCGGTCGGTATGGGTGGGTCTTCCCCACCTGACGCCATGGAATGGCGTCCCTGCCATTCAATGTGTCGGGAAAGTTTCTTAAAAGAAACTTTTCATGGGGTTCTGGTCTGCTTCTCTCTGGCATCAATGAACCCGCAAGCGCCCGATTCCTCCTCGCCGTCCGCCGTCAGCCGCCGGAAGTTCGTGGCAGCCGCCATCACTTGCGCCGCCGCGGCTTCCGTCAGGGCGGCGGAAAGTCCTGACGAGGCTCCGAATGCCAATCTGGGGCCGATTGTCGGCCACACGGAGGCGGATCGCTGCGTGATCTGGATGCGCGTCCGCCAGCCCGGAAATTATATCTTGGAACTGAGCCCGGAGTCCGGTGGTGATCCGGTGAGGGTGGAACAGACCGCCACTGAGGCCATGGATTTCTGCCTCCACTGGAAGGTTGAGGGCCTCAGGGCCGGGACCCGCTATCGTTACCAGATATTGTCGAACGGGAAACCTGTGAGGGAGGATGAGGGCCAATTTTTCACCACCCCACAATCTCCGGAAAAGCCGGCGAAGGTCCGCTTTGCCATCAGTTCCTGCGCCCGGGAGGATGCCGGGAGCCGCGATGTCTGGACGCGCATCGCTACAGAGAAAGTGGATGCCGTCATGCTTCTGGGGGACACGCCCTACATCGACAGCACGAAGCTGGACGTGCAGATGCGGCGGCATGCGGAATTCGCCGCGGTGGAGGAATACCAGTCGCTGCTGAAAGGCACCCCGTGCTGGTGGACCTGGGACGATCATGACTTCGCCGCGAATGACTCCGACGGCCGCGTGACGGGCAAGGAGAACAGCCGCACCGCCTACTGCCGCCACCGTCCGCAGTGGACCTGCGGCCACGGGGACCAAGGAATCTACACTTCCTTCCGCTACGGGCCGGTGGAGGTGTTCTTGCTCGATGCGCGGTGGTTCTCCCGCACGGAACCGTCGCCGGTGGATCCGGCCAAGCCGTCGCTGCTCGGCGCGAAGCAGTGGGAGTGGCTGAAGCAGGGACTGAAGGACTCCACCGCTCCCTTCAAGTTCCTGGCCTGCGGGATGATCTGGGATGACAAGGACAACCGGGAGAGTGACGACTGGGGCACCTACGTCCATGAACGGCAGGCGCTGGAGGCATGGATCGCGGAACACCGCATCTCCGGCGTGGTGCTGATGGGCGGCGACATCCACGCCAGCCGCGTGCTGCGCTACAAGGGGACGGAGAAAACCGCCGGCTACCGGATGGTGCAGTTCATCGCCTCTCCCATCCACCACAAGGTCATCCCGTCGCTGAACATCTACCACCCGGACTTGGTCCGCAGCGCAGTGGAGCCGCATGTTTTCCTGCTGGTGGAGGTGGACTCCACCGTCGCGCCCGCCGCCCTCCGCGCGGAACTGGTGAACCGCCGCGGCGAGCGCGTCTTCACCTACAACCTCACCCTCGATGAACTCACCCCAGCCTGAGCCCGCCATGCACTCCACCACTCCTTTCACCGTCAACGGCCGCACCTACCAACCACCGGCGGCCCCCATCGTGGTCATCTGCCTGGACGGCTGCGCGAACGAATACCTGGACGCCGCCCTCCTCCGCGGACGGATGCCGAACCTTTCCCGCATGATCCTCTCCGGCTGGCGGGGGCTAGCCCGCGCGGCGATGCCGACCTTCACGAACGTGAACAACACCAGCATCGTCACCGGCAGGCCTCCGTCCGTCCACGGCATCGGCGGGAATTTTTTCTACGATACCCATAGTGGTGAGGAGGTGATGATGAACTCTTCCCGCTTCGTCCGGGTGGAGACGCTCTTTCCCGCCGCCGCGAAGACTGGGCGGAAGGTCGCGGTGGTCACGGCGAAGGAAAAGCTGCGCGACATCTTCGCCGCCGGCCTCATCACGGAGGGCGGCATCGCCTTCTCCTCGGAAAAGGCGGCGGACGCGGTGGAGGAAACGCACGGCATCGGGAATGTGACGGACATCGTCGGGCCAAAGCCGGAGATCTACAGCGGTGACGCCAGCGTCTATGTTTTCAAGGCGGGCGTGGCCCTGCTGGAGCGCGGGATGGCGGACTTCCTCTACCTCTCCACGACGGACTTCATGCAGCACAAATACGCTCCGGAGGCAGAGGAGATCCTGGACTTCCACGCGCAGATCGATGCGGAGCTGGGCCGTCTGCTGGAGCTGGGCGCGGTCATCGGCTTCACCGCGGACCACGGCATGAACGCGAAGCAGAAGGCGGACGGCACGCCGAACGTGATCTATCTGGAGACCGAGCTGGTGGAGGAATTCGGCGATGGCTTCCGGGTCATCCTGCCGATCACCGATCCGTACGTGGTCCACCATGGCGCGCTGGGTTCCTTCGCGCAGGTGCATGTGCCGGAGCATCTTTCCATCGCGGAGGTCCAGTCGTGGATCCGGGCGAAGCAGGGCGTGACGGAGTGCCACGACCGTGAGACCGCCGCCCGCCTGATGGAACTGCCATCCGACAGGATGGGTGATCTGGTGGTCGCCTCCGGACGGGATGTGGTGCTGGGCCGGACGCCGGAGCACCATGATCTCAGCGCGCTGGAAGGCGGGCTGCGCAGCCACGGCGGGCGCTATGAGGAAATGGTGCCGCTGATCTTCAGCCGCCCGCTTTCCCCGGAGCACGCCGCGCTGGCCGCAGGGGACCCGAGGAACTTCGACATCTTCGACTTCACCATCAACGGCACCCGCTGATCCATGGCCCCTGTCTCCCAGGAAGATCCCTCGTTCCGGTCCGCGCAGAGGCGCGTGCTGGGCGCGGTGATGTTCTGCTACCTGTTCTACTACACCGGCAGGCAGACCTTCGGCTTCGCCATCCCGGGCATCCAGGCGGAGCTGGGGCTGGACAAGCACACGCTCGGCTGGGTCAGCGCGGCCATGCTGTGGGCCTACGCGCTGGGGCAGGCGATCAATGGCAACCTGGGCGACCGCTTCGGCGGACGGCGGATGATGACCCTGGGTGCGGTGCTTTCCGTCGCGCTCAACTGGATGACCAGTCTGGGCACCGGCTTCCGCTCGTTGTTGGTCGCGTGGAGCGCCAACGGCCTGGCGCAAAGCATGGGCTGGGCGCCGGGGAGCCGGCTGGTGGCGAACTGGTTCGGCAAGCACGAGCGGGGGAAAGCTTTCGGCTTCTACCTGCTGGCGGCGGGGCTTTCCTCGGTCCTGTCTTACGTCACCTCGCTGGTGATCCTGGACGTGTTGCATCTGAACTGGCGGTGGATCTTCCGGCTGCCGGTGATGCTCATGCTGCTGGGCGGGATCGTGGTCTGGCTGGTGGCGCGGGACCGTCCGTCAAAGGCGGGTTTTGTCGATTTCCATGACGAGCCGAACGACGACAAGGTGCAGCCGGAGGAGGAAACATCGTGGAGCCGCTACAAGGCCGCGCTGACGAACGGGCGGCTGCTGCTCGCCGGGCTGGCCATCGGCTTCCAGAACTCCGTGCGCTACGGGCTGCTCATCTGGGTGCCGGTGCATTTCCTGGGCGACAACTTCAGGAGCAACCCTGCGGGCAAATGGATCAGCATCGCGCTGCCGGTGGGCATGGCGCTGGGTGCGGTGACCACCGGCTGGATCTCCGACCGGTTCTGCAACTCCCGCCGCTCCGGCATCATTATGGCCTTCATGACGCTGGCGGCGGTGTCCGCCATGGGCATGTATCTGCTGCCGCAGGGCCACTGGCTGGGGCTGCCGGTTCTCTTTCTCTGCGGCTTTTTCGCCTACGGTCCGCAGGCCGCGTTCTGGGCGCTGGCTCCGGACCTGCTGGGCCGCGCCCGCTCCGGCACCGCCGTCGGGGTGATGAACTGCTTCGCCTACGCCATGGCGGGACTCGCGGAGCCGTTCATCGGCTGGATGGTGGAGAAGAACCCATGGAGCGCCACGCCCGGCGTGGAGAACACCGCGCTCATCTTCCCGCTGGTGGCCGCCGCCGCCGTGCTCAGCGCCCTGCTCGCCTCCGGCATCCGCCGCTAGACCGACGACTTTCCCGATGATGACTTCCACAGATCGAAAAACCGCCGCCGTCCAACTGTTTCGCGGGCCTTCCCTGCCATTCGGGATGGCGGAGGTGCCGTTGCCGGAAACGTTGGCCGCAGGGGAGGTGCTGGTGCGCATCACCCTCGCCACCATCTGCGGGTCGGACCTGCACACGGTGGACGGCCGCCGCCACGGGCCGGTGCCGTGCGTCCTGGGCCATGAGGCCGTCGGCGTGGTGCAGGCCAGCGCGAGGGGGGACATCTGTGAGGGCCAGCGCGTGACCTGGAGTCTGGCGGACAGTTGCGGCTGCTGCGCGCCGTGCACGAGCTGGAGCCTGCCGCAGAAGTGCGGATCCCTTTTCAAATACGGCCATGCGCCGATGGACGACGGCACCGGTCTGAACGGTTGCTACGCCAGCCACATCCTCCTCCGTCCCGGCACCACCATCCTGCCCGTGCCGGATACACTTGCGGACGGACTGGTGGCCCCGGCGAACTGCGCGCTCGCCACCATTGCCAACGCGCTCGCGGAACTGCCGACGCCGTGCGATGCCGCCTTGGTCCAGGGCAGCGGCTTGCTCGGCCTATATGCCTGCGCGTGGCTGCGCCATCAGGGGGTGTCCACGGTGTATTGCGCGGACATGGAGCCGCGGCGGCTCGCACTGGTGGAGGAGTTCGGCGGCATCCCCGTGTTGGCCGGTGATGTGGAGCGGACCGTGCCGGGGAACCTCGACCTGGTGGTGGAGGTGGCCGGTTCATCCGCCGCCGTGCCGCAGGGCATCTCCGTGCTGCGCCCCGGCGGCAGGTATGTATGGGCGGGCATGGTCCATCCGGAAACCCGGCTCGACCTAACCGGGGAGGCCATCGTGAGGAAATGCCTCACCGTGCGCGGCGTCCACAACTACCAGCCCCGCCATCTGGCGCAGGCGCTGGCTTTCCTGGAGGAGACAAAGGACGCACTGCCCTTCGGGAAACTCGTCAGCCCGCCGCTGCCCCTTTCCTCGCTCGATGAAGCCTTCGCAATGACCCGCCGCCGGGAGTGGCTGCGCGTGTCCGTGAAACCCTGATCCGTTTTTACCATCATGTACCTCAGCCTTCCATCCTATCTCGCTGGCATCGCCGTCCACAGCACCGATGTGCAGGAGGTGACGAACCCATGGAACGGCGATCCCGTCGGCGGGGCATCCCGCATCACCCGGGCGCAGCTCGATGGAGCCATCGCCGTCCATACCGCGCGCCACACTCCGCTGACCCGCTACGAACGCTCGGAGGTACTCAATCGCGCCCGCGCCGCGCTGGACTCGCGGCGGGAGGAGTTCGCCCGCCTCATCACCCATGAGGCCGGGCTGTGCCTGCGGGAGACGCGCTACGAGGTGGGCCGCGCCTGCGATGTGCTGGCCTTCTCCGCGATGGAGGCCCTGCGCGATGACGGGCAGACCTTTTCCTGTGACATCTCCCCCGGCGGAAAGGCGCGGAAAATTTTCACGCTGCGGGAGCCGGTGGATCTCGTCGCCGCCATCACCCCTTTCAACCATCCGCTCAATCAGGTGGCGCACAAGATCGCTCCGGCCATCGCGGCGGGCGCACCGCTGGTCCTGAAGCCGTCGGAGAAAACCCCGCTCACCGCCACCCTGTTCGCGGGCTTGCTGTATGACGCGGGCCTGCCCGGCTGGATGCTCAGCGTGGTGCATGGCTCGCTGGAGGAAGTGACGCGCCCGCTGATCCGTGACGAGCGGGTGGAACTGGTCAGCTTCACCGGCAGCGCGGCCATCGGCAAGGAGATCGCCGCCACGGCGGGCTACAAGAAACTCTGCCTGGAACTGGGCGGGCATTCGCCGATGATCGTCTTGGAAGACGCGGACCTCGACCTGGCGGCGAAGCTGGCCTGCGAGGGGAGTTTCCGCAACAGCGGCCAGCGTTGCACCGCAGTCCGGCGGCTGCTGGTGCAAGAGAGCGTGCTGGAGGATTTCACCCGCCGGTTCGTGAAGCTGGCGCAAACCTACGTCTGCGGAGATCCGGAGGACGAGGCGACGGTGGTGGGCACGGTCATCGATGAAGCGGCGGCGATCTCCATCCGCAGGGCGGTGGACGATGCCGTCTCCCATGGCGCGGAAGTCCTGCTCGGCGGCGACCGGACGGGCGCGCGGATGGAGCCGACCATCCTCGGCGGGATGTCCCGTGGCTCATGGCTGGCGGGGAACGAATGCTTCGGCCCCGTCGCCCCCATCTTCTCCGTCCGGGATCTCGATGACGCGCTGGCCCTGGCGAACGCCTCGCCGTATGGCCTTTCCAGCTCCATCGTCACCTCCTCCATGGACTCCGCCATCCGTGCGGTGAAGGAACTGCAGGTGGGCACCGTCAACGTGAACGAGATCCCCGGCTATCGGCTGGAGCTTTCCCCCTTCGGTGGCGTGAAGGACAGCGGCCTCGGCATCAAGGAAGGCGTCATCGAGGCCATGAAATTCATGAGCCGGGTGAAGACGTTCTCGCTGCCGTGGTAAGAAAAAAGCCGCCACCGGACGGACCGGAGGCGGCTTTCAGGGAAGGATGCGGGATCAATGCTCGCGGCAGAACTGCTCGAAGCGGGTGAGGCCCTCGTTGAGGACGTCCAGCGTCGTGCAGTAGCTGATGCGGATGCCCTCGTCATAACCGAAGGCGATGCCCGGGATGGCGGCCACCTTGTAGCGGGAGAGCAGCTTGTCGCACAGGTTCATCGACTTCAGGCCGGTGTTGCCGGTATAGACGAAGAAGTAGAACGCACCCTGAGGCTCGACGACGCGGATGTTCGGGATCGACTTCAGGCGGCTGAGGACGAACTGGCGGCGGACGTCGTATTCGCCGCGCAGGTCTTCGATGAAGCTCTGGTCGCCCTTCAGCGCGGCCACCGCGCCGTATTGGGCGAAGGTGCAGGCGTTGGAGACGGTGTGGTTCTGGATCTTGTCGATCGCGTCCGCCAGGTGCTTCGGAGCGGCGGTGTAGCCCAGGCGCCAGCCGGTCATCGAGTAGGCCTTGGAGAAGCCGTTTACGGTGATCGTCAGGTTGTAAAGTTCGTCGCTGAGGGAGGCGATGGAGACGTGCTTCGCCTCGCCATAGACCAGCTTTTCGTAGATCTCGTCGGAAAGGATGATGATGTCCTCACCGAGAGCGATCTCACCGATCTCGCGGAGTTCCTCCTCCGTATAGACGGCGCCGGTCGGGTTGCCGGGGGAGTTGAGGATGACCATCTTGGTGGCGGGGGTCATCGCTTCCTCGAACTGCTCCGGGGTCATCTTCCACCCGGTCGATTCCTTGGTCTCCACCAGCACGGGGATACCACCGGCCAGCTTCACCATTTCCGGGTAGGAAACCCAGTAGGGGGTGGGGATGATGACTTCGTCACCTTCCTCGATCACGGCGAGGATGGCGTTGTAGCAGGCCATCTTCGCGCCGGAGGTCACGCAGATCTGGTTGGCCGCGTAGGTCAGGTTGTTGTCCTTGAGAAGCTTCTCGGAGAGGGCTTCACGCAGCTCCGGGATGCCACCGGCGGGGGTGTACTTGGTCTTGCCGCCTTGCAGTGCCTCGATGGCGGCTGCCTTGATGAATTCCGGGGTGTCAACGTCCGGCTCGCCACCGGCGAGGGCGTAGACTTCTTCGCCCTTGGCAATCAATGCCTTGGTCTGGGCCGTGACGGCGAGGGTGAGGGATGGCGAAACTTTCGCAATGCGGGATGAGAGGCTTTCCATGGAACGCGCGGTTGGGGTTGCACCCGGCCCCATCTGCCGGGCAACAAGGGATGTGCGCAGCGTCCGGAACGGGCGGGGCGCTTTTGTGGAGTGTGGCCCGGACGGAGGCAAGAGAAATGGGAGGCAGGCTCCCGGGGCACCCCATTTTGGCGGAGGGGGCGGAAATGGTCTGCTGGGACCGCGGAATTCATTCCGCTTGGCTTCGCGGGCTGGATTCTCCGGGACGGAATGAATTCCGCGGTCCCAAGCCCCCCACTTTTTTTCCGCATCCGGCGACGATTCCTTTCCCTCCGGTCCGGGGAGTGGTATGTGCGGTAGGTGCGTGGGTCGGAACATGATGTGTGGCTCTGGCGGCGGATGATTTCCGTCACGGTCCTTTCGCTTTCATTGGTCCATGGCCAGGGAAACCCGGTGGTGGATGAGGTGGAGGGGCTGATCCTGAAAGGGGAGTATGCCGCGGCGGTGCAGAGGACTTCCGAAAACTACGGCGACCGGCAGAACCGGCTGCGGCTGGGGACGCTGGAAATGCGGGCGCTGCTGGAAATGGGCCGGAACGACGACGCCCTGATGCGGGCGCGGGGGCTGTATCGCCGGGCGGCGGGGGATCCGCAGCTTTGCTGGGAGATCGTCCGCGCGCTCAACGCGATGGGGGAGCGGGACGGCGCGCGGGAGGTGGTGCAGCGCACGCTGGAGGAGAACCCACCGGCGGATGCCGCCAGCCGCATCGCCTACGGACGGCTCATGTTGCTGGACGGGCGCGACCCAAAGGAGGTGCTGCAGAAGTGGTTCCAGCCGGCGAAGCAGGCGGATCCGCAGAACCGGCTGCCGTACCTGGCGATCGGGCGGCTGGCGCTGGCCAACCACGACCGGGAACTGGCGGCGGAGAATTTCCGTGAGGGGCTGAAACGCCATCCCGGGGACGCGGATCTGCTGCTCGGCATGGCAGAGGCGGGCGCGGAACTGCCGCGGGATCAGCGGGACCCGGAGAACGGCGTGGCCGGCTATGACGATCTGGCGCTGAAGGCGAACCCCGCGCTGGTCGCCGCCCTCCTGTTCAAGGGAAAGAACCTCAGCGATGGCAAGAAATTCCCGGAAGCGGAGAAGGTGCTGGAGAAAGTCTTCGCCGTGAACCCGCAGCATGCGGAGGCGTGGGCGGCCATGGCGGGGATCGCCTTCGTGCAGGACCGCGCGGAGGAGGCCGCGCAGAGGATGCTGCGTGCGCAGGCCGACTGGTCGGAAAATCCCCGGGTGCCGGAGATCATCGGTGCCTGCCTGGCCCGGCACTACCGGTTCGAGGAAGGCATCCGGTTTCTGGAAGAGGCGCGGGCGAAAGACCCCGGCTCCACCTCCATTGCCTTCGAGCTGGGATCGAACCTGCTGCGCTTCGGCCGCATCGACGAGGGCTGGGATCTCATCGGGGAGGTCCACCGCTCGGACCCGTATCATGTGGCCGCCTTCAATCTCATCACCCTGCGCGACCGTCTGAAGGGCTTCCCCATCCTGGAGCGGGATGGCGTGCAGGTGCGGCTGTCGCCGGAGGATGCCGCCGTCTTCGGTCAGCGGGCGCTGGACCTGGCGGTGCGGGCGAAAACGACGCTGTGCGAAAAATTCGGCGTCACCCTTTCCCAGCCGGTCATGGTGGAGATGCTGCCGCGGCAGGAGGACTTCGCCATCCGCACCTTCGGCCTGCCGGGCGGGGAGGCGTTCCTGGGCGTGTGCTTCGGCCCGCTCATCACCATGACCAGCCCGCGCGGGCGGCTGGGGCGGAATAACTGGGAGGCCATCCTGTGGCATGAGATGGCGCACACCATCACCCTGGAGGCCACCCGCCACCGCATCCCGCGCTGGCTCACGGAGGGCATCAGCGTGCATGAGGAACGGCTGGAGAACCCCGGCTGGGGGATGTGGATGAACACGGAATACCGCGACCACATCCTCTCCGGGGATCCCCCGAAGATCGCGGACCTGGACGCCGCCTTCGGCGGAAAGGACATCATGCACGCCTACTTCCAGAGCTCCCTGGTGGTGGAGTATCTCTACCGGGAATACGGCATGGAGAAAATGCGCGCCGTGCTGGCGGCCATCTCCACCGGCAGGACGGTGGCGGACGCCTTTGCCGAACATATGGACCCGCTGGACAAGATCGAGGCATCCTTCCTGCCCCGGCTCATCGGTCAGGCGAAGGAGTATGGCGGCAAGATGGACTGGTCGCCGCTGACGGATGACGAGTTCCGCGTCTACCGGCAGGACCCGGAGGGATGGATGGCCACGAATCCGTACCGCTACGCGGCCTGGATGTTGCTGGCGACGAAGCTCTCCGGCGATGGGAAGTGGGAGGAAGCGCGGAAACAACTGGAGATGATCATTTCCGTCGAGCCGGAGAACCATGAGGGGACCAATCCTTATGCCATGCTGGCCACGGCCTGCCGGAACCTGGGGGATGTGGAGGGGGAGACCGCTGCCCTGCGGAAGCTGCTGGAATTGGACGCGAACGCCGCGGAGGCAGCCTCCCGTCTGGTGGAGCTGGCCGGCCCCGTGGGTCCGGAGGAACGCCTGGAACGCGCGCACTCCCTGCTGGCGATCAATCCTTTCAGCGAGGGTGCCTACCGCCTGATTTCCGCTACCTCTCCCGGCGGGCAATCCAGGAAAGCGCTCGCCTCGCTCATCGCGCTGGAACCGCTGGACGTCGGACGGCTGCACTATGACTTGGCGGCGGATCTGTTGGAAACCGATCCGGAGGCGGCGCGCCGCCATGTTTTGAAAGCGCTGGAGGACAACCCCCGTTTCCGTAGTGCGCTGGAACTTCTCGTCTCGATTCCCTGAACGGCCATGACCTCCCGCATCCTCCTTATTTCCGTGGCCCTGGCTTTCCCGGCACCCGCCCAGCCCGGCATGACGCCGGAGGACCGCCGCGGGGTGGAGAAGTGGACGAACGACCCGCGCTTCCCGGAGGATACCTTCCGCTTCGTCCGGCTGCGCCCGGAGTACCATCCCATGTGGGCGACGGACTACCCGGACAGCGACCTGAACTTTTCCTTCCGGCTCCAGCAGATGACCTCCATCAAGGTGAACCCGGACCCGCTCATCGTGGACACCATGGACCCCACGCTGAAGGAGCACCCGTTCCTCTACCTGGTGGAGCCCGGGCACATGCAGTTCACCCCGCGGGAGGCACAGGCGCTGCGGGAGCACCTGCTCAACGGCGGCTTCATGATGCTGGATGACTTCTGGGGGGAGGAGGAGATGGCGAACGTGGAGGAGCAGATCCGGATGATCTTCCCGGACCGCCCCATCAGGGAACTGGAGCTGGACCACCCGGTGTTCAACATCGTCTTCCCCATCAAGGAAAAGCCCCAGGTCCCCTCCATCGGCTACGCCATGTCCGGGGAGATGTATGAGAAAGGCGGCAGGGATGTGCGCTACCGCGGCGTGTTCGATGACAAGGGCCGGATGATGGTCATGATCTGCGGCAACACGGACCTCGGCGACGGCTGGGAGCGGGAGGGGGAGAACCATTTTTACTTCAAAGAGTTCAGCGAGAAGAAAGCCTACCCCATGGGCATCAACATCGTCGTGTACTCCATGACCCACTGAAACGAATCATGAGCGAGCCACACCACCCGGATACCGAAGAGAACATCGTCCGCCGCATCGCGGAGGGGAGGGAGAGGATCAGGCGCGAGCTGGCGAAAGTCATCCGCGGCCAGGACGATGTCATCGAGCAACTGCTCATCGCCCTGCTGTCCGGTGGCCACGCGCTCATCACCGGCGCGCCGGGTCTGGCGAAGACGCTGCTCATCCAGTCCACCGCGCGGCTGTTCCATCTTTCCTTCCACCGCATCCAGTTTACGCCGGACCTCATGCCGGCGGACATCACCGGCACGGAGATCCTGGCGGAGTCTCCGGACGGCGGGCGGCGGCTGGAGTTCGTGAAAGGCCCGCTGTTCGCCAACCTCATCCTGGCGGATGAAATCAACCGCACGCCGCCGAAGACGCAGGCCGCGCTGCTGGAGGCCATGCAGGAACACCAGGTGACCGCCGCGGGCGTGCGCTACTCCCTGGCGGAGCCGTTCTTCGTGCTGGCGACCAAGAACCCCGTGGAGATGGAGGGCACCTATCCGCTGCCGGAGGCGCAGCTCGACCGCTTCATGTTTGACATCCGCATCGACTACCTCAGCGAGGATGACGAGGTGGCGGTCGTCACGCAGACCACGTCCACCCGCCCGGAGCCGATCGAGGCGCTGTTCACCGGAGAGGATCTGCTGGCGTTCCAGGAGGTGGTGCGGCGCACGCCCATCGCGGAGGAGACGGCGCGCTACGCGGTGCGGCTGGTGGGCGCGTCCCGCCCGAACCGCCAGGGCACGCCGGACTTCGTGAACGAGTGGGTGAACTGGGGCGCGGGCCTGCGCGCCGCCCAGTGCCTGGTGCTGGGGGCAAAGGCGCGCACGCTGCTGGCCGGGCGCTCCCATGTCACGCCGGATGACATCCGCGCGCTGGCCCATGCCGTGCTGCGCCACCGGGTGCTGGTGAACTTCCGCGCGGAGGCGGAGGGCATCACGCCGGACGTCATCGTGGACCGCCTGCTGAAACACGTGCCCTCACCCTGATCCATGGCCGCCACCCCCAGACCGTCCGTTTTCGCGGATCCCGCCGCGCTCATGCGTGTGCGTGACCTGGAACTGCGGGCGCGTGCGGTGGTGGAGGGATTCTGGAAAGGGCTGCACCGCAGCGCGCGGCACGGCTATTCCACGGAGTTCGCGGAATACCGTTCCTACGTGCCGGGGGATGACATCCGCTACCTGGACTGGAAGGTGCTCGCCCGCCGCGACCGTTATTTCATCCGCAAGTACAGGGAGGAGACGAACCTGCGCTCCCACGTGCTGCTGGACCTCAGCCGGTCCATGAACTATGGATCCAGTAGCTATACGAAGCTGGACTACGCCCGCACCTTGGCGGCGACGCTGGCCGTCTTTCTCCACCAGCAGGGGGATGAAACCGGGCTGGTCACCTTTGACGAGGGCGTGCGGGACTACCTTCCGCCCCGCCACCGTTCCGGCCACCTGCACGCCATCCTGGCCGCGCTGGGCCGGGAGGCGCTGGGAAAGGTGGCCGCGCTGAAGGCCCCCATCGCCACCATCCTCGGCCGTGGCCGCGCGCGCGGCGTCATCCTCCTGATCTCCGACTTCCTCACGCCGCTGGAGGACCTGAGGACGCCCCTCTCCGCGTTGGCCGCCTGCGGCCATGACATCACCCTTTTCCAGACGCTGGACCCCACGGAGATCCACTTCACCTTCGGCGAGTCCGCGGACTTCGAGGACATGGAATCCGGGCGTTCCCAGATGACGGACCCCGCCTCCATCCGCGACGGATACCTGAAAAAGTTCAACGCCCACCAGGACGGCCTTAAACAACTCTGCTCCACCCTGGGCATCATCCACCATCTGCTGCCCATCGACCAGCCGCTGGAAACCGCCCTCCACGCCTACCTCTCCGACCGCCAGGGCCTCGGCCCGCAGGTCCAACGCACGCGGGGGAACTAGAAATATTGTACAATTTTCAAACCGCGAATGAACGCAAATGAACACGAATGGGTGAGGGAAAATGAACCACTGATTTCACTGATTTACTGATTGTTGAAGAAGGTGGCCCTCTCATCCCATCAATCAGTAAATCAGTGCAATCAGTGGTAATAAAACCGAACCACCTGAAATAGATCACATCAAAGATGGCCTTTCTCGCACCATGGTTCCTGGCTGGTCTGGCGGCGCTCGCGCTGCCGGTCCTGCTGCACCTGCGGAAGAACAGGCCGAAGAAGAAGGTCGTCTTCTCATCCCTCATGTTCCTGGATGCCACGCCGCCGGTCACGCGGCGCAGCTCGAAGCTCCAGGACATCCTTTTGCTCCTGCTGCGCTGCCTCGGCCTCGCCCTGCTGGTCATCGCCTTCTCCCGGCCATTCTTCCGGCAGAAGGAAAAGGCGGCTGCATCCGGCGGGGACACGGTGATGAATTTCCTGCTCATCGACACCAGCGCGAGCATGCGCGGCCAGCCGTTGGACGGTGCGCTGGCGCAGGCGGAGAAGTTGATCGACTCACTGCCGGAGGATGACTGGATCGCGGTGGCGGCCTATGCGGAGAAGCTGCAGCCGTTGCTCGCCCCCGCCGCGTCGAAGGACGTCGTGCGCGGTGACCGGAAGTCCCACGCCCGCGCCATGGTGGATGGCATCAAGCCCGGCTGGCACGCGGCGAAGCCGGAGGCGGCCTGGACCGCCGCCGTGGCGATGGCAGGGGAGGTGGCGGAGGGAGTGCCGGTTCGCATCCATGTCTTCAGCGATTTCAAGAAAGGCGGCGCGCACGAAGGCCTGCGCGGCGGCGATTGGCCGGAGGGTGTGTCATTTGTCCTCCACCGCATCGAACAGCCGGAAGGTTGGACGAATGCCGGCGTGCAGGCACTGGCGGGCGGTGACCACCCCCGCGCCCGCATCACGAACGCGGAAGGCTCCGCGAAGTCCGACTTCCTCCTCGACTGGGGCCAGGGTTCCGCCCCGCAGCCGGTTTCTGTTCCGCCCGGTGAATCCGCCGTGATGGACGCCCCGGAAGGCGTGGCGGGACAGGGTGTCGTGAAGCTTTCCGGAGATGGTCCCGCCTTCGACAACGAAAGCGCGTGGGCACCGCCAGTCCGGCCCACGGCACGCATCCGTTACATCGGCGCGGACGCCGCCACGGATTCCGCGGGCAGCTTGTTCTTCCTCACCCGGGCGATGCAGCCGACCGCCACGTATAACGTGGAGATCGGTGACACCGCCACGCCGGACCTCACCGTGGCGTCCGGTCCCCTCGGCGACGCGCAGATTGCCTCCATCCGCACCGTGCTGGAGGCGGGCGGGAATGTCCTGCTCACCCTGGCGGATGCGGCGGGATCCAGCTCGCTCGGCCGACTGATCGATGGCGGTGTCTCCGGGGCGGATGAGGCGGCGGTGGGGAACTTCGCGCTGCTGGGTGAGATCGACTTCGGCTCCAGCGTCTTCGAGCCGTTCGCGGATCCACGCTATTCGGACTTCAGCGGCATCCGTTTCTGGAAACACCGGGTGCTGCCGGAGTCATGGATCGCAAAGGGGGCGGTGCTCGCCCGCTTCGATTCCGGCGAGCCCGCGTGGCTGCGCTATGAGATCGGGAAAGGCGCGCTGCATGTCCTCACCACCACCTGGCGTCCGGTGGACAGCCAGCTCGCCCTGTCCACGAAGTTCCCGCCACTGCTGCACGCGTTGCTTTCCCAGTCACCCGCGTTGGCGGTCCGCGCCGCGCGATACACCGTCAGCCAGCCGGTACCGTTGCCGGAGGGCGTCGCGGAGGTGGTGCTTCCCGATGGTACGAAGGTTCCCGTAGAAGCGGGCAAGGCGTTCATCCCCACCGTCCCGGGTCTCCACGTGGCGGCGATCACCGGTCGCCGTTCTTCTTCTTCTTTCGAAACCTTTGCCGTCCAGATCGATCCCGCCGAGACGGAACTCACGCCCATGTCCGATGCGGATCTCAAGTCGCTGGGCCTGCCGCTGGATGCGACCGCAGCCTCCGCCGGTGCATCCACCGCAGGAACCGGGGTTTCCGATGCCGAGCAGGAAAGCCGCCAGCGCGTCGGTTGGTGGCTGCTCATCGCCGCCGCTGCGGCGTTCCTCATCGAGACCCTTCTCGCCGCACGCCGGTCATCCGGCCAAACCCCAACCCCGGTGAGCGCATGAAGATTTCAAAACAAGGTAGGGCGTGGCGGCCCGCCGCGCCGAAGCTGAAAGGCGGCATGGCTCATGGTATCCATCGCGGAAGCGGGGCTGAAGGCAGGGACGCCATTCCATGGCGTCCGATGGGGGAGATGTACCATCGCCTTCCGATATCGATTTTCCTTCGACGCCATCTTTCGCCCGCTGACATCCCGGGATGCTGTGCCGCGTCCACCACCGGACCGCATGGAATGCGGTCCCTGCCTCCACTGCCATGATCGAAAAACTCCAGGACATCCTCGACGAGATCACGGACCGCCGCCGCCGCCAGCGGCTGCACCTCGGGCTGTCCGTGGTCTGGTGCGTTTCGCTGGTCATCGCCATGCTGCTGTGGAAGGCGGATGTGCCGCCGCGGAGTTGGTTGGGCATCCTTTCCCTCGCCGCGCTTTGCGCCTCCGGCGGCGTATGGCTGTGGAGCCGCCGGATCATGGTGGACCCGCGCCGGATCGCGAAGGACATCGAGGCGCAGAACCCCGCTCTCCGCACCGCCTTGTTGGCCGCGCTCGACCAGAAGATCGAAGGCGAGCCGACCTATCTCCAGCAGCGCGTCATCCTGGAGGCGCTCGTTTCCGCGAACCGGGACGGCTGGCTGGAACGGCTGCCGGAGGGACGCCTGCGCGTGCTGCAGGTCATGCAGATCGCCGGGCTGGCCCTGCTGCTGCTGGCGATGCTGACCCTTTTCCGCTCCCACTTGCCGAAGGCAATCACCACCGTTGATCCGCAGGAAACGGCGGCCACCACCGTGGTGGAGGAAATGGAATTTTCCGTCGAACCGGGCGACATCCGGATCGAGCGCGGCGCACCGCTCACCGTCCAGGCGCGTTTCCTGAAGGGCCTGCCGGAAAGCGTGACGCTGGAGATCACGCCGGAGTCCGGTGAGGTCGTGAAGCTGCCGATGAACCGCCCGTTCACGGATCCGGTGTTCCATGCCCGCATCCCCGCCGTTGACGCGCCATCGACCTATCGGGTGACTGCGGGCGGAAAGGAGAGCGCGGTTTTCAAGGTCAGCCTCTACGACGTCCCCGCGCTGGAGAAAGTGGACGCCGTGGTCCACTCCCCGCCGCACCTGGATCTGCCGCCGGAGGAACTTGGCGACGTGCGGAAGATCAACGGCGTGGAGGGTGGAAAGCTCCAGCTCTCACTGGTGGCGAACCTTCCTGGCTTGGCCGTCTCGCTTTTCGCGAAGGACAAGCCGGCGGTCACGCTGGCCGCCACGGAGGGAAATCCCGCGGTCTATGCCGTGGAGATCCCGCTGCGGGAAAGCGTGCGCTATGAGATGATCCTCACGGATGCCGATGGCCGGAGGAACGGGCGGAAGGACATGCTCGACATCCGCGTGACGCGCAACAAGGCCCCGGTGGTGAAGGTCGTCCTGCCGCGGAAGAACGACAAGGCCACCGCCATCCAGGAAGTGCGGCTGGAGGCCCGCATCCAGGATGATTCGGAGATCTCCGCGCACGGCCTGCGCTACACGCTCGACGGAAAGGAATGGCATGAGGTCCCCGGGCCGAAGGTGCCGGGTGAGAAGGAGCCGCTCGTTTCCCATGTGGTCGATCTGGAGGCCATCGGAGCGAAGCCGAAGGACATCCTCATGTGGAACGCATGGGCGGAGGACATCGGTCCGGATGGAAAGGTCCGCCATGTGAGCGGGGACATCCACATGGTGCGGGTGCGGGATTTCGATGAGGAGTTCTACCAGCAGGCCGCGCCTCCGGGTGCGCCACCCGGGCAAAGCCCCGCAACGGACCTGGTGAAGATCCAGACGCAGATCCTCAATGGGACGTGGGCCGTGCGGCGGGACCACACGGAGATCACCGTCAGCGCGCCGGAGCGGTCGGAACTGGATACCCTGGTGAAGTCGCAGGAGAAGGCGGTGGAAATGTCGCGCGAGGTTGAGAAGGAGCTGAAGGAACCGGAACTGCGGGAGGCCGTGGCCAACGCCCGGCTCGCCATGCTGGATGCCATCACGGAGCTGAAGGAAGCCTACGACAAGACCAGTGCGGAGCCTCTGGGTGACGCCATCATGCATGAGCAGGCCGCCCTGCGGCACCTGCACCAGCTCGCCAGCTCGAAGACCATCCTCATGACCGGCGCGCAGGGGCAGGGGGAGTCTGATTCCGATGACAAGCCGAAGGAAGACCTCGACCTGAAGAAGATGGAGAATCCCTATCAGGCCGAGAAATCCGCGAAGCCGGAATCCGGCGAGGAGGCCCGCGAGGCGATGGAGGTGCTGCAGCGGCTGGCCGATCTGGCGAAACGCCAGCGCGATCTCAACGAGGAGATCAAGGAACTGCAGATGGCGCTGAAGGAAGCGGACACCCCGGAGGAAAAGGCCGAGCTTGAGCGGCGGTTGAAGCAGCTCCGTGACCAGCAGCGCGAACTGGCGGAGGACATGAACCGCCTCCAGGAAAAGACGGAGGAGTCCGCGGACAAGACCGCCGCTGAGCAGAACAAAAAGGCGCTGGATGAGGCCCGAGAAAAGGCATCCCAGACGGAGGCGGATCTCAGCGAGGGCAAGCTGGGCGACGCGCTCGCCGCTGGACGCCGGACCCAGGACTCTCTGGAAAAGGCGGAGCAGGACATGCGCGAGTCCGGCGCGGCGAAGTTGGGCGAGCAACTGCGCGAATTGCGGCAGGAAGCCCGCGAACTCGACAAGGCGCAGAAGGAACTTTCCGCGAAGGCTTCACCGGAAGGTGCGGCAGGAAGTGAGGGGAGCGAGGCGAAACCCTCCGATGGCCCGCCCCGTCTCGGCGGCCTGCAGGCGGATGCGGCGGACCCCGTCCAGCGCCAGCGCGACGGACTGGACAAGCTGATGGAAGGCATGCGCGATGCGGCGGAAAACGCGGAGGCATCCCAGCCGCTGGTGGCGAATGATCTAGCGGAGGCCCTGCGCCATGCGGACCAGGCGGGCGTGGACAAGGCGCTGGAGGAAATGCAGCAGTCCGGCGGCGTGGATGGCAGTTCCGCGCAACAGGCGGCAAAGGCCGCGGAAGAGGGGATTTCAAAACTGACCACGGAGGTGGAGAAGGCGGCGGAACGCATCCTCGGCAACGAAGCGAAGGCCCTGCGCTATGCCCGCGAGGAACTCGAAAAGCTTTCCAATGAAATGGCGCAGGGCAAGCCACCCGGTGAAGGCCAGGATGCAAAGGAAGGTGAAGGAAAGGCTCCCGGTGAAGGCCAGGAAGGAAAGGAACAAGCCGGTAAAGGCAATGAGGGTGAGGGCGAAGGCAAGGAACCCGGCAAGGGTGAAGGCAAGGAGATGGCCGGAAACGAGGGCAAGGGCGGGGAGGGCAAGGAAGGTCAACAACCCGGTGAAGGGAAGGGCGAAGGCCAGCAGGGAGAGGGAGATCAGAAAGCCCAGGCCGGGAAGGGCGGTGAAGGAGAGGGCCAGGGCCAGCAGCCCGGCGAGATGGCCGGAGAAGACGGCGAAGGAAAAGGTGAAGGCAAAGGCCAAGGTCAGGGACAGCCCGGTGAGGGAGAGGCCACCGCGCAGGCGGATGCCCCGGACGGTGAAGGAGGCGGCGACGGTGGTGGCAACAACCGCCGTGAGAACAACCGCAGCGCCACCCGGGATGGCTTTGGCGCCAGCGGCGGTGTCATCACTTCCGAAAGCTTCCGCGAATGGAGCGACCGCCTGCATGACATCGGCGCGGTGATCGAGGATCCGCAGGCGCGTTCTGCGGTCGCCCGCGCGGTGAAGACCAGCCGCGACCTGCGCCGCGACTTCAAGCGCCACAGCAAGGAACCCGGCGAGGCGGAGGTGCGCGCCGGTGTCGTGGAGCCGCTGACGGAGGCGGTCCGTGCGCTGGACGCGCGGCTGCGGGAATTGAACAAGGAGAACCCGCTGGCCCCTATCGGGCGGGACCCGGTGCCTGACCGGTATTCGGAGGTGGTGAGGCGTTATTTCGAGGAACTCGGCAAATGAAGATCGTCTGGGCGGAAAACGGGTGGCTCGTCCCGGGATTGGTGGTGCTGGCGGTGGTCGCGGTGGTGCTGGCCGCGGGCTACGCGCGCCGCCGTGATGTGCCGCCGGGTGTCCGCTGGGCCGCCGCGCTGCTGAAGCTGCTCGGCTTCGCCTTCATCCTGGTCTTCATCCTGCGGCCGGAGGTCATCCGGTCGTCCGGCCGCCCCGGTGCCAACCACTGGGTCATCCTTTCCGACAATAGCGCCAGCATGACCATCAAGGACCGTGCGGACGGAAAGTCCCACGCGGAACGGCTGGGGGAGGCCATGGGGCCTGCCGACGGCGGCTGGAGGAAGGATCTGGCGGAACATTTCACCGTCGATCATTTCACGTTCGACTCCCGTCTGCGGAAGCAGCCGGCGGATTCCGCGATGGATTTCAAGGGCACCGCGTCCTCCCTGTCCGGTGCGCTCGACGCGCTGCGCGGCAGGTATGAGGGCCGTCCTCTGGCCGGGGTGCTGGTCCTCACGGACGGCAGTCCCACGGATGAACTGTGGCGGCGATCACCGGTCGCCGTTTCTTCAACATCATCCGCGTCACCGGTCGCCGTCCCTTCCTCATCATCCGCCGAAATTCTCCCCGGCTCACCTCCCGTCTTCCCGCTGGTCCTCCATCGCGGGGACTCCGTGGTGGACCTTTCCATCCCGTCCGCCACGGCGCAGGTCACCCTCTTCGAGGACGCCCCCGTCATGGTGGATGCCACGGTTTCCGCGCGCGGGGTGAAGGGGAAAACCATCATCGCCACCCTGCGGGAGTCCGGCACGGACACCGTGCTGGGGGAACAGCGGCGCGTCATTTCCGGAGATGACGAAACATGGCTGGTCCGCTTCCAGGCAAAGCCGAAGGAGTCCGGCGTCTCCTTCACGGAGGTGGATGTCCGCATGGAGGATCCGGGTGGTCCCGCAGAGGCCACGCTGGAGAACAACAAACGAGGCGTCGCCGCCAACCGCGACGCCGGACCCTACCGCGTGCTCTACGTCGGCGGCCGGCCCAACTATGAGCACAAGTTCCTCCAGCGCGCGCTGGAAGGGGACTCCGAGGTGCGGATGACCAGCCTGCTGCGCATCGCCAAACGCGAGCCGAAGTTCGACTTCCGCGGCCGCCAGGGGGAAAACACGAACCCGCTCTACCGTGGTTTCGAATCCCACGATGATGTGGAGCGTTTCGATGAAGCCGTCTTCATCCGCCTGAACACCACCAGCCCGGACGAACTCAGCTCCGGCTTCCCGCGCACCCCGGAGGAGATCTTCCCGTTCGAGGCCATCATCATCGACGACGCGGAGGCGGCGATGTTCGACCATGAACAGCAGCGGTTGTTGCAGCGCTTCGTTTCCGAAAGGGGCGGCGGCCTCATCGTGCTCGGCGGCATGGAGTCGCTGGATGCCGGTGGGTATAAAGGCACGCCCATCGGTGAGATGCTGCCCGTTTATCTCGATTCGGAGACGCCGGGCGGGGAACCGCTGGCCGGGAAATACGAACTCACCCGTGAGGGGAAGCTGGAGCCGTGGGCGCGGCTGAAGGACAACGAGGGAGATGAGGACGCCCGCATCGCCGCGATGCCGGATTTCCGCAACGTCCACAAGCTGCCCGCCATCCGTCCCGGCTCGACGGAAGTGGCGCGGCTCGCCTTGCCGGACGGCGGCCACGCGCCCGCGCTGATCACCCGCCGTTTCGGTCGTGGCCGCACCGCCGTGCTGGCGCTCACGGATTTCTGGCGCTGGGGTATGACGCGGCCGGAGGCGCACGCGGAGATGGAAAAGGCGTGGCGGCAGAAGCTGCGCTGGTTGCTGGCGGATGTGCCGCGCCGCCTTACCGTGAAAGCTGAGGGGGACGGCATCGCCGTGGAGCTGTTCGGCACCGACTTCCGCCCGGACGAATCCGCCTCCGTTTCACTGAAGGTGAAGCGTCCGGACGGCACCTGGACGAACATCGCCGCACGCCCGCATCCGGAGCAGCCTGGCGTCATGCAGGCAACCTTCCATTCAGCGGATCCGGGGAACCATCTGGTGGAGGCCGCCACCCGCGCCACGGAAAAGCAACCCGCCCTCACCGCCCGCAGCGGCTGGGTGGTCAATTCCCTGCAAGATGAATACAGGTCCCTGCGCCCGGACATGGAGGCCATGAACCGCCTCGCCTCCGCCACCGGCGGCCGCGTCCTGTCCGTGGCGGATCTCTCCGGATTCGTGGACAGTATCAGGAACCTGCCCGTGCCCGTCACCGAGACGCGCCGGGAACCGCTGTGGCACTCCCCCGCATGGCTCGCGCTCGCACTGGCCTGCTTCGTCGGTGAGTGGGGACTGAGGAGATGGAAACGACTTCCGTGATGAAAAGGAATCAACCGCAGATGAACGCAGATGAACATAGATGGAAGAGGATATTTTTAATCCTGTTCTTTGATCTGCGTGTATTTGGCTCGGGTCTGGGAAAGCTGCTCGCCCATCTCCGCTTCGCTCCGATTGCGTTCATCTGCGGTTGGCTTCTTCTCCCTTCCGTTCGAGCCGCCGAGGAAAAGCGCGACATGCTCATCGTCGTCAGCGAGCCGGGTGAGCAGCGCTATGAAGCGGAGTTCCGTAAGCAGGGGGAGGTGTGGAAACAGACGGCGGAGAAAGGGAACTTCGCCGCCACCGTCGTCGGCATGGACCCGGCGGGGGAGGGCGGGGACCGCGCCGCGCTGGAGAAGGCGCTCTCCGCGCTGCCGAAGGACGGCGGGGACCTCTGGTTGGTCTGGATCGGCCATGGCAGCTATGACGGCCGGACCGCGAACTTCAACCTGCGGGGCCGCGATGTTTCCTCCGCGGAGCTGAGGGAACTGCTCGCCCCGTTCACCCGCCGCCTGGTCATCCTCAACCTCTTTTCCGCCAGCTCCCCGTTCCTGAAGGAACTGTCCGGCGATAACCGTGTCATCATCGGCTCCACCCGCAGTGATGGGGAGCGGAATTACACCCGCTTCGGCGGGGCCATGGCGGAGGCTCTCACCGCTGCGGATGCGGATCTGGACCGTGACGGAGCCGTGTCGCTCATCGAGGCCACCCTGACCGCCTCATCGAAGGTGCGCGCCTTCTATGAGGACGCGCAGCGGGTGATGCAGGAGCACGCCGTCATCGATGACAACGGCGACGGCATGGGGACCCCTGCGGAAACCTTCAAGGGCCTGCGGGCGGGTAGGAAACCCGCCGACGGAAAGCCCGCCGATGGCTTGGTCGCGCGGGAGATCCATTTCCTGAAACCCACCGTCGATCCCCTGGATCCCGCTGCCCGCGAAAAGCGCGCCGCGCTGGAAGCGGAGATCGAGGCACTCCGCGAAAAGAAGAAGACCATGCAGGAGGATGACTACTACCGGCAGCTCGAGGTGCTGATGAGGAAGATGGCGGAGCTATACCAGTAAGGAAAACGCCCACGCTTGCCCGAACCCGCCTCCGGTGATTTGCTTGCGGAAATGAGAGCGCGTTTGACGAAGGATTTCCGTTTTGAGGCGGCCCACACCCTGCCCAGCCTGCCGGAGGGGCACAAGTGCCGGCAGATGCACGGCCACAGCTTCAAGGTGGAGATCTCCGTCGAGGGGGTGGTGGACGAGGCCATCGGCTGGATCTACGACCACAAGGTCATCTCGGAGGCGATGAAGCCGCTGCTCGAACAGCTCGACCACGGCTACCTCAATGACATCCCCGGGCTGGAAAGCCCCACCATCGAGCGCATGGCGGCGTGGTTCTGGCGGCACCTCGCGCCCCAGCTTCCGGGCTTGGCGGAGATCGTCATTTTCGAGACACCCACCGCGCGCTGCTCTTTCAAGGGCGAGTTCTGAGGTGGGGGCGGGCGTTGAAAACCGGACTTCCTTGCTTGGGAAACGATGCTAGATTTCCGTGCATGAAATTGATCCGATTCGGGGACGCTGGGAGGGAGGAGCCGGGGGTGTTGCTCGCGGATGGCCGGAAGATCGATGCCAGCGGCGAGTTCAACGACTACGACGAGGGCTTCTTCGCTTCCGGTGGACTGGAGTCCCTGGCGGAGTGGGTGGAGGGCGGTTGTCCGGGCGGTGTCGAGATCGACCCGCTGGCCCGTCTCGGTCCGCCGGTGAACCGCCCGTCGAAGATCGTCTGCGTCGGCAGGAACTACATCGAGCACGTGAAGGAACTGGACGGGGACATCCCCACGGAGCCGACGCTTTTCATGAAGGCGACCACCGCCTGGAGCGGACCTTCCGACGATGTCATCATCCCCCGTGGCTCGACCAAGCTGGACTACGAGGTGGAGCTGGCGATCGTGATCGGCCAGTTGGCCAGCTATGTGGAAGAGGTGGACGCGCTGTCCCACGTGGCCGGTTACTCGACGTTCTGTGACTTCTCCGAACGCGCCTTCCAGAAGGAAATGGGCGGCCAGTGGGTGAAGGGGAAAAGCTGCGACAGCTTCGCGCCCATGGGGCCGTGGCTGGTGACGGCGGATGAGGTGGCGGACCCGCAGAAGCTCCGCCTGTGGACCACCGTGAATGGCGAGCTGCGCCAGAACGGCTACACCGGCGACATGATTTTCTCCGTCCGGCAGATCGTCAGCTACATCAGCCGTTTCATGACCCTGCTGCCCGGGGACGTCATCATCACCGGCACGCCCAGCGGCGTGGCCATGGGCATGACACCGCCGAAGTACCTACAGTGCGGGGACTTCGTGGAATGCGGCGTGGAGGGCCTGGGGCAGACCGGGCACCGCGTGGTGGCTCTGCCATGATCCTGCCGTGAAGCGGAAACTCGTCATCTCCATGCGGCCGTGGCCGAAGCCGAAGGGCGGGCCGCACCGGGTCGTATGCCATTTCTGCGATACCCTGCACGAGTCCGTGCCGGTGCCGGAGGGCACTGCGGCGCGCTGCGTGAGGTGTGACGCCCTGCTCTACCAGAACCGCTGCGCCTCGCTGGTGCGGGCCACTTCCTTTTCCCTTACCGCGCTGGTGCTGATGATCATCGTCCATACCTTCCCGTTCATGAGCATGGATGCGGGGGGCATGCGGACCACGCTGACGCCCATGGGTGCGGCCTCCGCGCTGATCAATGATGGCAGCCCCATCGTCGGCTGCGCCGTGGCGTTGTTCACCATGCTCACCCCGCTGGTCATGTCCGGCGGGCTGATCTATGTCTGCGGCCCCCTGCTGTGGGGGAAGGCCGCTCCGGGTGCCATGCGCGTCGCCCGCTGGCTCACGCTCACCGAGCCATGGAACATGATCGAGGTGTTCCTGCTTGGTGTCCTGGTCAGCCTCATGAAGCTGGGGAAAATGGCGGACCTCCACTTCGGCGTTGGCTTCTGGGCCTTCGCCTGCCTGATGGTGGCGATGGCCGCCGCCGTCGCGGGGATCGACCGCGAGGAACTTTGGGACCGCCTGGAGGTGGCGCGGGAATGAGCCATCCGCCCCGTGGAGGCCCGCTGGGGCTGGCAGGCTGCCATGCCTGCGGAAAGGTGTCGCCGGAGAGCCTCGGCAGATGCCCCCGCTGCGGCACCCACCTGCACATCCGGAAGCCGAACAGCATCCAGCGCACCGTCGCCCTGCTCATCGCCGCGACCGTGCTCTACATCCCGGCCATGGTCCTGCCCATCATGACGGTGCTGGAGTTCGGTGGCACCGCGAACAAGACCATCATCGTCGGCATGATGGAGTTCTGGCAGAGCGGCGCGTATCCCATCGCCATCGTCATTTTCACCGCCTCCATCCTCATCCCGTTGCTGAAGATCGTCGCGCTGGTCTGGCTGTGCGCGGCGGCTACGGGCAAGGTCGATCCCTCACCGAAGATCCTGGGGAAGGTCTATTGGCTGACGGAACTGCTCGGCCGCTGGTCGATGGTGGATATCTTCGTCGTGGCGATTCTGGTGGCCATGGTCCAGCTCGGCGCCTATATGCGGGTGCTTCCCGGGCCGGGAGCCGTGGCCTTCGGCGGGGTGGTCGTCCTGACGATGTTCGCCGCCATGAACTTCGATCCACGTTTGCTTTGGGACCGGCTTGAGAGTATGGAACCCCCTCCCGAGAAAGAAGAATCACCGTGAGCGATACCGAAACACCTCCCGCAGCAACCCCGCAGTTCAAAGCCGCGCAACGGTGGAACGTCGTGTGGGTGGTGCCCATCCTCGCCCTCCTCATCGGCGGCTGGCTGGTCTATCGCAGCATCACCTCGAAGGGGCCGGAGATCCGCATTTCCTTTGAGACCGCCGACGGCATCGTCTCCGGAAAGACGGAGGTCCGCTGCCGTTCCGTCCGGGTGGGCTACGTCACGGATGTGGAACTTTCCAAGGATCTGAAATCCGTCTCCATCGCCGTGCGGATGGACCCGGAGGCATCCCACCTCCTCCAGCAGGGCACCAACTTCTGGGTGGTGAGGCCCCGTGTCTCCGCCACGGACATTTCCGGCCTGGGCACCCTGCTGACCGGTGCCTACATCGAACTGGATCCCGGCCCGAGGGGTGGGGATGACAAGGTCAGGGACTTCGTCGGCAAGGAACGCCCCCCCGCCACCAGCCTGAGCGTCCCCGGACGGCGGCTGAAGCTGAAGGCGGAGGAGGCCGGATCTCTGGTGCAGGGATCCCCCATCTACTACCGTGGATTCGAGGTCGGACGCATCGAGAGCCGCGAGCTCGCGAAGGATGGCAAGAGCCTGGAATACGATGCCTTCATCCGCCAGGACTGGGGATGGCTCATCACGCAGAACACCCGTTTCTGGAACACCAGCGGCATCGACGTCACGGCGGATGCGGACGGGGTCAAGCTGCGCACGCCTTCCTTCCAGGCGATGGTTTCCGGCGGCGTGGAGTTCGGCGTGCCGGAGGGTATCGAGAACGGTGAGCCTGTCGCCGACGGTTCCACCTTCGACCTGTTCAAAAGTTATGACGCGGCGGTGAACTCCACCTTCGCCCCCGTCGTGCAGTTCCTGCTGCTGTTCGACCAGTCCGTGCGCGGGCTGGCGAAAGGCGCGCCCGTGGAGTTCCGCGGCATCCAGATCGGTAGGGTCGCGGGCATTTCCCTGGATTATAACCCCGTGCGGGAGGACCGCCGCATTCCCGTGCTGATCGAGATCGATCCCGCGCTGCTCCGCGCGGAGACCCGGGAAAGGCTGAAGGATCCCGAGTTCCAGTTCATGGCTAATGCCGTCGGCCGCGGCATGCGTGCCTCCCTGAAGACGGGAAGCCTCCTCACCGGCGCGAAGTTCGTCGATCTGGACTACCACACGGACCCCGCCTACGCGGAAATCTCGATGACCGGCGAGTACAAGACCCTGCCGACGGTTTCCTCCGGTTTCGACCAGTTGGAAGTGAAGGTCAACGCCTTCCTCGACAAGGTCGCCGCCTTGCCGCTGGACGAGACCATCGCGAAGATCAACGCGCTGGCGGACGAGTCCACGAAGACGGCGGCGGATGCCAGCGCCACGCTCAAGGAGATCGAGACCACCGCGGCATCGCTCCGCAAGACGCTGGACGATCCTGCGTTCAGGGAGCTGCCGGCGGATCTGAAACAGACGCTCGCTTCCTTGGAAAAATCGATCTCCAGCGTCGGCCCGGATGGAGCGATCCAAGGGGATCTGTTGCGCACGCTGGATGAACTGCGTGCCACCCTGCGCTCCCTGACGTCCACCTCCACCACCATCGGTGAAAAGCCCAGCTCGCTGCTGTGGGGCAAAGATTCCTCCGGGAACCCGAAGCCAAAGGCACCTCGCGGAAGGTGATTTCGCGTAGCGAAGGTCGTGAGACCTTCGGCGGGGGTGGATGGAGTGAGCGTCATTTGCCGGGCTGGGACCGCGGAATTCATTCCGCCCCGGAGAATCCAGCCATCATGCGAAGCCAAGCGGAATGAATTCCGCGGTCCCAGTGGTCCAATCCTTGGTCCGCTACCCTTCGCGTCCGCTTTTCAACACCATCACACCAGCTCCGCGGCGATGGGATCGACCAGCGCCCGTCCGCGGTGGACCAGCACCAGACGTCCGCCGCTCACCGCCGCCAGCCCCTCGTCCGTGAGGAATTCCGCGTGGCGTTTCCCGTCGTCATCCAGCAGATCCAGCGGGATGCCTTCCTTCGTCCGCAGGCCCAGCGCGATCCGCTCCAGCCGCGTGGCCTCCGCGTCCAGTGCCTCGGACTCATGGATGGCGTGGCCCAGTGACTCCACCTGGCGGATGTAGCCGTTGGTGTCCGGCAGGTTCCGGTGTCTTTGGCCGGAAATCGTGGAAACGGAGGATGGTCCCAGCCCCAGATAGTCCTCGCCCATCCAGTAGCCGCGGTTGTGGGAGGAGTGGTGGCCGGGCTTCGCGTAGTTGGAGGTTTCGTAGTGGTCGAACCCGGCGTCGGTGAGCAGAGCGTCCGCCAGATGGAAATACTCCGCGTCCTGGTCCTCGTCCTCCTTCATGTCCCCGCGCCGCAGGGAGTCGAAGAAGGCGGTGTCCTCCTCATAGGTCAGGTTGTAGGCGGAGATGTGGTCCGGCTCCAGGGAGATGGCATGCCGCAGCGTCTGTCCCCAGTCGTCCTTCGATTGTCCCGGGATGGAGAACATCAGGTCGATGTTCACCGACGGCATGCCCGCCGCGCGCAGGATGCCCACCGCTTCGCTCGCCTGTTCCACGGAATGCTCCCGTCCCAGGATCTCCAGCACATGGGGGGTGAATGACTGGATGCCCAGCGACACGCGGGTGACGCCCAGCTCGCGGAAAAGCACGGCTTTCTTCAGGTCAAAGGTGGCTGGATTCGCCTCCAGCGTCACCTCGTCCAGCGTGGAGAAATCAAGGTGCTCGTGGAGCGCGGAGAACATCCTCCGCAGGTGGGAGGGGGAGAGCATGCTGGGCGTCCCGCCACCCAGGTAGATGGTGCGTGGTTTTTCCTGCAGCCCGCGCAGCCGGTGGCGTGCCTCCGCCGCCAGCGCGTCCACGAACGCGCCGATGGGCGTGTCCCCCGGCGTGTGCTTGTAGAACGAGCAGTAGGGACAGACCCGGTGGCAGAACGGAATGTGTGCGTAGAGGAGCAGGGCGGGACTACGGTCTGGAGGTTATTCGGAAGCGGACGCTGGGAGCGCTGGTCTTCAGACCGGCCTCTTCTTTCCATCAACTCTCAACTTTCAACCATCAACTTTCCGAAACCCGCGCCACATACTTCTCCGCCGCCTGGCGGATGAGCGGGGCGACGTCCGTCTCCGGGCGGGCGAAGGGCGGGACGAACCATGGGAAGGAGCCGATGAGATCCGTGACCACGGCCACCTCACCGTCGCAGTTGCCGTCACCGCAGCCGATCCCGATGGTGGGCACGGAAATGGAGTCGGTCAGCAGTTTCGCCGTTTTCGGCACCACGGATTCCAGGACGATCGCGGAAACGCCGGCGTCCACGATGGCTTGCGCGCCGCGCAGCAGTTCCTCCGCCTGTTCCGGGGTCTTGCCCTTCTTGCGGTAGCCGCCTTCCTCCACCACGCGCTGGGGCAGCATGCCCAGGTGGCCGATGACGGGGATGCCCGCGTCCACGATCGCGCGGATGATCGCGGCCTGGTGGACGCCGCCTTCCAGCTTCACCGCGTCCGCGCCCTCTGCGGCCAGGCGTTGCGCGTTCTCCACCGCCTGTTCCGGCGTGTCGTAGGAATGGATGGGCAGGTCCGCCAGCAGCAGGGCCTTCGGTTTCGCACGGGCCACGGCGGCGGTGTGGTGGAGCATGTGCTCCATCGTCACGTGGGTGGTGTCAGGAAAGCCCAGCACCACCATGCCGAGGGAGTCCCCCACCAGCAGCAGGTCCACGCCCGCTTCATCCAGCAGGCGTGCGGTCGGATAGTCGTAAGCCGTGAGGGCCGAAATGGGGCGGCCGTTTTTCCGGAGGCGGAGGGTGGCGGATTTGCTGATGTCGGTCACAGGAGGCGGTGACGGAATCTTATGGGCGGACAAACGAAGAGCCACCCGAAATTTTCGGGAAATCCCGAACGGGGGGCTCCTGGGGGCTGTGGATGCCGGACGATGCTCAGTGGCGCCGGCGGAAGCCCAGCAGCAGGATGCCCAAGGCACCAAGCATCGCAGCCGCCGGTTCCGGTACGGCGGCGAAGTTGTAGGTCACCGTCACCTCACCTTTCTTGTCGGTGACCATGATGAAATCGTTGTTCCCACCGTAGGCGCGCATTTCGAATCCGCTGCCCTGGAAGTCGTGGAGAGTGACGGTGGAACCCATGAAGAGGGCCAGGGATGAGGAATCGGTGAAGGTGACGGATTGTTCCACATCCAGGATCGTCCCATAAGCGTAGGTAAAGCCGGAGGTGCCACCGAAGTCACGGATGCCGTCAAACGAGTTGGGGGATGTGATTTCATGCACCTCCTGGAGGAAGGTCGATGAGGCGATGAAATTGGAGCTGTTCCCCCATACGGATGCATCCAGCTCGAAGGTGCCGGGTGCGAAAGGTGAGATGCTGCCGGGATCCAGCCCCAGCGCGAGAAGCCCGATGCCATGGCCTGCTTCCAGGTTGAACACGTATCCCGTGGGAGTGTGATTGGTATTTCCCAGGTTCTCGAACGCGACGCTGTTGAGCACTTGTCCATGATAGGAGACGGTGACGGATTCCAGTGTCCCCCATGCCGGATCGAAGCCCGGAAGGGTGAATGTTTCCGAGTGATTGGTGTAACCCGTGCTCGTGGGACCATATGAGTCCGTATGGCTGATGCTGGTCTGGGCGACGCTCATTGCTGGCAACGATGACAGCACGGCACAAATGGCCGCAATACGGCCTATGGTGTGTTTCATGGGGGGAGGGGGGATGATTGGCGGTTGGTTCGGGTGAACGAACCGACAACAGGGCGGAATGTTTTAAAAATGCGTAATAATGTCAAATGAATTGCGCATTATTCTTGTATGATTTTCCGGATATTTACATGTCCGCCATCGGGAACAAAGCGGCGTGACCGGCGGAACCAGCGCCACCCCTGGACGACGGCGGAGGCTCTCAGGTGCCCCGGTTCTTCAGGGGATCGTGATCCGCAGCACGGAGGCCCCGTTGGTTGCGGTGAGTGGAGGTGCTCCCTGTGGCAGAAGGAAGAAGCTGCCTTTCGGAAAGGAGCGGCCTGAAGTGGATTCCACGCTGCCTTCCACGACGGAAAGGATTACGAAGCGGGAGGGATCCGCATGGCCGATGGTGGAACCCGCAGCGGCGGAGACGAGGTCGGTTCTGAAAAACGGGCAGGAAGCGAGGACTCCGCCATCCGGAGTATCCATCGTTGGCTCGAAGTCACCGAAGTCGATGCTGGCGAGCGATTGCTCCACATGGAGGTCGCGCGGCTTGCCATCCAGGCCCAGGCGGTTCCAGTCGAACACCCGGTAGGTGGTGTCGGAGTTCTGCTGGATCTCATGGATCAGGAAACCCGCGCCAATGGCGTGCAGACGGCCGGAGGGGATGAAAATGGAGTCGCCCGGGGAGGGGGACACGGAGTGGACCAAGTCCGCCACCGTGCCATCCGCCACGGCTCGCTCGAAGTCGGTGCGGGTGACGCCGCTTTTCAATCCCACGTAAAGCTTCGCTCCCGGAGTGCGGTCCGCGATGTACCACATCTCCGTCTTCGGCTCTCCACCGAGCTGCTCCGCGAGGTGCAGCGGTGGATGGACCTGGATGGAAAGATCGTCCCGCGCGTCGAGGATCTTGATGAGGATGGGGAAACGTTCGGAATCCGGGAGAGCTGTGCCGAACAGTTCTTCGCGGTGGTTGGTCCACAGCTCATGAAGTGTCCGTCCATCGAATTTCCCGCCGTCCACGACGGATTGCTCCCCCGGACGATCAACGATTTCCCAGGACTCGCCGTAGGGTTGGTCCGCGTCGGGCAGGGTGCGGCCATAGACGCGTTCCAGTTCCCTGCCACCCCAGACGCGCTTCATGTAAAGGGGGGCAAAACGGATGGGTTCCATGCGGCTGGATGGGCGGAGTTTCGTGGATGCCGGAAAATTGCGGGATCCGGCGGTTGACCGGAGGCGTTGTTGGGGCGAATGTCTGGGCCAGTTTTGGCGGATAAGCAAGAGAACGATGAGGCCGTGGAGCGTCCCAAGCGGAGGCGTTGGCCGCGCATCCTGCTGGGGTTGGTGGTTCTCCTCGTAGCGGCGGTGTTCTGGCTGAATGGCCCGGGAATCCGTTGGCTGGGTCCGAAGGTGGCCCGCCACTTCATGGAGAAAGCGGGCATGACCGGCGGCTTCCGGCTGGAAGGCAGCATCACCGGCGGACTTTCCATCGCGGATGTGGACATCGCGGGGGCGGAGGGTGTCGTCAAAAAGATCACGCTCGCCCGCGCCACGCCGGAGTATGAATTCATGCGCCTCATCAAGGGAGAGGTGCGTGGCCTTACGGTCCGGGACCTCCATGCGGAGATCCGGACGGGGATCGAAAAGGAGAAGATCGAGGAGGACAAGCCGCTGGACCTGCCCGGACTGATCCGGACCATCCGCGAGACGCGGGCGAAGGTCATCCCGCTGAACATCGACCTCCAGCGCATCAGCCTGGCCACCGAGCGGGATGGAAAGCCGGAGTTCACCCTGGAACCCACGGATATCATCCACACGCCCGGCAGTGACACCATCAACCTCAGGATCGGCAAGATGACCGCTCCGCAGGATCTCACCCTGCCCGCGCAGGAGTCCGCGCTGGTGTGGACACCAGAGCAACTTTCGCTGGAGAAGCTGGATCCCTATCCGGGCATCGGCATCCGGGATCTGGCGGTGGACCTGCCGGAGGAGGGGGACCCCGCCGCCCGTGCACGGCTGCTGGTGGATGAGGCGGTGTTCGACCTGGAAACCGGCCCGGGTTTCTCCGCCGCCACGCTTGCCCTGACTTCCGGAGCATTGCAGGTGGAAAAGACGGCGGCCTCATTCGGCGTGGAGATCCCGGCAAAGGCGCGGCTCACCTCCTTCTCGCTGAATGTCGATGGCGTCCTTCCGGATCCGCTGGCGGCGACCGGCCACGCGCAGGTTGGTTTCGAGGATGTCGCCTATGAAGATTGGGTCGCTTCGGAAGTCGCCATCGGCGCGACGCTGGAGGCTGAGAAAGCCGGTCTGGCCGTGACCGTCCAGGCGCTGGGCACTCCGGTGGAGCTGAAGGCGGACGCACCGCTTTCCCGGATGAACGGGAAATTCCTTCTCGGCGAAACCACCGGGACACTCGGCGTCGTGGATGTCCCCGCACTGTTGGAGGAACTTTCGAAACGCTACCCGGCCATCAAGGTGGACGAGCCGGTTCCGGAGTCGTCGCTGGAGGGGAACTTCAAGATCGCGTTCGACGCCCTGAACAAACCGATGGCGGCGGAGGCTGCGTTGCTCCTGAAACCGGTGGATGAAACGGAAGCCACCCCGGTGAGGGTCACCGGGAACTGGGCACCGGATGCCCCGGTATCCGGCACGGTGGATCTCGACGGCCTGAAGGCCGCGGGCCGCTATGAGATCGAGTCGAAGAAATACAACGCCACGCTCGATCTGGAGAACTTCACCAACGCACGCATCGACCGCTGGCTGGCCATCGGCGGCGTGAAGCTGGGCGGACGTGCGGGTGCGAGCGCCACCTGGGCTGGCGGCGGGGATCTGGCGGCGGGGACGCACCGTGGGGAATTGATCATCGGTGCGGCGGAGTGGCTGCAGCCGGAGCAGCCTCCGGTGAATGCGAAGGGCTCCGTTTCCTACGAATGGCCCGGAAAGGTGGACCTGTCCGCGCTGGAGGTGAAGACGCAGGAGCAGACCATCCTGCTCAACGCGGGCCTGGGCGACGGCCTGCTGGAACTGAAATCGTTCAAATGGACGGACGGTGTCACGGAGATGGCGGAAGGCTCCGCCAAGCTCCCGGTGCCGGAGGATTTCTCGAAATGGAAGGACACCCTGGCGAATGACAAACGCCCGGTCGATGTCTCCATCGAGTCGAAGGTGCTGTCCCTGGCGGCCCTCAAGCCCTGGCTGCCACAGGCGGCGCAGCTCGACGGGAAATCGACCGGCCAGGTGAAGGTGAAGATCGCCGGCAGCTATGGCTCCCCGCAGGTGGATCTCGCCCTGGAACTCCTCAACCTGCGCACGCCGGAAAACCCGAAGGTCCCGCCGGCGGATGTGAAGCTCACCATCAAGGGTAACGAGGGGCGGATGGAGCTGGACGGAACGGTGACCACGCCGGATTACAACCCTGTGGTGATCAAGGCCGCCATGCCGTTCAAGCCTGCCGAGTGGGCGGAGAATCCGGAGCGGATCAAGGATGAGCCGGTGGAAGCCCGGCTCGACCTGCCGCGGCTGGATCTTTCCCGTTTCGCCTCGCTGGTGCCCGCCCTGAAGCAGCTCACCGGAGTGCTCACGGGAAATGTGGTGGTGGCCGGGCAGGTGGGAAAACCGGAGATCCGGGGCAGCGTGAACCTCGCCAACGGCAGCGTGATCCTGGCGGAGGGCGACTTCCCCCCCATCACCGGTGTGGCGGCGGATGTGGACATGACGCTGCAACAGGTGTCCGTGAAGACCCTGCGGGCGACCGTTGCCGGGGGATCTGTCCAGGCGGGTGGCACGCTGGCGTTGCAGGACGGGAAGCCGGGCAACATCGACTTCCGTCTGAATGCCAGCCATCTGCCGCTGGTGCGGAATGACATGATGATCGTCCGCGCAAGCGCGGATCTCCGCCTGCAGGGACCATTCGAGAAAGCCGCGCTCACCGGCAACGTGGGCATCGTTGACAGCCTGTTCTACCGGGACATCGAGCTGCTGCCCATCGGCACCACCTCGCGCGGTGTCGATGCGGCGTCGCTGCCGAAGATCGATGCCGCGAAGGCGAGTCCCGCTGCGGGTGTGCCCGCACCATTCGGAGACTGGACGCTGAATGTGACGGTGAGAACGAACGATCCGTTCCTGATCCGGGGGAACCTGGGCACGGGAGAGGTTGGGGTCGATATCAAGGTCGGCGGCACGGTGGCGGTACCCGCGCCGGATGGTGCGGTGAGGATCCGTGATGGGGTGGCGGTGCTGCCTTTCAGCACGCTGAAGGTGCCCAGGGGTGTCGTCCGCTTCACGCCGGAGACCGGCCTTGATCCTATCCTTGAGATCCGGGGGTTCGCGGAACCACGGCCCTACCGGGTGGACGTCTATGTGCATGGCCGGGCGTCTGACCCGCAGCTCGTCCTCACGTCGAATCCACCGCTGCCGGAGCATGAGATCATGACGCTGCTGGCAACGGGAACCACCTCCGCCGGGCTGGAGAACACGCAGGCCGCCTCCTCCCGGGCGTTGCAACTCCTGTTCGAGGAAATGCGGCGCGGCCGCCTGCCATTCGCCCGCCAGCTCAGACCGGTGATGAAGGTTCTGGACCGGGTGGATTTCAACCTGGCCGAGTCGGATCCCTATGACGGTGATTCGTTCAGCACGGCGACCATTGCCCTGACGGACCGCTGGTTCATCTCCGCCGGCATGGGGGAGAGCGGGGACACCCGCTTTCTGGGAATCTGGAGACTTTCTTTCCGCTGATGAAGCCGCTTTCCGTCATATCGCTCTGCCTGGTCTGCCTCTCCGCCATCGCCGCGGCGAAGACGAAGGTGACCATCCGCGGCGCGGAGTCGAAAAGCGAAGGCGAGCTGCTGTTCCTCATCGGCGGCAGGCTGACCCATGTGGAGAATGACACCGCATCCGCCTCCCGCGCGGATGACGCCGCTTTCCTGCTCACCCAGGTGATGCGGAAGGATGGCTATGCCGATGTGAGGGTGACTCCGAGCGTGGTCGGGCCGGAGGAGATCCTTCTGACGGTGGATGAAGGTGGTCGCCGTTCCCTGGGGAAGGTGGAGGTCCGCGGGGTGATCGGTGTCGAGGGTGGCCGTCTGGAGAGGGTCTATTCCAGTCCCGCGTCGAAGGATCGGCCCATCGGTTCCGGCTCCGCACCGTTCCGGGAAGGGGATGTGGAGATCGGCCTGGCGATGATGAAGCAGGATCTCAACGCGCTGGGCTACTGGAGCGCGGAAGCGAAGATCACCAGCCGGGATATTGATGACAAAGGAAACGTGAACCTCGTCATCGATGTGGACCAGGGGCCGTTGTACAAGATCGGCACGCCGAAGATCACCAGCACGAACGGTGATGGCAGCGGCACCATCCGGGAGAAATCCGGCCCCTACGTCGGCAGGGATGCCACCACCACCCACATCAGCGCCATGCGCAAGGAGGTGACGGAGGCTTTCACCGGCAGTGGTTACGCCAGTGCGAAGCTGACCATGGGCCGCAGCCTGGAGGGGGGGCGCTTCGTTCCCGAGTTCAACCTCGACCTCGGAAAAAGGGTGCGCCTGCGCGAAGTGGAGGTCACCGGTCTGGAAAAGACCAACCCGAACCGCATCAAGCGCCGCCTGGAGAAGCTGGAAGGTGAGTGGTATGACGAGGCGGCGATGAACAAGCGCGTGAGCGAGCTGCTCGGCACCGGAGCGTTCGCCGCCATCACCCAGGACACGGACGAGGTGGGGGAGGATCAGATCGACTTCACCTTGAACATACAGGAAGGGCGGGCGAAGGAAGTGACGCTGGGCTTCGGCTTCGGCTCCTATGAAGGCGCGATCTTCCGCGCTGGCTACGCCGACAGGAACCTGTGGGGGCAGATGCTCAGCTTCAGCAGCGGCTTCGAATTCAGTTCGCGCGGTGTGCTTGGCGAAACGAAGATCGTGAACCCGTGGCTTTTCGGATCGGACTACTCCATGGCGACGAGGATCTATGCCCTCATCTACGGGCATGAAGGGTATTCCTCCTTTGAGACGGGGCTTGATACGAAGTTCAGCCGCAAGTTCGGCGACAACTACCTCACGGAACTGCTGTTCGGTTACTCCATCATCAACATCACCGCGGAAGGCCTCGCCCGGGCGGAACTGGGGGAGACGGTCTATACCCACCCGCGCATCGCGCTGACACAGACCATCGATTTCCGGGACAACCCCGTGCTGCCGAAGAACGGCTGGCACATCAAGATGCCGCTGCAGGTCGGCGCGGTGGTCGGCGACATGAGCACCACCTATGTGAAGGGCGGCATCTCCGGCGGCTGGTATCACCCTCTTGGAAAGATCTATCAGCTCGGCCTGGGAGGCAGCATGAACTTCATCATGCCCTCCGGTGACAGCACGGAGGTGCCCATCGACCTCCGCCTGTTCAACGGCGGCGCGCGCAGCGTCCGGAGCTTCCCGGAGCGGGAACTCGGCCCGCTGTCTGCGGATGGGAAATATGCGCTCGGCGGTGAGGCGTCATGGGTGGTGAACGCGGAGGTTTCCAGGCCGGTGGCCGGTCCGCTGAGCGCGGTTGCCTTCATGGATGCCGGTGCCCTCGGGCGGGAGTTTTCGGAACTGGCCTCCGCGGAGGTCGAGGTGGCGCTCGGTCTTGGGGTGCGGCTGGACCTGCCCATCGGTCCGGTGCGGTTCGAATACGGCTATAACATGACCCGGGACAAGGACGAGCCCGCCGGTGCCTTCCACTTCGCCATCGGCGTGGCGTTCTGAAGGGTCGGAATGTGGCTGGGGCGTCCCGCCCCAGGCCGTTGCCGGAGCATCCTGCTCCGGTCTTCCGCCCGGAAACATATCCGGATCGCGGCCTTACCGCGAATGCTAGAAATACGCCTGTAGCAGCAACTGCGGGATGACATCATCCTGGTCCTTGATGCCGTATTCGTTCCACCAAACATCGACCTCTGTGCCGAAGTAGAGTGTCTTCTTCCTGCCGAAAAGCTTGTCGCCGATGTCCACCACGAGCTGCGGTGACGTATGGAACTGGGCTTCCAGTGATCCCTCGCTGCCCGCCACATCCGCGAAGCCTTTGAAGACGAAATCGAAATCTCCCAGGGTGAAGGGAACCTCCCAGGCCGCGGTGATCTGCCAGGTGCTGCCGCTCACATCCAGGTCATCCCGCCAGTAGGCATTGATCGTCGCGACGTTGAAGCCGGGAAGGTCGAGATCCACCGCGATACCATGGAGCTGCCGGAGCTGGGTGGTGTCGATGTTCGTGCCGAACTCGTTGTTGATGTTGTCGAGCGACTTCGACCGTCCGAACTCGTAGGTGCCGGAGTAAAAGTAGAAGTCCTTGATGATGCCGAATTTCACCGGCTTGCCGGTGATCTTGCCGAGGCTCAGACGCGGGCTCGCCTCACCATAGATATCAAACCCGGAGTCCGGCGGGCCACCGCGGTTCTCGGTCGTGATGTTCATGAAATCCACGAACAGGAAGAAGTCGCCGAAGCGGTTCGCGTTGAAATGTTCCAGCGTGATGATATCGCGGTCGGACGCGGGGGAGAACGGCGTGTCCCAGTTGAAGCCGTAGAGGTAGGACAGGCTGGTCGAGGTGAACTGGAAGAATGAACCGGAATCGGGGGGCGCAGTGGGAGCTGGCGTGGTGGGTTCTCCGGCACGGATGAGGGAGGGGACCAGCAGGAGGGACGCGATGGCTGCGTTGCGGAGGTTCATGGGGAAAGCATGGCACTTGCCATGGTGGCGGGATTCTTTGCCGCATTGCTCCGGTCGAGGCAATCCCGAACCATCCGCTCACCGCTCACCCGCATCTGGTATTCCGCCTGTGCCAGTTCCTGCGTTCCGGGGGAGGACAGTTGCATGGCCTTTCCGTAGAATGACGCCGCGAGCGCGGAGTTGATCATCCGGTCATAGGTCAGCGCGTTGAAATGCTCCGCCGGTGCGCCGGATTCCGCCACCACCCGGCTGAGCCGCACGTAGAGCTTCAGATGGATGTCATCGACCGCCGCTCTTGCCTGCGGTGTGGATCCCATCAATGCGGAGGGGTCGATTTCCTGATTCACGAGGCCCTTGGAAAAGATGCGCACCGCCGGTGTTTCATCCGGTTCCATCAGGCTGCGGAGTTCATCTTCCTGCCACTGATACGTCGTTGAAATCATGGCGGTGAGAGCCAGAACATCATGGAACACCTTGGTCCGTTTCTGTTTCTCGGCCGGTTCGGTAGCCTCATTTACCCAGGTGGTGATGGCCTTGATGGTCGGCTGCAGGCGTGCGGTTTCGCTGGCATGGCGTCCGTTGAGTTCCAGCAGACGCCGGATCCGTGGGTTGGCCTCCGCATCCACGGAGAGTGCTTCCTGATGCAGTTTCTTGTACTCCGCCGCGGTCAGCGGATGGGCGGGATCAACGGGCTTCTTCGGGGCGGACCTGCCAGCGGCGGGCAACCGTCCGGAGGACGCGCCTGGAGGAGATTGCCGCTGCGGATGGGAGGTCGTGGATGGGGCTGCCTTCTTTGGAAAGTCCGTCCATATCAGGACACCACACGTCAGGATGACGGCGGAAATCCCCGCGACGATCCACGGTTTGGAAAGCGCGTGTTTCATGGTGCCTCCGCGGCGTTTTTCCTCATCTGCTCCTGGGTGCGCTTCTCCAGTTCCTTGCTGTGGATGGCGACCTCCCTGCCAGCTTGGTCCGCCAACTCCCGCGTCGCGGGGGATGCCAGTTCCTTCGCGCGGGTGCCCAGCATCCGGTGCAGTTCCTCTCCCGCCAGCAAGGTGCCGGTTTCCCGGTTGAACAGATCGGCGGGGAGGCCGGGCCTGGCGGAGATCTCGCCGATCCTCAGCAACAGTTGCTCCCGGAGGGAGGAAAGGGCAGCCGCATCCACCTCATCGGTCATCATCGCCGCCGGAGCGATGCCCATCTCCACCAATGATCCGGCGACACGTTTCCTCACATCGGCACTGGGGGGACCAAGGGCCGCGCGCACCCTGCCATCCTCCATCTGCCGGACGATGGCGAGGATTCCGGTGGTCGGCCTCATTACATTGAGGACCGAGCGCTGTCCCGGAGACGCCGACTCCCACGAACGGATACGGGCGCGGATTTCGGAAAGCTTCTCCACATCCTTCCCGGCTTCCGCGCGCAGATTCATCACCTCCCGGAGTTGCGGGTTGGTCGCGGCATCCCGTTCGAGGGCCGCTTCATAGGCGGCGTAGGCCTGCTTCCGGAACGCGGCGTCTTCGGCGATGCCCCGCTCCCTTTGCTCCGGGGTGAGCGGCCTCAGCTCCGGACGCTTCGGAGCCTCGCGCTCGCGGGATTTCCATTTGCCCGGATCGCCCGTCCTATTGTCTGACAAGCCGGTTCCGCCGTGCGAGGCCGCGGGCTTTTCCTGCCGGTTGGGTGCCACGGCACCCGTGCAGTGACGGCCCAGCAACCAGATGGGAATGGTCAGAACGGCCAGGATCAGGCCCGAAAACCATCCTGCATTGTTGCCGGTCTGCAGCATCCCGAGAACGTCGGTCTTCTTCTCCATCCCCGGCATACTGGAAGATACCGGGTGGGTGGGGCAATATTATTGGTGATACGTGGTGACACACCAAGGCATCCGCCCACACGCGGCAGCGTCATGGAGTGCGGCCGTCTTCTGCCGCTATCAGTCGCAGGTGCGACTTTACCCCAACTGGAAAATGCCATCCGCAAGTCGCGACGTGATGATTTCCCCCACATCTTCAGGCAGACGATCTCTTCCCCCAAAGCGGCGGAGGGCCGCCGCACTCCATGACGCTCCCGCGCCGATGGCATTCCCCACACGGGGTCTGCGCTCACCGCAATGTATCGGGCAGTTCGATCACCTGCCCCCGCAGCGGGATGAAAATACGATCCCCCGGCTCCGGATGGACGATGGAGCCACCGGTGAAGCTACCGAAGCTGGGCAGGACCAGCGTCCGCTCCCGGAACAGGAAACAGGGAAGACGTAGGGAGGTGCGCCTGCCATCCGGAATGCGGGCGACGGGATGCAGATGCCCGGCGATGTTCAGATGGTCCGGCGAGGCGTCCTTCGGATCATGGATGATGCGGATGTCCCCGTCATCGAGATGGCTGGAAGCCGTGAGGCCGGCGGGCAGCCGCTTCAACTTCGCATCATGGTTGCCACGGATGAGGACCAACGGGATGCCGAGCGTGCCGATGAACGTCCCGAGCAACTCCGCGAGGTCGGCTGTGACACCGGCAGGGGCGTGGAAGAGATCTCCGGCGATGACTAGGCGACGCGCATGCGTTTCATGGACGAGGTTGCGGATGCGCGTCAGATCCAGTTCGGTGTCCCCTTCCGGAACGGGAAGGCCGCGCGCGCGGAAGGTGGCGGACTTTCCCAGATGGACGTCCGCGACAACCAGCGACGAGGTCCGCGGGAGAAAGGCCGCGCCTTCCGGCAGGAGCTGGATTTCCGGAGTCAGAAGCATGGGGAAGAAACATCGAACATCGAACGTCCAACATCGAACGCCGAAGTAGGAAGACTTTGTATCAACCCCTGTGCGCCGTATGCGACTTTCTTCACTTCGATGTTCGATGTTGGACGTTCAATGTTCGATGTTCATTGGCCGCTGCCAGATTGAGCTCAACCAGCATGGCCTCCAGCCTCGTAACCGCGTCCGGTCCGGTGTGGATGGACTGGAGGCGGTCCGCCCACAGCGGGAAGGCCATCGGGGTGAGGTGTTCGGTTTCCTGAAAGTGCACCGGACGGGTCTGGAGTTGCTGGATGACGTGATGGAGTCGCGTGAACTCGAGCTGCTTTTCCAGGATCTCCCGCCTGCTTTGTTCCAGCAGCAGGTTCTCCGGATCGTAGCGGTCGAGCACTTCGTAGAGGAGCGTGGAGCTGGACTGGATCTCGCGGTGGGAGCGCTGCGGCCTGCCGGGCGGGGTCTGGAGGATGAGGCCGGACACGCGCGCGATCTCCCGGAACTGGCGTCGCGCCAGCTCCGCCGTGTTCATGCAGGAAATAAGGTCGTCCAGCAGGTTGTCGGCGGTGAGATAGCCGTGGATCGACCGTTCATCAAGGAACAGGCCGCGGCGCGAATTGAGGGAAAAACCGTAGTCATTCTGCGTGGACTGGATGGACTCCCCGGTGTCCCGCGAGATGCGGTAGGCCATGAGCGCGCCCAGCCCCTCATGCACCAGACGGCCCGCGAAGGGGAAAAGGAAAAGGTGCTCCCCTTCGCGTGAGCGCGTGTGCTCCACCAGCAGCGTTTCATCATCCGGCAGGCGCGACCACCGTTGCTGGAGATCCAGGATCGGCCGCACGGCCTCGATCTCCGCAGCGGGCGGGCCGTGGCCCTTCAGGCGCAGGGCGATCGCGTGGGACAGTTCCGTGGACAGCGGCATCTTCGCCCCGCCCCAGATGGCGATCTGGCCTTTCGTCTTGCCCGTGGCGGGCTTAACGGTGGCCGTCCGCTGGACCAGCCGCACCAGCTCCAGCCGCCTGCCCGCGAAGATGAGCTGCGAGCCGGGCCTGATCTTCGAAATGAAGGACTCCTCCACGGTGCCCAGCGCGGTGCCGTTGGCGAACTTGATGGTCACGCCGGTCTCGCTGGAAATGGTGCCGATGGAAAGGCGGTGCTGCTGGATCAGCCGCTTGTCGGTGACCGCGTAGCGGCCCTCTTCATCCAGTACGGCCTTCTGATAACGCGGATAGACCGCGAGCGCCTTGCCACCGTTCGAGATGAAGCCGAGGCACCACTCCCATTCCCCGTCGGTGAGGTTGCGGTAGGCATGGGACGACTGGATCTCCCGCCGTATCGCGTCCGGATGGAACGGCTCCCCGATGGCACAGGTGACCAGGTGCTGGACCAGCAGGTCGATCGGTTTTTCCAACGGCCTGCGGGACTCGAGGTTGCGGGCCAGCGCGGCATCGCGCGCGGCGGTGAACTCGACCAGCTCCAACGCGTTCGCCGGCACGCCGATGATCTCCGAGGTCTTCCCCGGCTGGTGGCCGGAACGCCCCGCACGCTGCAACAGGCGGGCGATCCCTTTCGGCGAGCCGACCTGGATCACTTGGTCCACGGGGGAGAAGTCCACGCCCAAGTCCAGCGACGAGGTGCAGACCACGCACTTCAGCGAGCCATCCCGCAAGCCGTTCTCCGCGAAGTCGCGCTCCGCCCGGTCAAGCGAGCCATGGTGCATGGCGATCTTTCCCTGCCAGTCCGGCCGCAGCGCGAGCAGCTCCTGGAACCAGATCTCCGTCTGCGAGCGCGTGTTGGTGAAAAGGAGCGTGGTGGTCGCCTTCTCCAGCGTCCTCACCACCTGGGAACCGAGCCGGGTGCCGATGTGGCCGGACCATGGAAAGCGGTCGATCTCCTTTGGGATGAGGGTGCGGATGAGGATCTTTTTCGTCAGATCCGCGGAAACAGTGACGGCATCCGCCCGCCCGGGCGGGATGAGGACATCGCGTGCCTCCTGCAGGTTGCCGAGAGTGGCGGACAGCCCCCACGTGCGGAGGTCGGGGAACCACGCCCTCAGACGGGCGAGGCAGAGTTCCGCCTGCACGCCGCGCTTTGTCCCGAGCAACTCGTGCCATTCATCTACGATCACGCATTTCAGGTGGGACAGCTTTTCCCGCATGTCCGCGTGCGTGAGCATGAGGGAGAGTGACTCCGGCGTGGTGACAAGGGTGTAGGGCAGTTTGTTGCGCAGGCGGGCGCGGATGGCGGACGAGGTGTCCCCGGTGCGCGCCTCCGCCTGCAGGTGTGGGGCTAGGACGTCCAGCGGCTCCCGCAGCGCGCGCAGGGTGTCCGCGGCCAGCGCGCGCAGCGGGGTGAGCCACAGCACCTGGCAGGTATTCGCGGATCCACCGGCACGCAGCGTCTCCTCCAGCGGGCCGAGAAAGACCGCCAACGTCTTGCCGAGGCCGGTGGGCGCATGGAGCAGTCCGGATTTCCCGTCCTGATACGCCGCCCATGTTTCCTTCTGGAAGGGGAAGGGTTTCCAGCCTTTCGCTTTGAAAAAGGGCTGGAGCGGACTGGCGGGCATTTCCCGACTTTCATGCCGCAGGAAGGAATTTCAAGATGGGATGCCGGAGGTTTTTCCGTGCATAGGGGGAGGGGGGAGATCAGGATTTCCCCATGACAAGCGGCAAGTGGCTGGTGATTCTCGGGATGATTGTTTTCGGCTGTAGCGTCATCGGCTACCAGATGAACCCGGGCCAGGGACCGGCCGTGCTGCTGGTGGGCGCGTTGGGCGGCGGGCTGACCGCGATGTTCGGCTTCCTGCTCATGAACGGATCGAAATGGGCGCACCGTGCCGGTTTCATCATGGCCACCATCTGTCTCATGCTGGGATTGGCCATGTCCTTCCACCATTGGTCGCTCGTCTGGAACGGCGGAAAGGATTTCATCACGCCCCTCATTGATGGCGTGATGGTGCTGGCGGCAGGTGCCACGCTCTGGGCGCTGAAAAAGAATGCGTAGTTTCCGATGACTGGCGCGGAGCTTTCCGGCCGTATCTGTGCCAGAGATTGACCCTGTCCGGATCCCGGACTACCAACCCACAACGACTCAAAAACGATGGACCTCACGACCACAGCATACGGCACCTGGAGCGGCGGACGCTTCATGCACTACGGTGAGACACTTTCCGAGGAACGCTACGTCCAGGCGATGCGCACCGCCTATGAAGCGGGCATCCGCACCTTCGTCACCTCCGACGTCTATGGCAACGGCCGCGCGGACTCCCTGCTGGGTGAGGCACTCGCGGACTACCCGCGGGACAGCTACTGCCTGGTCGGCATGATCGGCCATGATTTTTATGAGGGCCAGCGCAACGGCTCCGCGGGCTACCCCCGTTTCACGAATGCGGAACTGCGCGGCGAGGACTGTTACGCGGCCTATCTGAAGATGGCTACGGAGAAATCCCTCGAGCGCTGCCGTGTGGGAAAGTTCGATCTGCTCATGCTCCACAATCCCGACGAGATCGGCTACACCAGCGAAGTCCTGTGGAATGCCCTGCGCGGACTGAAATCCGCCGGCCTCACCGACCGCCTGGGCGTCGCCCCGGGACCGGCGAACGGTTTCACGCTCGACCTCATCCGCTGCTTCGAGACCTTCGGCGCGGACATCGACTGGGTCATGCTCATCCTCAATCCCCTGGAACCATGGCCGACCTCGCTGGCACTGCCCGCCTGTGAAAAATACGGCGTGAAAGTGCTGACCCGCGTCGCGGACTACGGCGGCGTCTTCCACGGCGACCTCAAGCCAGGCCATGAGTTCAAGCCCGGCGACCACCGCGCCTACCGCCCGAAAGGCTGGGTCGAGCACGGTCTGGAAAAGGCCCAGCGCATGTCCCCGGTGGCGGAAAAGTACAAGCTCACGCCCATCCAGTTCGCCACCGTCTGGAACCTCAGCCTGCCGATGGTCGAAAGCGTGGTCCCCACCTTCTTTCAGGAACCGGTGGAAGGCGCGAAGGACATCGACGACCAGATCCGCGAATTCGGAGCCACTCCGGACGTCCGCTTCACCGCGGAAGAGGTCGAGCAGATCCGCACCATCGGCGACAACACCGGTTGCATGATGCTCAAGGGCGCCAGCAAACGCCACGAAAAGAGCGAACGCGCCGACGAATGGCCGATGCGCGGTGACCTCGTTGAGGTCGCCGAGCGTTACGCCCTCGGAACGGAGTGGTGAAAGTGGCTGGGGCGTCCCGCTCCGGGTTGGTTGAGCATAGCGGCAATGAAACCCACCGATATCACCTGGGAAGCTGGCGGATCGACAGACGAGACATTTCTTCGATCCCTCCCGGATGAATTGCGTGAGATCATTGAACCGACCGGCGGATTTATCCTCCACTATGGTGCGATCCATTTCCGCGGATGCGCCGATGAACCCGATTGGAATTCCCTGCTGTTGGCCTCCCGCAGTGGGCGGTCGATGATGCATTTATATCCTGCGGTAGACGTCGATGACATCCCATTTGCCCAGGATCAATTCGGTGACCAATATCTTCTCAGGGGAGTTGAAGTCATGCGTCTCGACGCGGAGACCGGCACTATCAGTGTATTTGCCCGTTGCCTGACGGAGTTCATGGACGGAATCGAAGCGGACATCGAGGGATACCTCAATGTGGGCTTGGAACACCGCTTGCAGCCGGGGCAGGGGTTTCTTGCTTATCCGCCATTCTGCATGGCGGAGTCCAGGGGAGGCACCTCATCCTTCAAGGCAGTCCCGATGGATGAACTCATCCGGTTTCATGCCGACCTCGCCCGCCAGATCGCGGATCTGCCTGATGGAGGGGAGATACGGTTTGAGATGACAGATTGAAAATGATTCGGGGCGGGACGCCCCGGCAACGGTTCACTCCGTAGTATCCGGATAAGACCCCAACAGCTTCACCAGCGAGCAATGCTTGCCCAGTTCCTCCAGCGCCTCGGCGACCTTGGCGTCCTGGTGGTGGCCGGAAAGATCGACGTAGAAGATGTATTCCCAGTCCTTCTGCTTGGACGGGCGGGACTCGATCTTCGACATGTTGATCTCGAAGTGCTCGAATGCCTGCAGGGCCTTCACCAGTGAGCCGGGCTGGTGGCGCACGGCGAAGAGGATGGAGGTGCGGTCGTTGCCGGTGGGCGGGCAGGGCTTTTCACCGATGACAAGGAAGCGCGTCGTGTTCGTGGCGCGGTCCTGGATGGCGCTCTCCAGCAGGGTGAGGCCGTACATTTCCGCAGCCAGCGGGCCACCGAGCGCGGCCGCGCCCTGGGAGGCATTGTCCCGGGCGAGCTGCGCTGCCTTCGTGGTGGAGGAAACTTCGACCAGATCCGCGTCGGGGAAATTCTTCAGGATCCAGGAGCGGCACTGGCCGAACACCTGCGGGTGGGAGTAGAGCGTCTTGATTTCCTCTCGCGGGATGGAGGCCATCAGCCCGTTCTCGATGCGCAGGAGGATCTGCGCGCAGATGAAAAGAGGGGAGTCCACGAACAGATCGAGCGTGGTGGACACAGCGCCCTCCGTTGAGTTCTCGATCGGCACGACGCCATAGTTCGCCTGGCGGCGGGCCACCTGGTCGAAGACGTCGGAGAAATTCGGCTGCGGCGCGTAGCCGACGGAGTGGCCGAATTTCTTGATCGCGGCCTGGTGGGTCCACGTGCCTTCCGGCCCCAGATAGGCGATCTTCAGGTCATCCTCCAGCGCCAGCGCGGCGGACATGATCTCCCGGTAGATCGCGCGGATGGACTTCTCCGGCAGTCGGCCCTTGTTCATTTCGACCAGCTTGCGGAGCAGGGATTCCTCGCGCTCCGGGGCGTAGATCTGGAGGCCGTCGCGTTTTTTCACCACGCCCACCTCGTGGACGAGATCGGCGCGTTCGGAGAGCAGGTCGAGGAGCTGGCGATCGACCTTGTCGATCTGGATTCGGATGTCGTCGAGATTCACGGGCTTGGGAGAAAATGGGAAAAGGTCAGGATTCGTCCGCGGCGCTGCCTGCGGCGGCGGATGGTGCGGCACCGGTGGCGCTCAGGGCAAGCTGCTGTTCCGCGTCTTCCGTGGGTTTCGGGGTGGCATCCCCCGGTTCCGGCAGTTTCACCTTCCGCAGCTCGGAGGCGTTCGGCAGGTCGTCGATGGTGCGGATGCCGAAGTGTTCGAAGAAAAGGTCCGTCGTCTCGTAGAGCAGGGGGCGTCCCGGCAACTCCGCCCGTCCGCCGATGCGGATCAGGTCGCGGTCCAGCAGCTTCTGGATCATCCCGTCGCAGGCCACGCCGCGGACCGCCTCGATGGCGGCCTTGGTGATCGGCTGGCGGTAGGCGATGATGGCCAGCGTTTCCATCGCCGGGCCGCTGAGGCGTTCCGGCTTCCGGCCGGGGAAAAGCTGCCGGACAAAGTCGCCGTATTCCACCTTCGTGTAGAGTTTCCAGCCCTTGGGCCGCTCCAGCACGGTGAAGGCGCGCCCGCCTTCCTCATACGCCGCATTGATGGTGCCGATGGCCGCCGCGATCTGCTCCGAAGAGGTGGCGGACAGGCCGGTCAGCCATTCCGGCAGGTCCGCCGGGGCCTTGCCTTCCTCCATTTCCCGGGCCCTCACATCCTCCGCCTCGGCCACGCGGGCACGCACCAGACGGGCGATCTCGTCGGATGTGAGCGGGTTCTGGGAGGCGAGGAGGAGTGCTTCGACGATCGCGCTGAGCTGCATGGCAAGGCGGACAGGTTAGGGAACTGCGGGGGCATATCAAGCCCCGGGCAGAGGCGGTTTTCCCGGATTATTTTGGCATACTGTGGATTTTCGCCTTGCTGACACCTTGGATAGGGACTAATCCACCGCGCTCGCTTCTCCATTACGTTTCCCAAAAACGCCGGAGCGGAGGATTTCTGTTTCAAACCATCCGACCCCACTGTCATGGCCGCGAAAAAAACTTCATCGAAAGCAGCAGGAAAAGCGGCCCCCAAGAAGGCCCCGGCGAAAGCCGTGAAGAAAGCTCCTGCTCCCGCGAAGAAAAAAGCACCGGCTGCAGTCAAGAAAGCGGTCCCGGCAAAGAAGCCGGCCGCCAAAAAGGTCGCCGTGGTGAAGAAGAAAGCCGCCCCGGCCAAACCTGCACCGAAGACAGTGGCTCCCGCTAAGAAAACGACTCCCGCCAAGAAGGCCGCCAAGAAAGCGGCTCCCGCCCCGAAGAAAGCCGCTCCTGCCAAGGCACCTGCCGCAAAAACCGTCTCCAAGGCAAAGCCTGCCGCTCCCGCGCCGAAAAAGACCGCCGAGCCGAAGGCAAAAGCCGCCGCTCCGGCCGCCAAACCGGTGAAGAAGGAAGCCGCCAAAAAGGAAGCCCCGGCTCCGAAGGCGGCCGAGGCTCCCAAGAAGCCCGCCGTCGTGGAGGCCCCCCCCGTGAAGGTGGAGGAGAAGAAAGCCGTGGTGGCCGCTCCGAAAAAGCAGGCCCCCGTCCAGAAGAGCAAATCTTCCGTCGTTGATTTCCCCGCTCCACCGGCCCCGGTGAAGCCTCCTTTCGTCCCGCCGAAGGCCGCTCCGCAGAAGCCTGCCGAGCCGCTCGCCACCGGCACCAACGGATCCCACTCCCCGGCATTCGTCCAGAAACAGAAGCAGCGCCTCCTGGATCTCCGTGATGAGCTGGTGGACGCCATGTCCGGCATGACCCGCGACACCATCCGCAACGCCCCGGAAGGCAGCGAAGCCTCCGGCAGCGGCATGCACCAAGGTGACGCGGGCAGCGACGCCTACGACCGTGATTTCGCCCTCTCCGTCCTCGCGAAGGAGCAGGACGCCCTTTACGAAATCGAGCAGGCTCTCCGCCGCATCCAGGCCGGCACCTACGGCATCTGCGAGATCTCCAACCGGAAGATCCCACAGACCCGTCTGGAGGTCATCCCGTTCGCCCGCCTGACCGTCGAGGAACAGGCACAATGGGAGAAAGAATACGGCAACCGCCGCTTCCGCCCATCCAATGAAGTCGGCTTCAGCGGAGGAAATACCTCGGATGATGAAGATTCCGACGGAATTTCCCTTGACGAAGACGAAGATTAACGCATTGTCCGCGTCCCCGAATTTTTCCCATGCCACGCGATATCATCATCCTTGAATGCACCGAAGCGAAAGCGGAAGGTGTCCCGACGTCACGTTACGTCACCACGCGCAACAAGAAGAGCCTGCGCACTCCGGGCCGTCTGGAAAAAGTGAAGTTCAATCACTTCCTGAAGCGCCGCACCCTTCACCGCGAACTCCGCTAATCTCATGTCCGAGCCTAAGACCGTCCAACGCCGTATCAATTTCCGCAAGGCGAACCGCATGATGCCGCGTCGCCGGCATGACATCCCTGCGGTCCAAGTTGTGGCCACCAACCCGGATCTCCTCACCAAGTTCACGACCGAAACCGGCAAGATCCTGCCGCGCCGTGTGACCGGTGTTTCCGCGAAGCTTCACCGCAAGATCACCCGCGCGATCAAACAGTCCCGCGCGATCAACCTTCTTCCTTAAGCCGGAAGATTCCCAATCTCAAGGAGGAGCCTGTCCGAGCAACCGGGCGGGCTCTTTCCGTTTTCCGCGACCATGTCGGAACTGACTGACACCCAGAATGAAATCGATGACCGGTTGATCCCCATCGACCGTGTTGGAATCAAGGGCCTGCGCTTCCCGGTGGAGGTCCGGGAACAGGACGGCGGCACCCAGCGCACCGTGGCCACCGCCGCGCTGACCGTGGACCTGCCCGCCCACCTGAAGGGCACCCACATGAGCCGCTTCGTGGAGGCGCTCCATGAACACGGTAGCCTCCTGGATGTGGCCACCGTGGAGAAGCTCCCGCGCAACCTGCTGGACCGCCTTTTCGCCCGGCGCGCGCATGTCGAGTTCCAGTTCCCGTTCTTCATCTCAAAGGTGGCCCCGGTCACCGGCAAGCCCGGCCTGGTGGACTACGAGGTGAAATTCACCGTCGAGGTGGACGTGGACAACGGCTGCGACTTCATCCTTACCGTCATCGTTCCCGTCGCCACCCTCTGCCCGTGCTCGAAGGCCATCAGCGAGCGCGGCGCGCACAACCAGCGCGGCACCATCACCTATTCCGTCCGTTCCTCCGCGCCGCTGGCCATCGAGGAACTCATCCGCATCGCCGAGGAATCCGCGAGCTGTGAACTCTACAGCATGCTGAAGCGCCCGGACGAAAAGGCCGTCACCGAACGCGCCTATGACAATCCGGTTTTCGTCGAGGACGTCGTGCGGAATGTGGCGAAGTTTTCCAACGCCCGCCCGGAGATCACCTGGTACCGCATCGAGGTGGAGAACTTCGAGTCGATCCACAATCACAGCGCCTACGCAGTGATCGAGAAGCAGGTCCGCTGAGGGTAGCGAACCTCGTGAGAGGTTCGGCTGTGTGGACCCACCATCGGCAGATCCGCTCCGGTCTCCTGTGGGCTTCGTCCCAACCGGAAGTCTCACGACTTTTTCCGCCGAAGATGCCGGTCTGAAGACCGGTGCTCCCAGCGCGCACGTGGCGGACCCTTGGGAGAGTGGAGTGCATCCACCCCTCCCGTTACCGGCTTTACTCCGGACCGCCACCTGCTGCATGCTATCCGTTAGATGCAGGCCACCGTTCTGAAATCCACCGCATGCTTGTCCCGCGTCTTGCGGAAAGGCCTGCTGGCGGCATCCGTGCTGCTTTTCACGGTCGGTCCGCTGCCGGCACAGACCAACAACGGATCGGATGACGCGGCGCTGCGCCGGAAAATCGCCGAGCTTGAGACGGCGCTTCGGAAGCTCCAGGAAGAGAACGCCCAGCTCCGCAGGCAACTGGCGGAACCGGAGCGGAAGATCGCGAAGCCCGCGGAGACGCCCGCGAAAATCCTTCCGGACGGAGCGCGGTGGATCAGCACCACGGGCAAGAGCCACAACGCGTCATGCCGCTACTTCGGCCAGGGCAAGGGACGGACCGGAAAACAGGGCGAGGGAGTGCCTTGCAAGATCTGCGGTGGCTGATGCCTTGGCTGTCAGGCATATCTCGCATGTCGCTTCCGTTTATGTGGGTTTCCGTGGGTTTATGTGAGGTTTGGAATGGAGGCGGATTTCCCTGTCCGCAGCATTGACGGGCAGGGGTCCAAGTGCAAAATTCCGCCGCCGGGCGGAAGTATCCACTCGTATCCGGCACTTCCACCGCCTCCCTAACAGTCATGCCAACTACCATTGCCATCAACGGATTCGGCCGCATCGGACGCCTCGTCTTCCGTGCCCTCGTCGAACAAGGTCACCTCGGAACCACCTTCAACGTCGTCGCCGTCGGTGACATCGTTCCGGCCGACAACCTCGCTTACCTGCTCAAGTATGACTCCACGCAGGGCAAGTTCGCAGGCACCGTTTCCTCGAAGAAGTCCAAGCCTGAGCTGGAAGAGGACGACGTTCTCGTTGTGGACGGCCATGAGATCAAGGTCGTGAGCGCCCGCACCCCGGATGGCCTTCCCTGGAAGGAACTCGGCGTCGAAGTCGTCATCGAGTCCACCGGCCTCTTCACCGAAGCAGACAAGGCCAAGGGCCACATCGCCGCTGGTGCGAAGAAGGTCATCATCTCCGCTCCTGCGAAGGGCGAGGACGGCACCTTCGTCGTCGGCGTCAACGACGACCAATACGATCCGTCGAAGCACCACATCATCTCCAACGCGAGCTGCACCACCAACTGCCTTGCTCCCCTCGTGCACGTCCTCCTCAAGGAAGGTTTCGGCATCAAGGAAGGTCTGATGACCACCGTCCACTCCTACACCGCGACCCAGAAGACGGTCGATGGTCCTTCCAAGAAGGACTGGAAGGGTGGCCGCAGCGCTGCAATCAACATCATCCCGTCCACCACCGGTGCCGCGAAGGCTGTCGCCCTCGTCTGCCCTGAAGTGGCTGGCAAGCTCACCGGCATGGCCTTCCGTGTGCCGACCCCGACCGTGTCGGCCGTCGACCTCACCGTGAAGACCGAAAAGGAAACCTCCCTCGCGGAGATCAAGGCGGCCCTCAAGAAGGCTTCCGAGACCTACCTCAAGGGCATCCTCGCCTACACCGAGGACGAAGTGGTTTCCACCGACTTCATCCACGACAAGAGCTCCTCGATCTTCGACGCCGGCTCCTCCATCGAGCTGAACTCCACGTTCTTCAAGCTCGTCAGCTGGTATGACAACGAGTGGGGCTACTCCAACCGCGTCATCGACCTCCTCACGGATGTCGTGAAGAAGGGCATCTGATCCTTCCCGCGTCACACGCGATTTACAGAAAACGGCGGTCCGGCAACGGGCCGCCGTTTTTTTGCAACGATCACCAACAGCGGTAGTCCCTCCTTACTCTTGCACGCCCGGGCGTCCGCCCTTAAAAGCTCTCCGACCTCATGGCAGCCGACTACACCGAAGCCGACATCAAATCCCTGGACTGGCGCGAACACATCCGGATGCGCCCGGGCATGTACATCGGAAAACTCGGTGACGGTTCCTCTCCGGATGACGGCCTCTACATCCTGCTCAAGGAGGCGGTGGACAACTCCATCGACGAGCACATCATGGGCCACGGCAAGGAGGTCCGCATCGACATCGACGAGCAGGGCCGCGTGGAGGTCCGGGACTTCGGCCGCGGCATCCCGCTGGGCAAGCTCTATGACTGCGCCGCGCAGATCAACACCGGCGCGAAATACGACAGCGAGGCGTTCAAGAAATCCGTCGGTCTGAACGGTGTCGGCATCAAGGCGGTCAATGCCCTTTCCTCCTTCTTCGAGATCCAGGCGTGGCGCGAGGGCACGACCAAAGCGCTGGAGTTCTCCAAGGGCCAGCTCACCGTGGACATGCCGAACCCGCGCCGCGATGAAGGCGCCAACGGCACCCGCCTCGCCTTCGACGTGGACCGCACCATCTTCCCCGCAAAGGCGAAGTACAAGGAAGCGTTCGTCGAAAAGATGTGCCGTTATTATTCCTACCTGAACCCGGCCCTCACGGTCGTGTTCAACGGGAAGAAATTCCGCTCGAAGGACGGCCTGCTCGACCTCCTGCGTGAGGAAATGGAGAACGAGGCGCTCTATCCGCCCATCCACCTTGTCGGAAAGGACATCGAGATCGCCTTCACCCACAGCCCGGAGAGCGGGGAGGAGTACTACACCTTCGTCAACGGCCAGAACACCTCCCAGGGCGGAACCCACCTCGCCGCCTTCCGTGAGGCACTGGTCCAGGTCGTCCGTGGCTTCTACAAGAAGCAGTACGATCCCGCCGACATCCGCGCCGGCATCGAGGCCGCCATCTGCGTGCGCATCATCGAGCCGGTGTTCGAGTCGCAGACCAAGACCAAGCTCGGCTCCACCACCGTGGCTCCGGAGGGCGAATCCCTGCGCACCTTCATCGGGAATTTCCTCAAAACCAACCTCGACAACTACCTGCACAAGCACCCGCAGGTGGCGGAGGCCATCCAGAAGCGCATCATTTCCGCGGAGCGGGAGCGCAAGGACCTGAAAGGCGTCCAGAAGCTCGCCCGCGAGCGGTCCCGCCAGGCCAAGGTCCACAACAAGAAGCTCCGCGACTGCCGCGTCCACTTCGACACGAAGCACAAGCGCCGCGAGGAATCCACCCTCTTCATCACCGAGGGTGACTCCGCCTCCGGATCCATCACCAAGAGCCGTGACGTGGAGACGCAGGCCGTGTTCTCCCTGCGTGGAAAGCCGCTCAACACCTTCAGCCTGCCGCGCAAGATCGTCTATGAGAACGAGGAGTTCGCCCTGCTCCAGGCCGCGCTCAACATCGAGGACGGCATCGAGGAACTGCGCTACAGCAAGGTCGTCATCGCCACCGATGCCGACGTCGATGGCATGCACATCCGCCTGCTGTTGCTCACGTTCTTTCTCCAGTTCTTCCCGGAGCTGATCCGTGACGGCCACCTCCACATCCTCCAGACGCCGCTGTTCCGCGTCCGCAACAAAAAGGAGACCATTTACTGCTACGATGAGCCGGAGCGCGTGAAGGCCATCTCCAAGCTGGGCAAGAACGCGGAGATTACCCGCTTCAAAGGTCTGGGCGAAATCTCACCGGACGAGTTCAAGTTCATGATCGGCCCTGACATGCGGCTTGATCCCGTCGAGTATGAGGAAGGCAAGGGCGTTAAGGAACTGCTCGCCTTCTACATGGGCAAGAACACCCCGGACCGTCAGGAATTCATCATCGACAACCTGCGGGAGGACGTGGACCGCCAGATCGAGGCGGCAGTGGCGTAGGTCCACTTTTCAGAGGGAAAGTGGCTGGGGCATCTTGCCCCAGGCCGTTGCCGGGGCGTCCCGCCCCGGTCTTCAATGTGATTGTAAGTGTCATATTTTGAACGGGTTTTATAATTCGTTCGCGGAAAATCCCGCCTGACAACCGCTCGTTGTCACAAATCCGCCATCCCATTCGTCATGAGGGTGAAATGGCGATGTTTGAAATAAAAATCAGTCCCGACCAACCAGACGGTTTGACAGCCGACCGGCTGGACGGTATGCCGTTTCCAACAATGGCACCGCACAACCCCGCCCAACGAGACCTGCTGCTGGACGCGGCGGAAACCGTCGCCGCCCGCGAAGGCGTGGCCCGTCTGACTTTTGACGCCGTGGCGGCTGAGGCCGGGGTGAGCAAAGGCGGCCTGTTACACTACTTTTCCAGCAAGGAGCAACTCATCGAGGCCATGGTCCAGCGGAGCGCGGACGGCTGGCGGAACTGCTTTATGACCGGCTATGCGGAGGCTCCGGAGGGGCCGGGCCGTATGCTGCGCGGCATCCTCAACCATTGCTGCATGGACGCGCGCAACTGGACGGACGGCCTGCGCCGCAGCTACTCCGCCATTTTCGCCGCTCTGGCCCAGAACTCGGAACTCGTCCAGCCGATGCGCGATGTCTATGAGGAACTCTACGGCCTCATCCGCAATGACGGCCTGCCGGATCATGTGGCGGAGATTGTCATGGCCGCCATCGACGGCCTCTGGTTCTACTGGGTGATGCGCCTGCGTCCCGTGGACCAGGAAGCCCTCGACCGCCTGCGCTGCACGTTGGAGCGCATCGTCGCGCTCGCCATCGAAAAGCCGGAAACCTTTGCCTGCCAGGTGACCTCACCTGTTGCTCCGGATGCCTGAATGAACGTCCTCCTGATTTCCCAAGCGTCCCTCTCACGCCTTCCCCGAACCTCTCCCACGACCATCCTCATGAAAGCCAGTTCCTGGATCATCTCACTTGTCCTCATCGGTGCGCTGGGCGCAACCGCCGCCGGTCTCGCCGCGTGGAAGCGTGCGGACATCAGGAAATCAATGGCGGAGGCGGCCGCCATGCCGGAGCCGGCGGAAAGCATCGTCACCGTGCCGGCCGGGGAGGTTGAGCACCGCAACGCCACCGTGGCCGTGGGTACCGTCCTCGCCCTGCGTTCCATCACCCTGCGCAACGAGATGGCGGGCACCGTCGTGAAGGCGCACCTCACCCCGGGCAAGATCGTGGAAGAGGGAGCCTTGCTGGTGGCCCTCGACATTTCCGTGGAGGAGGCGGAACTGCGCGCGCAGGAGGCCCAGGTCGCCCTCGCGGAAACCACGCTCAAGCGCATGCAGCGGCTCTCCAGTGAGGACGCCGCGCCGGTGGTGGACCTCGACCGCGCGCAGGCGGAGCGGGACATCGCGCTGGCGCAGGCGGCACGGACAAAGGCGGTCATGGTGCGCAAGACCATCACCGCGCCGTTCCGCGCCCGCATCGGCATTTCGGACGTCCATCCCGGCCAATATCTGGAAGAGGGGAGCCAGCTCACCACGCTGCAGGGCGTGGATGAGGCGGTGCATGTGGATTTCACCGTGACCCAGGTGGTGGCCGCCGGCCTCCAGGAAGGGAATGTCGTGGAGATCCTTTCGGGTGGTGACAGGCCGCCCCTGCTTGCGAAAATCGTGGCGCTCGACGCCAGGGTTGATCCGCGCAACCGCAGCTCCGTCATCCGCGCGCGGATCGACGATGCGAAGCAGGCACCGACTCCGGGAGCATCCGTCCGCGTGCGTGTCCCGGTCGGGGAGTCCCGGAAAGTGGTGACCGTCCCCGTCAGCGCGCTGCGCCGTGGGCCGGAGGGAGACCATGTCTTCGTCATCGGCAACGACCCGCAGGGCAAGCCGCGCTCCCAGCAGCGCCTCGTGAAAAGCGGGGCGATGAACGGGGACATGGTGGTGATCGAGTCCGGCCTGAAGCCGGGTGAGGTCGTCGCGACCGCCGGATCGTTCAAGCTCCGGGAAGGTGCGCTGGTCGCCGTGGCCGCCGCCCCGAAGTCCGCCGCCGCGGGCCAGGCCAACTGAGCCGGACAACACCAACTTCCGATCCGCAGTGAAATCGTTCACCGATATCTTCATCAAGTTCCCGGTGCTGGCCATCGTGGTCAACCTGGTCATCGTCCTCGTCGGCTGGAGGGCCATCTACTCGCTGCCCGTCCAACAGTTCCCGAAGCTGGAAAGCTCCTCCGTCATCATCACCACCGTCTATTACGGCGCGAGCGCGGAGACGGTGCGCGGCTTCCTCACCACCCCGATTGAAAAGGTGGTGTCCCAGATCGGCGGTGTCGATCACGTGGAGTCCACCAGCCGCGCCGGCACCAGCATCGTGACCGTGCGGTTGAAGCTGAACCATGACACGACCGCCGCTCTGGCGGAGGTGACGGCGCGCCTCCAGCAGGTGCGCGCGGAACTCCCCGTGGAGGCGGAACCGCCGATGGTGGAGATCCAGCGCGCGGACCGTCCCTACGCCACGTTCTATCTCAGCTTTACCTCCACGGAGCGTGATGTGCCGGCGATGACGGACTGGCTGACCCGCACCATGCAGCCGCAGTTCGCCACGCTGCCGGGTGTCCAGCGCGTGACCCTGGAAGGCGCGCGCCCCATCGCCATGCGGGTATGGATCGATCCGGACCGCCTTTCCGCGCTCAACCTCTCTCCGGGGGATGTGCAGAACGCCCTCGTCCGGAACAATTTCCTCGCCTCCGTCGGCCGGACGAAGGGGAACATGGTGGAGATCAACCTGCTGGCGAACACCGACCTGCGGACCGAGCAGGAGTTCTCCAACATCATCGTCTCGGAGCGGGAGGGCAGCATCGTCCGGCTCAGTGACGTGGCGGATGTGAAGCTGGGGGCGGAGGAACCGGACTACGTGGCGAAAGAGGACAAGCAGGAGTCCGTCTATCTGGGCGTGTGGCCGCTGGTCGGCTCCAACGAGATCGAGATCCAGCAGGCGCTCACCGCAAAGATGGAGGAGATCCAGGCCACGCTGCCGAAGGACATGAAGATGAAGCTGGTCTATGACGGCACCATGTTCATGCGCAGTGCGCTGAAGGAGATCAGCAAGACGCTGCTGGAAACCGTGCTCATCGTCGGTCTGGCGGTGTTCCTTTTCCTCGGTTCCATCCGCACCGCGCTGGTGCCGCTCATCGCCATGCCCATTTCGCTCATCGGTGCTGCGGCCATCATGCTCGCGCTCGGCTTCTCGCTCAATCTGCTGACCATCCTCGCCATCGTGCTGGCGGTCGGTCTGGTGGTGGACGACGCCATCGTCGTGGTGGAGAACATCGAGCGGCACGTGCGGGAAGGGAAGTCTCGCAGGCAGGCGGCGTTGCTTGGTGCCCGTGAACTACAGGGGCCGATTGTCGCCATGACCATCACGCTGGCGGCGGTGTATGCACCCATCGGCTTCCAGGGTGGCCTCACCGGCTCCCTGTTCCTGGAGTTCGCCATCACGCTGGCGGCGGCGGTCGTCGTCTCCGGATTCGTCGCGCTGACGTTGTCCCCGGTGATGAGTTCCAAGTTCATCCACGCGGGCGGCCATGAGGGCAGGCTGACGAAGTTCGTGAACCGCATCTTCGACAAGGTGAAGGCGGCCTATGGCGTGGCGCTGGACAGCGCCCTGCGCATCCGTTGGGTCATCGTGGGGGTGTCTTTCGTGGTCATGCTCGCCGCGGTGCCATTCTACCTGTTCTCCCAGCGGGAGATGGCCCCGGTGGAGGACCAGAGCCACATCAGTGTCTTCATGGACACCGCTCCGGATTCCACGGTGGAAGCGTCCAACCGGGACTCCATGGCGGTGATCGATGCGGTGACCTCCATGCCGGAGGCGGAATACATGTGGTCCCTGACCACCAACTGGGGTGGCTTCGGCGGCATGTCCGCGAAGGACTGGAAAGAACGCGAACGCACGACGGAGGAAATGTACGGCGAGCTGTTCGGACGTGTTTCCCAGGTGCCGGGTATCCGCGTCTTCCCGCGTCTCGATCCTCCGCTGCCGACGCCGGGCCAATATGATGTCGAGCTGGTCCTGCTCACCGACGGACCGGTGGAGGATCTGCTGCCCGTCGCGCAGCAGGTCATCGGCGCGGGTTTCGCCAGCGGCCAGTTCCTCTACGTCGATACCGACCTCAAGATCGACCGTCCGGAGGCCCGCGTGAACATCGACCGCGAGCAGCTCGCGGACCTCGGGCTGGACCTCGCCGCCGTGGGGCAGGAACTCGGCACCCTGCTCGGTGGCGCCTATGTGAACCGCTTCAACTACTTCGACCGCAGCTACAAGGTGATCCCGCAGCTCGGGGATGAGAACCGCTCCGCCGTCGGTCCGTTGCTGGACATGAAGATCAAGACCCCTGCGGGGGACCTCCTGCCCGTGTCATCCTTTGCCAGCGTGGAGGCCCGCACCTCGCCGCGCACGCTCAACCGCTTCCAGCAGCAGAACGCCGTTAAGATCTTCGGTGGGGTGGCTCCCGGCGTGACGAAGGAAGCCGGCCTCCGCGTGCTGGAGGATGCGGCGAAGAAAGCGATGGGCAAGAGCCTGGTCATGGACCACGCGGGCGAGTCCCGCCAGATCCGCCAGGAAGGCTCCGCGCTGGTGGTCACGCTCGGCTTCGCCATCATCCTCATCTACCTGGTGCTGGCGGCGCAGTTCCACAGCTTCCGGGATCCGCTCATCGTGCTCCTCGGGTCGGTGCCGCTCGCCATCTCCGGCGCACTCGTCTTTACCTTCCTCGGCTTCACCACCATCAACATCTACTCCCAGGTGGGCCTCATCACGCTGGTGGGCCTGATCGCGAAGAACGGCATCCTGATCGTCGAGTTCGCGAATGAAATGCAGGCACGGGGGCTGGAAAAGGTCGCCGCGCTGCGGGAAGCCGCGCTCACCCGTCTGCGTCCTGTGCTCATGACCACGGCGGCCACCGTCTTCGGACACTTCCCGCTGGTGCTGGTCACCGGCCCGGGGGCGGAGGCGCGGAACAGCATTGGCATCGTGCTCGTCACCGGCATGCTGGTAGGCACGGTCTTCACCCTGTTCGTGGTTCCGGCCTTTTACGTCATCATCGCCGCGAAACACCAGCGGCATGAGGATGAGGAGGAAACGGAGGGCGTTCCGGCGGAGGCACCTCTCGCCACGGCATGACGGAATGGAGACTCCGTTCCCCGTTTCCCGCTGGACGACCAGCGGGGCCGCAGCCGCTTCGTCGATGAACGCCGCCATCCCCAGCGCCACCGATAGTGACGGGGCGGACATCGGCACCGCGGAATACGGTGCCCCATCCATCTGCCGACCGTCGAATTCACCACAGAGGGTGGCATCATCCGTTTGAGAGGGGAGCGGGGGATGAACCCCACCTTCGAATGCAGCGACAATCTCGAAGATCTGTGGACCCCCTTGGGCGGAATCCTTTTCTCTGACGGAGGAGGAAATCTGACCGTGAAAGATCCTTTCGATCCCGGCCCGCAACCTGAGCGCCGTTTCTACGTGCGGTCCCTGTGCCGTAGGAAGTGCCGTCTTCCTTCATCCCAGCCCCTCACCGACGTGGCGGGCGGGGGGCTCCGCCACGTCTGCTCGGGCTATCCTAAAGCAGGGGGATTCGGGATGTCGCCGGACCATGAACAAGGCGTCCGACGGACAGATCAAATACCGTATCTTCACGATTGGTTAATCTCCACTCCATGAATCCGGCATCGGATTCCATAAACCGGCCAATGCCAAAAACACGGCGTCTATCCGCTTGAAATGACGGAGCACCTTCTTAGCGTGATCCCTGTAATGGGTCTGCGCATACGGGTGATGGTGGTCGATGACGTTGCGGTGCAACGGATGGTCATGCGTCGTCTCATCGGCCAACATTCATTTCTGGAGTGGATCGGCGAAGCGGACGGCGCCGAAAAAGCCGTGGGGATGATCGATGAACTGAAGCCGGACGTGCTGCTGCTGGATGTGCAGATGCCGGGCCTCACCGGGCTGGAGCTGTTCGCCAGCTTGAAGGATCCCCCGAAAGTCGTCTTCGCCAGCGCCTGGCCGACCTACGCCGTGGACGCCTTCACGCTGGATGCGGTGGACTACCTCCTCAAACCGGTGTCTCCGGAAAGGTTCGCCGCCACCGCCAAGCGCCTGGAGCGCCTTTTCACCGAAGACGAGAACCCGGCCGTCCGGCATGAGCCGATGGACCGCATCTGCGTGCGTAGCACGGAGCGCACGATTTTCCTTCCTCTCCCGACGGTGGCTTCGTTGAAGGCGGACGGGGATTTCACCTGGGTCCGGGACGTCCACCAGCCGGCCATCCTGGCCTGCCGGCGGATCGGGGAGTTCGAGGAAATCCTGCCATCCCCTCCGTTCATCCGCTTGGACAGGTCGCTCATCGTCAACCTGGAGCGGGTTTCGAAAGTCGAACGCCTTTCGAGAAACGACGCCCAGGTGTGGATGCGCGGGCTGGAGGAACCGATGGAGATCGGTAGGACCGCCCTCGCCCGGCTCCAGGAGGTGATGAAGGTTCCCTGACCGGCGTGGCCGTTCACGGCCGTGGGGATCACCTCCTCATTTTCATGTCCGGGATGCTCAGGGTGAAGGTGGCGCCTTCCCCCGGCTTGCTCTCCACCCTGACCTCGCCACCCAGCAAGCGGGCCAACTGGGAGGAAATGGACAGGCCCAGTCCGGTGCCACCATGCTCACGGGAAACGGACGCATCCGCCTGCGCATAGGGTTCGAAGATTTTTTCGGTCTGCTCCGGGCTGATCCCGGGGCCGGTGTCCTGCACCTTGAACTCCACGGTGGAGTGGGGTGTCTCCTGGGTGGCGACCACCTTGACGCCACCTTTCGAGGTGAACTTCACCGCGTTGGAGATGAGGTTGGAAAGGATCTGCCGCAGGCGGGTGGGGTCCGTCGTGATCGTGTCCGGCATCGCCGGATCGATCTCCATCTCCAGGGAGATGGCCTTCGCATTCGCGGCGGCATGGAACAGTTCCACAATCCGGTCGAGGAACTCGTCGATGATGACGGGCATCTTTTCCACATCCATCTTCGCCGCTTCCAGTTTGGAGTGGTCCAGCGTGTTGTCCACCAGCCGGAGCAGGTGGTTCGATGACATCTCCGCGATCTCCACCACCTGGTCCTTCTCCTCCTGGGATTTCGAACTCTTGTAGAGCCAGAGGGAACTCAGGATGCCGGACAGGGGGGTACGCACCTCATGGGCCAGCACGGAGAGGAACCTGGACTTCGCCGCATTCTCCGCCAGCGCACGCGCCTCCGCCTCTTTCCGGGCGGCCACCTCCTCGCGCAGCAGGCGGTTCATCCGCGCCGTCATGAGCGTCCACAGTCCGAATGCCGCCGCCAGCACGCCGATGATGCCCAGCGACCAATAGACCCAGCGGAGGTCCGGCTTCGGGTCGCGCTCATGGATGAACGATGCCAGATCCACCTCACCTTTCAGGAAGCCGAGGTCCGCGTAGGCTTTCACGATGCTCTCCCAGCGTCCCGGGTTGATGTAGCCCAGTTCGATCAACTCCGGGTGGATGAGCTTTACGGACTCCGCGGCCTCGAACAGCAGATGATCCCGTGAGTGGTCCTGCGGATACTTCTTCAGGATGAGGTCCACCATTTCCTCCTGGTGGGCCATCGCGTATTTCCAGCCCCGCAGGCTGGCATCCAGGAACTTCCTCACCCGATCCGGGTTCTCGCGGATCTGCTTCTCCGTGGTGAAAAGGTTGTCGCCGTAGAAGTCGATGCCGCCAGCCCGGGGGTTGAACACCTGGTAGGGGATTCCCTTTTCCTTCAGGAAGAAGGGCTGGTCCGTGGAATAGCACGCCATCCCCTGTACCTTGTCCTCCAGCAGATCCTCCAGCCGGAAGGTGTGGGGACGGACGTCCACCTTGGACACGTCGATGCCTTCATGCTTGAAGTAGGCCAGCAGCTCCGCCGCATCCAGCTCCATCATGATCTTCCGCCTGGAAAGTTCATGGATGTCGTGGATGCCGGATGCCTGGGTGGAAATGAGGACGAATGGCGAATGCTGGTAGATCACGCCCAGCACGACCACCGGCTCCCCCTGGGCGCGCAGCAGGACCAGGTTCGACGTTCCCACGCCGAAGTCCGCGTTCCCCTTTGTCACCTCCCGCGCCGTGTCCTGTTCCGGCTGCGCCTCACGGATCTCCACATCCAGACCGGCCTCGCGGTAGTAGCCTTTCTCGATCGCCGCGTAGTAGCCCGCGAACTGGAATTGGTGCGTCCATTTCAGTTGCAGTGTCACCTTCTCCAGCGCGTATGCCGGCAGGGCGGCAACCATGGTGAGGCATGCCAGAAGGAAAGAGGGGAGCCGGGAAAGGCGGAAGGGGAAGGTCATCGATGCGGGTGATCTCTGACCCATCCTAGCATCTCCCTGTGATGGGATGGGAGATTAAAATGATCTGTCCGCGCTGAGTCCGCCGCCGCCTTTCCAGCCGCCCCGCCGGTGGCGAAACACGTGCCCATCACGCGGATGGATGCCTGCGCCTCATGGTCCGCGGAAAGGCAGCGTCCGGCGACGAACAGGCCGGGGATGCCCCGTGGCTGCAGGCAGCGCAGGGGGATGCCCGCCGGACGGTTTCCCTGCGGGTAGCGGAGCTTCGGCCCTTTGACTGTCTCACGCAGCTCCATAGGCCATGTGGCGAGTGCGATCTCGTCATCAAAACGCCTGCCCTCAAGAAGGTCCTCCGCGGTCAGCACATATCCGCCGATCCAGCGGCGGCTTTCCCGCACCCCGGCGCGTACCGGCCACTGGCTGATGTAGGCGTTTCTCCACCCATCGCTGCTGTGTGAGAGAAAGCGCAGCACCTCCCCCGCGATCTTCCGGGCCACCGGACTCCAGTGAGGAAAGGCAACGTGATCCAGCGGATCATGCCCGGTGGACTCCCCGCCGGTGAGGTCCAGCGATCCGAAAATCTCTCCCGTCCTGCCGGAAGCGCGGAAACTCAGGCCCATCGCTGATTTCGGCAGAATCCCTTTCCTTACCCCTTCCACGATCCAGCCCGCCGTATGGAGCCGTGCGGCATCGTCGAAGCCCGTCATGCCCTGCACCCCGAAAACATAGGCGGGCCGCTGCAGGCCCGGGCTGTCCGTCATCTCCGCACCCCCACCCAGAAAGCCCGCCACCACCGCGTCTCCTGAGGCATCCACCAGCGCCCTGGCGGAAACATCCGCCATTCCGCCGCGTCCTCCCAGCGTGATCCGCCAGACGCCGTCCTCCCGTGTGACCGCCAGCACCTCCGTGTGGAAGAGGGTTTCCAGCGTGGATTCCGCCGCAGTGATCTCATCCGCGATCCTCACGAACTCCACCGGGTGCTGTGGCAGCACGTCCACCCGTCCCATCCGCACCGGGCCGAGACCGGTCGCGGCGATCATCCGCTCCGCCATTTCCGTCGCGAATCCGGCATTCGCCAGCACCGCTCCGGGTTCCTCCCGCAGCAGATACAGCCCGCAGAAAGTATGGACGAGGGAAGCGGTTCCCATGCCACCCAGATAACCGTAGCGTTCCAGCAGCAGCGTGCGCGCGCCGGTCCGTGCCGCGGTCACGGCGGCGGCCAGTCCGGCGCTGCCGCCTCCCACCACCACGACATCATGGACTTCATTCATGGGGCGGACCTAGAGGAAATGAGGGCGGCCAGCGAGCGGGGGGTGGAAAGGTTCGCCCGGGTCATGTCCCCGGGGCCGAGCGTCACTCCGAATTTCTCCTCTGCTGCGACCACCATCTGCATGACAGCCATGGAATCCAGCCCTGCGGAAAACAGATCCCCATCCGCGGCGAACCCATCGCCCAGCTCCACCATGCCTTCCTCGTTCAACCAGTCGATCACCTCCTCCGGACTCATGCGCGGAAACCGTGGAAGCTCCCCATGGGCAAGTCAATCATCGACGGATATTTGTTCGATGAGTGTCGAACATTTCGGTTGAGAGTCGCCGGGCCGCTGCTACGGTCCCGCCCGAAACCGCATGCACCTTCCCACCTCCGCCAGCGGCTCCGCTCCGCCGGAACAGGCCACGCTGAAATCCTGGCTCGCCGTTCTGTCCGTCTCCCTCGGCGCGTTCGTCCTGGTCACCTGTGAGTTCCTGCCCATCGGCCTGCTGACGAACATCTCCGGAGCGCTGGGTGTCTCCTCCGGGGTGGCGGGGCTGATGGTTTCCGTGCCCGGCATCGTCGCCGCCTTCGCCGCCCCCGCACTGACCCTGCTCGCCAGCCGGGTGGACCGGAGGGTGCTGCTCCTTTCCCTGATGGCGCTGCTCGCCCTCTCCAGTTTCATTTCCGCCATGGCCCCGGATTTCAAGGTCATGCTGGTGGCGCGGGTGCTGTTCGGCATCAGCCTCGGGGGATTCTGGAGCAACGCCATCGCCCTCGGGGGCCGCCTGGTGCCGAAGGCGTCCATGGTCCGCGCCACGACCATCATCATGGCGGGCATTTCCATCGCCACCGTGGCCGGTGTGCCGGTGAGCAAGGTCGTCGCGGACTTCCTGGGGTGGCGGACCGCCTTTTCCGTGATCGGCGGAGTGGTCCTGCTGGCCGGTGCCGTGCAGTGGTGGGCGCTGCCAAAGCTGCCTGGGCCAAAGGCACCGGGCTTCCTCCAGTTCACCCATCTGCTGCGCCATCCGGACGCTCGTATGGGCCTGGCGACCGTGGCACTGGTCATCGCCGGACACTTCGGGGCCTACACGTATGTCACGCCGTTTCTCAAACAGAACCCACAGATGGGACCCGGCTACATCAGCTCGCTGCTGCTCGCCTTCGGCGTGGCGGGGATCGCCGGAAATTTCATCGGCGGAGCGGCGGCGGGCAGGAACCTGCGGGGGACCATCGGCGTGGTCATCATCCTGCTTGCGGCTTCCATCATGCTCCTGCCATCCACCGGGATGAACGCGGTCTCCACCTCCGCGCTCATCCTTTGCTGGGGCCTGGCCTTCGGTGCGGTGCCCATTGTCCTCCAGCTATGGGTTTTCAAGGCGGCTCCGGAAGCCATGGAAGGCGGGGCCGCGCTTCTGACCTCCACCTTCCAGGTGTTCATCGCGCTCGGCTCCGTCCTCGGTGGCCAGGTGGTGGATCACCTCGGCGTGTCCGCCGTGATGTGGTGCGGCGGTGGGGTTTCCGCGCTCGCCATTTTCATCGTCCTCATCTCGCGCCACCAGCCTGTGGCGAAGGAGCCGGACGCGGTGGAGGCCTGCGGAGGATGACCGGCGGAGGAGCGGAAATCCATCCGCCCGCCCTTCGGTGGACCGATAAACGGTCGTGTACTTGTTGGGGGGGGCGCCCGGGATAAGGTGGGGAACCGGTGCACGCACGCCTGTGCCGCCCGGTCGAACCATTCCCCTTTGACCACGAATGAACCACTTGTCCCCAATCACCCATCCGCGCCGGGCGGGCGGCTTTCTCCGCAAGCTCGCCGCCGTCTCCATTTCCTCGGTCGCGCTTTTCTCCGGCCTCCTCACCGCGGCGGAGAGCGCGGGGAAACTCCGCATCGCCATCCTCGCCGGGGAGAAGCACTCCGATGAGTTCTCCGCCGCGCTGAAAGAGTCCGGCATGAAAGCGGAGAAATATCCCGATTCCTCCCAAGGTTGGTCCAAGCTGAAAGCGGATCTCAAAAATCTGGACGTGATCGTCGGTGCGCCGGATCTCAATGCCATCCTGCCACGGGCGGATGGCGGGAAAGCGGAAGCGGAGGAACTGAGGGGATTCATGGAGGCAGGCGGCGCGATCGTGCTCACCGGCGCGACCGGACCGGGCCAGTTGGAGTGGCTTTCGCTGCTCGATGAAAAGCTGGCGGTGACCACGGAGGAGCCGAAGCAGAAGCCGAAGGACGGCACGTTGTCCGAAATGAATCCCGTCCACAGCTTCCGCATCCTGCCGGGGAGATTGGGCGACACCGGGGAGATCTCCACCTTCTACAAGGCGGGGACGCCGGGCGAATGGGAACACATCGCACGCTGGGCCTCGCAGCCGTGCATGATGATGAAACGCTTCGGAAAAGGATTCGTGGTGCTGTCGGCACTCCGTCACCCGGATGCCGGACTGCTGGGGAACACGGGAACCATGCTCCGGCTCCAGCGCATGGGCTTGTTCCATCGGATGTCGGAACATGATTTCGGCGGAGCGAAGGACACCTTCGGGCGCAAGGTCATCGCTCCCGGCAGGGGGCAGACCCGGTTGATGCTCAGGAACACCACGGACGAACCGCTGGATGTCTCCGCGGTCCTCCGCATGGACAACGGAAAGGAAACCCGGACCGTCCGGCGCGGGGTGAAGGGCATCAAGGCCAACGACCAATCCTGGCTGGCCCTGCCCGTCATGGCGGACCTGCGGGGGGAAACCAAGGTGGGTGTTTCCATCATCAATCCTTCGGATGGGGCGGAGATTCCGCTGCTTGCGGAGACCATCACGCTTCCGGAGTTCCTGACGGTCATCCCTCCCGCCTACCGTGGCATGATTTCCACCGCCCGCCGTGACAAGGACGTCCATTTCAAGATCCGCCTCGAGCCGATCTATGGGAACATCGCGGGGATGCCCCTGAAGCTGGAGATCACCGCGCCGGACGGAAAGAGGATCTCCGCGAAGGAAATGACCGTCACCACCGCGGAGTTCCCTGTCGTGATGGATCTGCCTGCGGATGCTCCCGAAGGGGAGTACACCATCCGCGCCGTGACGGAACGCCCCGGTGCGGTCGTGGACGAGGCGAAGGCGGTTTTCAAGATCGTGCCGGTCAGGCCCGGCCAGGTGTTCGTGGACCAGGACACGGTGATCCTGAAGGACGGGAAGCCCTTCTTCCCGCTCGGCATCTATCACGTCAGCGGCGCGCAGGTGGATGAGGCGGCGGAGATCGGTTTCAATATGTTCCAGTTCTGGGACTGGGACGCCACTCCGGAGAACATGGATCGGCTGGCGGAAAAGGGCATCACCTCCATCTGGGAAGGCCAGGCGTGGGGGACGGCGGTCTATCTCAATCCCGCCACCGCTTCCACGCATCCCGCGTTCCAAAAGCAACTGGGCCTCATGGAAGAGGCCGTGGCGAAGTACAAGAACCATCCCGCCCTCTCCATGTGGTACGTGGCGGATGAGCCGTCACCCTATCACCTCCCATCCCTCCGTGCGATCAATGGCAAATGGCATGAGCTGGATGAGGATCATCCCACCTACCTCGTCGCCACCGGGGAATACGGACAGCTACAGGATGCCTGTGACATTCTGGCGATCGACGTCTACCTGGTCTATCGCGGCCAGCGCAACCACCTCTCCGCCATCGCCAGTGCCACGGATGCCGCGCTGAAGGGAGTGGACTTCCGCAAGCCGGTCATCGCCGTGCCGCAGTCCTTCGGGAACAACAAGCTGCACAATGAAAAACCGGAGGAAGTCCGCTGCATCTCCTACCTCCACCTGACCCACGGCGTGCGCGGGATGATGTGGTATTGCTGGAAGGAAACCGGCGACAAAACGGGCGAGGAAGGCGCTGGCCACCACCCGGAAACGCAGAAGGTTCTCAAGGACCTCGTTGCCGAGATCAAGGTCGTCGCCCCGGCGCTGATGGAACCCGGCGGCCGGATGCTGAGATCCGCTGACGGCAGGATTCATGCCCTCCTCTGCGGCAGCGCGGCCACCGGCAGGTACCTGCTGTTCGTGAATGAGGACTACGAAGCCACGGACGCGGTCCTCCGCCTGCCCGAACTCACGGGCGGAAAGCTCACCGGTCTCTTCGGCACCGCCGCGGCGGAGGTGAAGGACGGCAACGTGAAGCTCAAGGTGTCCGCGCTCGGGACCGGGGTGTTCCGCATCGACTGATGGCGGAACGTCCGGCGGTCGGGGGCTGTTTCAGAACTCGACCGTTTCCCCCAGGGCGGCGATCTCCACGCTCCCGCCGTGGTGTTTCTCCGCCAGCGCCCGCTGCAGCGCGTGGGCGGGTTCGTGGTCGCCATGCACCAACCACACCCGCTTCTTCGGGCCGGTGGTGCGGTCGAAATAGTCCAGCAGTTCCGAGTGGTCGGCATGGCCGGAGAAGGAATCGACCGTCTCGATCCGCGCGCGGACCTTGAACCGTCCGCCGAGGATGGGGACCTCGCGTTCCCCGTCGCGGATGCGCCTGCCCAGGGTGTTCTCCGCGCAGTAGCCCACGAACAGGATCGTGGTCCTGCCGTCGGAAATGTTGTGCTTCAGGTGGTGCAGGATCCGCCCAGCTTCGCACATGCCGGACGCGGCGATGATGATCGCCGGTCCTTTAAGGTCGTTCAGCGCCATTGAGGCGTTCACGGAGCGGATCAGCGTCAGATTCTCGAAACCGAACGGATTCTCCCGTTGGAAAAGCTGTTCATACACCGCCTCGTTGAATGAGTCCGGGTGCAGGCGGTAGATCTCCGTGGCGCTCACCGCCAGCGGGCTGTCCACGAACACCGGCAGTCCCGGGATCTCCCCGCGCAGGAAGAGGTCATGCAGCACATAGAGGAGTGCCTGCGTGCGTTCCACGGCGAAGGCCGGGATGAGGATCTTCCCGCCGCGCTTCACCGCCTCCCGGATCACTTCGCCGAACTGGTCGTCCACTCCGGGAGGAGCCTCGTGCTCGCGCCCGCCGTAGGTGCTCTCCATCAGGAGGAAATCCACATCCTGCACCGCGACGGGATCCCGCAGCACCTCGCTGCCGCCGCGGCCCACGTCTCCGGAGAAAAGGAAGCGTTTCTTCTTCCCGTCCGCCTGGTCCGTGATCTCCAGCAACACCTGCGCGCTGCCGAGGATGTGCCCGGCATCGATGAACGTGAGTGACACCCCGTCCGCGATGAGCATGGGCCGGTCATAGCCGATGGTCACGAACTGGCGCAGGCACCGCTCCGCGTCCTGCTCGCTGTAGAGGGCGGGCACGGCGTCCAGGCCATCGCGCAGGCGGTGCTTGTTGAGCCAGTCGATGTCGCTTTTCTGGATGCGGGCGGAGTCTGCGAGCATGATCTGGCAGAGATCCCGCGTGGCGTTGGTCGCGTAGATGTTGCCGGTGAAGCCCTTCGCGCAGAGATTCGGCAGGTTGCCGCTGTGGTCGATGTGGGCGTGGGACAGCACCACGCAGTCGATGTCGGCGGGATGGAAGTGGGGGAAACAGCAGTTGATGTCATACGCGTCCTTCCGCCGGCCCTGATACAGCCCGCAATCCAGCAGGATGCGCTTCCCATTGACCTCCAGCAGATGCTGCGAACCGGTGGTGGTGCCGGCGGCACCGCAAAATTTGAGTTTCATGCTTCAATACGGAACATCGGGCCCCTCGCAGGTCACTTCAAGTCCGGAAGGCGTTCCCAACGGGGATCCTGATCGGGTGCTGTTCCCGGGATGAAGGATGATGACCACTGATTTACTGATTCAGACTGAAGAAATCGCCTCCGATCTGGCTCTGACCCCGACTCACATCGGCTCTTCTGAAATCAGTAAATCAGTGATATCGAATGTTTCCGATATCTCCCTGATTCCGAAATGCTGGGAATGCATTCCCTCAATCCAGTTCCAGTGAGAACACCAGCGAGTCCCGGCCGCTGGCTTCGAACTGCTCGCGCCGCTTCTCCGGCAGGTCCTCCACCGTGGCGGTGCTGTAGCCCAGCCGGTTCGCAAAGAAGTCCGCCGCCCGGTTCGTCAGCGCGAAGACCCGGGGGATGTTCCTTTCCCGGGCCATCTCCTCCGCATGCCGGACAAGCTCCACGCCATAGCCACGGCCTTCGTGCGCCTGCTTCACATACAGGCAGGCCACCTCCGCGGTGTCTTCCTCCCGGTATTCGTGCAGCGCCACACAACCGACGACGTTGTCGTCGATGGTCATGACCCGGAAGTCGTTGATCTTCGACTGGATGTCCTCGTAGGTGCGGGCGACCAGCTTCGTCCGCCGGACGCTGCGGCCGATCATGCCCAGCAGTTCCGGGATGTCCTCCTCCCGCAGCGGGCGGATGATCCGGTAGCTGTCCGCGTGGATCATGGTGCCCACGCCTTCGTTGGAGAAAAGTTCGTCCACCAGCACACCCTGGCGGCGGCCGTTGAGCACATGCACGCGGGGGATGCCACGGTTGCAGGCCTCCGCCGCGGCGTGGAGCAGTTCCACTCCCGGGCCGTCCGTCTGCTCCGTGAGCGCCAGCGCATCCGCCGCGCGGATGGCATGGGCGGGTGCGCCGTTGATGAGCAACGCTTCCTCAAGCAGCGCGATGACCTTTGTCACGCCGATCCCCTTGGCGAAGTCCACCACCGCCGGAGCCAGCGGGCTGGTGGAGGAGGCGTCGATTACCACCGACTGGCCGCGGGCCAGGATGTCCAGCGTCTCCTTGACCGCGCCGGGGTCGGTGATCGGTTTCAAAACGCGCGCGGACATGATCTCGCACTCCAGCGTCCAGTCGTAGAGGTCTTTCAGGTCCCCACCCAGCACGGCGAGCACCAGCTTCACCCCCAGATCCTCCAGTACGGCCAGGTCCAGCAGTGTTTCCGCAATGGCGGGTTCCGGCAGCAGCCCGGCCTCGATGAGCACAAGGAAGGTCTTCCCACGGAACTGGGGAATGTATTGGAGAACCTCGCGGACGTTGCTCTGTTGGGCCACTGCGCTTTACCTAGCAGATGCCCGGCCACCCGCAAGGGCGGATCGCGGGGGGGGGGGGGAGGTGTGATTGGAGGATGGCAGGGATGCCATTCCATGGCGTCCGGCGGGGGAGACTTGCATCGCCAGCCGGTGCCAATCGCGGATGAGGCCATCCCATCGGTATCACATCCCGGGGAAGGGGGCAGTTCACCCCGCCGGACCGCATGGAATGCGGTCCCTGCCAGCCGGACAGGCCTCGTCCTCCCAAGTCTGCGGTTGTCCCGGGCGTTTCCATGGTATTCGCTGGGGCATGCTGCAGCTCAACCCGGACCTTTCCGACCTTGTCTCCGATGCCACGAAGGGACTGCTGGATCGTTTCGGCGCACAGGCCACGGTGACCGCAGCCGCGCCCGGCCGGGTCAACCTCATCGGCGAACACATCGACTACTGCGATGGCTTCGTGCTGCCCTTCGCGATCGACCGCCATGTCGTCATCGTGGGAGCCGCGAACGGGACGCGGGACATCCGCCTGGCCACTTCCCTGAACCGGGAAACCGCCGTCATCCCCGCGGAACCTCCCGTCGAACGGGGGGAACCCGCGTGGGCGAACTACCTGCGTGGCGTCATCCGCGGCTTCCAGGACCGGGGGCATGTCATCCCCGGCTTCGACGCTTTCATCCTTTCCTCCGTTCCGGGCGGCGCGGGCCTTTCCTCCTCCGCCGCTCTGGAGTGCGCCATGGCCACCTTTCTGGAAGGCCTCCTCGACACCGTGCTGGAGACGAAGGAAAAGGCGCTGCTCTGCCAGAAGGCGGAGCATGACTTCGCCGGGGTGCCATGCGGAGTCATGGACCAGTTCGCCTCCGCCTTTGGCCGGCCGAACCGCCTGGTCCTCATCGACTGCCGGTCCGGGGAGCCGGAACTGGTTCCTTTCGAAAATCCCGACCTCACCGTCATCATCGCCAACACCATGACCCACCACGCGCTGACGGACGGAGGCTACGCCACCCGCCGGAGTCAGACGGAGCAGGCGCTCGCCATCCTGGGAAAAGCCTCGTGGCGGGATGTCACGGAGGCCGACGTCCTCGCCAACTGGGAAACCATGGGGGATCCGGTGAACCGCCGTGCCCGCCATGTGGTGAGCGAGATCGCCCGCACCATCGCCGCCGCGGCCGCCCTTTCCCGCAATGATTTCGAAACGCTCGGGCCGCTCATGGCCGCCAGCCATGATTCCCTGCGGAATGACTTCGAGGTTTCCTGTGAGGAACTGGACGTGATGGTGGACATCGCCCGCTCCATCGGCCGCAACGGCGGCGTCATCGGCAGCCGCATGACGGGCGGGGGCTTCGGTGGTTCCACCGTCACCCTCTGCGAGTCCGGCTGGGCGGCGGAGATCTCCGGGATCCTGGCGGCCCGCTATTTCGAAGCCACAGGCATCCAGCCGCAGATCTTCGCCTCGCGGCCCGCCATGGGCGCCCATCTGGTGGGCTGACGAGGAAATCACCCCTTCGCCCGACTGGTGTCGTGCACTGGAGGTATTTCATTCATGGAGTGCGCGGATTCGGGTTCCCAAGCCGTTAGACCTAGACAGATCGGCGATGGATCCACAACTTGGGACAATGCGCCCGACCTTTTCATCCTCCTCCGGAATGTTTCTCGCAGGGGCCGCTTTTGCAGGGATGCTGCTGGGAGCCGCGGCGCGGGAGGTGAAACTGGAGTTTCACAGTGGTCCGGGGAGCCAGACGTTGCAGACGTTTTCCCCCACCTTCGTCAACGCCATGGATGTCCCCATGACCGGGGCTTCGTTTGATGCGCCGCAGTGGCAGATCGGCACAGTGACGCTGGGTTTCATGCCACAGCCGGGACAAAGGCTCACCGCGTTCAAGAGCACGGTCAACGCTCCGGTGGTGGGACGCATGAAGGGCGGTGACGGAGACTGGATCACGGGAACCTACGGGACGGAAACCATCGGTTTCCACATCGCCTATGCGGCGGACGGATCGGTGTACTTGCACACCTACTACCCGGGGATGCCCGACCTGAATTTCAACCCGCTGGACATGGGTGCCGAGGCAACCGCCGTGGGACCATGGCGGCGGATACTCAGTCCGACTCACACCCGGATGAACTTCCTGCGGAAAGATGGGACCGTGGATGGCTCGATGCCGTTCGTCTCCTATTACAGTGATCCCTCCACCCTCCTGATGCAGGATGACGGGAAGTTCTTCAGCAGGGCGGAAGGCAGCACCTTCCGCAGGTTCAACGTGGATGGCACGCCGGACTCGGAAATGCAGGCCATCCCAGGCAGCCTCCACCGGATGACCCAACTGAGTGATGGTCGTCTTGTCTGCTCCTTCCATTCCGCCGAAACAGGGGTGGTGATCCGCTTCCTGCTGCCGGATGGCACGCCGGATCCCGCAGCGCAGGATTTCCCATTGGAGACGGCGAGCTGGGCCTTGGCGGAACAGGACGATGGGAAGATCCTGGTGGCGGCGGGCGGCTCCGGAGTCCACCGGTTGAACCGGGACGGAACCGTTGACGCATCCTTCCAATGTACCACCGCCAGTCCGGGGGACAACCGCGCCGACGTTTCCGCCATCCTGCCGCTGCCTGATGGAAAAATCCTGATGGGAGGGCACTTTGAATCCGTCAACGGGGTCAACAAGAAATTCCTCGCCCGCCTCAACACGGACGGCAGCACGGATGAGTCCTATGACGTCATTGTGCAGGGCGACTTGCGGGGGATCGTCACGACTCTTATGAGGCTCAACGATGGCAGGGTGTTCGCCGGGGGGGATTTCAATTACGTTCGCAAACCGGGCCGGCCGGGGGATTACCGTTATGGACTGATCTGCCTGATGCCGGATGGCACGCCGGATGAGGAATATCGTCCGATGCTGGATAGGCTTTCTCCGGCCAACCGGGTCCGCTCCATCAACATGCTGTGGGACGGCAGCATCCTTCTTTCCGGAACATTGCGCCTGGCGAGTGGTCCGCTTTCAAACCCCAACGTCCGGCGCTTCCTCAACACACCGGTGGTATCCACGGTGACAGTTGTTCCGGGCGCGGGTATCACCTGGACGAGGAACGGGGAGGCGGCGGACTTCGCCTACACCTCCTTTGAATACCGGGGCGACGGCGAATCCTCATGGACTCCACTTGGCAAGGGGGTGCGGGCCGGAGCGGGGAACTGGTTCCTTTCCCATACAGGAGCGCTGCCGGCCAGTGGCTTCATCCGCGTGCGGGGCCGCCTGAGTACGACGAACCGTGCCCCGGGTGTGGTGATGGAAAGCCATCTCTTTGGCAGGGAGGAGCTGACCGCCATCGAGCAATGGCGTGAAGATCACTTCGGTGATCCGGTCAGTGACGGTCCTGCGGCGAACCACGTGGATGCGGACCGTGATGGCATCGGGAACCTTGCCGAATATGGTCTCGGCCTCGATCCCAGGTCCCCGGACCAACCAACCGTACTCCCGGCCTGGATCTCCACCGGCGATGCCCACGAAGTCTCCTTCACCCCTCCGTCCGGCCTGCCGGTCACCTATGGCGCGGAGTGGAGCACCACATTGCATGCGGATGACTGGCATGTGGCGGACGAACTTCCCGGCGATCCGGGGGGGAAAGCATTCCGTGTCCCCCATGATGCGCCCGGTTCCAGGGCGGAAAGATTGTTCTTCCGTCTGAGGTTCTCCGAGTGAGCGGCTTCCCGCCCGCCATCGGAATCTGCGGGAATCGTCGACGAAATCCGCTTGTGGCCCGGGCTTTCAAATCGCGGACACGACCCTTTTTCTTGCCACACCGCCGGAATGGGGGAAACTGGGCGAAGTTCGGCCCCCTTGCCAAAAAGGCCCCCACTTCCGCATGCCCCGGTTTTCCGTCCCCATGATCCTCCTGATGGCCTCGCCGCTGTTGGTGACGGGGGAGATGCGTGCCCAGACTCCGGGGGCGATGCCAAAGGTGGTGGTCCCCACGGGGGCGCGGCCGCAGCCGCCGAGGAACGGTCAGATCCGTCCGCCGGAACCCGTCGCGCGGACGGTCTATCCGTGGAAGACCCATGTCACCTCCACCATTTTCTGGATCGGGGAACAACCCACCCAGAACAACCCCACGCCGAACTGCAAGTCCTCCTGGGACGTCGCATGGGCCATCAACTTCGGCGGATATGATGACCCGAACCCGGAGAACCGCATCGCCAACCACACCACCGGGGAGTTCCGCCCGAAGGCGTTCATCCCGAAGCTCAATCCTTTCTACATCGCGTTGCCTTACAACGACGTGATCAACTACAACACGCACAAGCCGGAGGCCTCCCGGGTCATTCCCTGGTTCTCGCGCATGCGGCCCCTCCCCGGAAAGACGGTCTGCAAGGGCCGGTGGATCCAGATCTTCCACAAAGGCCGCAGTTGCTACGCCCAGTGGGAGGACTGCGGCCCATGGGTCACGGACGATTGGGAATATGTCTTCGGCAACAAGCCGCCGAAGACGAAGCAGAACGGCTCGGCTGGCATCGACCTTTCCCCGTCGGTGAGGGACTTTTTCGGCCTCCGTTCCGGGGAAAAGGTCCATTGGCGGTTTGTCGAGGCAGGGCAGGTGCCCTACGGGCCATGGAAAAAATACGGAAATCAGGCCCCGGTGGATGATCCGGATATCGAAGCCCAGCGGAGATACCTGGAGTACCTCCGCAAGCTGCGGGACGAGGAATTCATGAAGCGGCCCATTCCCCGCTGAAGGTTCCCGGGCATTTGCCCTCCTTCAGGAAATCGATGGTCTGCCGCACGGCATCCGGGTGGATCTGGATGAACGTGTGGTCCGCATCCACCACCGAGAATCCTTTCAGCCCATCCACCCGGCCACGGCCTGAAGAGACGATGCCGTCGTTGTCCCCATCCAGGAGCCGACGGAAAAAGGGGATGGAAGACCGGTTGCCCATGATGACGAAGGCTTCCTGATCGCTGGGCAGGAGGGGAAGCCGCGCCGCCAGCGCATCACTGGCCAGCGCCCGGGCGGCGGAGGAGAGGAACGGCCTGAATAACACCTTGCTGGACGCCCAGTCGATGATCTCGCTGCCGGAACTGGGCGGAGCCATCATCACCAGCCGTCCGGCGGTCCACCCGTGTTCCCGTTCGAGCACCATCCGGGTGACGATGCCACCCAGGGAGTGGGTCACGAAGTGGACCCGTCCTCCGTCCGCGAAGCGGGTCACCTCTCCCTCCACATGATCCAGAATCCAGTCCAACGGCTTCACCAGCGAGGGGTAGGGGAGGTTCAGGGTTGAGAAACCCGCCTGCTGGAGCTTTCTCGCGAGCGGGTTCATCGCGCGCCAACTGCGTCCCAGTCCGTGGAGAAGCACCACTTTTTCCGCACCCGTCTCCGGGCCGCGATGGGCGCGGCGGTCCCATGGCAGGGGAGGGATCAGCATCTCCACCCGTTCCTGGAACGGGGTCGGGGTTCCGTGGTGCATGGTGGATTCTGGCATGGATCGGGAGATCCGCCAGCGTCTTCCTCAGGTGGTGAAAGGTCCGGAGGGCCAAATAAATTGGCGGATCATTCCAAATGCAGGCCATTCTTCTTGACTCCGTGGGCCGGTTCCTCCACAACGCCGCCCCCAAACGAACCTCAGACCTGATTTTTCCCATGGCCAACGCACAAGTTATTCTCAAAGAAAAAATCGAAGGCCTTGGCGCTGAAGCCGACGTCGTCAAAGTCCGCGCTGGCTATGCCCGCAACTTCCTGATTCCACAAGGCAAGGCCTATGAGGCCAGCAAGTCGAACCTCCGCCATCTCGAGTCCCTCAAGTCCGAGCGCGCCCGCCGTGAAGCCGAGGAGCTTTCCGCCGCACAGGAAGTCGCCACCAAGATCTCCAAGCTGAAGCCGAAGTTCACCCTCTCCACCGGCCAAGGTGGCAAGGCGTTCGGCTCCGTCACCAACATCGACATCCACAAGGAACTCGAAGCCGCCGGCATCGTCATCGACCGCCACGCCATCGAGCTCGAGAAGCCGGTCAAGAAGTCCGGCAAGACCGAAGTCGAGATCCGCCTGCACCCGCAGGTCACCGCCACCCTCGTCATCAACGTGGAAGCCGGTGAGGAAGAGGAAGCCGAAGGCTGATCTCCGGAAGATTGAATCTCAGAAAGCCCCGGTTGCGCATGCAGCCGGGGTTTTTTCTTTGGTAATATCAGGGCCTCACTGGGACCGCGGAATTCATTCCGCCCCGGTTTGCAGGCACCGGAGAATCGGCGATGCGCTTGTCCACTGGATCCGGATTCTCCGGGGTGGGATGAATCCCGCGGTCCCAGTGGGCCAAGAACGGAGCGCGGACTTCAGTCCGCTTGGCTTCGCAGAGACATGATTGTCAGGAGCGGACTGAAGTCCGCGCTCCAACAACTCCTCTCAAACTATCCCCTGGCGCAGCGCCTTGGACACCGCCTCCGTCTGGGAGCGGACCTGGAGCTTGCGGTAGACGGCCCGCAGGTGCATGTCCACGGTGTGCTGGGAAATGGAGAGTTCATCGGCGATCTCTTTCTTGATGAGACCGCGGACCAAGTAACGCAGCACGTCCTCCTCACGGGCGGTGAGCTGCTCGATCTGCTGGACCGGGCCGTGGTTGGCGAAGCCCTGGAGGATCATTTTGGCCAGTGAGCCGCTCAGCGCGGCGGCACCGTTGATCACCTCACGGATGCCGGAGACGATCTCGTCCGGGTCCGCCGTTTTGAGGAGGTAGCCCGCAGCTCCGTTGCAGATGGCGCGATAGACGCGTTCGCGGTCGTCGAAGGAGGAAAGGATCACCACCTTCACGTTGGGCAGGGCGGCACGCAGTTCTCCCAGCACCTCCAGGCCGTCCCGGCGGGGGAGGCCCAGGTCGAGGAGCATGATGTCCGGCCTTTCGTTGCTGAAGCGCAGCTTGTCGAACAGATCGTCCGGGTGGTTGAAGTGATGCGGGCACTCCATGTCTTCCTCGGCATTGAGCATGCGCCGCACCTGCTTGGCGAATGCCTCATGATCTTCGAGGATCCAGATCTTGGCGGTGTTTTCAGGCTTGCTCATGATGTTGAGGAGGTGGCGATGAGAAGGGAACGCTTGACGGTGAGACGGATGCTGGTGCCCTTGGTCGGGATGGAGAGGATGTCGAGCTGACCGGCCAGCGCGCGCGCGCGTTCCTCCAGCTTGTGGACCGGGGAGGAGCGGGCGGTGGAGTTCGTGTCGAAGCCCACGCCGTTGTCGCAGACCTCCATCAGGAGGTTGTCATCCTGGTCCCACAGACGCAGGGAGACGCGGGTTGCCTTCGAGTGTTTGAAGATGTTGTGGATGGTTTCCTTGTAGAAAAGGAAAAGATGGCGCTTCGCATCCAGCGACAACCGGGTGGCCGTCTTGCAGGAATCACAGTCCATGCTGTACTCCACATTCCGGAGCAGGCGGTTGGCGGTGTCACGCATCCGCTGCACCAGGTCACCGATGGAGTCGGCCCGTTGCTCCAGAAGCCAGACGATGTCGCGCATGGCGAGGGAGCTTTCGCGGGCGATGACCTCCAGCTCACCCAGATCCTCCGCGACTTCCTCCGGTCCGTGCAGACGCACCAGATCCTTCCGCGCCGACCGTGCGATCAGCGAGATGCTGCCCAGGTTGCTGCCGATGTCGTCGTGCAGGTCGGAAGCGATGCGCTTCCGGAGCTTCTCCAGGTGGTTCCGGTTGATCAGGCGGCGGCGTTCGACGATGAACACCGGGATCAGGAACGTCAGCCCGAGCATGATGGCGGAACCCCAGGTCGCGTTCAGCTCGCTCTCCGCGGCACTCGCGTGATAGATCGGGCGGAGGCCCTGCAGCTCGCTCTCGAGCTGCAGGCGTTCATGCAGTTGGTTCAGCCATGTGGCGACTGTCAGGGTCTGGCGGTCCGCGCTGAAGCCGTCCGTGAGGGTGGTGACTTCCGTTTCCTGCCCGGCGCGGGTGCGTGTGACCACCTTGCCGGCGGCCAGATTCTTTCCTTCGGAACGGATCTGGATCTCGGAAAGTCCCTGGATGGAGATTTCCCCCATACGCCATGGGGTCACGGCGGTGATCCTGACGCCCTTGCCTTGCATCCGGTGCAGGGGGATGATCAGCGGGGTGGGTTGTGAAGAACCGGGAAGCGGGTTGCGCCACTGGATGACCGCAGGCGGCCCGTCCCCCTGTTCGATCTCAAACGTCATCGCGTCCGGGAGGACGAGGGTATCGATCATCTGTGAAACCAGATGGGGGAAAAGGACGATCCGGTCGAGGGGCGCGGATTCATCCAGATCGATCTTCCATGAAACCGTGGGGTCTTCCGGGGTGACCGGCACCGCATCGCCGTTCCTGGGGGTGGGCTTGTTGCTCTGCCAGATCCCGAGAGGCGTCCGCCCGTCCGTCAGATATTCCGGAGCCCAGATGCCCGTGATGTCCAGGACTCCTTCTCCGGTGACTTTCGCTCCGAAGGAAACCGGATCACCGTTCGAAATCGCGATGAACTCGGAAAGGGCGAAGATGTCGCTGCCGCCCTGCATGTATCCCTGATGGACGGTGAGCCGGATATACCGGGCCGACGCCCCGCGGGCCGCGAACCGGATCATCCTGCTGTTCTGCTCCTTGTAAGCATCCGTTCCGGAGGTGAAAAGGATCATGCGCTGGCCGAAGTCGGCGCGGTTGGAGAGTTCGATGGTGAACCGCCGGGGGAACAGGCTGGGACCGCTTACGGAATCCCGTTGCGCCGGAACCAGGTAGAGGGTGTCGAGTGAATACTCCTTCCCCAGATCCATCACCACGGACGGGTCCGCGTCGTCAGCTTTCAGGCGGCCGGCGCGGTAGCCCATGGCGGTCCGGAATTTCTCATCCCCGTAGGTCGCCAGCGTGCTGAGGCGGCTGTCCAGCCACCTGACGCGTTCCTCGAGCTTGACGAGATCCTTGTTGAATGCGCGGGCCAGATGGGTGATCGGATGAAACGTCTGGGCCACCTCCGCAGCTCCGCTCCGCTGGGCGGATAGCAGCATGACGGCAAGCGAGAGCAGGCCGGGGAGGGGACGAAGTCGGATCAGGGGAATCATCCAGCGTTGAACTTCTGGCCCTATTTGGGGGCAAATCCCCCAATTTATCAATATTTTTTAATAAATTGATAAAGTTGATATCCCGGTAAATGCGTAAAAGTCCCGGTTTATCAACGGGTGGGATCAAGAAATTTTTAGATCTTGGAAACCATCCGCTTCACGGAGTCTCGTTTCAAGCGGAGTTCCCGCCACTCATTCACAAGGCGGCTGGCCTCGATGATTCCACATCCGGCGGGAAGCAGGACTTCATCGTCTTTCCACCACATGCCGCGGATGGCCACCACGGCATTGAAACAGCTTCCATCCCACACGCCGAACGGCGCCCCGAACTGTTCCGGACAACCGAGACGGCTCCTCCACTGCTGGAGCAGGCCGAGCGTTTCCTTCGTCCGCGGAAGCGGACCGAGCGCCGGGGTGGGGTGGAGCAGGTCCACCAGCCTGGCGGGTGTCTCTTCTTTCTCCAGGTCGATGCCGATGAGGGTCAGGAAATGAACGATGGTCCCCACATCGAGGATCCTGCGTTGCTGCCGGACGGGGTGGCCCAGGTTCTGCAGCTTTGAAACCAGCGTTTGTGCCACATATTCATGCTCGCGGATCTCCTTTTCATCTACGGCGAAGACCTCCCTGTCTTCCTGCTTCGCGGTTCCCGCCAGTGCCATGGTCTCCAGCCTGGAACCCGACAGGGAGAGGAGCAGCTCGGGCGTCGCCCCGGCGAAGCCGCTCCCACCATCCACCCATCCGTAGGAGCGGAGCGGCATGGTCTGGCGGGTCATCGCCGCCATGATGGCGGGTCCCGGGTTTTCCGCCGTGCCACGCTCCACGACCACGGGCACGGTTTTCTCGAACAGGCCGCCCCGGATCGCTTCCATCACTTCCTGGAACACCGTGGAAAATGGCCCGGCGTCGGGAGGCGTCCACTCACAGTGGAAAGGCGAGACCGGAAACCGGGAACGGAACTCTTCCAGCGGCAGGGTTTCCGTCCTGGAAGGCAGTTTCCACACCCCGGCCGCGGGAGTCGCGAAATTCCGGATATAGAATGCGGGCTGGTCGGGGGAAATCTCCCGCGCTTCCTGGAATGGTCCGTGGCCGACGATCACGCTGTGATCGTCGCGGGCGAGCCACGCCATTGAGTTTGGGGTGTCCTCCATCGGCAGGCCGTGACGCTGCTGGAGCAGCCGCCCCCCGGCAAGCCCGGGTTTCAGAATGCGTCCCGGATCCGGTTCACCCGCGGACGTTCGCCGTCGGCCAGATGGACTTCCATGACGTCGAACCTCCATGGCAGATCCCGTCTGCCCAGGCGGGTCAGCCAGGCATTCGCGCCCCGCTCGATCAGTTTCCGCTTCGTGGCGTCCACCGCATCATAGGGCCGGATGGGGGAACCCTCGCGGCGGGTCTTCACCTCGACGAACAGCAGCAGGTTCCCGTCCCGCGCGACGATGTCCACCTCCCCGCCGCCCCGCGCCCTGAAGTTCCTCGCCAGGATCTTGCTCCCGTCCGCGCGCAGCCATGCGGCCGCCACCTTTTCGCCGAACGCACCCATCCACGCCTTGCTCCGGCCGGTGCCGTCAGCGGAGGTCAAACGGCAGCGGCAGTTGAGCGACGGGCTGAAACGAGAAACGATGATGGCGGCAAGGGCCGTGAATACGGAGCGCTTCAAGGTGGTTCTTCGTGCCATATCCCTGGTGTTGGGCAAAGCCGTATTGGGGGAATTCTTCGTGGAGTGATCCCATCAATTCGTCCCGGGTGACCTTGGCGATGACGCTGGCCGCGGCGATGGAAAGGGAGAGGCTGTCCCCTTTGATGATGCCTTCGTGGGTGAATGGAAAATCCCGCACCGGCAGGCCGTCGATGAGGCAGTGGTCCGGAACGGAGGTGAGTCCCTCGACCGCCCTCCGCATCGCCAGATGGGTGGCGCGCAGGATGTTGAGGGAGTCGATCTCGGAAACCTCCGCCATGCCGACACTCCAGGTCACGCGGGGATCCCCCGTCAGTTCCTTGTAGAACTCACGGCGCTTCGGGGCGTTGAGCTTCTTTGAATCATCCAGACCCTTGCAGCGGAAACGTGCCGGCAGGATGACAGCCGCCGCCGTGACCGGCCCGGCGAGAGGCCCGCGCCCCGCTTCATCGATGCCAGCGACGATGAGCTTCCCGGCTTTCCGGTGTCTGTTCTCGAACGAAAGGTCGGGCACGCGCCCGTCTTACCATCCACCACAGGTCCGGTGCAACGCCGGGTGTCACCAGGAGGGGAATCCGTAGGGATGGGAAATCAGCGGCCCTGGCCTTCGATCTGGCGCAGGTATTGTCCGGCGGCGATCTTCGGCAGCGGGGAATATCTACCGGTGGTGGATGGCCCTGACTTCCTGACCGGCGCGGGAACGGACGATGGGCCAGCCAAGCCCCCCAATCCGGCCAATGAATCCGGAGCCTGGACCTGCCGTGTCCTTGCCACGTCCTTTCGCTCCCTGTGGCGACAAGTCCTGAGGTCAAGGACTCTCAGCCCCACGTCCGGGATTATCGCGGATGCCTCCGCATGCCGCCTAATCACGGTCACTGCCTCAGCGCGTCGATGGGATCGAGGCTGGCCGCCCTGCGTGCGGGATAAATTCCGAAAATCACCCCGGTGAGCACGGAGATGCAGACTGACAGGATCACGGACAGCGGAGTGATGACGGTAGGTAGCTGCGTGACGGAGGAAATGATGCTGGGAATCGCCACCCCGATGACGATGCCGACAAGCCCCCCGGTGAGGGAGATCACCACGGTCTCGACGAGGAATTGGGAGATGATGTCCTTGCGCTTCGCGCCCAGGGCGCGGCGGATGCCGATCTCCCGCGTCCGCTCCGTCACGGTGGCGAGCATGATGTTCATGATGCCGATGCCGCCGACGAGCAGGCTGATCGCCGCGATGGAACCGAGGATGATGTTGAAAAGCTTCTGCGTCTGCCGTGCCTGTGCGAGCAGTTCCAGGGGGATGATGATGCGGAAATCCTTCTGCCGGTGGGAGGATTCCATGAGCGCCTCGATGCCGGCGCCCACTTCCGGCACGCTTTCGGTGCTTTCCGCCCGCACGATGAGCGTGTCATACTCCGTACGGCTGTAGCCGAAGGTGGAGATCCTTTTGCGTGCGCTGGTGATGGGCAGATAGAGGACGTCCTCCCGCGCCGCGTTCGATCCGGAGGCCTTGTCCGCCTCATCCTCCGCGTCATTGCCCGGGCTGTAGGTGCCGAGGATGGTGTAGTAGTCGCCCTGGATTCTGACCGTTCTCCCGATGACTTCACCGAATGGGAAAAGTTTCCGCCTCAGGGCGGGTGAGAGGACGCAGACCGCCGCGGCCCGTTCCGTCTCGATGGAGGTGAAAAATCTGCCATCCACCCGCTGGAGGTTTCTGACCGTCGGCAGGTCCGCGGTGGAGGCCAGCAGGATCGCCCGCCGCTGTGAGGTGGGGCTGGTGACTTCCTCGCTTTTCTCCGCCTCCGGATGGACGAAGTCCACCCGCGGCACGGTGCGCATGATGCGGGTCAGGTCGGATTGGGTGAGGCCGAATTTCTGCCGCCACTTCGGCACGCTCAGGAGCGCCTTCTGGGTGGCGGGGTCCGCGGGCGGCTCGACGCTCTCCAGGATGATGTTGCTGCTGCCCAGCTTGGCGATGGACTGGCTCGCTTTCTGGGACGCGCCTTCGCCCACCGCCAGCATGGCGATGACCGACCCCACCCCGAAAACGATGCCCAGCATCGTCAGGATCGAGCGAACCTTGTGCAGGAAGAGGTTCTTTACCCCGAGGGAGAAGACGCGATGGAAACGGAGGAGCAAAAGTCGTGTGGGGATTGGGCGGGTGACCGGGATTCCTACGGCGGAAGGATGACTGGATCTGTCGTGGTGGGGAAACGGGCGCGGGATTTCACTTCGCGGTGGCCTCCGCCGCTTCCCGCATTTCCGGGGTGACGATCTCCTGCCGGTGGATCTTTCCATCCCGCATGTGGATGATGCGGTCCGCCCGCAGAGCCACGTGCTCGTCGTGGGTGACCATGACGATGGTGCGGCCCTCGTCGTTGAGCTGGTCGATCAAGGCCAGCACATCCTCCTCGGTGGCGGAGTCCAGGTTTCCCGTCGGTTCGTCGGCCAGGATCAGCAGGGGGTCATTGACCAGCGCACGGGCGATGGCCACCCGCTGTTGCTGGCCGCCGGAGAGTTGCTTCGGGCGGTGGTTCAGGCGGCCGTCCAGCCCCACCAGTTTCGCGAGTTCCTTGCAGCGTGCGAGCGCTTCCGGGGTGTCCCGGTTCTGGTAGAACAGAGGCACCTCGATGTTCTCCAGCACCGTCAACTGGGGGATCAGGTTGTAGGACTGGAAGATGAATCCCAGCCGCTGGCCGCGCACGTGGGAGAGCGCGTCGTCATCCAGCAGCGCGACGTCATCCCCGCCGAGGAAATAGGAACCGGCGCTGGGGCGGTCCAGGCAGCCCAGCAGGTTCAGCATGGTGGACTTCCCGGAACCGGAGGAACCCATGATCGCCACATGCTCGCCGGGCATCACATCCAGATCCACTCCGGCGAGGGCATACACATCCGCTTCCTCACCGAGGTGATAGACCTTCTGCAGTCCACGGATGGAAATGACGGGATCCGGCATGGGAAGGAAGGCAATGCCGCGGAAGGAGGATCAGCCGGGTTTCACCGCGTTGCGCGCTTCCGCCAGGGTGTTCTTCTGGACCGGACCAGGAGGGAGATTCTTCGGGTTCTTCGGTGAGACGGGCGCCTCTTCCTCGGGTTTCGCTTCCTCCGCCTTCTTTTCAGGAAGCTCGGTGGTGCGCGGTGGTGCCAGCGACACCAGGTCACCGGACTCAAGTCCCCGGGTGATCTGGACGAAATCGTTGTCGAAGAGGCCGATCTCAACGGGAACCGGATTCAGCTTTCCGTTCTTCTGGAGGAAGCAGATCTGGCGGTCACCCACGCCGACGACGGCTTGCAGCGGAACCTTGATCACATCCTGCAGCTCGGCGATGAGGACGTCCACCCGCGCCGTGATGCCCGGCTTGATGTCGGGAAGCTGGTCTTTCACCAGCACTTCGGCCTTGTAGATGCGGAAGTTCGGGTTCCCGTCGCGGGATGGCTCCGGCATGGAGGCCACGGAGGTGACTTCCCCCAGGAAGCGTTGGTCCGGGAGGGCGTCTAGATTGATGAATGCGCGCATGCCCGGCTTCACCAGGCTCACCTGGTTCTCATAGACATTGATCATCACCTTCATCCGGGAGACATCCGGCAGGGAGATGAGCGGCTGGCGCTCGCGGACGAGGATGCCCTCACCGATGGCCTCGCTGCGGAAATCCTCGCTCTTTTCATAGACCACCAACCCGGACTTCGGAGCGCGGATCATGGTGTATTCCTTGGAGGAGCGGAGTTCCTCCAGCTTCACCTTGCGCAGGTCGAGCGTTTCCTTGGAGGAGGTGAGCTGCAGTTCCGCCTTCTCCACCTGGAGCTGGTTCTGCTTGCGGGTGCGCTCCAGCTTGATGTTCGCGTTCTCCAGCGCCAGATTCAGTTGCTGCATGGCGCGGGGATAGTCGAACTCCAGCAGCAGACGCCGGTCTTCGACCGCGGTGGCCAGCTCGATCTCCCTGCGCTTGGCGGCGAGGGTGTCCGTCACCAGCTCGGTAGGGTTCACATAGCCCTTCGCCTCCAGTTTCTTCGTGCCGGCCAGGCGGTCCTGCGCCCGGCGGAGTTCCTCCGTGGCCAGGGAAATGGTGGTTTCCGCCTTCTTGCTGAGCTGGGGCCAGTCACCATCGACATATTTCGTCTTGTCTTGGGTGGCTAGTTTCACCGCCAGCTCCGCGTCGCGGAGTTTCAGGGTATTGTCGCTTTTCAGGACTTCCACCCGTTCTTCCTGTTCGGAAAAGGCGAAAACCGCCTGTTGGTAGGCGATCTCCGCCAGAGAGAGTTGGTCCTCGATGCCATTGGCATCCAGTTCGATGAGGAGGTCGCCCTTTTTGACGACCGTGCCTTCCTTGATGAGGGAAATGATCTCGGTGCGGCCGGGCACCAGGTTGCGGACGGTCACCCGGTCCACGGCTTCCAGGGCTCCGCCGGTGGGCAGGGAGATGGTGAAGGAACCGCGCTCGGCTTTGTAAAACGAAGCTGCGGCGGCCTCATGTGACTGCTTCCGCGGCACCACCGACCAGATCCCCGTTCCAGCCGCCAGCACTGCGACCGGAATGATGAATTTCGGACGTTTGAGCGTGTGGAGGAGGGTGTTTGGGAATTTCATCAGGAACGGGGTCGCGTTTCCAGAAAGAGTTCCTCGGGCGTGATGAGCCTGTCGGATCCGGCGGTATTTACGGGGACAATTTGCGCCTCCTTACTTTTAATTTGGGGAAATGGAGGATTTTTCACCCAAAATTGCGGCAGGGAAGGATCGAAGATCCCCATATTGTAGAGGAGGTTGAGGCGGGTGAGGTGGTAGTCCACCAAGGCGGAGGTGACGGCGTTCTGGGCGGTGAGCTGGTCGTTCTGGGAGTCCAGCAGGTCCCGGGTGGAGGCCCGGCCGGCGTCCAGAAGCATGTTCGCGCCGTCCACCCGCTGGTTCGCCAGCTTCAGCGCGTTCTGCTGGATGGCGTAGGTCTGGCGGGAAAGATCCAGCCCTCTCAGTCCGCTCCGCAGGTCGCCGTGGATGATGTCGAGCGCCTGCGCGAGCTGGCGGAGCTGCCGCTCGAAGTCGATCTTGGTCCGGCGGAATTCATTCCGCGCGGCGAGGTTGTCGATGGGCAGGTCGATATCCAGGCCGATGCGGCTGTAGTAGGCGTCCGCGTTGAAATTCGAGTAAGTGCGGGAGCCGTTGTTGGTATCGACATCGACCCCGGCGAAGAGATTCACGCCGGGTTTGAACGCGTCCGCAGCCACCGTGACCTTCCGCTTCGCATCCTCGAAGCGGTCGATTTCATTGAAGAGGTCGAGCCGGTGGTTGACCGCGACGTGGAAGGCGGGATCCGATTCGAAGGGGATGAACGGCAGGCCTGCTTCCGCCAGCGACCTGAGCGCGGAGTCATCCAGCAGCAACTCCCCGCCCAGCGGCAGGCCAAGCGTGATCTTGAAGTTATCGACCAGATTCTTGTAGGAATTGATCGCGCTGATGTAGCGGGCGCGGGCGCGGAGTTCGCTCTGCTTTGCCTGGTCGAGCTGGAACCTCGGCAGGCGGTCCTCCGCGAGGGCGCGGGCGCGGTCCGCGAAGATGACCAGATTCTGGTAGCTGGAGTATTCGTTCCTCACCCGGTCCTTTTCCTGGAGGATCCGGAAGTAGGCGCTGGTGATGTCGATCACGTTGCGCTGCTGGAACCGGGAATAGGTGCGCACGGCGTAGGCGACGTTCCGTTCGCGCTGGGTGAGGTTCTCGGTGGCGATGGCGCCGCTGCCCCGCAGCAGCGGCTGCGTCAGCCGGGCGGAGAGGAAGCGGGTGGAGCCGTTGTTCCCGCTTCCGCCGAGGTAGAACTTGAAGACGTCCTGCGCCAGATCGACCGCCAGCGCGCCGCCGGTGATGAAGGCTTGGTCAAAGCCCGCGCGGGTTCCGACGGCGAGATCCCGCGAGGTTTCATCATAGTTGCCGTTCGCGTTCTTCAGGCGGGCGGACTGCAGGCTGGCCCTGCTGCCCAGGGAGGTGATCCTCGGCGTGTAGTCGTGCCGCGCGCGGGTGAGATCGAGCGCAGCCAGATACAGGGTCTCCCGCTGGTTCTGGTATTCCCGGCGGCTGCGGATGGAGAGGTCGATGGCCTCTGTCAGGGTGATCCTCATCGGCTCCCCCTTCTGCCGCTCGCGGACGATGATCTCCGGTTGGATGTAGTCCGGGTTCAACTCCGAGTAGGCGGTGTCGATCACGACCGGCGCGGAGGGGGTATCCAGCACCAGGTTCTGGTTCTGGTCGATGATGCCGCGCACCTCCGCGTCGGCGGACCGGACGTAGTTGTCCGTGGAGCAGGAGGAGAGGATCCAGGCGGGGGCGATGACCGCGGGAAGGAACAACAGGGATTTGCCTGGAAGGTGGAATGGCATGGGAAAAGCGTTCAGTGTAACGTCGCTGCGGGGCCTTCTCTTTCAGCGGAGCAGGCGGATGAAGTCCAGGATGGTCCCGTCCTGGCGGCGCTCCCGGCAGGCGAAAACGTGGCGGATCTTCACACCGGGGCGGAGCGGGACGGCCCGGGCGGAGGGCTTCACCAGCGCCGCCGGGGTGTCCGGAAGCAGCGCGATGCCGGAGCCGGCGGAGACCATCAGCGCCACGGCCTGCGCGCGCGTGGACTCCAGGACGATGCGCGGCCGGAAGCCCGCCGCCGCGCACAGGTCGCGCACCTTGTCCGCGAAGGCGGGGGCGGAGGCACGGGAGATGGCGACGAAAGATTCCTCCGCGAGCGCGGGGAGCGCCACGGTCCTGTTCCCGGCCAGCGGATGGCCGGAGGGTACCAGGCAGACCAGCGGCTCCGACCGCCAGGGGATGAAACGGATCCCCGCGGGCGAGTCGTCCGGCTCGATCCCTACGAAGCCGCCGTCCAGCCGCCCGTCGGCGATGGCATCCAGTTGGTCCTGCGGCGGCAGGTCGTGCAGCGTGATGTGGACCCGCGGATGCTTCGCGCGGAACGAACGGAACACGCCCGCCAGTTCGTCGCTCATCACCGCGCTCACGAATCCCAGCCGGAGCCTGGAGATCTCCCCGGAGGCGCATCTCCGCGCCGCCTCCCCGGCACGCAGCAGCCGGCGGGGGATGTTCCGTGTTTCCTCATAGAAGACGTTCGCCGCTTCCGTGAGGGAGACCCCGCGCGGCTCGCGGATGAAAAGCACGGCGCCGATCTTCTCCTCCAGCGCCTTGACGTGGCGGGAGAGAGGGGGCTGGGCCAGATGGAGCCTGCGGGCCGCCCGCGTGAACGAGCGTTCCTCCGCCACGGCGATGAAGCATTCCAGTTCCCTCAGTGAGTAATCCATACCGATATGGTATGATAACGCGACAAAGGCGGTATTTTTATCATGTTATGGAAAATGGATCATAGACGCATGGCCATCAGCGACACCATCAAACAAGGTGCCATCCGCGCACCGCACCGCAGCCTCCTCCGCGCGACGGGCATGATCCGGTCCGAAGACGACTGGGGGAAGCCCTTCATCGCCATCGCGAACTCGTTCGTCCAGATCATCCCCGGGCATGCCCACCTCGATGTGGTGGGGCGGAAAGTCCGCGAGGCCGTGCGGGAGGCGGGCGGCGTTCCGTTCGAGTTCAACTGCATCGGAGTGGATGACGGCATCGCCATGGGCCATGGCGGCATGCGCTACTCGCTCGCATCGCGTGAGATCATCGCCGACAGCATCGAGATCATGCTCCGCGCCCACTGCTTCGACGGCGTGGTGTGCATCCCGAACTGTGACAAGATCGTGCCCGGCATGATGATGGGGGCGGCGCGTGTGGACATCCCGACCGTCTTCGTTTCCGGCGGTCCCATGAAATCCGGGCGCAACCCCACCACGGGCGAGTCGCTCGACCTTGCCTCCGTGTTCGAGGCGGTGGGCAGCCTATCTTCGGGCAAGATCGACGACCGCCAGTTGGAGGAGATCGAGAAAAACGCCTGCCCCACCTGCGGTTCCTGCTCCGGCATGTTCACAGCGAACTCGATGAACTGCTTGTGCGAGGCACTGGGCCTGGCGCTGCCCGGCAACGGCTCCATCCTCGCCACGGATCCCGCCCGCGATGAACTATTCCGAAAGGCAGGCAGGGCGATCATCCGGCTGGTGCGGGACCAGGTGAAGCCGTCCTCCATCCTCACGCGGGAGGCCTTTGAAAATGCCCTCGCGCTGGACATGGCCATGGGCGGTTCATCGAACACCATCCTCCACACCATCGCCGTGGCGAAGGAGGCCGGGGTGGATCTGACGATGGCGGATTTCAACGCGATCTCCGGACGCGTGCCGCACCTCTGCAAGGTGGCTCCCTCCGGAAAGCACTACATGGAGGACATCGACCGGGCTGGAGGCATTTCCGCGATCCTGAAGACGCTCACCGGCAAGCCGGGAATCCTCCATGAGGACGCCATGACCGTGAGTGGCCTGACGCTGGGGGAACGGATCAGCGTGGCGAAGGTGAAGGACGCGGACGTGATCCGTCCGCTGGACAACGCCTATTCGGAGAAAGGCGGGCTGGCGGTGCTGTTCGGAAATCTGGCGCCGGAAGGCTGCGTGGTGAAGGCGGCGGGCGTGAGTCCGGCCATGCACCACTTCACCGGCACAGCCGTGGTTTTCGAATCCGAGGAGGAAGCCCAGCGCGGAATTTTGTTGGGAAACGTGAAGGCGGGGGATGTGGTGGTCATCCGCTATGAAGGTCCACGTGGAGGACCGGGCATGCGGGAGATGCTGGCCCCCACCGCCGCCATCGCAGGTCGCGGGCTGGGCGACTGCGTGGCGCTCATCACCGATGGCCGCTTTTCCGGGGCCACCCGCGGCGGTGCCATCGGCCACGTGTCCCCGGAGGCTGCGGCCGGCGGACCCATCGCCTTGGTGGAGCAGGGGGACCGGATCGAAATCGATATCCCCGCACGTTCCATCATCCTGCTGGTGGATGACGCCACACTGGAGGAGCGGCGGAAGCGCTGGGGCCCGCCCATCCCGAAAGCCCGCTCCGGCTACCTGGCAAGATACGCCGCTATGGTGGGAAGCGCGAGCACGGGGGCGGTACTGGAAGTGCCGTAGTGGGGTACGTGGCTGGGGCATCCTGCCCCAGGCCGTTGCCGGGGCGTCCCGCCCCGGACATTATCAAGGAATCCGCCTGGCATTTGCCTTGGAAAAACCGGGGCAGGATACCCCGGCAACGGTCTGCGGCGGGACGCCGCAGCCACGGTTCCGGTTACTCCGCCCGCGAAAGCTTCGAGATACCCCGCTTGAGCAACTGGCTGTCCACGGAGGTTGCGATGGCGTCATCCAGATAGACGGTGAAGTCCTCCTCCATGAACTCGATGGAGTGGAGTTCACCGAGCTTCGAGTCAAAGGCCTCGATGAGCGCCTTCATGTTCCGGATCTCCTTGCCGTTCACCTTCTTGACGATGAGGTTGCGCAGGCGCTCGTAGCCGATGGTGGCGGGGGTGGGGATGGAGCCGCTGAGGAAAATCACGCGGTCCGCCTTGTCCTCGAACTTTTCCGGATTTTCGTAGGCGTCCAGCAGGTTGAGCGGGGCGCGGGAGGTCCATTCCTCGCCGAACGCTTCGAGCAGCGGCCGGGAAAGTTCCTGGAACACGAAGCCGCCTTTGACGAGGAAGTTGGGGGCCTTGCCGAACGAGTATCCCGGGATCAGCTTCGATTCCTCTTCCTCGCGCGCGAGGGTGGCCTTGATTTCCACCGGCTCGCCCTTGCGGAGGATGGAAAGGGTCATCGTATCACCGATGGATTTCTCCCCCCGCACGAGGTGTCCCCATGACAGGTTGCCGTAGGTCGAGTGCTCATAGTAGCCGCGGCGGTCGATCTTCTTGCCGTCCACCGCGAGGATCACATCGCCCTTCTGGATGCCCGCGGCTTGGGCCGCACCCTTCTTGCGGACGCTGCTGACGTAGATGCCCCCCTCATTTTCCGGGATCTTCAGCCATGCGCGGAGGGAGGCGTCCTCCGTGCGGGCGATCGAGACGCCGAGGCTGGGGAAGCCCTTGTAGTCACCGGCCTGCGCCTGTTCCAGGAAACGCCCGACGATGTCCGAGGAGGCGACATCGGAGATCTGGTCCTCCGCATCATAGCTGATGAGGATGCCCACCAGCTTCCCGTTCTGGAGGACCGGCAGGGAGTAGCTGCTGGCTGCGCTCTGCATGGATGCCTTCACCATGTAGGTGAGGAACGCCTGGTTCGGCAGGAAGTGGGAGGTGATGTCGATGCTCTGGAGCAGGCCGGCCGTCAGCAGGGGGGAGCCGTTGTCCTCCACCTGGAAGATCTCCAGCGCCTGGCCGATGGTGGGTGGCTCAGCGAGGGCGAGGGCCGTGGTGCCCTCGAAAAGCGCCTTTCCTTCCTCATCGGAAGCGGCGCCCAGCAGGGCGAGGTTCACCTCATAGTCCACGGCGATCACCTTCGCCTGGGCGAAACGCGTGCCGTCGGTGGATTCCAGTTCCAGATAGGTCGCGTCAGCGACCATTTCCGCGGTCGTCAGCACCTGGCCGTCCGCGACGATGGCGGCGAGCGCGCGGCGCTGCGACGGATTGTTTTTCTCCCATGGCTGGCTGGGGTTCCACGACTGCTGCGTGGAGTTCACCCGGACGACGGAGGATTTGAAGTCGACCGGCGCCGGACGCGTATCACCGGCGGAGACGGAGATCTCCGGAGTCGCTTCCTTTTTCTCGATCGCCGCCGGTTGCGGCGGTTTGCACGCGGCCAGAAACACGAACGGGAGCAAAAGATAGAGCGGGCGCATGGGTGGGAAGGGGAGGGTGATCATTGGAGTCCGAGCACGTCCTGCATGTCATACAGACCGGCGGGCTGGCCCTGGAGCCAGATGGCGGCCCTCACCGCTCCGGCGGCGAAGGTCAGGCGGGAGGAGGCCTTGTGGGTGAGTTCCACCCGCTCGCCGTCCGCCGCGAAGAGGACGGTGTGGTCGCCCACGACGTCCCCGCCGCGCAGGGTGTGCATGCCGATCTCGCGCGGTTTGCGCGGGCCGATGTTGCCGAACCTGCCGTGGGCGATGTCGTCGTTGTAGGAGGTTCCCGTTTCCTCGTTGAGGATCTCCAGCAGCCGCCGCGCGGTGCCGGAGGGGGAGTCGATCTTGTGCTTGTGGTGCATCTCGGTCACCTCGATGTCGAAGCGGTCCTGCGTCAGGATCTGCGCGGCCTTCCTGGTGAGCCAGAAGAGGGTGTTCACGCCCACGGAGTAGTTCGGCGCATAGACGATGGGCAGGGTCTTCGCCGCTTCGCGGATGACGTCCCGCTCCTCCTCCGAATGGCCGGTGGTGCCGATGACGAGGCTGGTGCCATGCTTCAATGCCGCGGCGACGACATCCTTGGTGAAAGAGTGGACGGTGAAATCGATCACGCAGTTTGCCCTGGCCATCGCCGCATCCAGGTCCTCGCCCGCATCATGGGTGGCGGTGACGGAGACATCCGTGCGTTGGGAATGGACATCGGCGGCGGCCTGCAGGATCGCCTGGCCCATGCGGCCTGATTTTCCGGTGACGAGAAGGTTGAGCATGCGGGCGGAATAATGAACGCGGGATGCCGGACGTCCAACCGGAACATCGGAATTCTTTCCGGGGGATCGTCAGTCCTCCCAGATCTGGTTCTTGAGCTGGATGTCCATGGCGCGGTCCGCCGCTTCCTTTGACCGGGGGCCTTTCAGTGCGGCGATCTCACGGGCGATGCTCAGGGCGGGGCGGGCTTTTTTCTCGCCGGCACGTTCCAGGATCTCCAGCGCCCGGAAGCCGCTGCTTTCCAGGAAATGCCACTCCGCGGGAGGATTTTCCGCGTTTTTCAGAACGGAGTAGTAGGCGGCGAGGGCCTCGCTTTCCCGCTTCTGGGTGGGATCGTCGGTGCGGGGCAATTGCTCGAGTGTCTTGCCGCGCAGGTATTGGATGCGGTGGACGTCCGCGGGTTTCGTTTCCGGGTGCTTCAGCAGTTCGTCGTAGATCGCAAGGGATTCCGCGAGCACGGCCGGGTTCTTGTTGCCCTGGGCGTAGGCCGCGTCCCCGAAAAGGAACCCGGCGGGCAGGCGCAGGGAATCCTCCGCAGGCAGGGACTGGTACCACTTGCGGAGGAAATCGGTGGCTTCGTCCAGGCGGTTCAGCTCGATCATGAGCTGGGCCTTTTTCATCATGACCAGCGCGTTGAGGGGGCCTTTCACGGCACCCGCCCTGTCGAAGAGGGCGAGGGCTTCCTCGCGGGACTGCGGGGTGCCCACCCGTGCCGCGGAACTGGCGGCCAGGAGCAGGGCGGCCTGGGTGCGGACGGGGTCCGTATCATCCTTCGCCAGTTGTTGCAGGACAAGCTGGGCGTCGTTGTAGCTGCCGGTGTCGTAGAGCGTCCGGCCGAGCGTCAGCGCGGCCTCCGCCGCGGCGGGATGTCCGGGGAATGCGACGATGAATGCCTTTGCTGCCCGGATGGTCTCCGCGGTGTCTCCGGACAGCTCCGTGAGTTTGAGCCGGGCGAGGGAATACCGCTCGGGCGGGATGGAGGCGAGCGCAGCGGGATCCTCCGCGATGGTATCAAGCTGGGCCTTGGCGTAGGTTTCATCCCTCCGGACGGTGAGGGCGGACTCCGCGGCGGCGAGCCTGGCCTCCGCCACCCGGGGATGGTTGGGATGCTTCCGGATGAAGGTTTCGATGGCGGCCTGCGCTTCCTCGGCGGGCTTCACCGCGAGCGCCTGTTCCAGTTCCAGATCCGCCTCCAGGGCGGGGTTCCCGGCGGATGCGGGTGTTCCATCCGGAGCGGTGAAGGCCGTGGTCATGATCCCGGTTTCGCGGAAACGGGCCAGCGTGGCATTGAGCCGGGCTCTGTCCGCGTCCTGTTTTTTCGTCATCTCCGCCGCGGCTTCTTCGAACAAGCGGCCGGCCTCTGTGAAATCCCCCTGTTGATAGGCTTTTTCCGCCTGGATGAAGGCGGCTTCCGCTCCTTCCGGGGTGGTGGGGGTGCTTGCGCGGAGGTAGCCCAGTATGGCGAAGGCACGATCCCCTTTGCCTTCCTCCAGAAGCCATTCCGCCGACCGGAGCCATGCCTTTGCGGCCAGCGGATGGAGCGGATGGTTCAGGCCAATCCAACGCATCAACCGGGCGGCCTGCGCTTTCTGCGCGGGGGCCGGGATGCGGTGCAAGCCTTCCGCCAGGGCGAAAGTCGCCTCGATCCTCAATGGAGCCGCCACCGCCGCCGTGGGCCACACCCCGGAGGATCCCAGCCGGTCCGGGTTGATGAGACCTTCGATGAGGCCGGATTGGGAGGCTGATGACAGGGCGTTGGCGGGGACCGCCCATTCCGCAAGGCGGACCAGCACCGGATGGGTGACGACCGGTTCGGACGGAAGCCACGCGATCAGGCGGGAAAATGCTTCCGACAGCAGGGGGGTGGTGGGGTTCGCCTGGATGAATGCGAGCAGCACGTCCGTGGCATCCGTCTTCTTTTCCTGTGCGGCGAGGGAGTCCGCGTAGCCCAATATCGCGGCATGATGATGGACCAGGCTCTGGCCGGATCGCTGGCTCATCAGCGTGAAGAAACGTTCGGCGGCCTCCGCGGGTTTGTTTTCCGCCAACAGGATGCGGGCCTCCAGATAGCTGGCTTCCTGTGCCTTGTCCGCCGGGATGCCGTCCAGGGGGGGCATGGTCCGCCGGGCTTCCTCCACCCGCTGGAGGTCCAGCAGGATCCCAGTCTGGCGGATCCTCGCCTTGAGCGAAATCGCGGGGTCCGTGCCGGCGGCGAGTCCCCGCAGCCCGGAGAGGGCCTCCTCGGGTTGGTGCAGCGACAGCATCAACGCCGCGCGCGTGAGCGTGGCTTCCACGGCGAAAGGCCGGCCCGGGATGGCGGCTTCGGCGAGTTCATCCGCGGCGTCATTCAGCCGTCCCAATCCGGCGAGGGCGTGACCTTTCCAGAAATGGATGGCGGGATCTCCGGCCAGGAACGATTGGCTGAGAAGATCCAGCGCCTTTCCTGGCTCGCCATTGCGGATCCAGGCCTCCGCCAGACGGAATGCCACGCGGGACTTTGCCTCAGGCTCCAGGGTGGTGGTTGCCAGGAGCCGCTCGAAATGGAGTGCCGCGACATCCCACAGGCCGTCCGCCAGGGCGCTTTCCCCGTGCCGGAACTCATCCCCGTCCTCTCCCGCGGCGCGGGACAGGGGGGAGATCAACAGCAGGAGAAACAGCGGCAGCTTCATGCGGCGTGATCAAAGTAAGGCCTGCCCGTGGTGAACGCCAGCACGGAACGTCCGGGGAAAGTGCCTGGGTCATCTTGGCCCGGACCGTTGCCGGGGCGTCCTGCTCCGGGTCTTCCGGTGGGTGCTGCTCCCACATGGCATTTCCGGAGGGATTCTCCGGAAGCTCCGGAAGGGGGCGTCTCTGGATGGAGAAGGGAGTATCTCACTCTCTTCCGGCCAGCAGTTTTTTCAGCTCCGCGGGTTCGACGCCCAGCGAGATGGAGGCCTGCTTCAGGTCTCCGTTCGCACGCTCGATCGAGCGGCCCGCCAGTTCCCGTGAGATCCACTCAATGACATTCCCGCCTCCGGGAGCGGTGTTGATCAGTTGGTCCAGCGTCTCCCCCAGCTTGGCGATGGACCGTCCGGGAGAGGACGCCAGCGGGATGTCCGCCGGCAGGAGGACGTTCGATGAGGCCAGGGCGCAGGCGCGGGCCATCGTGTTCTCCAGTTCCCGGACATTCCCCGGCCAGAGATGGGTCTGGAGGGTGGCGACCGCCTCGGGGGAAATCCGGATGCGGGCCATGCCGTTCTTCCTGGTGATCCGCTGGAGGAAAAACTCCGCCAGCAGGGGGATGTCCTCGGGCCGTTCACGCAGCGGCGGGATCCGCAGTTCGACGACGTTCAGCCGGTAATAGAGATCCTCGCGGAATCTCCCGGCCGCCACTTCCGCTGCCAGGTTCTTGTGCGTCGCCGCCACGATCCTCACATCCGTGGTGATCGTTTCATTCGCGCCCACCCGCGAAAACGAGCCGTCCTGGAGCACCCGCAGCAGCTTCACCTGGATGGAAAGCGGCATGTCGCCGATCTCATCCAGAAAGAGCGTGCCACCGTCCGCCTGCTCGAAACGGCCCGCACGGCGGGCGATGGCTCCCGTGAAGGAACCCTTCTCGTGGCCGAACAACTCGCTCTCCAGAAGGTTTTCAGGGATCGCGCCGCAGTTGATGGTGATCATCTCTTTCTGGCGGCGCGGGCTGTATTCATGCACGGACTTTGCGACCAGTTCCTTGCCGGTGCCGCTTTCTCCGGCGATGAGGACCGGCGCGTCCGAGCGCGCCACGCGGCCCACCAGTTTGAAAACATCCTGCAGGGCGCGTGAAACCCCGATGATCTTCACCCGTCCGTCCACCGTCGGGCTTTCCGTTTCGTGGGGAGTCACGGACCGGCGGTCCTCATGGATCTGGAGGGCGGACTCCACCACCTGCCGCAGCTCGAAAGGCAGGGATTCCTTTCTCAGCACATCATGCGCTCCATGCTGGGTCGCCTCGATGATCTGGCTGGTGGTGGGAAAGCCTGCGGTCAGGATGACCAGTGTCTGCGGACTGTGCTGGATGATCCGGCCGAGGAGGTCCAGACCGTCGAAAGGTTGCAGGGAAAGGGCCGCGACCACGACGCTGACCTCGGTCTTCTCCACCACTTTCAGAGCGTTCGCCGCATTGTCACAGCGGAGAATCCGCAGGTTCTGGGCGGTCAAGTGTTTGGTGGCCCAATCGAGGAAGTCATGATCGGGATCGACAAGGAGCAGGGTTTCTTCGGTGGGGCCTTCGGGCATCGTGGGGACGGGAAAATCTGGCATGACGACCGGGGATGGCACGAAAAAAACGATTTCCCGTTCCATGCGATGCCGTGGATCGACCGAAATGCCGACCTACTCCGCATTTTTCCTGTGGTGGTGGAATTCCATCGGGAGCCGACGTCGGTTTGTTTGCAGTCATCCGGCTATGGAGGACCGCAGGGGTAGCGGATCTCGTGAGAGATCCGGCTGTGGGGACGGCGAAGGGGAAGCCGGAGCCGGTTTCTCAGCAGACATGCACCCCACCGAAGCTCTCACGAGCTTCGCTACGCCCCGACGGGACTCGGCTGCCCTCACTCGAAGAATTTTTTCAATGTCTTCTGCTCGCCGGGATCCAGGCTGTCCCTCCAGACGCGGTCACCACCGGCTCCCGTGGCATCGGTGTTTCCTCCTTGGGTGATCTTCGAGCCGCTCTTGTCCACATCATGCTCGCCGTCCTGCAACTGGAGGAGATCACCGGGCAGGGCGTTCGACAGGTCCCTGGACTCCACGGAGGTCAGGTCGCCGGTTTCGAGGGCGTCCTTCTCATTTCCCAGCACTCCTGGATCGTGGCCCGGGCCGCGGTTCACGCCGCCCTTGCCGCGTCCGTTGCCGGGCTTGTCGCCCTTGCCGTTGCCTTCTCCATTCTCGTCAGCGAGCAACTCGTCCGACCAATCGTCCCCCTGCCCGTCACCCTGGCCCTTTTTCATGCCCTGGGCGTTCTTTTTGAGGTTCTCGCGGAGCTGCTGCATCTGCTCCTTGCTGAGCTGGCCGAGCTTGTTGGGGTCCAGTTGTTTCAGTTGCTCCAGCAACTCCGGATTCGGCTTCATGGCACCATTCTGGAGGCCCTGCATGGCCTGCTGGAATTCGTTGAGCTGGCGCTCCTTCTCCGCCTGGTTGGCGCCTCCGTTCTTTTCCAGGGACTCGAGGGCTTTCTCCGCCCGTTCGAGTTCCTGCTCCACACGGTCCATTTCGGAGCGGTGTTCCTTTTTCAAGGCGTCCGTCGCTTCCAGGGAGGAATGGCTGAACCACTGCTCCTCTTTCTGGGCCTTCAGTTCCTCCAGCTTCTTCCGGGTTTCCTCCAGGTATTTCTCATCCACCAGTTCTTCCTTCGAAAGATGTTCCAGGGAGGAGTCGAGCTGCTTCCACGCCTGCGGCTGTTCCGGAGGGGTGATGGGGGATTTGGCGGAGGAAATGGGGATGAACAGACCGGCGGCCAGGAGAGCCAGCGCGGCCAGTGGCGGGACGACCAGCCGCGGCCAGTGCCAGCGCACGCCCGCATCCACCTGTGACACCGGCTCCGGCCATGGGGCAACCCCGGCCCCCGCAGCGGAAAGGGCGTTCTTCATCTCCATGGTCGCCTCGATGCGCACCAGCGAGCGGTCCGGCTTTTCAAACCTCCGGGCGGCGATGGCCCAGCAGACCAGCCCCATCAGCACGACCAACCCGCCGAGCACGCCGGCCAGCATGGCGGGCGGAAGCTCCACCGCCCGGTTGCGGATGACCAGAAGGGCGGCGGCACCGGCCAGCCCCGCAACGATCAGAGGGGTGGCCAGTGTTTCCAGCCACCACGCCAGGTTGATGCGGCGGGCGGTCCGTTTCGCCTGCCCGTGCCACCACTGGCGGTTGCTTTCCTTGGAGGGTGTGTCCATGCGGTTGGGGATATCATAGCGGCCCTTCATGAAAACACGATGGGATTTCCGTGAAAATATCCGGGCGTGGCAGGGACTTCCTGGAAGTCCGGCGTGCTGGCAGGGATGCCATTCCATGGCGCCCGGTGGGGGAAGGCTGGCAGAACCTTCCGATAGTGGGTAACCGGAAAGCGACAGCCATGGAAACGCAGGACCGGCTCCATGTCAGATCGGAGTCATGGGATCATCGTGGATACTCCCCGCCTGACGCCATGGAATGGCGTCCCTGCCCTCCAGCCATTCACTCCACCTGCCGCGGGTGCATCAGGTAGGCGATGAGATCCCGCACCTGGTCCGGCTGGAAGGCGGTGAGCAGACCCTCCGGCATCAGGGAGGTTGCGGTGCTTTCCTGTTTGGTGATGCTGGAAATTTCGAGCGTGGTATCCCCGGCCGGCGACTTCAGGGTGAGGGTCCGGTCGGTCTTCGCGCCGATGGTGCCGCTGATGACCCGCCCGTCATCCAGGGTCACCGTGGTGATGCGGTGGTCCGCGCTCACCACCGCGCTGGGATCGATGATGTTCTCCAGGAGGTAGTCCAGGTTCGAGCGGCCGGAGCCGGTCAGGTCCGGGCCGATCTTTCCGCCCTCTCCATAGAGCGTATGGCAGGCACCGCAGATGCCCGCGTAGAGCTGGCGTCCGTTCTTCAGGTCGGCAGCGGCGAGTGTCTCCGGGGTGAGTTTCTTTTTCAGCGCGGCGATCTCCTTGGTCTTGTCCGCCGCCGAACTGCCCAGGCTGCCCCACACTTCATTGAGCTTCTTCGTCAGGGATTCATTCTTGAGGGCGACGATGCGGCGTGCGGAGAACGCGGGGAGGGCCGTCTTCGGGATCCGCCCCGCGGCGATTTCCTCCAGAAGCACCGCCGCCCAGTCCGGCCTGCCGGTCAGCACGTCGATGAGGTGGCCTTGGGAAACCGGTTCGAATTTCCCGAAGTTCGCCGCCAGCAGCTTCGCCACCTCCGTTTCTCCGGACAGGGCGAGGCCGCGGATGGCGTTGCCATTGAGTTTCGGGGTGGCCAGCACGGACTCGCAGAGTTCGCGCAGCCCCGGGATCTTCGCGTCGATCAGGATGTCGAGCGCGGCCTGACGCTCGCCCATCGGCGCACCCGCATCCCGGACGGTGGCCTGCAGGGATTCCGCGATCTGCCGGTCGCCGTAAAGAAGGCTGATGCGCTTGATGGTGGCTTGGGACCCCGGGTCCGTGACTGTTGCGGAGAAATCCCGCCAGTTCGCCGGGCCTTCCGCCTTGCTGACGCCATCGAGCGCTTCGGAAATACCAGCCACCAGGGCAGGCCTGACCTCCGCCGGAATTGGGGCCGCCAGCAGGTTCTGGAGCTGCCGGACCCTGAACGGATTCGGTGCGGGATTCGCCAGGAAGCGGCCAGTCCATCTGGCCAGTTTCCGGGAGGAGGTCACCGCGGCGATCTTCTCGAGCACACCCGGATCGAATCCTCCGGCGAGGGGCAGGATGCCATACCAGATCATGAATGGCATCTGCGCGTCCTCCGCGTAGGTGGCATCCGCCGCCAGCAGGACCGCCAGTTCCGAACGCTGTTCTTTTCCGAGGCGTTGCAGGGCTGAAGCAAGGGTCAGCTTCACCAGCCCGGAGGAGTCCGTGCGGGCGAGTTCCTTGAATTTTTCGAAGGTGCCAGAGAGGAGTGTTTGAGGGGAGTCCGGAAGCCGTGGCATGCCCATGTAGTCGACTGGAACAGCGTCCGTGAGAAAGCGGATACCCCACACCCTGAGGTGTTCATCCTTTTCGCCGAGCAATCCCAGCATGGTGTCCTCTTTCAACGCACCGATGGCATGGGAGGTCCACAGCGCCCGCAGGCGGGTGACCGTGCTGTTGGCCGGGTCCGCCGCCAGTTTCAGAAGGCGGTCCAGGACCTCCGGGGAAGGGGGCTGCGTCATCAGGCGGACGCGCAGTTGCCGCTCATACCAGACGTTGGGGTTCCGGATCAGGCGTTCCGCGCCGTCCGGCGTGATCGCCCCGAGATCGGAAAGATCCGGTGCCTCCGGCCGACCGTGGCGGATCTTGTAAATGCGGCCGCTGGTGCGGTGGACACCGGTGTGGTCATGGCATTCCCCGGTGTCGCTCCAGTCGAGGACAAAGGCGGAGCCGTCGGGACCCTGCGTGATTTCAATCCCGCGGAACCATGGATCCCCCCAGAAGAACACGTCCGGTTCGTGCTTCCCGACATAGCCGGAGCCGGTGCGTTCCAGCCGCTCCACATTCGCCCGGCGGCCATGCATGTTGAGGGTGAAAAGCCGGTCGCGGTATTTCTCCGGCCACCCGTCACCCTGGTAGATCATGGTGCCGATGTGGGCGTGCCCGCCGCCGAAATCATTGGCCGCGCCGTCACGGGAGTCCTGCCATTTTCCGTTCGTGTCGAAATGGTAGTGATCCGCGATCATGTCCATCCGCTCGTAAACGTCCGGATGCGGGCTGACGGCGGTGCCGCTTTCCTTGAAGTCCGCCCCAGGGATGATGTGCCAGAGGTGGCCGATGACGGTGTTGATGAAAAATCCCTCGCCATGCCGGTCCCAGTCGTGGCCCCAGGAGTTGACCGCGCCGGTGGTCAGCACCTCGACGGTCTTCCGCACCGGGTGATACCTCCAGATCCCGCCCTTCATCTGCGGGCGGTCCTTTTCCGGCGTGCCCGGAATGCCGGGCTTCGCCGGGCAGGAGTGCCCGCAGCGGCCATAGAGCCAGCCGTCCGGCCCCCAGCGCAGGCCGTTGGCGAGGTTGTGGTAGTTGTCCTTCGCCACGTCAAAGCCGTCCAGCACCACCTGGGGCGGTCCGTCCGGCACCGCGTCACCATCCGCATCCGGAATGAACAGAAGCTGTGGCGGGCACATGAGCCACACCCCGCCCAGGCCCGTCTCCACGCTGGTCAGCATCTTCACCTGGTCCGTGAAAACCTTCCGCGACTCCGCCCGGCCGTCGTTGTCCTTGTCCTCGAAAACGACCAACCGGTCGTTCAATTCCATGTCGAAGCGCTTCTGCCGCTCCGCGTAGGTGTAGTTCTCCGCCACCCACAGGCGTCCCCGGTGATCCCATGCCGCTGCGATGGGGTTCTGGATCTCCGGCTCCGCCGCGAACAAGGTGGCGCTGAAGCCCTCCGGAAGCTTGATTTGCCGCAGGGCTTCATCAGCGGGGATCGGTTCCGGGTTGCCCGGCTCGCTGTTATAAATAGGGGACGACGCCGGGCAAGGAACGGCGGCCAGAAGGGACAGGGCGGCAAGCGCGCGGGCGGGACGGAGAAAATGGCTCATGGGTTTGACAGGGAGACAAGACGGAACAGGTGATTTTTCCGTTAAAAATCAGCGGGAATTTTCATTTGGAAATTGCCGTGGCCAGCGAAGCAACTAAATTTCGGAACCTGTCCACCGGCGGCGGTTTGATACAACCTGCCGGATACGGAGCTATCACCAAGCCCATTCACAATCATGCGCAACCCATCGTGTGCCACCATACGGACGAGGAGGGGGTGTTCCCTCCGAAATTTCTTCGGCTGATCCGATCTTTTATATTGTAAATACCATGTAGATTGTGCTACTGGTTTTCCACCGAACCCGAAAAACCCCTATGAAACCCACTTCAAACCCCCAGAGACGCGATGGTTTCGCGCTTGTGGTGACGATCTCGATGATGGTCCTTTTGGTCATCGTTGTGGTTGCCACGCTGTCGCTGAGCACCGTCACCCTGCGCAGTGTTGACCGGGACTCCGCACAGGCGATCGCCCGCGCGAATGCCCGCATGGCCCTTATGCTCGCGATCGGCCATCTCCAGAAGGAAGCCGGTCCCGACCAACGGGTGACCGGCACTGCTGAAATCGTAGGTTCGACTGCCAATCCCTACTGGACCGGGGCTTGGAAAGCTGGGGTCGACAACGCCAATTCCCAGCCGACCTGGCTGGTCAGCGGACCGAACCCGGACCCGGACGTTACGCTGGATGATGCGAACTCCGCTGTTCTGGCGAGGCCTCCGTCCAGTGAGCGGACCCGTAAGGAATTGCGCGCAGAGTATGTGTCCGTCCAAGGGAAACAACTGGATGGCCGGTATGCCTACTGGGTGGGGGACGAAGGAACCAAGGTGAGGGTCGATATCGGAAATCCGGAGAAGGTTTCGGGTTATGAGCGGGTGGGTCGCTCGCAGTCCCCGCGGGAACCCGGGTTCGCCGCTTTCGACAAAAAGCACCGCAACATGTGGGCGGGTTTTGATTCGGACTACAATGATTCGGTGGACCGCCGGACCTTGGTCTCCATGGGGACGGTCGCCTTGGCGGCGAAGGATTCCGGAGACCTCGATCGTGATGAGATCCCGAAATACTATTTCAACGACCTGACCACCGGGGGGTTCGGCCTGCCGGTGAACGTCCGGGATGGCGGGATGAAAAAGGATCTCTCCCTGCTTCTGGATCGATCCCAGCAGAACCAGAACTTCGTCGCGGATTTCTTCGGAGGCAAGCCGACCCAGGTGTCGAATGGAACTTCGGGCCACGTGCCGGGAACCGTGGTTTACGAATTTGGTCAGAATCCCAACCGGACCAAGTTCACCCTCAGCCCTACCATCACCAACAGCTACTCCAACGGATTCGTCGGACCGAACTGGGGCATCCTTTACAACTACGCCCGTCTGTGGGAAACCGTCCAGGGCAGCACTTCTCCGATGATCGGCCTCAACCCGCGGGTTGACTCCAACCTCCGCCAGCCGACCTGGCTGCCATACCGTGAATTCTACAAGGGCACGGGCTATCAGGAAGACATCCAGCATACGAACAGCGGACTGAGTCCTGTAATGGCCATGTCCCAGCTGGGATTCTCCCTCAAGACTGACATCGTCGGATCCCTTCCGCCGCCTGCCCGGACTCCGATCTACGGTGTGACCCTGCTCTACAAGCCGCTGGTCGGATTGTGGAACCCCTATAACGTCCACATCCAGGCTTCGACCTACCAGTTGGAGTGGGCGAGCGGTCCATTCATCAGGATCAAGTCTGATGTCGTCTCCCCCTACATCGATCCGGATAAAGTCGATGTCTCACCCAAGGAGATCACCATCTGTCTCCGTGAATACTGGCATGTCACAAGCGACGGGATGTTCCCGGTCGATGGGGGTAGCGGCGGTTCCTACTTCCGGATCCGCACCCCTTCGGCGAATTTCCAGCCCGGTGAGTTCCGCCTGTTTTCCGTTGCGGGGAACCCTCCCATCCAGGATGCCAGCGTGATGAGCGACCAGTGGGATCCGGAGGGTGCTTACTCCATCCCTCTGCGCATCGACGCTCCGGGTTCGAATCCCGTCCGGATCCATTCCAGCAAGCGGATGCAATATTTTTCCGGGGTACGCCTGTCGATCGAATACATGACCCTCCAGGACACCCATCCCGAGGTGCTGGTGATGACAGAGGCACGCTTCCCCAACATTGATACGAGAGCGGCCAGTACATGGTACACCCTCAAGGCTGGCCCGAAGATTGAAACCCACCTTAACCGCTACACGGATATCTGGAACGGTGGTAAGAATGGATCGGCTCAGATCACCATTCCGGAGCCGGTGACCAAGCTGGTGGATGATCTTCCGGGCTTCTCGGTGGATGCGTTGACCAATCCACAGCACCTCGCAACCTGGAGATTCTACACCCGGAACTCGACCGAGGCGACTGGTGACCAGGGCCTGCGTGGTTGGATCGACGCGAACCCCCGCGTGATGTCGAACAACTTCAGGTTCGACGGCTCCAAGAATGAACAGGGCAACATGCAGGGATGGCACTTCTCCTCCAACCTGCTGGGTGGACGCAGCACCTCCTCGATGGGAGATGGCCAGGGCGGCAGCCGCGGCCTTGTCGCCCAGTTTGACGACAGGAGTTCCCAGATGCCGGATTCCGAAGGCGGAAGGGACGGAAAAAGATGGCGCGGGCTGACCGGCCCGGCGTCCACCTCGATCGAGGGGGGCCTGACGAACGTGGTGGTCTATGACGTGCCTCAGGCACCGCTGACCTCGATCGGCCAATTCCAGCATGCGAACCTCTCCCGCTATGGCTTTGAACCCGGCTTCGTGGTTGGCAACTCCTATGCCAACACCCGCATCCCGCTCAATAACATCGTCAAGACCAACTTCGGGAACATGGGCTTCAATGTGGTCGATATTTCCTATGAGGCGAACAACAAGCTGTGGGATACGGTCTTCTTCTCGACGCTTGCCCCCGACTACAAGGGGGGAGGGAGTTCCTTTGATCGTGCTTTCGACAGGAATGCCCTTCTCCTGCGCACGAAATCCCTGCCGAACCCGCGGATGGTCTACACCGAACTGCCGGGGGATGACTCCATCGACAGAGTCATCTCGGAAGCAGGGAACAATGCCCCGCAGACCATTTCCACACGCATCATGATCGAAGGCGCGTTCAACGTGAACTCGACCTCAAAACTGGCATGGAAGGCGATCCTCTCCACCATGGACGGCTCTGAGATCCCGGTCATCAACCTGACATCCCCGCAGGATCCGAACTATGTGAATCCCCAGGGCATCCGGTTCAGCCGCTTCAACCACGTGGTCGATCCGAGCGGATATGCCGGTGGAGCGCGCAAGACCGCATTCTGGCAGGGTTGGAGGGAAATCACGGATGATGAACTCGATCTGCTTGCCGAAGAGATCGTGAAGGAAGTCAAGAGCCGCGGCCCGTTCCGCAGCATGGCGGAGTTCGTCAACCGCAACCCGTATTCCTCCAACAGGGACCACCAGCTCAAAGGAGCCCTGCAGGCTGCCATCGACAGCTCGGTCAACAAGTCCATCGACGGCTCGGTCGGCCTGACGGCTGCCAACCCGAAGGGTTCGAACTTCGCTGCCAACGTGGTTTCCGGAGAGAACCAGACCGCAGGTCATGCCGCCTATCTGATGCAGGGGGACATCCTCCAATGTCTTGCCCCGGTCATGCAGGTGCGTTCCGACTACTTCCGGATACGCACTTGCGGTGAGGCTCTGGACAAGACTGGCAAAGTGATCGCCCGCGTGTGGTGTGAGGCGTTCATCCAGCGGATGCCGGACTACGTGGATCCGGCGGATGCTCCCGAAGCTCCCTTCGACAAGCCGACCCCCTCCAATCCCTTTGCCAAGGATGATCTCCGCAGTGACATCAATAAGGAATTCGGCCGTAGGATGAAACTGATCTCGTTCCGCTGGCTGAACCCGAACGAAATTTAACAGAAACTCCATGATCCGTAACTTCATGATCCTGCTGGGTCTCCTGGCCTGCACCGCAGCCGCCCAGGAGAAATTCCAGACGACCCTCATCACCTATGCGCTGGGTGCGCCTCCTGGAGGTTTCAAAGCGTTCTTCAAAAACGGGGAGGAGATCCAGCCGTTCGGGGCCAACGGCTCCGGATTGAGCGCTCCCATCAAATATTCCGGCGCGCGTAGATTTGAAATCAGGGCGACGGAGGATGCATTCGCCCCTCCTCCGGCCGGACAACAGGCGCCACCTCCGCTGGCGCTCGTCGATCTTCCTCAGGGGGTGGACAACGTTCTGCTCATCGCCGCGGATGCGGGGCAGGGGAAGATCCGCTTGCTGGCCTATGATGTGTCAGCCAATGCTCTCAAAGGAGGGGATTACAAGGTCTTCAACTTTTCACGCTCCGCCATTGAGATGAGGTTGGGGAAGAAAACGCTGACTCTGAGGCCTGCCCAGAACGAGATCATGTCAGATGGCAGTTATCAGGACCCGAAAAATAAGGGGATGGAGCTGGTTGTCCATAGGTATGACGGTGCTGTACGTAACCCGACTCCGGTGAAGCAGACGCTATGGGAGCATTTCAACACCAAGCGTTGCGTCATGTTCCTCTTTGATGGCAAGCACAAGGGTGAGGGGATCGGTATCATGAGCATGAACATCGAGCCTCCCCGCGAGCGGCCCGCCGCCGCCGCCGCGCCTTGAGAAAGTTACGGCTGGGAATCCCTCCGGGGATTTCCGGCCTTTTTGGGCTGGAGGACACTCAGAGCAGGTGCTCCAGCGCCTCCCTCATCGAGGACACGGCCACATCCGCTCCGGCTGAGGATAGTTCCGTGACGGAATAGCGGCCCGTGGCAACGGCCAGACAGCGTGCGCCGATGGCATGGGCGCAGGCGATGTCCTTCGGAGTGTCGCCGATGACCCAGATATCCTCCGGGCGGAACGTCCGCGACGTATGCTGGAACGCCCTTTCAACGGCGATGGGGCCGAGGAGGTTGCGGTCGGCGTGGTCGCAGCCATAGGCCCCGAAGGGAAAGTAGTGGTCCAGCCCGAAGTGGCGCATCTTTGAGGCCGCTCCTCCGGAGATGTTTCCCGTCAGCAGCCCGATGCTGCTTCCCGGCAGAATGGAAAGTTCGGCAAGGATTTCCGGCACCCCATCCAGCACCTTTCCGGGGAACTCCCCGCCGGCCAGGTTCCGCTCCAGGCATTCCAGATAGGTGCTGAAATAGCTTTCCACCCGTTCAACGGTTGATTCCACGCCGAAGTGGGCGTGGATGAGGGCGACGACCCCCAGGTCCGTGCTGCCCGCCAGATCCAGTGATGGACCTTCGTGGCCGAACAGCAGTACGCTCGCGTCCTGGAGCGACTTCATGCCGGCACCGCTTGTATCCACAAGGGTGCCGTCAATGTCGAAAAGGTAGAGCATCAGGCCCGTTTCCGGACTCAGTTCTTCGCTTCCTCGGTTTCCTCCGCCGCAGGTGCCTCGTCCGGAGTTTCGTCCGGAACATCATCGAAGTCATCTTCGGCGTGGCCACCTTCTTCATCCTCGAAGTCATCTTCTTCCATCAGCTCGCCGTGGAAGAGGTGGAACTTCCGCTTCCGTTGGTGTTGCGGGAGAGGGGAGAGGATCATGGCGACCGCGCGGCCGTTGAGCTTCGGCGGCTGGTCCACCTGGGCCATCGTCTTCAGGTCTTCGATGATCCGGTTGAGCACCACGAACCCGAGGTCCTTGTGGGCGTTCTCACGGCCACGGAACTGGAGGACGAAGCGGCACTTGTGGTTCGTGTCCAGGAAGCCCTCGGCACGGCCCAGCTTGATGTTGTAGTCGTGCTGGCCGGTGCCGACGCGGAATTTCACTTCCTTCATCCGGGTGGAGGCCTTTGACTTCTGCTTCTTCAGCTTCGCCTGCTCGTACTTGTACTTGCCGTAGTCGATGATCTTGCAGACCGGCGGGTCCGCCTGGCCGGCGATCTCGACCAAGTCGAGACCCAGCGACTGGGCTTTGTAGAGGGCGTCGCGCGAACTCATCACGCCGAGTTGGTCGCCATTGGCGAGCACGACGCGGACTTTCGGGGCGCGGATTCGGTCGTTGACCCGCGTCATATCGCGGTAACGACCCCTGTTTTGGTCTCTTTGTGGCTTAGCGATGGTTTTGTCCTCCGGTGGGTAGATGCGACGTTCCGGAGCGCGCCTTGGCGTGGCCGATGCACGGGGCCGGGACGAAGAGTGGCAGGGAACGGTCCTGATGTCCGGTCATAGATGACGCGCGACGGAAACATGCCGGTTGCTGGAACCGGTGTTCAGGTTGATGATGGGGCGTTCCTGGAAAATCATGGGGCGGCGTGAGGCCGTTTTGACGCGCATCTCCGTAAATCAGTGACCCGGAAGCGCATCTTGAACGATGTAAATACGGGAGAAATACCCGCCCCGCAAGCGGGAAATTTCACCTGTCCCGCCAAGGCGTGGAGTTCGGACCTGTTTCACCCGGTGGAGGTGCAGAAAGCCGGTGAGTCGCATTCGTCCATTCTGGACCAGCTGCTACCAGAAGAACGATCTCGGAGCAAGTTCGCCATTCCGGATCTTCCCCACATCACGGACCGCCCGGGCACACCTCCAGTGTTCCTCCGCGGAGCAAGTGGAAATCAGGATGTCCCCAACTTTATCGGCCTCTGCGCTGCTGATGGCGAATGCGGATTGATAAAGCATGAGCAGTGCTTCACTTCTGGATGAAGATGGCTGGACAGTCCTGGCCACCTGAATCGCTTCCTGAAGGCACTTCCGTGCCTCCTGCTTGAAGTCCCGTTCCGCCAAAGCCGCGATCTCCCAGGCCTTGGCAGCGGAACGCTTGTAGTCATCATCGCACTCAGTGGCAACCTTCGCCGCCTGCCTGGCGATGGGACGGGGATCGTCATCCGTGAATCTGGCCACCCATGACAAAGCCTGTGCCCGGAACCACGGATCCGGAATGGTGAGTGCCTTGGCCAGGGCCAGCTTGGGACTGGTCTTCGCAAGGGCGCATGCCTGGTCCCGTTGAAGCGTTGCGCTCATGTGTTGGTTCGGTATTTGAAGAAAAAGGGGCCGGCAGTTGCCTCCGCCGTCTGATCCCGAAGATCGCAGGAGGAGCCGATAGGCAGGGAATCGGAAAGAGGGATGGAGCGGAGAAAGCAAGGGCCATGTTCCGGATGATTCTCTTTGGGTTCCAAGCTGACTTGCATCTGAGTGGGTATTCTTGGAAGATGCGTAGATCAGGATAACGGCCCGCTCAGCCTTGTGCCGTCCATACAGCGGTCAAAACACGGCTTGATGGTGAACGATTTCCGAACCCTTCAGGAAGTAGTCCCATAGGGGGACTTCATCAAATTCGATACGCAGATGGACATCACTCCGGTCACCCATATATACATCCTTCTCCATGGGTGAAACCGAAACCATGAATTCGTCAGATCCAAGCCGCTGATCGGTGCCATAGTCTTCGATCCCTTTTTGCATCCTTTCAAGGATGTCGGGCCAGAGTTGTTCCCATCGGGTGATCAGATCGGAAAGCAGATCGCGGGAAGATCGGCTGGTGTCTGGTGCGGCGAAATCAGCATCTCCAAACGGTGGGACAGGGAGGAGAACGGTGAATGCAATGTCGCCGTCGCCAAAGTCGGTTTTTTTGATGCGGTTTAACATGGAGTATGATGGCGGAGTCACTGCATCTCACCTGCCTCCCGCAGCCTGCTCCACCCCGGCGATGTCGATTTTCACCATCTCGCACATCGCCTCCATCGCCCGACGGGCGCGGTCACGGTCCGGATCGCTGATGAGTTCCATCAGGCGGGTGGGCGTCACCTGCCAGAAGACGCCCCAGCGATCCTTGAGCCAACCGCAGGCGATTTCCTTCCCTCCATCGGCGGTCAGCGCCGCCCACAGTCGGTCGGTTTCTTCCTGCGTTTCACAGGCGATCAGGAAGGAAACGGCCTCCGTGAACTGGAACCCCGGAGTATTGAGTGCGAGGTATTTCGTTCCTGCGAGCGTGAACTCGACCATGAGCACGGTGCCGGTTGTCCCTCCCTCCGTCTCCATCGGCGAATGCGTGATCCGGTCGATCCGCGAATCTGGCAGCAGCGAGACGTAATACCGGGCGGCTTCCTCGGCGCAGCCGTCGAAGGAGAGGAATGGGGTGACCTTTTGCATGGTGATGGCGGGTTTCAAAATCCTGCTTTTTTTGAATCAGAAATGGTCCGGTGCCAATGCCCGGATCTCGCTTCGTCCACTTGCTGTTCCAGATAATAATCCTCAATGCAGCATTCACGGAGATCACGAAGGGACAGCCATATGCGCGATACCTGGATCGAAGCGAGGGCAGCGGCATCTTCCATGATCGATGGCAATGGCGCCAAACTCGTGATGCCCACAAACTGCCATCGGCCATCCCGGATTGATTCACCCATATCGGTTTCGATGGTGATGGCTTCTTTCCGCTCGCCATCCAATCCCACTCTCCGCGCTTTCCAAAAGGCTTCCCTCCAATGTTCGCACCGGACCGTGACCATCATCTGCCGCACGGCCAGGACTCTGGAATCCGGACCGGACTCCTCCAGACCCAGGCCCGCGAAAAGGAGATTGCCGATCCACCATCCTGTTTCCGAAATCGCGTTCATGTCTTTTCCTCTGGCGTCTTTCCGGGGCGGCGTCTCAGCCATCTTGAAATGACCTCTTCCGCATGTCGGTGAGACACTCCCTGAGCATCATGCAAGCTGCGATGTGGATACCTCCTGGATCCAAGAGATAAAGAGCCAGAAGCGCTCCTCCGATCAAGGGTGCATTTGGAAGAAAGAGTGCGGCGATGGCAATCATCAGGCTGCCACCGCCGGGAGCGCCGGAAACATGCCGGTAGCCGTTGTGGTCGCCGTGGGAGCGACGATACAGCCAGGGTCGGAGGAATGTGGTATGGAGATTGAACCCGACAAAAAGCAATGCCAGCAACGTCGCAGGGAGGGCGATGAGCCACCTGAGTGGCGAAAGATCAACCGCGGCGCTCTGGAAAAAATGCAACCTCACCACCAAGCAGGGAATCAGAATTCCCACGGCGGACAGTCCGCTGACGAAGAGTGTGTCGGAAAACGTAAGGCTATTTTTAGTCCGGGCCTTCATGATCCATGTCCATGTTGTGCATAACCTCCCACCAAGGCAAGAAGTCAGCCGGTTGCTTTCTTCTTGCGGGCGATTTACGTTTCGCCGGCTGTCCCTTCCTCCGTCTCCATCGGCGAATGCGTGATCCGGTCGATCCATGAATCTGGCAGCAGGGAAACGTAAAACCGGGCGGCTTCTTCGGCACAGCCGTCGAAGGAGAGGAACGGGGGGACCTTTTGCATGGGTTGAGGGTGTGGTGGCATCTGCATCATGCAGGTCAGATTTTCTCAGTAGTCCATGACTTTGAGAATATAGAGTTTCTCAGCGTGGTCGCGCACATCGAGGAAGTATTTTTCCCCGCATCCCCGGCATTCGGCCGGATGATCTCTATCGAAGCCACGCTTGTTTTCGATGGCGGCAGCCAATACCGCATGCCCGCAATCCGCGCAGTTGAACGCGACATGCGGACCCGCTGCGTCCGCCTCCGCCTGATCGCCGTCGTGATCGAGGAGAAGGAAATTCGTAAGATCCATGTTTCATTCTCGCCGTTCCGACGCCGCGGTTCAAGCAACGAGATTGGGCTGTTTTGGAGGGATGCCATGGAATGGCATCCCTGCCTTCCTTGGATGGCGTTTCACTCCATGCAGATCCGCTGGGAGGGAGGAGGGTTTTCCGAAACCTAACTGAGGAGCCGTTCCGTTATCTGAGGCGGCGGCTCCCCCAAAAGCAAAATGCCCTGGTCCGGGAAATTCACACGTTGAACCGGAACTCGATCACGTCGCCGTCCTTGACCACGTATTCCTTGCCCTCGATGCGGACCTTGCCGTTTGTCTTGGCGACGCTCTTGCTGCCTGCGGCCACGAGGTCATCATAATGCACGACTTCCGCAGCGATGAAGCCACGCTCGAAGTCGGAGTGGATGACGCCTGCTGCGGCGGGGGCCTTGTCACCGGCGATGATCGTCCACGCGCGCGTTTCCTGGACACCGGTAGTCAGGTAGGTGCGCAGGCCCAGCAGGTGATAGACACCGCGGATGAGGTTGGAGACACCGGAGTCCGTCACGCCCATTTCGGCGAGGAACTCGGCGGCTTCCTCCACGGGCATTTCGCTGAGTTCTTCCTCGATGCGGGCGGAAATGACGACGGCTTCCGAGCCGCTGTGCTCCGCGGCGAACTGACGGACCTTTGCGACCAGCGGATTGGAGTCCGGGTCAGCGGTGGCGGTGGCCAGCTCGTCTTCCATCACGTTGCAGGCGTAGATGGTCTTCTTTGAGGAAAGCAGGAAGAAATCCTTGATGATCTCGCGGTCATCCTCGCTGAACTCCAGCGTGAGGGCCGGTTTGCCCTCGTTGAGGTGGGGCATGAGGATGTCGATGAGTTCGACTTCCTTCTTGGACTCCTTATCGCCGCCCTTGGCCTTCTTTTCACGGGAGTGGCGGCGCTTTTCGAGCGAAGCGATGTCAGCGAGGATCAGCTCGGCGTTGATGATCTCGATGTCGCGGACCGGATCGACGGAGCCGAGTTCATGGATGATGTCGTCATTTTCGAAGCAACGCACCACCTGGACGATGGCGTCCGTCTCGCGGATGTTGGCGAGGAACTGGTTGCCCAGGCCCGCGCCCTCGGAAGCGCCCTTCACCAGACCGGCGATGTCAACGAACTCGATGGCGGTCGGCACCAGCTTGTGGGAGCCGGAAATCTTCGACAGCACGGCGAGGCGTGGGTCCGGCACGCTGACGATGCCCACGTTGGGATCGATGGTGCAGAAAGGATAGTTCGCCGCCTCCGCCTTGCGGGTGCGGGTCACGGCATTGAAAAGGGTCGATTTCCCGACGTTTGGCAGTCCTACGATTCCGGCCTTGAGCATGGCGGCGGGAGGTTGGGCGGGCGCGGGGGGAACGACGAGAAAAAACTTCCGCCGTCACCGGCCTTGCCGGCCAAAACGGTAGCGCTGGCCCGGACTGGGACCGCGGGATTCATCCCGCCCAGGAGAATCCAGCGAAACCAAGCGGAATGAATTCCGCGGTCCCAGTCCCAAAACATCGGCGCGCCCGGCGGTCGCGATCCTACCGGGGATGCCCGTCCGGCTACTCTTTCCAACGGTAGCCCTTGTCCGCGTGCGTCGTGCTGTTCATGGCGGCGCCCAGCCCGTCCCACGCCGGATCCGCCTTGGAAAGGCCCGCCTCCTCCGCGGTTTTCACCACCACGGTGCCGGTGCCGTCATACTTGCCGATGGATGCGCCGACCTTGGTGTATCCCGTCACCAGCAGGCAATTGTTGAGGGTCAGGGGACCGGGAGCGTTGCTCTCGATCTCCACGGATGATTTCCAATGGTGGATGAACGTGCAGTGATCGAGGATCACCGGCCCGCCTTTCGTCCACAGCCCGGTCTGCGACCAGCCGCCGAAGCAGTTCTTCAGGATGGCGGTGTCCCAGATCCGGAAGTCCCGGCGGTGGCCGATGGCGATGCAGTCGGTGAGTTTCACATCCTTCACCTTCAGATCGAACCCGCCGTCCTGGTTCCGCAGCGCGCGGCAGCGGATGTAGGATACATCCTGCGAATTGCCCTCCGCCACGAAGCCGTCGCCGTTGGTGTATTTCACGGTCTGGTTGGACTTGATGTTGTTCTTCGCCACGCAGTCCTCGAAGACAAAGGCGGTGTTCGGCTCGCCGCCGTCATTCAGCAGGAAGCCGAAGGTGAAGACCTCCGTCTTGGTCTCCCAGACGGCGTCGCCCTCGGAGCAGTCGGCGGTGCATTGGCTGACCTGCACGCGGTCGCATCCCCGGTCGAAGCGGAAGCCGTGCTTGCTGTACCGCTTCATGTCGCAGCCGACGATGACGAGGTCGTCGCAGTCGGAAAGGTAGAAACCGTGCCGCATCTGCTCCATGTCCACGTTGTCGAACACCAACCCGGAACGCGGGGATTCTTTCGCGGGATTCGCCAGCACCGCGAAGCGGTAGTTCCGGATCGACAGGTCCTTGAAGATCACATGGGAAAGCCCCGGTGACAGGGAGATGGCCGTCGCGCCCTTGTCCGGCTTCCCGATGTCCCAGTCCGAGGAGAACACGGCACCCGCCGCGCCCAGCACGACCTTCGGCTTCTCCTTCGTTCCCCCTTTCGCCAGGTTCAGCGACAGGCCCTTGTAGTCGCCTGTGGCGAAAAGGAGCCGGTCCCCCGGTTGCAGCGTGTCATTGAAAAGGGATGATGCGGAGGCCGCGGGAGCTGCGTTCGCAGCGCTGCTACCATCATTGGTGCCGGATCCGGTGGGGGAGACATGGAAATCCCCGGCGAGCGCGGAACCTGCCAGAAGAACAGAAAGCACGACGGAATGCTGGGTTTGCATGCAATTCATACGGATGGTGCATGAATTTTCCTTCCACGAACGCCACATTTTTCAGCAAGGGCAATTTTTGGCAGGGACGGTTTTCGAAACCGTCAAGCGGTGTGGATGCCCCCTCATCCCGAAGTTCCGATTCGGAGGTGTAGCGAATCTCGTAAGAGATTCGGCGGGGTGGATCCACCATCACCAACCTATCTCCAGTTCCCGGGCGATGGGATTCCCTTGCTCCAGGGACGTTCCCCCAGCCGAAGGTCTCACGACCTTCGCTACCTCTCGGGGCGGATCTTGGGGACCAAGTCAGACGTCGCCCCCGCCGGACGCCATGGAATGGCGTCCCTGCCCGCGCCCCGGTCACTCCAGTGTGTCCACCCCTTTTCCGAGGTTCGCGGCATATCCCTTGGCGATCCGCTCGATCAGCGCGGACCATTTCTTCTCTTCGTCCTGCGGATGGCTGACCAGCCATCCGGCGCAGTATTTCGCGTCCGCGTCATAGCGTTCGTAGAAGGCGGAGCCATCCTTGCGGGTGCCGGAAATGACGAACCATTTCTCCGTCTTCCGCTGGTAGGTGATGGTGCGGCCCGGCTCGATGAGCGCGGCCTCGAAGCGCTTCGCCACGTCGCCGAGTCCGTCGATGTTGAAGGATCCCCAGGTGAGCAGCTCCGCCTTTCCATCGGCGGAGCGGAACGCCTGTCCTCCGCCGTTGTCCGGCGGGCGCTGGGCCGTCATCCCGGGTGGTACCGGCAGCACCATGCCAAAGCGGGCGTTGCGGTAGGTCTGCCAGCCGTCCTTGTCCGTGGTGAGCCATACTTCCGGTCCGTCATCGTCCGGCTGCGCGGAGGCAGGCAGAACGAATGCGGCGAGAACGAGGGCGGCGGAAATGACGGCGCGTGCTGGAAATCCGGCTTTCATCCTCCCACCATAGCGTGTGTCGCGCGGGAATGAAGGGAGATCTTCGTGTCGCCGCCGCGAATTCTTCCCGTAGCGAATTTCGTGAGAAATTCGGCGGGGTGCATGTCTGCGAACGATTCCACTTCAGTCCTTCATGGCCTTCCTCCCAGCCGAAGGTCTCCCGACCTTCGCTACTTCTCACTCGAACCCCGGCATCCCCTTGCGGATGGTCTCGGAAAACGTCGCGGGGTCCGGGTTCGCCAGTGCGGCGGGGTTGATGTGGCTGCGCTGCTTCAGCTCTGGGAAGGGGAGGGACTTGTCGAAGATGCCCAGCTCGTTGAGCGCCTCGTCCAGCCTGCCGTTGGCGAGGATGCGCCAGTCCAGCGAGTGCCGTTCCTCCGTGGTGATCTGGCCGCGCACGGCGGTGGTGCAGTTCGCGGTGATGGCGTTGTACCACGCCGGGCGGGCCTGGAAGCGGTTGATTGAGTCCAGATACTCCGCGAAGCGCATGCGCGTCGTCGTTTCCTTGATCTTCAGTCGGTAGAGGAAGACATCCTCGCCCTTGCGGAAGTTCGTGCGCACGCGGATGACATCGCTCTCCGCGCCGACGATGTAGACCAGCTCGTACTGCTTGTAGAGGCTGGTGAGGACGTCATACGTCTCGCCCTTTTCGCGGCGGCTTTCGATGGAAAAGGCCACGTGGCCTTCATCCCCGAAGTCGAAGCTGAAGATGGGATGTCCCACCAGGGTACGGCCACCCCAGTAGGTCATGAAGAAGTCCATGTGCTTCAGCTTGGAAAGGTGGAATTGCTTCGTCTCCCACTTCTCGATCGGCGTGCCGTCCGGCTGGTAGTCGAAGTTGCGGAAGTTCGTGAAAGTCACCACATCCCCCTCGATGGTCACGCCGGGAACGTTCGCGGACTCCACCTCCCAATCGCGGTCGTTCGACGGCTTCTTGAGCAGCCACGGAATGAGCACGGCCAGGAACATGAGCAGCCACCCGGCGAAGCGCAGCCGCAGCTTCCTCGAGCGCGTGACGGCGAATGCCAGCAGGATCACCCAGAACAATGCCAGCAGGCCGTTGCCCACACCGGGCAGCGGTCCGTCGAACCAGATGGCACCCACGGTCCACAGCGTGACCGGGAAGAGGATGAAGACCAGTAGGGCGCCGGAGAGGTTGCGTAGCAGTTGCATGGGTTAGGGTGCGCGTTGCGGTTATTTGGCCGGGGTGGCTGGCGCGGGGTTCAGCAGGGCGTCCACCGCCAGCTCCACGAAGGAGCCGGGCGCACCCGCGAAGCTCACCTTCCGCTCCGCGTCCAGCACGTAGATGAGCGGCCAGTGGCCGATGCGGTATTCGGCTGAAAGCTTGTTTTCCGGATCGCTGAAATTCGGGAAGCGCACGGTTCCGTCCGCCTGGAAGCCGCGCAGTTGTTCGAGCGGGTCGTTGTTCACGCCCAGCACCGTGACCGGCTGGCCCTGGAACTTTTCCTGCAGCGTGTTCGCGAACTCCACCACGCGGTTCGCCTCCGCGATGTTGCTGTTCCAGAACATCAGTACGACGATCTTCCCTTTGTGCTCCGCAAGGGTCAGCGCCCGTCCGGCGGAGTCCGTTCCCTGGAGGTCGGGTGCCACCCGGCCCTTCGTCAGGTAGCGGATGATGTAAAGCTCGTCCGCGGCGATCCTGGAAACGCTGGTGCCGCCGATCTCCACATCGGCGGAATCGATGATGGCCTTCTTGATCGCGGTCAGGCGGCGGGCCATCAGTTCCGGCGTGTCACCGGAGTTCTTCAGCACCATGGCGGTGGCCAGGGAGGCCACACCCTGGATCTTCTTGTCCGGGTTGGTGGAAATGATCTTTTCCAGCAATGCGAGCGTGCCCGGATCATTCCCCGCTGTCAGCGCGAAGCACATGGCCGTCAGATCCGGGCTCTTGAGATGGTGTTGCTCCACCGCCTCGCGGATGGCCTTGGTTTGTTCCGCATAGGCCGGGGCGGGCATGCCGTCTTCCTTCCGGATGATGAGGTTGGAAGCCAGGCTCAGGAACCAGGATGCGGGCTCCAGCGTCCACCCGTCCTTCAGGGACCCACCGATGGCGGTCCACATCCGCTTCGCGGCCGCGTGTGGGTCGGGCCGCTTCGCCATGGCGGCGGCGCGGGCGTCCGGCGTTTCCGCCAGCCGGAGTTCCAGCGCCCATTTTTCCATGGATGCCTGGTAGTCCTTCTCCACCAACTCCGCGGCGGCGGGTTGTGCATGGGTCAGACCGGCGAGCGGCAGGGACAGCAGGGAAATCAGGAGCGGGATGCGGGGAAAGCGATGCATGGCTGGGACGGGACGGAGGAAAGGATAGCAAAGATCAGGCGAGATGCTGGCAGAAATCGCGGGCCGTTTCCCGTGCCCACGCGTCCGCCGCGACCACCGCGGAGAGATCCGGCGAGGTGCGGACGGTGTGCGCGTCCATGGTGGCGGCCACGCATTCCCAGATGCCGGGGAAGGGGAGGTGCCCGGCGCGGAAGGCATCGACCGCCACCTCGTTCGCCGCATTCAGCACGGCGGGCAGCGTGCCGCCGGTCAGGCCGGCCCGGCGGGCCAGGTGCAGCGCGGGGAAGTCATCGTCGCGCGGGGCCTCGAACTCCAGCTTCGCCAGTGTCGGGAAATCCAGCGGCTGCAGGTTTCCCTTCACCCGGTCCGGCCAGGTCAGCGCGTACTGGATGGGGAAGCACATGTCCGTCCGGCTCAGTTGCGCCAGCACCGAGCCATCCCGGAACTCCACCATGGAGTGGATGATGCTCTGCGGATGCACGACGACGTCGATGCGCTCCATGCCGATGCCGAACAGCCAGCGGGCCTCGATCATTTCCAGCCCCTTGTTGAAAAGCGTCGCGGAGTCGATGGTGATCTTCGGCCCCATGTTCCAGGTCGGGTGTTTCAGCGCCTGCTCCGGCGTCACCTGCGCCAGTTGGTCCGCGGGCATCCTGCGGAACGGTCCGCCGGACGCCGTCAGGATCAGCCGGGAAACCTCCGCCTCGCCACCACGGTGGCCGTCCAGGCACTGGAAGATGGCGTTGTGCTCGCTGTCCACCGGCAGGATTCTCACACCATGCTTCTCCGCCGCTGCGGTGATGACCTCGCCCGCCATCACCAGAATTTCCTTCGACGCCACCGCCAGATCCTTGCCCTCCTCGATGGCGGCCAGCGCGGGATGCAGACCCGCCGTGCCGATGATGGAGACCAGCACGATGTCCGCTTCCGCTAGCGTGGCCAGGTGGACCAGTCCCTCCGTCCCGGTGTAAATGCGCGTGCCCTCCGGCACCAGCGCGCGCAGCTCGGCCTCCTTCGCCGCGTCATGGATCGCCACATCCCTCACGCCTGTCTCCCGCACCTGCTCCGCCAGTTTCTCCACGCTGGTGGAGGCAGCCAGGGCGATGATCTCGATGCGATCCCGCAGCATCGCCGCCACCTTCAGCGTGGACGTCCCGATCGAGCCGGTGGAGCCGAGCAGGACGACGCGGCGTTTTCGTGCGGTGGAACTCATGCGACTTTCAGAACCCAGATCAGATAGAAATACAGCGCCGGGGCGGTGAAGCAGATGCTGTCGATGAGGTCCAGCGAACCGCCGATGCCCGGCAGCATCTTCCCGGAGTCCTTCGCGCCCAGCGCACGCTTCACCACGCTCTCCGCCAGGTCACCCACGACCGCCAGCAGGCACAGGATGAAGCCCAGCGCGATGACATGCGGCCAGCCGGAAAGGACGGCCAGCTTCACCGGCATGAGCGCGTAGAGGCCGCACGCCGCCAGTTGGGAGAAAAACACCGCTCCGGCGAACCCTTCCCACGTTTTCCCGGGGCTGATGTGCGGGATCATCTTGTTCTTCCCGATCATGGAGCCGACGATGTAGGCGCCCATGTCCGTGAACTTCGTCACCGCCAGCAGCCACAGCAGCAGGAATGCGCCCGGCACCTCCGACGGCCCGGGAACGAGGAACACGATGCGCGTGGCGAAGTTGAAAAGGAACGGAATGTAGATGAAGCCCAGCACCGTGGAGGCCACGGACAGCAGCACGTCATTTCCATGGACCGGGTAGCGCAGTTGCAGCGCGAAGGCCGCCATGGTGATGAAAGCGATGGCGAACAGATCGATCTCCGCCGGGAGCATCTTGCCGCCGCTGTTGAACGTGTGGAACACCACCCCGCAGTAGGCCGCCGTCGTCAGCATCCCCAGGCGCGGGTAGCAGTGGACGCCGTCCTCCTGCACCATGCGGAAATACTCCATCGCGGCCAGCAGTGTGAGCGCGGCCAAAAGGCCCAGGTATGCGGCCGCATTCATCGAATAGCAGGTCCCGGCGACGATGGCCCACAGAAGCACCGTGCTGGTGGTCCGGCGGATGAAGACGGTCCCCTTTGACGGGGCTGGGGCTGGCGTGGAGGAGTCTGCCATGGGTGGGTGAAATCCAAGACGGCGGCCCGGTCCGTGGCAACTCATTCCGGCGCATTTCAAACAGCGGCTCCGGAACTTTTACGGATCTCCGCAACCTTTCGCGGCCCTTCCGGTTACATGATCATGCGGGAAGCCACCGTGCTTCCCCCGATTCACCACAACCGATACCCAACCAAATGAAGACGACACAACTGATGATCCTCGGCGCATTGCTCGGAGCCACCGCCCTGGCCGGAGCGCAGGACAAGCCAAAGCGCGGCGGCGGTTTCCCTCCGGAGATCATCGAAAAGTTCGACACCGACAAGGACGGCAAGCTCTCCAAGGAGGAGCGTGAGGCCGCCCGCGTGGCCCATGAGAAGGAATTCGACAAGGACGGCGACGGCAAGCTGAACGACGAGGAGCGCAAGGCCCTCCGTGAGGACCGCGAAAAGAAACTCATCGCCCGCTTCGACAAGGACGGCGACGGCAAGCTCTCCGATGAGGAGAAGAAAGCCATCCCCGCCCGCCCGGACCGTGGTGGCAAAAAGGACAAGGGCGACAAGCCTGACGGGCAATAAGCCGTTCGCAGGACGGCGGATCCCATCGTCACGGTTTCAACGGAGCGCGGACTTCAGTCCGCCCCGGAGAATCAAGACGATGCGAATCCAAGCGGACTGAAGTCCGCGCTCCGTTGCGATCCAACCGGATCCAGCAAAGCCACGGACTGCAAACGGTCCGTGGCTTTTTCATTTCTCCCCCACCAGCAGCGTCAGCGTCGCTGCATAGTCCGTACCCGCGGAGTGCTTTTCGCCGGTTTCCTCCGGTGCCTTGCGGTGCGCGACCACCAGATAGCGGTTCGCCTCCGGCAGCGGCAGTTCCGCCTCACCCTTCGCGTCCGTCTTCGCCTCATGGTTGGGGTCGAAGCCCGTGTCCAGCTCCACGCCGCGCGGGATGCAGGACACCACGGTGTCCGCCAGCGGCTGGCCCTTGAAAAGCACGCGCACCTTCAGCTTCGTCCCGGCGGTTGTCTTGGTGGGATCGTCCAGCGGGATGAGTTCCAGCGCGTGGCCCAGCGGCTCGGAAAAGGAAACACCGCCCTCATTGCCAGCCGCGGAGATGAAATAGGTCTTCGCGCTTTTGACCACCCGCTTCGGCGCGTAGCTGACTACCGCGTCATACGTGTGCGCCACGCATTGCAGCCCTGCGGCCGGGGACGGGATCCTCACGCTCCAGTAGCCTTCCTTTTCTTCGGACCCCGCATCTACGATGTCCGGCTTCAGGTCCGTGACCGCACCCTTCGCGCCGACCAGCGACAGCGTGGAAGCCGCGAGCGGGATCTTGCTCGCCAGCAGGAAATCGCGGTGGTTGTTGCCGTGGTTGCCCAGCATCAGGTCCGCGTACACCGGCTGCTTCGGCTCCTGCCTCACCACGTTCACCTGCACCCACGGATCATGGGCGGACGCGGAAAGGGGCAGCAGCAGGGCGGAGAACAGCAGTCGCTTCATGGCCCGGAATCTGGATGCGATCCGCCCGCCTGGCAATGGGGAAGGAACACATGAAGTTCACCGCCAAGACGCCAAGATCGCCAAGGAAGAGAAGAAACGCGTACCTTCGAGATTCGCTTTATTCGCAGGATTCGCGGTCAACTTTCTTCTCTTTGGTTCGCCAACGCCGCTGTTGCGCGGAATCGGAAGCGATCGGAAATCAGCGCGAAACCGTCATGTGAAAGCCGGTGAAACCATAGCGGGAGTGGAACGTGTCCATAGAGATCCACTCTCCACCGCGAAGCGGGTCCGCGATGTGCACCTGGCTTCCTCTTACCTCCAGGACGGGGATGAAATGGCCGATGCTGCCCAGCTTCACCCCCACCACGGCAGGGAACACCACATCCGGCAAGAAACCGTCCCGAAAGTCGAAGCGAACCTTGAAGCCGCGCTTTCTCAGGACGCGGGCCAGATACCAGGCCTCCGTCCCGTTCTGATAGGTGTGTGCGGCCCGCGCGGTTTCCCGCTCTGTGAGGTTCACCCCCAGGAATTTCGCAATGGTGCAGGCGCTCGCAGGTCCACAGGTGGATGCGGTGCTCTGCAGGCAATAACCGGTCCGCCACTCTTTAGCGAAGTCCTCTTCCGCCAGCGGCATCACGACCGGCTTGAGGTAGGGGCCGATGGCGGCGGACAACAACCCGAACACGGGTAACGCCACCAATAGCTTTGGCAAAAAGGTGGCCATCACCCCGGCGGCGGCACCGGCAGGCAGGATGAAAAATTCGCTGCCCCTCCATGACCTCATTTCGTAATACCACGCATGTTCAAGCGGTATGCCCGCATAGTAGGCGGCGACCAGAGCGGAGGGTATCGAGAGGATCAGGAATCCCGCGAGTGACCATGCACGGATGGGTATCCCCACATGGCGGAGCCTACCGTATGCTGTCACGAAGACCGCGAGGGCTGCCGCAGCAGCGATGAAGCCGGTCAGGTTCGCGCCATTCATCCTTGCGGAAAGTTCAATCCGGCAGCGGGATCATTTCATCGAGTGAAGGCAGCACGCCTCCGGATGAAAGGTTGGAGTCCAGCCGGTTCACATCCAGGGTGGTCTCCGGTCGGTCGTCGCTGGTGGGCAGCGGGCGGAAGGACTGGGAGTGCGTGTCCACGCGGAACTCCAGTTTCATCAGGTCGCGGTTGGTTTCCGCCATCTGGTCGCGCAGGTCGCGGTTCTCCTTGCTGAGGCGTTTCACCTCTTCCAGCGTCTTCTGGTTGAGCTCCAGCATTTTCTGGAGGGCCATGTCAGGAGCGGGGGCCGCGGCCGGGGCAGATGCCGGGACGGCTGGTGGTGCGGCCACGGTCAGGCCTGCGGGGGCTTTCGGCTCCTGCGGGGCGGGTGGCGCCGGTTTTGCCGGAGCCGGTGCCTGGATCGATGGCAGTCCCCGGGAGGATGCCGCCACGATCTGGCGGACGGACCACCAATGGCCGGCAGCCGCCGTGGCAAGGGAGACGAGCACCAGTGAACAGAAGATCGGGATGATGGCCGGCTTCATTTCCTTTGGACGGGTTTGGCGACGGGTGGTTTTTCCACCGCCTCCGGTTCAGGTGTCCGGGGCAGGGACACCAGGAGCTGCTGCAGCCGCTCGATGGCATGCCCCATTTGCAGGGAGTCCTCCTCGAGCTGGCGGATGGAGTTGGAAAGGATGGCACCCACGGTGTCCTTCTGCTGGTAGCCCAGCGCTGCCTGATAGCCCGGCTCGCTGACGGTGAAGGTGGTGGCTCCGTTGGTGTCCGGCACCAGCACGTGGGGGCGGATGCTCAGGGGGATCACGGATCCGGGGGAAACCTCCACGTCCCGCGTGAATGGCGGCGCGGACTCGGAGGAGTCCAGCTTCCAGCCTTTCGGGATGGAGGAGAGCGGCTTCGCGGGGAAGGGGAAAAGCAGCTTCACATCACCGGGTTCCACGGGGCCGTCGGCACCCTGCAGCTTTTCCACGCGCACCTTCACGCTTGGCTTCTTTTCCGCGGGTGCGGGCGTCGGCTCGTCCGCTTCCGGAGCGGGGAGGGAGCTGGCGTTCTCAATGAGGGCGGGGGCGGATGGCGCTTCCACTTCCCTGGCAGGGGAAGGGGCGGGTGGGTCCAGGACCACCGTCACTTCGTTCGCCTTCTTCGGCTCCTTCGGGGCGAGGGGGCGTAGGCCGGAGGGGAACCGGTCTTGCTGGGCGGACACGGGTCCGCAGGCAGCCATGGCGATGATGAGGAAAAAAGGCTTCTTCATTGGCCGGCGGGTTTCAGTTGGATGGATTCGCTGGTGTCCAGGCTGGCGGGCACGTTCAGGAGGGGCGTTCCTCCTTGGTTGGCAGGCAGGCTGGGGCTGTCAGCCCGCAGTTCGGAGGTGGGGATGGAGCGGGCGACCAGGCGGTTCCAGTCATCCAGCAGTTCGCCCGCTTCTTCACGGAGCATCGTGGTCTGTTCCTGGTGGACGGCCAGGCGGGCCAGCAGGCCGCGGGCTTCCTCGACATCCGCCTGGGTCCAGCGGAGCTGGCGGCTGTTGTATAGCACCGGGACGTCCAGGATGATGCGGGAGAGGTCTCCCTGCGGGATCTGTGCGGTGAGCACGTGCTGGACGGAAAGGTTGGTCTGCTCCGTGGCGGCGGCGGCCGGGCGCGTGGCACGGGTGATCTTCGGAGCGGTGGATTCGCCCGGCAGGCGGTTGCCGGGGAGCAGGGAGGGAGGCTGCTGTGGTTGCCCCGCCAGCTTTGGTTCCTCCGCATTCGTCTTTGGCGCGGGGGCGGCGGGCACCGGTTCCGGTTGCGGCGCGGGTTCAGGCTGCGGCAGGGCTTCGGCACGCGGGCCGGTCTGGATGACCGGCTTTGTCAGGTAGAGGACACAGAACGCCGCGGAAAGGGTGGTGCTCATGAGCAGCAGCCATGGATACGCGCGGTGGATGGGATTTCCCGCCCGCCGGTAGTTCGACGGGGAGCCGGAGGAGGTCTGGAGGACGGGCAGGTCATCCAGTACGCGGCGGTTCCGGTTGGCGGATGGGTCGGTGGGAAGCGGTTTCATGGCTTGGCCGGAACGGTTGGCTGGCTGGCGGCGGGTTTGCGGACGGCGGCCACGGCGTGGCTGACGATGGTCTGGTCGGAAACTCCGGGGAAGGTCGTGATCGTGAGCGCCTCCGCTGACAGGCGCAGGTGGCGCATCACCCCGTCCGTCCGGCTCATCGCCTGCAGGCCGGGGACGATCTCCAGCGCGCCGGATTCCTCACGCTGGCGGCCGATGCCGTCCGAGCGGTAGATCTCATAGGTGGAGTAGGATTCCGGTTCATCCTCCGCGGAGATGCGGATCTGCACCCCGTCGGTATAAACATGGAGCGCCATCGGCTTCATGGGGATGTCTGTCACGCGACCGCCAGTGATCTTGAAATGGGACTGCAGGAGGAAATCCCCCACATGGCGGAACTCCAGCGCCGCGGCGAAGGGGGCCGCGGCCAGCAGGATGAGCGGCATGAGGTGGCGCGTCATGGTCCCACATCCCAGAGATTGTCAGTGGAACTGCCGGATGGATCGTACACCGTGCTGCCCTGGAGCAGCACGGGGGGCATGCTGCTGATCCTGATGGTCAGGGCGGAGCCTTTCAGCGGCTTCACCACCGGCAAGGCGGTGGCCTTGTCGGGCAGGTAGGGGATGATCTGGGCGGCGGTGATGTTCGCCACCTCCACCGTCGGGTTGTCCGCCAGGAACATCCGCTGTGCGGAATGGACCGAGCGCAACGCCTCCGCCGCATCACGGCCCGCACGCCATGTCTTGATGGACCCGCCCACATACAGCCCCGTACCGATCAGGGCCATCAGCACGCATAGCACGATGGTGATCTCGATCAACGTGAGTCCCCGCGGAAGCGGCGTGCGGCGATGTCTGGAAACGGACACGGACGGATTCTTAACATATCCGTAGTGTCTGGTGAAACAGCTTTTTTTGCCGGTCATTCTTTCAGGATTTTGATGGCGTCCTTCAGGTTTTCGACGAAATCGGGGTGCGTCAGCAGGTAGCGGAAGAACATGGTGGCGTAGAACAGTCCGATGCAGGTCAGGAGGATCCATACCACGCGCCAGGTGACGGATTTCCCCTTCGGAGCGATGAAAGGGGTGTACCAGCGCTGCCGGTCCACCACCTGGGTGGAGAACATCTGCCCGTTTTCCCGGAGCGTGGTGATGAGCCGGTTCACGGCGCTCTCCCTGCGGGCCACGTAGTGGTGCTGGAAGCGGCGGCCCGGTGTGTCCGCCATGGGTACCTCCCGGATCCCCCGCGGGACGTTTTCGGGAGGACTCAGCGTATAGATGTGCGTCTCCTGGACGAAGGATTCCAGCAGCCAGCGGTCGAAGCGGGTGAGTTGCATGGTGACGGGGGGAGGATCACAGGGCGCTGTTCATCATCTTCGGACCCATCAGGAAGATCGGAAGGAACGTGCCCACGAACACCGCGGCGATGAGGCCGACGGCGATGAGCAGGACGAGGAAGTTCACCGTAGCGGCGAAGGCCACCATGTTGTTCTGAGCGTCCTCCTCGTACATCTCGCACAGCATTTCGAGCTGGTTGTCGATCGACGCGGATTTCTCACCGATGGCGAGCATGTGCGTGACCTGTGGATCGACGGAGGTGTACTTGGCGAAGGCGGTGGAAAGGGGGACGCCGGAGTGCTCGTACTTGTCCGCCGCATTCCTCAGTTCGTTGTAGAACGGGGTGTTCTTCACACTGTTGGCGGAGACGCGGATGGATTTGGCGAGGTTGATGCCGTTCGAGTGGAGCAGACGCATCGTCGAAAGGAACGTCATCTGGCGCAGGCCCAGGACCAGGTTCCGCATCAGCCGCCAGCGGGACATGCCCAGCCCGAGGATGAAGTTCCTCACCTTTGCGGAAACCCCCACCGTCACGCCGAAGCCGATCAGGCCACCGATGATCAGGAACCATGTCTTCTGGATGAAATGGCTCACGGTGAAGGAAATGGCGGTGAGGCCGTCCGCCTTCTGGCCGACGCCGGAGAGCATTTCCTCCACCTGCGGGACGATCTTGATCTGGGAGATCATGAACGCGCCGATGAGGACCGAGATGATGATGCCGGGGACCAGGGTCGCCTTCCGGACCTGCTTCTTGAAATGCGCCTCACTGGTCAGGCGGACCGCCAGCGCGCGGAACGCCTCGTGGAGCTGGCCCGCGTCAGAACCCGCCTGGACCAGGCCGATGATGGTGTCGGAGAAACGTCCCGTGCGGCGGAAAGCCTCATGGATGCTCACGCCGGCGGTGATGTCCACGCAGATCTTGTTCAGCGCGTCCACCATCCCCTTGTCCGGCAGGCCGTGGGCGTAGTATTTCAGAGCGTCCGCGGTGTTGATCTGCGCCCGCAGCATGGAGCTGAGTCCGCGGAACAGGCCGATCAGTTCCTTCCGCGTGAACAGCTTCGGCGGAGGGTTCGTGAAAGAGGCGAAAAGAGACTTCGGAGCTGGCTTGCCCCGGGCCGCGGCGGGGCGTCCCATCGCGGTGGCTTTTGTGGAGGGAAGACTACTCATCGGTGTATGTCATGTCGATGACCTGGCTGACGGCGTGGAGGTCTGTCTTCCCTTCGCGGAGCAGGCGCAGCCCGCTGCGCCGCAGGTTGGGCAGTTTGCCTTCCTCCGCCACTTTCACTTCCAGTTCGTAGGGGGTCATTTCACCTTTTGACAGGAGGTCGGAAACCTTCGGCGTGATGGGGATGATCTCAAGGATCGCGGTCCGGCCGGCGTATCCGGAATAGCGGCACTCCGGACATCCGCCCGGCTTCCCGCGGAACAGCGGGATGGACGCCCAGGAGTCATCCAGGCTGAAGGTCTTCCGCTCCAGCTCGGAGATGCCGTTGATCGGCTCCTTGCAGTAGAGGCAGAGCATCTTCACCAGACGCTGCGCGCAGGCGGCCTTCAGTGTCTGCGCGATCTTCCACCGCTCGATGCCGAGCTGCTCGAACCGCTCGATGATCTGGGACGCGCGCGGGGTGTGGATGGTGGTCAACACCTTGTGGCCCGTCACCGCCGCCTCGATGGCCAGCTCCGCGGACTCCAGGTCCCGCACCTCACCCATAAGGATGATGTCCGGGTCCGACCGCATGAAGGAGGCGATCATCGGCTTGAACTCGCGCGGGCTTTTCAGGTCGCAGTGGGTGATGCCCGGCACCTCGTCCTCCACCGGGTTCTCCAGCGTGAGGATGTTCACCTCCGGCCGGTTGAGTTCCCGCAGGATGGCGTTGAGCGTGGTCGATTTCCCCGAACCCGTCGGTCCGGACATGACGATGATGCCGGCGGGGATCTTCATCACCCGGTGCAGCGCGAACATCGTTTCGTCGTCGAAGGCCAGCGTGCCCTTGCCGAGCGTCACGTTGATGTTGCTCTTGTCCAGCAGACGCATGGTCACGTGGTAGCCGCGGTAGGTGCGGTGGCGCTCGTAGCGGATGTCGATGGGGCGTTGGAAATAGGAGATCGTGAAACGTCCCGAGATGCCCGGAGCCGTGTTGCGGATCTCCGTGGGCAGCTTCATCAGGTTGAGGAGGAAGGCATCCAGCCGGTCCTTCAGCTTCATCGGGATCTCCACCCGCTGGCCCAGGTCGCCATCGACCCGGAACGAGTAGTAGAAAATTTCCTTCTCCACCTTGAAATGGACGTCGGAAGCACGCGTCCGCACCGCATCCGCCATGATGGTGGCGATGAGCTGCGCCATCGGCTCCGTGTAATCCGTCGTGACGTTGAAGTCATGGAGGCCATCGTCCATGTCCTCGACATCGATGGCTTCCAGTTCGGACCGGCTGGGGCCGCTGTTGGTCGCGACGGACTCGATCGCACGGCTGATCTCCGAGGCCAGTGTGACCACCTTGACGATCTGGTGGTCGGGGAAGCGCGGGGCCAGGTATTCCTCCGCCAGCGGGTTCCAGGGGTTGGCGATGGCGACGATGATCTTGTCCGTGCCGGAACGGCAGATGGGGGCGAAGAAGCCGCGCGTCATCACCGTGGCGTCACACTGCGCATGCAGGTCGCTTTCGCAGAAGTCCGCCACCTTCGGCATGAACGGCAGGCCGTTGATCCTGGCCAGGGAGGCCATGAAGCTGTAACGGGTGACCCGGTTCGGCACCTGGTCGTGGGCGAGGTCGAGGTAGGATGGATCATGCGCGGCCAGCTCGGACATGATGCGCCGGCTGATCAGGTCGTTGAACGAGATGCCATCGAAGTCGATCATCGTTGGAAATGCTTGCGGATGATCTGTGTCCAGCTCTGGTGGTCCAGCAGCACGGAGGTGATGATGGGCCGCACGTTGACCCGCCGGGCGACCGCCGCGGCGATTTCCTCACCGAAAATGATCGCGGCGATGGGGTTGATGGAGGCGGTGCCGATGGCGTCCGCATCCTCCGCATAGATGACGGCCGCCATGAGCGCGGCGCCCAAGCGCTGCAGGTCCGGGTGGTTCTCGTAAAAGGTGGATGGGGCGATGAATTTGCCCGCGAAAGGAACCACGTGGAGATTCGGGCTGAGGGTGGCTGAGATCCGCTCCCCATAGCTGGAGACGGCTGCCACCACCTGGCCCTCATCCTTGTGGAAATGCCGCGCCAGCGTCTCCAGGAGATCCGCTGGCTGCCCGTGGGAGTTCGACTGGCGGACGAGATGCATCGCGTGGATGAGGTCATCCTTTCCGGCGGTTCCGGTCTGGAACAGCGCGGTGGCCGTGCGCTGGAGGCACTCTTCCACGGCGGCGGCCAGACTCTCCCGCTGCGGTGGCAGGATGATCTGGCGGACCGTCTGTGTCTTCGGGGCGGAACTCATGGCCGGCCGGGAGGGGTGGTCCTCCGGGTTTTGGGCTTCGGCGGCGCCAGTTCTTCAGCGCGCGGGTAGTAAGGTGCTTCCGCAGGCTGCAGGCTCCTCACCGCACGGCGGAGGTTCGGTTCGTGCGCCGGGCCCGGGTTGTAGGGATCGGCCCAGTCGTGGTCGCGTTCAAGGAGGGTGTTGCCGCGGATGGTGCGGCTTACGCTGTTGTTCTGCGCCAGGTTGGAAGGATCATATGCCTTCGGGGTGATCACGAAGACGAGGCTCGATTGCTCCTTCGAGGTGTCCTTGCTCTTGAAGAAGAAATTGATCACCGGAATATCCCCGAGGATCGGCACCTTGTTGCGGCCCTTGTTCTGGATCTCTCCGTAAAAACCGCCGACCACCAGCGAGTGGCCGTCCGGAACACGGGCGATCGATTCAATCATGGCTTCGGTCACTTTTGGATAGTCGTTGCCGGTGACCGTGCTGCGGACATATTCGGAGATTTGTGCGGAGCGCGGACGCATGCGCATGCGGATGGTGCCGTCATTCAGGACCGTCGGCGTGACCACCAGCGAAATCCCGATCTCACGGTGCTTCTCGGGATCATCCGAAATGGATGGGTCCTCCTCACCGATCTTGTAGCGCACTTCCTCGGTGACGGTCGGATTGCCGCCGGTCGTGGCCTGGGTGGTGGTGGTGGTGAGGATCGGGATCCGGTCGATGATGAAGATCGAGGCCATTTCATTGTCCTCGGTGATGAGCGTCGGGTTGGAAACCTGGCGGGCGAGATTGCCATCGGCCAGAGCACGCAGGACCCCGCTGAGCTGGATCGGGGAAAGCACGAGATTTCCCGAGGATGAGGTCACCGGATCAAGGCCGAAGATGCTGTTGAGATCCCGGGTGACCGCCAGCGGAGTGCCGTTCGGCCCCAGACTGGAGGACCAATCAATGCCGGTTTTTTCACCGACACGTGAGTTCACACGGAAAATTTTGGTTTCCACCACGACCTGGCCCTTTGCCTGGTCGATGGTGCGGAGAAACTGCCGCGCCTGCTCGATGCGGTGCGCGGAGTCGATGATGATGACGGTGTTGGTCTTCGGCTCGAAGTTGACGATGCCCGTGCCGGGGCTGAGGACCGGCCGGATCAGTTCCTTGATCTGGTCGATGTCGGAAGGACGCAGGTATTTGAGCTGGTAGTGGTACTCGGCCGCGGGGAGCTGGCTGAGCTGCGCCTGGGTCAGCGCGTAGATGGTGTTCCCCTTCACATGGAGGGAGAGGCCGTACATGAACGCCAGCTCCTCCATCTGCTGCTGGGGATCCCCGTCATTGAGGTGGCCCGTCACGAGGTACTCCTGGCCGGTGATCTTGACGTTGTGGAAATACTGCTTGCCCGCGGACTTCGCCAGGAACTGGAAGATCTCATTGAGCGGCGCGTCCTTGATGATGTAGCCGTCGGAGGTCTGCTGGGCTTCGAGCTTCTGTTGTTCCAGCGGGCCGAACGCCGTGCCGGGTGCGGGAGGCGGTGCGCCGGGTGCGCCCTGCATCTCCGGCGGGGATGGAGGAGGGACCGGCACCGGCTCGATGGCGGGCAACGGTTCGGTTTCCGGAGCCACGATTCTCGGAGGAGCGCCATCGATGGTCGGTACGGAGCTGTCACCCACCAGCGGGGTATCCCGCGGGGCGGGGGGAGTGGCCAGCGGGCCGGGATCCGCGGCGGGAGGGGCGGAGGTCAGAGGCGGGGGCGCATCTTGTGCGGAAGAAAGTCCGGCCGTGAAGAGGGCGATGGGCAACAGCAGCAGGGCGGGTGGTTTCATGGCGGAGGAGAAGGAGGGTCAGCGGGAGGGAGGGACCGGTGCGGAGCCGGATGAGTTGAGGTCGAGAGGCGCCTGCTGGTTGCTGGGGACCATGCCGGGAGCGGTGATGCCGCCGCTCCCGGGCGTCATCCCGGGAGGCAGCAGGTTGAGCGCCTGCGCGGCGGTTTCCCCCGTCTGGCTGTTCTTGAACAGCACCTGCCGGGCGCTCACTTCGACCACCTCGATCCAGATGTTCTGGCCTTCGAAGTTCACCGGGAAGCGGTCACCGGCGGCGAAACTCCGCGAGCCGACGAGGAATTTCTTATCCCCGGTCATCACCGTGGTGATATGGATCCGGCGGACGATGTCGGAAAAGGGCGTGGCCTGCTGGACATTCCCCGGAGCGGTCGGGGAGGGAGGAGGAGCCGGCGGTTGGTAGTCCGGATCCTGTGGCAGGCCGAAGGGGTCGAACTCCCGATTGGCGATGGCGAGGGTCGCCACCATGGCGCTGACGAACTCCTCCACGCCTTCCCCCACCTGCCGCAACGGCTTTGCCGGAAACGGATCACCTCCGGCCGGTGCCGGCGCAGTGGTTGGAGCCGCCGACACCGGCAGCCAGCCGCATACAAGTATGGGAAGGATGTTCTTCAGTTTTCCCATGCGGTGTAGGTGACTTGGAAATTGAGGAGGATGGATTGGTCGCTGGGAGTCGCCTTCAGTTCCTGGAGAGTGAGTTGCGGCATGCGGGTCTCCAACTCCAGCATGGCCTTCTGGGCGGAGCGGAACGTGCCGCGGAAGCCCATGCGGAACTGTGAGGACTTCTGCTGGCTGACGGCGGCGAAGCCGGATCTGGAGTTGATGGGATCGAAGCCGGTTTCCTGGAATTCCCTCGATGGCAGCTTGTCGCTGATTGCTTTCAGGTGGGTCCGGACCGTGCTGGTTGTTTCCATCGCCAGTTCCTTCTTCCACCGCGCGAGGTGTTCCCGCCGGGTCCGGATCCGGGTTTCCGTCTCCATCGCGGCGGTGCGTCCTTGGGAGTCAGTGCGGTATTGGGACATCTTCGTCGCAAAGCTGTCCTCCATCTCCGATTTGATGAAAAAGCAGCCGCCGATCAGGGCGATGAGGCCCAGGATCGGTAGGACGATGCCGAATAAGATGATCGACTGCTTGTACATCGTTCAGGGGAATTCAATGCGCTTCATTGATAATTTGAAAGTCTAAATTATCAATCAGCGGTCGTAAATTTTTATAAATGCGGACTACGGGGCCTTGGCGGTAAGGACAGCGGTCGGATCGGTCGCCTCGAAACGCTGGGTGATCTCCAAAGTGAAGGTGAAGGGGTAGGTGGCGTCTGCATTCGGCCCGGCGAGCACGGTTCCCTGCCGGTAAGCGCTGTTTTCGGAGGTGCGGACGCTGACCATCAGGCTGCGGGTGCCGATGTCGGTGCGGAATGTCGGATTGCCGGTGACGGCGGCGATTTCGTTGAAACGTGCGGAAATGCCCTCGCGGGAGTTCAGGGAATTGAGCAACTGGCGGCCCTGCTCCTGGGTCATGCCGTCGATCTTCCACTCCCGCGTCATGCCCACCCTCGCCTGGCCGGGCGTGTTGTCCGGCCGCGCGTTGTAGTCGAAACTGCGGATCAGGATGCCCGAGTTCTCGGGAAAAAGCCGCACCAGGGACTCCATGGCGGTCCAGCCCTTTGAGCGGTCCTCCAGCATTGCGTCCCAGTGCTCAATCTTCGTCCGCTCCGCGTTGAGGGTCATGAGGCGCATCTTGGTGGCATCCGCCTCCGTGGGCTCGAAAGTCCACTCCGGGGTGTTGATGATCTGGAACATGCCAAAGACAAGCCAGCCGATGGCTGCGAGTGCGACCACGGCGGCCACCGCGCGGGCGATGCGCAAGAACCGCAAGAGCGAGATTTCCTGTTTGGTAGGGAAGATTTGCGCGACCTCCTTGGGAGCGGGGAGAAAGTCCTGGAGCGCCCAGCGGTCTTCCCGGAAGACCCGGAAGGTGCTCCCGGGGAGATCCTCCACGGGGTCAAGCGCCTGCGTGGAGATGAGGCATTCCGCGCACCATGCGGGGACCACCCCCGCACCGGGCACGGCCACTTCCTCGATGTGGCTGGTGGGGAAGACGGGACCGAGGTCCGCTGGCAGCGTCCGGTCCACCTCCCGGCCCAGCGGAAACACGAAGATGTCCGGAGCATCGATCTCCAGGGAGGCCAGCGCGGTGGCGATGGTGTGGCGGAAATTCGGCGGACGGTGGAGGCCGCGGTGGAGCTGTGTGCGCAGCAACATGAGGTCCGAGTTCCCGTCCAGGAAGGCGATGACCGTGAAGGAGGTGTATTGCAGGATCGCTACGGCAGGGCGCTCCGGCGTCCTTTTCACGTTTCCGTGGATCCCCAGCAGTGCGATGAGCGGGGAGCTGAGCGCGCAGGTGACAACGGGGAAATCCTCCTTTTCCCCCAACGCGCGCAGGGCATCGAGAGCGGGGGCGTGACGCCGGGAAACCGTCACCGCCGTGGCGATGGAATGGCTGGCAGGGGAGAAGTAGGGCAGGAGCCGCCATGACGACTGGTCCGCCTGGATGAAGTCCGCGAGGACCGAGGCGGGATCGTCGATGGCTTGCTGCCGCAGTTGGCCGAGCATCTCCCGGTCATGCAGCTCCGGCTTGATTTCGGTCAGGGAAAATTCATCCACCACATGGAGCACCACGCCCAGGGCTGTCCCTCCCGCGGAGCGGACGTGCTCCAGCGCGGCGGTGGTGTAGGCGGTGATGGCGTCCGGATCGAGGAGGTGCTGCTCCTCCAGCGGAGGTCCGGGTGCCCACAGATTCTCCCGGCGGTCATGTAGAAAGGCGGTGATCCCGGCTCCGTCGCTCCGGATGTGGAGTTGGAAATCCAGCTCCAGCGGGTGCAGGTACCAGGCCGGGTTCTTCGCACGGCTGGTCTTGCGGAGGATCTGGCTGGCCTGGCGGTATTGCTGGAGGGAATTGAGTCCCGAGGGATGTTGGAGCGCACTCAAGGGAGTTCGTGGCTGCGGGCTTGGGAAGGGATACGCTTGAAATGAGGGAACGGCTCGCCCGCATGTGCGGGCAAGCCGTGGATGATCGTTCTGTCCCCCCGGTGAAGGGGGGAGGAGGATGCTTACCAGTCGCCGGTTTCGGTCGGGATGTAGTCGGCGTGGCCGGTGCCGGTGACCGTCATGTAAAGGCTGCCGATGTTCGGGATGGTGGTGGGAGCACCGATGCTATACTTGAGATCACCGCCGCCCGGGTGTTTCGCACCGTCGGCCGCCGGGTTGTTCTTGATGAACTTGTCGTCGCCGAAGATATCGCTCAGTGCGATTGCTCCGGTGTCGCCCGGGTTCTTGCCATTCATGTTGGCATAGGAGCGGACGGCTTGCTGGACATTCCGGATCTGGAGGATGGAGGCTGCACGGTCCGAACCCTTCTTCCAGGCGCGGGCGCCGATGAAGAGGATCGAGATGAGGGAGAGCAGGACGAGGATGACGACGGTCAGTTCGAGCAGCGTCATGCCGGCCTTGCGCTTGGTGGTGGGGGTCAGTTTCATACGGTGTGTATTATGTGTGGTGTTGTTTTGTTCTCGTGTCCTTCGAACGAACCGAATGATGCCTCACATTTTTGAAACCACTATTACGTGATCGTGTAATATCAGGTTGGACTTCGGTTCGTTTGAAAATTTATGTGGTGTGGTATCTAGAAAACTTCGTTGTCCGCGCGGTTCATGCGGGCGTTCTCGAACGTGTCGTAGGAGATGAGTCCCTGCTGGAGCAGCCGCTTGAGGTTGTTGTCCCACTGGACGTTCCCGGCGCGGTGGATGACATCCTCCAGGGAGCGTGCCCCGCCGTCATAGTTGGCGATGGCGCTGGAGATGGCGTCCTCGCTGTTGTGGAGGAACTCATAGGTCAGCACCCGGCGGTTGACGCCGTTGAGCAGGCCCTGGGAGTGGATGAAGATGAGGATTTCCGAAAGCCGGCTCAGCACCGCGGTGTGGTTCTCCTTCGGGTAGAGCTCCAGGATCCGGCCCAGGGTTTTTACTGCGCCCGTAGTATGCAGCGTGGAGAGGACCAGGTGTCCGGTCTGCGCGGCCTCCATGCAGGTCTCCATCGCCTCCCGGTCGCGGATCTCCCCGAGCAGGATGATGTGCGGCGCTTTCCGCAGCACATCCTTCAGTCCCTGCCGGTAGGAGTGGACGTCCCGCCCCACTTCCTGCTGGGTGACGATGCTGGGGGAGGGCGTGCGGTGGCCGGGATAGACCGGGTCCGGCATGTCGTCCGGGTACTGGTATTCGATGGGATCCTCGACGGTGACGATGTGCTTCGGATGGTGCCTGCGCACCCAGTCGATGAGGGACGCCAGGGTGGTGGACTTTCCGGAGCCGGTGGGGCCGGTGACCAGGCAGAGGCCCGCGCGTTTCAGTGACGCATGGCGGAGCGTGGCGATGGTGTCCGGATCGATGCCGAGCTGCTCCAGCTCCGGGATGAAATCATTCAGGATCCGGCAGGTGACGCCGAGGCCGGAGGAGCTGAGGTGGGCCTGGATCCGTAGGCGACCGGAGCGTTCACCCGCATCTCCCATCGGGATGCCGTCGCAGGAGAAGTCCGCGACTTTGGTGGAGGAGAACCCGTGCATGGCATGCGCGATCTGTTCCTCGATGTGGGTGCCGGTATCCGTGACGCCGAAGCCGTGGCCGGCGTTCTCCCGGTTGCGGATGAGTTCCTTCAGGATCTCATCCATGTGGGTCGCGGAAAGGATGCCGAGGAAGTCCAGCATCTCCATGCCCTTGTTGGTATGGATATAGACCGGGCGTGCGGAGCGCATCTGGATGTCGGAGACGCGCAGCTCCCTGCATACCCGGAAGATGATCCCGAGAAGCTGGCGGCCGTTCATGCCCGGCTGGAAACGCGCCGCCTGGATGGCGGGGTTTCCTTCCGGGAAGGGAGGCCGTGGTGGGGAGGAGGAAGACATCAGGTCAGTTGGCGGGGGGGGAGGGTGGTGCTGGCGGAGTGCCCGGCTGCTCCTGCCGCTCCAGGCGGAGGATGGTCCTTTCGGCGACTTCCCGGATCTTCAGCGTGAAGGACAGCCGGTCCTGCGCTTCCAGCCTGCGCATGGGGGAGAGTTCCTCCCACTGGCCGTTGGCCGTCCACTGGCCGGAGATCAGTTGGTGGCGGGCGATGCACTGGTCCATCAGTTGGAGATACTCCCGCATGACGGAGGTGCTGTAGCGGGCGTGGCCCGCCGCCCGGTCGTTGAACATGAGCTCCAGCAGGTTTCCCGCGGCTGCGGCGGCGGTCAGGGCCGGGCGTGGATCGTCATTCCTGGCCAGACAGTAGCGGATGGTCTTGTCGGCCAGTCCGGCGGCCTGGGGGGTGAGCTTCGGGCGGGTGCCCAGTTCCGGCTCGGTCAGGAAGAAATGGTAGGTGTTGTAGTTCGCGTAGTGCGCCGGGTCGAGCTGGTAGGCGAAGCGGAGCTTGTCCTCGATCTCGCGCCGGGTGTGGAAGACCTGGGCGCGGCTGGCCGGCTTCGGATTCGTCCGTGCGGTGGAGGCTTCCCCCAGTTCATCGAGAACGGCCGTCAGGCGGCCGCGCAGGCCGGTGCCTTTGGCGGATGGAGAGACATCATGCCCGCAGTCCGCCGTGTGCACGTGGGGTTGTCCGGAATCATGGCTTCCAGTCTGCTCGATGCCGCTGTGCCAGTAGGTGTCGATCGAGCCTTGCATCGCCATGGCGAGGACTTCGCCGTAGGGGCTGGAATTGATGCCGAACGGGTTGACCGGAACCCGCAGATCCTTGTCCGCCATGAGGGATCTGCCCATGGACGCGCAGACCGAGCCACCCCCTGTGATGAGGCAGAGGCTCAGGATGTACGCGGTGGTGGAGCCGGGCGGTTTCAAGGGGATCAGGAGGAAAGCTTCGTGCGGAAGGCAAGGCGGGAGATGCCGGTGTGCAGGGCGAGGATGCCCAGGAAATAGCCGGTCATTTTCCAGAATGCGGCGGAGGGGAGGGCGCCGGACTTGAAGTAGAGGCGCTGCGTCAGGTCCGCGAAGTGGTAATGTGGGGAGAGCAGCCAGATGCTCTGGAGCATGGGGCTTTCTTCCAGCTTCAGCAGGTTGTTCAGGTAGCCGACGCCATAGAGGCCATAGACCGTCAGTCCCAGCGTCACCACATAACCGGCCACGCTACCGAAGCGGGAGGCCAGCGCGACGGCGAGACAGAGCAACGGCGCGGTGACCAGCAGGAACAGCACCAGATACTGGGTGTTGAGCGTCCACCACATGGCCTGCTCCGCGGGATCCGCCGGAGCCGCGGCGAACTGGGTGATGGCGGCGGTGGCGACCGCCATCGGCAGGATGAAGATGAACACCGCCAGCCAGATCTCGGACAACTGGCGCGTCGCACCGAGGCCGGTGGTGAGGAAGTATTCGCCGGTGCCGGAGGTGGCGTTGATCTCGCCCTGCTTCGCGGCGGTGAAGTAACCCCAGAGCATGGTGATGATCCAGAGTGTGCTCCATGCCGCCTGGATGCGCGCGGGCTGGATGAGAACCGGCTTTTCCGAGGCGCTCGAGATCCATGGCAGGACGAAGGGGGTGACCAGCACGCAGAGCGCGCAGATCACCCACGCCTTGCGCAGGAAGATCGTTGAGAGGGTGAGCCGGAAGAGTCTCATCGTTTTCAGTGCAGGAGGTTCTTCAGTTCGCTCCAGGTCTGATCGTCACCTGTCAGGTGGCGGATGGTGGACCGGTCGATGAGCAGGGCGCTGGAAAGCGTCATGGAGTCATAGTCCGGATGGCAGCTCACCAGGCGCAGCACGCTGTCTGACGAGGCGCGCCAGATTTCCTCGAACGCCTGCCGGGCGAACGCGTCGAGGCCGCTGAACGGCTCATCCAGCAACAGGATGTTGCCGGCGTCCGGGCGGATGGAAAACTCCGCCATGATCAGGTTCGTCTTCCGCCGGTTGCCGGTGGAGAGGCGGCTGTAAGGGCGCGTCAGGTTCAGTTCGATCCGCTCCGCCAGGTCCAGTGCTTCCTTCAGGCGGTTCTTCGGAACCAAGGAGCGCAGGATCATGCCCGCCGTCATTTCGGGGTCGAACCGCAGGTCCTCCGGCAGGTACTGGAGCGCTCCCTCCGTTTTCAGGCTGCCTGCCACCGGACGAAGCGTCCGGGCGATCGTCCGCAGCAAGGTGGTTTTCCCTCGGCCGTTCCGCGCCAGGATGAAATGGGTGCCACCGCCGAGTTCGATGGATTTCTCCAAGGCGGCGATGGGGGAGCCATACCCGATTTTCAATCCTGAATCGAGATGGAGGCTGGGTCGGGGTGCTGGGGGCGCGGAACTCACCGAGTTGATGAAAGGGGAAATTATGTAATCTTGTTTAAAGGTCAAGTTTTATTGAATATCAGGATATCATGAATATCAGGATATCTGTGATAAATGGCGGGCCTTTTCCCGCTGGATTCGGTGATTGCCCTCGCTGTCGGAATCATCCGGTGGTCCGTGGCGGAAAATGCGGAACTGGCTGATTTATCTAACAATTAGATGTGCGCAGCTCCCGGACGCAGGGCGCACTGGGGTCGCAAGGTCGCTCGATTCTCGCCGGGTGGGTGCAGGATAGGGTGTCTGAATCGTGCGGAGTTTTTTTGCAAAGTGGCCGCAAGGATCCTCTGGTGACGGTGGCTGCGGGATCTGCGGGTGTTTGAAAATCCGTTTCGCTCCGGGGGCATTTGGATGGCCGGGAAGGTGCCGGAGGAATTGATCCGTTTTTCTGCGTGACGGGAGGGGGGGGATTGGTAGAACCACCGCACCGAAATGGCGGGCAAGCTAACTTACCAACAGGCCGGGGTGGACACGCGCAAGGCGGCCGCTCTGGTAGGAGACATCGGGGCGCATGTGCGCCGGACCCAGCAAACGCGCAAACTGTGGGGAGCCTTCGGGTTGTTCGCCGCCTGCTACGACCTCAGTTCCTATAAGGAGCCGGTGATCGTGACCGGCTGTGACGGCGTCGGCACCAAGCTGGAGCTGCTGCTGGAACACGGCCTGCTGGAGACAGCGGGCAAGGATCTGGTCGCCATGAGCGTGAACGACATCCTCACCACCGGCGGGGATGCTCTGTTGTTCCTGGACTACATCGGCATCGCCGCGCTGGATGAGGAAAAGATCACCAGCCTGATCAAGGGCATGGCCGACTACCTGGAGGCCTGCGACTGCATCTTGGCCGGCGGTGAGACCGCGGAGATGCCCGGCATCGTCCCGACGGATGTCATCGAGCTGGCCGGCTTCTGCATTGGCTGCGCCGAAAAGGGCGACCTCATCGACCCGACCACCGTCGCCGTCGGCGACGTGCTGGTGGGCTACGCGTCCGACAGCATCCACGCCAACGGCTGGTCGCTCGTCCGCCGCGTGCTGAAGGAGCACCCGGGCGAGATTTCCGATGAGGAACTGGCCGCCTGGCTGAAGCCGACGCGCCTCTACCACGACGTCACCCGCGACCTGAAGGCGAAGGGCGTGAAGCCGAAGGCCATGTCCCACATCACCGGTGGTGGCCTTCCTGAAAATCTCGAGCGTCTGTTCCGCGGAATGGGCGCTGATCTGGAGATCCCGAAATGGGAGCTTCCGGGCATCGACAAGCTGCTTGCCCACGTGGACGCGGAAGACCGTTTCCACACCTTCAACATGGGCATCGGCTGGGTCGCCATCGTCGATGAAAAAGACGTGGAAGCCAGTTTGACGGCGGGCAATGGCGGCGTGATACTCGGGCGCATGGTTCCGCAGGAGGGTGTCCGAGTGCGGGTCTCCGGAGAGTGATGATGCTTCGAATCCATCCACGATGAGCGATTTCCTGAAACACGAATGCGGGATCGCTGCGGTGCGGCTCCGCAAACCTCTGGCGTATTACTACGACCGTTACGGCACCTGCCTGTGGGGTCTGAACAAGCTGTTCCTCCTGATGGAGAAGCAGCACAACCGCGGGCAGGACGGCACCGGCATTGGCTGCGTGAAGCTGAACATGCCCATCGGCCAGCCCTACGTGTTCCGCCGCCGGGGCATCGAGCAGGACGCGCTCGCCCAGATATTCCGCAAGGAGATCAAGAATTTCTCGAAAATGGCGCGCAAGGGCCAGCTCGACCCGAAGAAGCCGGAAAGCGTGAAACGCAACTTCGACTTCGGCGGTGAGATCCTCGTGGGCCACCTCCGCTACGGCACCTCCGGCGAGTTCGACGAAGGAAGCTGCCATCCGTACCTGCGCCGCAGCAACTGGCCGACCCGCACCCTCATGGTGATGGGGAATTTCAACATGACCAACGCGGCCGAGCTAAACCAGGTCCTCCTGGAGCGCGGCCAGCACCCGGTCTTCGGAACGGACACGCAGACCGTGCTGGAAGAGATCGGCTACCATCTGGACGAGCACCACACCGACCTCTACCGCGACCTCCGCGACAAGGGCGTGCCGGGCAATGAGATGCCGGCCATGATTTCCTCCGCGCTGGATGTGCCGCAGCTCGTCTCCGACTCCGCCCGCGAGTGGGACGGCGGCTACGCCATCTGCGGTGCCATCGGCAACGGCGACATGTTCGTCATGCGCGACCCGCGCGGCATCCGCCCGTGCCACATGCTCATCACGGATGAGGTCATCGCCTTCGCATCGGAGCGCGTGCCGCTCATGACCGTGTTCGAGGCGGATGTGGATGATGTCAAGGCGGTCGATCCGGGCTCCATCATCACCATCAAGTCGGACGGCACCATCACCGACCAGCAGTTCGCCACCCCGCAGAAATACTCCCCGTGTTCCTTTGAGAAGATCTACTTCTCCCGCGGCAATGATCCGCAGATCTACCGCGAGCGGAAGGCCATGGGCGCCGCGCTGGTGGACCAGGTGGTGAAATCCATCGGCAGCGCCTTCGAAAAGACCGTCTTCTCCTTCATCCCGAACACGGCGGAAACCGCCTACCACGGCCTGATGGACGGCCTGCGGCTCTACCGCCGCCAGGAAGTCCGCTCCTCCATCCTGAAAGCCGCGGAAAGCGGCAACCTGACCGCCGACCTCGTCGACGACCTCATCCTCCGCAACTGGCCGCGCGGGGAGAAGATCGCGCACAAGGACATCAAGATGCGGACCTTCATTTCCCAGGAGAAAAGCCGCGACCAGCTCGTCTCCCACGTCTATGACATCACCTACGGCGCGGTGAAGGAAGGCGACTACCTCGTCGCCCTGGACGACTCCATCGTCCGCGGCACCACGCTGAAGAAATCCATCCTCAAGATCCTCGCCCGCACGAAGCCGTCTAAGATCGTCATCTGCTCCACCGCCCCGCAGATCCGTTATCCGGACTGCTACGGCATCGATATGTCGGAACTGGGCAAGTTCATCGCCTTCCAGGCGGCCATCGCGCTGCACCGGCGAGCCGGACGGCAGTCCCTGCTCGACCGCGTCTATGACGAGTGCCGCGAGGAGCTGAAAAAGCCCGCCGGCGAACGCCTCAACCGCGTCCAGCAAATCTACGACGCCTTCACCGACGAGGAAGTTTCCGCCGAGATCAGCCGCATGGTCTATCCGGAAGAGATCGAGTGGCAGGGCGAGGTCGAGGTCATCTTCCAGAGCATCGAGAACCTCCGTGCCTCCATCAAAGGCGAGTGCGGCGACTGGTACTTCACCGGCAACTACCCGACCCCTGGCGGCTACTCCATGGTGAACTCCGCCTACCTGCGCTGGTACGAAGGTGTCGGCGGCCGCAGCTACGACAGTTTGCCGCTGTAAAGGGGTGTAAGGAGGGAGGACACTCCTGTCCTCCGGCTGCAACCGGAACCCATAACAAAAGCATTCGGAGTAGGGTGGTCACATCCGCTTTGCTTCGCATGCCAGGAGAGGCGCACGCCGTTGTAACTTCTTCGCGTCTTGCCCGTTGCCTTGCCTTTCCGCATGGGTGCAACGGCGTGCGCCCCTCCATGGGGTCGCGATCTTCGCGGTGAATCTTAGATAATTCGCCAATACCGCCGGAGGACAAGAGTGTCCACCCTCCTTACCGGAGGACAAAGAGTGCCCGCTCACTCCAGCAAGCGCCTCATCTCCTCACCGATCACCACCGCCGCCTCAGCAACAGTGATAGGCCGCCCCGCTTCCATCTCCAGGCTGGTCATGCTCACGCCATCCAGCCCGCACGGGGTGATGGCGAAGAACGGCGGCAGGCTTTCATTCGTGATGTTGATGGCGAAGCCGTGCATGGAGATCCATTTACGCACGCCAACACCGATGGACGCCAGCTTGCGGTTCCCCACCCACACGCCGGTGAGTCCATCCCGCCGTCCGGCCTGCACGCCGAAGCGGCCGCAGGCCAGGATGAGCGCCTCCTCGATCTTCCGCAGGTGCTCGTGCAGGTCCTTGCCGCGGGTGGTCAGGTCCAGGATGGGGTAGCCGGTGATCTGGCCGGGGCCATGGTAGGTCGCCTGGCCGCCGCGGTTCGTGTCGTGGACCGGGTGGGGGAGCATGGAGGCGTCCCGCAGCGACGACTGGTCCCTCAACCGGCCGATGGTATAGACCGGCTCATGCTCCAGCAGAAAGAGCGTGTCCGGTGCTTCCTTCGCCAGCACCGCGGTCACGGTTTCCTCCTGGAGGCGAAGACCGTCCTCATAGGGGATGTGGCCGGAGAGATGTCGGATGTCCATCATGTCAGATCTGCCTGCGGTCGAGGAGCTTCGCCTTGAGCGGATCGGAAGCCTGCAGGTGCGCCATGCCGATGGCAAGGGCGTCCGCCGCGTCCGACGGGGGATTCTCCGCCAGACCGAGCAGCGCGCGCACCATGAAGGCGACCTGCTGCTTGTCCGCCGTTCCCTTGCCCACGACGGCCATCTTCACCTTCTTCGGCGAGTATTCGTAGATCTTCAGGCCGTGGTCCGCGGCGGCGATCATGGCGCAGGCGCGGGCCGCCCCCATCGAAATAGCCGTCTGATGGGACTGCACGTAGATGATGCCCTCCACCGCCACCTCCTCCGGCTGGAACTTCCGGATGACATTCACCAGATGCGTCCGCACCGCGGCGAGCGCGGCGGATTGCGGGAGGCTTTTCGGGATCGAGATCACATCGAAGGCGAGCACCACCGGCTTGCGCGGATCGCCCTCGAGTACGGCGTATCCCGTATTCCGGACGGCAGGGTCGATGGAGAGGACGCGCATCCGGAGGTTCAAAAGGGAACGGTGAGGCCTTTCGCCAAGGCGAGCTTCTTCTGGTTCCTGTCGAACGTCAGAAACTCGGAGCTGCCCAGATGGAGGGCGGTGGCGACATGGAGGATGTCGAATCCCCGGCACCCGCTGGTCCAGGTGAACTCAGATGAGATGGTTTCCGCGATGCCCGCCACGTCCGCCCATTCCACGGGTATCACCTTGATCGCACCAGTGGAGATGTTGTTCTGAAATTTGGCGAGCGCGTGGAGTGCCGTCTGTTTGTCATATCCTTTCCCGCGATCTTTCGTGTGAAGCCACGCCTGCAGGCGGATGGATTGCCTGAACTCGAAGAGAAGGGGGGATGCGATGACCAGAGAGCCTGGCATCGCGGCGAAGTGGCTGGCGGCCCGTTCGGAATTTTCCTGGAAGCGGTATAGCGCGCAGAGATAGGACGTATCAGGATAAGCTTTCACGCATCCTCCCCGTCCAGTTCGTGCTCCCTCATTTCCCGGACTTCCTCCATGGTGAACCTGCGGTCGCCCCAGACTTCCCGGAGCTGGGCCATGATGTCCGGCTTGGGTGGAGCGGGTGAAGCGGATGGCGGAGCGATGAGATGCGCGAACGGTTTGCCCCGTTTCACGATTTCAACGGTCTCGCCATGTTCGATCCAACTGGCGATTTGCCGGAAATGGTTTCGTAGATCTGCCACCGTCGCGGTCTTCATGATAGATTTAATCTATCATGAAATCCCATGAGGTCAACGCCGCTTCTTCCCGCCGACCTTCTTCCGGCGGACCGGCTTGATCGGGTCGGTGTCGAGCAGGGCGGTGTAGATGTACTCGAAGTTGTCCAGCTTGCGGCGCGGGATCTTCTGGTCGATGAAGACTTCGACGGACTTCGCGTAGTCCAGTTCGTCCGCGGTGAGGATGGTGAAGGCGTCGCCTTCGGCCGCGGCGCGGCCGGTCCGGCCGATGCGGTGGACGTAGTCCTCGGCGTTTTCCGGGACGCGGTAGTTGATGACGTGGGAGACACCGGAGATGTCGATGCCGCGCGCGGCGACGTCGGTGGCGACGAGGATCTCGTAGTCACCGGCCTTGAATCCGGCGAGGGCCTTCATGCGGTCCACCTGGCTGATGTCGGAGTGCATGGCGGCGACCTTCGGCTGGCCGCTGTCCTTGATCATGGCGGTGACTTCGTCCGCTTCCTTGCGGGTGCGGGTGAAGATCATCACGGAGTGGTATTCGGTTTCCTTCAGCAGGCCGAGCAGCAGCTCGTCACGCTGGTCCATGGCCACCGGGTAGAAGGCGTGGGTCACGCTCTTCGGCACGGAGGTGCGGGCGATTTCGATGGAAACCGGGTCGGTGAGGCACCATTGGGCGAAGGTCTGGATCGCCGGTGGCATGGTGGCGGAGAAGAACAGCGTCTGGCGGCCTTCCCACGGGCAGAGGTTCACGATCTTCCGGACCTGCGGCAGGAAGCCCATGTCCAGCATGCGGTCCACCTCGTCCAGGATGAGGATCTTCAGCTCCCCGAAGCGCATGGTGGCGCGGTAGAAATGATCGACCAGACGGCCCGGGGTGGCGACGACGATGTCGGCTCCGGCATTCAGCGCGTCAGCCTGGGCACCGAGGCCCACGCCGCCGTAGAGCAGCGCCACCTTCATGCCGGTGTGCTTGCCGTATTTTTCGAACTGTTCCGCCACCTGGTGGGCCAGCTCGCGGGTAGGCTCGAGGACGAGAATCTGTGGCTTGCCGATCTTTTCGAGCTTGGCAAGGGATGGCAGCGCGAAGGCCGCGGTCTTTCCGGTGCCGGTCTGGGAGGCGCCGATGACGTCTTTCCCGGAAAGGATGATGGGAATGGCCTGGGCCTGGATGGGCGTTGGCGTGGTGTAACCGGATTCGCCGATGGCTTGGAGTACGGTTTCGGAGAGTCCTAATGTGTCAAATCCCATGTGTGCGGAGGTCTTTAGGGGGCCGGACCCCCGGGGTCAAGGGGGATTAGGCTGCGGTGGCAGGTGCCTGGATGAGCAGGCAGTCCTCCAGGAACGGCTGGAGCAGCTTCAGCAACGGTGATCCGGGGATGCGGTAGCGTTCCTCGAAGCGTTCCTCGATGCTGCCGAGCGTGTAACCGAGGTCATTGATCGCCATTTCATTCGGCATGCCGCGGAAGACCGCCACCAGGGAGATGAACGAGCCTTCGCGGACGATGACGTTGCGGTCATCCGGCAGCTTGAAGTAGCGGCGGAGCGTGCCGTCCGTCTCCCGGAGCTGGAGCGCCAGCCGGTGGACGGTGCCTTCCACCCGCTTCGCGGAGGCGTGGCGGCCCGGGTTGGTGCTGGCATAGGAGACGAGTGACAGCGTGTGGGTATCCAGCAGGAAAACCTCGTCCACCTGGAAGCGGTTGGTCTTCTCGAACAGGATGTCCTCGTAGGTGCGGCTGGTGAACAGCGCGCGCATCCGCCACTTGAAGCGGTCCCACACGCCGGGGTTCGTGAACGGCCTGCCGGTGGTGGGGGAGTATTCCGCCAGCGCCCGGCGGATGGTCGCCCGCAGCATCGGTTCCAGATGGAGGTCGATGGGGGACGCCTGGACGGTGATCCCCTTGAAGATCGGCGCGAAGGCCTCCCGCAGATCGTCGTCGGTGAAGTCCGGCTTTTCCGGAGGCTCCGGTGCGGCGGGCGTGGGAGCCACCGGTGCCGCCGCAAGGATCACAGGCTCGGGGGGAGGTGCCGGGGTGAAAGCCGGTGCGGTGAAGGCGGGGGGAGGTTCCACCACCGGAGGCACCGCCTGGAAGGGGGGGAGTGGCTGGAAAGGAGGGGCGGCGACCGGTGGTCCGGCGGCAGGCAGTGGCCGGAGGGAAGGGGGCTGCGGTGCCACTACGGACTGCTGGGCCGCCTGTGGCATCTCCGGCCATGTCGGCAGGACCAACCGACCCACCGGGATGGAGGGCTGCTCGACGGGGACGGGCGAGCCACCCCAAGGCGATGCGACGGGCCGTGTGGAGTGGCCGGTGGCAGAGCTGGGATGGGCGATGGGGAGTGGTTGCAGCGGATGCGCGGACATCAGGGGGGGGATGCGTCTGCGGGAGGGAGGGGTGGGAGTTGGGAAATGGAATCCGCCAGGGAGCGGGCGGCGTCGGCGATCTTCTGGAACCGCTGCTCGAGCTGCCCGCTGTCCGGCAGGCGGCTTTCAAAATCCGCCAGACGTCCATCGATCGCGCCTTTCAGGGTGTCGATCTCCGTGCGGATGTGATCGGAAATCCGTTGATCCCGCGAATTGAGGTGCTCCTGGAACGAGTTCTTCCAGGCACCGAGCCATGAGCCGAGCCGCTGTTCCAGTTGCTGGACCGCGGGCAGGGCATCCGCGGTCGCTGGCCGGGTGGCGGCCACTTGCTGGATCTGCTGCGCCAAGCGTTGGATTTCCTCCCGTTGGAGGTAGTTCCGCCGTTCCAGCTCGTCCCGCGTGTTGTCGGAGAGCCGCGTCACGCTGTGTTGGAGGGCTTCCACGCGGGCTTCCGCCAGCAGAACCCGTTCATCCAGCTTTGGATATGATGCCTCCGGTACGTCGGACGCCTCCAGGCGTGCCACGCGCTGCTCAAGCCTTTCCAGATGACGGCCGACGATGATCTCACGGATCCGCTCGACCGCCTGGGAGGCGTTCAATGGTGTTGTTTCGGGTGACATGTCATCTCTCCGTGGGGGGAGTATCCGGAGGGTGAAACCGGAACACGGGGTGAGTGATAGGACAGTTAGATAGTGCAAAAGGCGTGAGGTTGTAAATAAGTTCGGTAACTCTTCGCTTTTCCTGACTATTTTGCTTCCGGTGGTAAAAATTTTGTGTCTCTTTATCAGTGACTTGCGAAATTCCGCAATGAATGAAAGACAGCGCCGGGTTGTTCGGGTAAAGGAGGGCCAATGTCCGAGGACGATGTAGAAAAGGAAAACAAGGACGATGTGATCATGGTGGAGGCCTACGCGAAGACGCGTAAGAGCCTCATCGCCCGTCTGGACAATTGGGAAGACCAACGGACTTGGGACGAATTCTACCAAACCTATTGGCGGCTGATCTATTCCGTCGCCGTGAAGGCCGGCCTGCGGGCGGACGAAGCTTTCGACTGCGTGCAGGAGACCATCCTTTCCATCGCCAAGCAGAGCAAACGGAAGCTCTATGACCCGGAGCAGGGGTCTTTCAAAACCTGGCTCATGAACATGACCCGCTGGCGCATCAACGACCAGTTCCGGAAGCGGAAAAAAGACACCGCCATGGCCGGTGGCGAGTGGGACAACGACCGGAAGACCGCGGTGATCGACCGGGTGGAGGACCCGAACGGGGACCTCCTTTCCCGCCTGTGGGATGTGGAGTGGAAAAAGAACGTCGCCGACGCCGCTTTATCCAGGGTGAAGGCGCAGGTTTCACCGAAACAATACCAGATTTTCCACTATTACGTCATCAAGCAGTGGGACGCGAAAAAAGTACAGGACCACTTGAACGTCAGCATGGCGCAGGTATATCTGGCGAAGCATCGCGTCGGCTCCGTGCTGAAGCGCGAACTCGCGAAACTGGAGGAAGATGCCGAGTAAATCCCGACCTGATCCTGTCATCCCCGACCATGAGATCCTCCGCAAGATCGGGGGGGGCGCTTACGGCGAGGTGTGGCTGGGCAGGGGGGTGACCGGCGCGCTGCGCGCGGTCAAGGTGGTGTGGCGGGAGGACTTCGAGGACGCCCGCGGGTTCGAGCGGGAGTTCGAGGGCATCCTGAAGTTCGAGCCGATGTCGCGGGACCACCCCGGACTGGTCCACATCCTCCACGTAGGACGCAGTCCGGACGGCGTTTCGTTCTACTACTACGTGATGGAACTCGGGGACGACGTGCGCTCCGGGCAGAACATCAACCCCATCGAGTATGAGCCGCGGACGCTGCGTGCGGACGCGAAGCAGGCGCTGCACCCCCAGCTCGACACGGACACCTGCATCGATGTCGGCCTGCGGCTGGCGGAGGCGCTGCACCATCTCCATGAGCGCGGGCTGGCGCACCGGGACGTGAAGCCGTCGAACGTCATTTTCCTCAATGGCAAGGCGAAGCTGGCGGACATCGGCCTGGTGGCCGCGCGCGACCAGCGGACCTTTGTCGGCACGGAGGGCTTCGTCCCGCCCGAGGGTCCCGGCTCCGCGCAGGCGGACGTGTACAGCTTGGGAAAGGTGCTGTACGAGATCGCCACCGGCAAGGACCGGCTGGAGTTTCCGGAACTGCCGGACACATTGCCGAACGGCTCCCAGCGGAAGCGCTGGCTGGAGCTGAACAAGATCATCTGTGACATCTGCGAGCCGCGGCTTTCCAAACGGATGATCACCTCCGCGGCGGAACTCGCGGAAGCCCTGCGGCGTCTCCAGCGTGGCAAGCGTGCCAGGCGGAAGCGCAGCTTCTCCCTGGTGTGGGTCGTTTCCCTGCTGCTGCTCGGCCTGGCCGGGTGGGCGGGATATGAGGTGACCAAGCGCGGCAGGATCCAGACCTTGGTCGATATCGTGAGGCCTCCGCCGGTGAAGCGGCCGGTGGAGAAGTTCCGCCAGGTGAAGCTCATCACCATCCCGGGAAATGCGACCGTCTATGACGGGAAAGGGACCTACGTCGATCTCACGCCCACGCGGGAGATCAATGCCAAGCTGGGGCAGACCCTGGAGTTCCGGATCGAGCTGGCGAAGTACCAGCCGAAGGACATCAAGGTGACGGTGGTGGATGGTGACGGCGTCATGGCCGTCATCGAGAACCTCCAGCCGGACCAGCCGCCGGAGGGCGGCGTCGTGTGGATGGACCACCTGCGCAACCGCTACAAGCCGCTCGACAGCCGGAAGTCCCACATCAGCGAGGGCTACATGAAGAAGCGGGACTGGCTCATGTTCAACGCGGCCAGCGCGCGAAAGACGGAGGATTTCCTGACGGTCTCCCAGAACGGCATCGAGACGGAGATCACGCTGGCGAATGATGAGGCCGCCCGCGCGTTCTGCAGTTGGCTGGAAGGGGAGGCCCTGCGCAACGGCCTGCTCACCCGGGATTTCGAGATGGTCCCGGACCGCGACCTTTCCTTCAAGGACCCGAAGATGACGGACGCGCAGCGGAAGGAGGATCTCCGTCCTTTCTATGTGGTCGTCCGCAGGATCGACTTCGGCATGGTCCGCCTGAAGACCGATCCGCCGGAGGTGGAGGTCTTCATCGACGGCATGAGGCGCGGGATGACCGACAAGGATGGCGCGCTCCTGCTGGAGCGGGTGAAGCCCGGCTCGCACATCAAGTTCACGCTGTTGAAGGAAGGCTTCAAGCCCCTGGAGTTCGATACCGAGGTCGTCCCCAGCCAGACCGGAGAGATCACCCGGAAGCTGGAGGAGAACAAGGGCATCATCTTCGGCAGGGACTGGAAGAACACGCTCGGCATGGAATTCGTGCCGCTGGGACCGGACCTGATGGTGTCGAAGTGGGAGAGCCGCGTCGCGGACTACCGCGCCTTCATCACCGGCTACAACGCCGACCTCACCCGCCAGCAGGAAGCCGCCGGGCCGGAGGCCGCGGATGACATCGCGGGTGCCCTCATGCCGCTCACCATGCCGCTGGCAACGGATTTCTCCCAGGCGGATGACCATCCGGTCGTCTATGTTTCCAGGGATGACGCGGAGAAATTCTGCATCTGGCTGACCCGGAAAGAACGCGAGGAAGGCCTGATCCGTGAAAGCCATGTCTATCGCCTGCCGACGGACCTGGAGTGGAGCCGCATGGCCGCCATCGAGGACCAGCCGGGGAAATCCCCGCTCGCGCGCGACAGCGACAAGCAGCCGAGGTTCCCATGGGGAACCGCCTGGCCGCCGCCCAAAGGTGCCGGAAACTTCGCGGACACCAGCGCCGCGCTGGCTCCGGGGAAATCCTCCGATCTTTCCATCCCCGGCTACAGCGATGACAATCCCTACACCTCCACGGTGGGATCCTACCCGGCGAACCGGTATGGCATCTTCGACCTGAGCGGCAACGCGCAGGAGTGGGTCTATACGGACTGGAAGGACGCGGAGGACATCCCCGTCATGAGCGCGGATGGCCGGCCGATCCGTGCCGCGACCGTGGACATCCAGATGGGTGTCCTGCGCGGTGGCGGATGGGACACCTACCGGGAGGAGGCGCTTTACACCGGCTTCCGGAACTGGATCCCGCCATCGAAAGGGGATGCGTCCACCGGCTTCCGTGTCGTCCTCGTGAGGGTTGGCAATGGCAAGGAGATCAATCCGCTGGATCCGGTCTCTCCCGCTCCCGTTCCGCCCGTGGTTCCCGGAGCCGCCGTTCCGCCGCTGCCCGCACCCGTCCCGGCACCTCCCGCCCCTGACAACTGATCATTATGGTTGAAATCAAGCTCGACTACGAAGGGGACCTGCACTGCAGCGCGGTCCATGGACCATCCGGCACCACGCTCGCCACGGACGCGCCCGTCGATAACAACGGCCGTGGGGAATCCTTCTCGCCCACGGACCTCGTGGCCACTGCGCTCGGTGCCTGCATGGCCACCGTCATGGGCATCATGGCCCGCCGCAAGGAGATCTCTCTGGAGGGACTGAAAGTCGCCGTCCGCAAGCACATGTCGGAGGATCTGCCACGCCGCATCTCGAAGCTGGAGGTGGATCTCGACATGCCTCTGCCCGCAGACCATCCGGAGCGGAAAGTCTTCGAAGCCGCCGCCCGAGGCTGCCCCGTCCACCACAGCCTCCACCCCGACATCGAGGTGGTCATGCAGTGGACGTGGAGGTGAGTAAGGAGGGAGGACAAGAGTGTCCTCCCTCCTTACTCTCCCACAGGCCAGTCGGGCGATTCACTCCGTGCCGTCTTCAGATACGCGTCGATCTTCGCCAGCACTTCCGGATGCTGCGCGGCGACGTCGTTCTTTTCCGCCACGTCGTTCTGCTGGTCGTAGAGGAACAGCTTGCCGTTCCGGCGGATGCCTTTCCAGCGGCCCTGGTAGAGCGCGGCGTGGCGGAAGCCACCTTCGTGGAATTCCCAGTAGAGGAACTCATGCTCCTTCTGCTCCCCCTGCCCGGAAAGGACGGGCAGCAGGCTGATGGAGTCCCGGTTAGGCGGGAGCGCCGCGCCGGAAAGGTCCGCGGCGGTCGCCATGATGTCACCGAAGTAGCCGACGTGGTCGGAGACGGCGGGCTTCACCTTGCCCGGCCACCAGGCGATGAACGGCACGCGGATGCCTCCGTCCGTCAGTGACCGCTTGATGCCGGTGAAGGGGCCTGACGGATTGAAGCGAGAAAGGTCGTGGCCGCTCTCGTTGTGGGGGCCGTTGTCGCTGCTGAAGATGACCAGCGTGTTCTCCGCGATGCCCAGGTTCCGCAACTGCTCCAGCATCCGCCCGACGTAGGAATCCATGCGCGTGATCATGGCGGCGTGGCCCTTGTCCGGACCGGGCCAGTCCTTGTCCGCATAGATGCCCAGGTCCGGCACCTCCGCGCCGCCCAGCGGGCCTTTGCCACGCATCGCGTTGTGGGCGTGCGGCACCACCATGCTCCAGTAGAGGAAGAACGGGCGGTCCTTGTTCTCCGCGACGAACTTCAGGGACTCCGTCGTGAAATGGTCGTCGGAGTAGCCTTCGTTCGGCACCTTCTCCTCGTTGCGCCACAGTTCCTTCGGGTAGTGGTTGTGCGCGTGCCTTTGGTTCAGGTAGCCGAAAAATTGGTCGAAGCCATGCCTGCGGGGCATGCCGACCTCCGCCGGGCCTTCATCGCCCAGGCCCCATTTGCCGATGAGGGCGGTGGTGTAGCCCCGCTGCTTCAGCAGGGAGGCGACGGTCACATCCCCCGGGCGCAGCGCCTGGGCAAGCGGGTTCTTATTCCCGGCATTCCCGCGCACGCGGGTGTGGCCCTGGTGCTGGCCCGTCATCAGCACGCTGCGGGACGGCGCGCAGACGGTGGCTCCTGAGTAGAAGTGCGTGAACCGCATGCCCTCCGACGCCATCAAGTCCAGATTGGGCGTCTGGATGATCTTCTGCCCGTAACTGCCCAGCTCCCCGTAGCCGAGGTCATCCGCGAGGATGAAGATGATGTTCGGCTTCCTCTCCGCCGCCGTCGTGAAAGCGGCGAGCGATGCGAGGACGAGGAGAAGGCGGCGGATCATGGCTGCGGGTGGATGGCTTTGATGAAGGCGATGCGGGTGGTGGCAGCGGCGGCGGCTTCAGCGCCGGGCGCGTTGATGGATTTGGCGAGGGCCAGCCACTGTTTCTTCAGTTCCGGGGTGAGCGGCTCGTCCAGCTTCGCTTCATGGCCGGGTGCGGCTTCGTTGTACTGGCCGTGGATCTTCTTCCCGCGGAGGGTCTTGCCCCACGGCTCGACACCGTGGAAGCCGCCCTTCGCCGCCCACCACTGGACGGCCGCGAAATCAGGTGAGTCCAGCGGCAGGTCGCTGAAGTAGGTGAGGGCGGACTTGTCCGCGATGAGGAGTTTCTGGATCGCCTGCACCGGGACCTTCTGGACGTCGGTGCCATCTTTCGCCGCCAGCGATGCCGCGTATCCGGCGGCCTGTCCGAGCGACATCCAGATCGGCTCCAGCCTCAGCGCGCAGAAGCCGACATGGGTGGAGGACACCGCCACGGGGACCAGCAGGTTGCTGATGGTCTTCGGCAACAGCACGCCGTAGGGGATCTGGTAGGGCGGCACCGGGTGGTAGAACTCTCCCGTGTGCTGCCCGCCGAAGCGCGGCCCTTCGTGGAAGGTGCCGTGGCAGTTGTTTCCGTAGTCACCCATGGCGATGGTGTCCGTGAAAAGCGGCGCGCGCGCGTCATCGGCGGGGCGCTCGCTGTCCTTCTGTGAAAAGACATGGACGCCCATCATGCGGCGCGCCTCGCGCACGTAGAGTTCCGGCGGCAGGTGGCCGTTGTCCGTGAACTCGTCCTTGCAGAATCCCCAGGACCGCGCCTCGTCGCGGAACTTCGCCGGGACGGAATCGTCGTTCTGGAGGAAATAGATCATGCCCACCTGGTCGCGCAGGTGCTCGGCGAAGATGGCCTTGCGTTCCTCGCGGGTGCCCTCCGGCCATCCGGCGTTCTTGCCGGGGAGGGACAGGCGGATGAAGCCGCCGGAGACATCATTGATGTCATACTTGTTGTTCGGCAGGGGAGGGGTCTGCGCCTTGAAGATACAGTCACGCGGGTAGTCGAACAGCTTCTTGATCTTCCCGGAATCCAGCGCGGGCAGCAGGTCCACGAAGTCCTCCCGCCGGTAGCCGGGCGGCTTTTCCGCGGGCACCCGGTTGGCCGGGTCCGGTGTCATGATGAGGCGGAAATTGTACGCCTGGAGCTGCTTGTCGCCCTGCTCCGGTGCCAGGGACTCGTTGAACTCCGCGCGGCCCTCCCGGCCCACGTGGAAGGCGACGCCCGCCTTCGCCATCAGGTCGCCTTCATAGGTCGCGTCGATGAAGACCTTCCCGTCATGCGTGGTGGTCGCATCTCCGGAGGTGAAGCTGGCGGAAACGATCCGCCCGTCCTTCACCGTGACATCGGAGAGGTGCGCGCCTTTGACGATGGTGATGCCCTTCTGTTCCGCGAGCATCTGCTCCAGCACCAGGCGGTTCACCTTCGGCTCCGCGAAGGTGCCGCGGAAGCAGTCCTTCACCTGCTGGGAGTCCTTGCCATAGGTCTTCACGTAATGGGCCTCCACCCGCGCCGCGAAGTCCGCGAAGCTGCCGGAAAGGCTCTCGAAGGAATGGAAATCCGTGTGCGACAGTCCGCTGGTGACCAGTCCGCCGACCTGTTTTCCAGGCTCCACCACCGTCACCGTCGAGCCGGACTTCGCCGCGGAGATGGCGGAGGCGATGCCGCCGGGGGTGGCCCCGTAGATGATGATATCCGCAGCGTGGCTGAGGCAGGTGGAGAACAGCAGGAGTGGGATCGTGTGGCGCATGCAGGGGTGGGTTCCGTGGTTTTGTGATGGAAGACTGGGACAATCCCTATACGGATGCGAATCCATTCTCATTACGAATCCAGGGCCACCTCATTTCGGGAATCCAACCGCGAATGGACGCGAATGAACACGAATGGAAGGTAGGCTGATCCCGGATTCGGAGGTGGAGCGGGGATTTTCCGGATGGAGTAACATCACCACCCAACCCTGATTCACGGTGAATTCGCGTCCATTGGTGTTCATTCGCGGTTCGGATTTTGTGAAACAAGCCGACAACCGTCCTGACAATTCCGGAATGAGGTGGCCCTGTGGCGCAGGCATTCTTGGCTTTACGCAGGAGGCGGGGGCGGCTACCTCCATGCCCGCCATGCACGGCTTTTCCTACAAAAACGGTTCCCTTTCCTGCGAAGACGTCCAGCTTTCCGCCCTTGCGGAGGAATACGGCACCCCCCTCTACGTCTATTCCGCAGGCACCATCGTCGATCATTTCCAGCGTCTGGACAAGGCGATGGAAGGCGTGGACCACGAGGTGGCGTATGCCGTGAAGGCGAACTCGAACCTTTCCGTGCTGCGCCTGCTCGCCACCCATGGCGCGGGCTTCGACATCGTCTCCGGCGGCGAACTTTTCCGAGTCATCAAGGCGGGCGGGGATCCGGCCCACTGCACCTTCGCCGGTGTCGGCAAGACCCGCGAGGAGATCGTCTATGCGCTGGAGCAGGGCATCTACTCCTTCAACGTCGAGAGCGAGGAAGAGCTGCGCTACCTCAACCAGGTGGCGGGCGAACTGAACCTCATCGCCCCCGCCGCCGTCCGCGTGAACCCGAACGTGGACGCGAAGACCCACAAATACATCTCCACCGGCAAGTCCGAGAACAAGTTCGGCGTCGATTTCGAGGCGATCTCCGGCCTCTACGCACGTGCCGCCGCGGAACTGCCGAACATCCGGCTGCGTGGCCTGCAGATGCACATCGGCTCCCAGCTCACCTCCATCGCGCCTTTCATCGAGGCGGTGGAAAAGGTCATCCCGCTGGTGCTGGAGCTGAAGGCGAAGTATGGCATCGAGTTCTGGTCCATCGGTGGCGGCATCGGCATCATCTACAAGGATTCGCTGGAATCCGGCTCCGTTGACTGGTGGCAGGCCCAGCCGGAAGAGGAGCGTCCGCTCACCATCGAGCGCTACGGCAAGGAACTCGTCCCGCGCCTGAAGGACCTCGGCCTGAAGATCCTGCTTGAGCCGGGCCGCTACATCGTCGGCAACGCCGGTGTGCTCATCACCAAGTGCCTCTACGAGAAGAAAGGCTCCGCCAAGACTTTCAAGATCGTCGATGCCGGCATGAACGACCTCATCCGCCCCGCGCTGTATGAAGGCCACCATGAGATCGTCCCGCTCAAGGAGCCTGCCTCCGCGGAACGCGTGAAGGTTGATGTCGTCGGCCCCATTTGCGAGAGCGGCGACTTCTTCTGCCAGGACCGCGAGCTGCCGGACTTCCAGCCCGGCGACCACATCGCCCTCATGTCCGCCGGTGCCTACGGCTTTGCCATGGCGTCCAACTACAACTCCCGCCCGCTGCCCGCGGAAATCCTCGTCGAGGGGGACACCGCCACCGTCATCCGCAAGCGCCAGACGCTGGAGGATGTCATCGCGGGGGAGCTTTGAGCTTCCGTTTGCGAAGGATTCCGCTAGGGTGAAGGCGATGGAGTCACTGTCCGACCACCTTTTTTGGGACGTGGATCGTGCCACGGTCGATCCGTCCCAACACGGCGTTTGGTTGGCGCAGCGTGTCCTGGAATACGGCAGGTGGAGCGATTGGCAGACCTTGGTCGCCCACTTCGGGAAACCGGCCTTGGCCGATCTGGTCAAAAACATCCGCAGTCTCCAACCTCGCGCGTTCGCTTTCTGCTGCGCTTGGTTCGAATTACCTCCAACTTCCTTCCGATGCTTCGCTTCGATGCCGTCCCGGAAGCTGTGAAAGCACTGCTGCTCCGGTTGGAGCAGCAGCCTTCGCTGGCGGAATTCGCGCTTGGGGGTGGAACGTCGCTCGCTCTCAGATTCGGTCACCGTCTTTCGGTCGATCTCGATTTTTTCACGACGGAACCGTTTTCACCCCAGCTTTTTTCAGAGGGACTCGGGCTGGCGGATGCGAAGGTCATGGGCATTGCCCCGAACTCCCTCACGATGGATGCCGGTGGCGTGAAGCTCGACTTTTTGCGGCATGCCTACCCTATGCTGGAATCTCCGGAGATCATCGACGGCGTATGTCTGATTTCATTGCCGGATGTCACTGCGATGAAGCTCAATGCGATCGCAAACCGCGGCTCAAAGAAGGATTTTTACGATTTCGTGGAGCTCTTGGAGCACTACGGGCCGCCGGAGATGCTGGATTTTTTCTGCAGGAAATATCCGGCGAGCGATCCTTTTACCGTCATCCGCAGCCTGGCTTGGTTCGGGGATGCCGAATCCGAACCCGATCCGGTTTCCCTGAAAGGTGTCACTTGGGAGGACGTGAAACGGCAGGTGAAGATGGTGGTGGCACGTCTTTAGCGGAGGTGTGGCGGATACCGCAAGAAATCCGGCTGGGTGGATGGCCAGAGCAAACGGGCCGCAGGCGGGGTGGAGATGTCCCAACCGGAGGTCTCACGATTTTCGCTACCTGGTCGCGCCCGATGATGAATATGGATGGGCGGCTGCGAGTTTCCGCTCCGGCGGACCGTTTATTCCAGTATGAATTTTTTCCGGACCCTTCTGGTTTCCTCCGCGCTGGTGGTATCCATCCATGCGGCGACGCCCGGCATCTACGGCATCCCGCCGCGCTTGCTGGAGGAACGTCTGGAAGCGTGGAAGAATGGGGATCCCGCCAGCAGGCCGCCGGTGGAGAGGCTGATGAAGGAAGCGGACGCATTGCTGGGCGCGAAGCCCCTCTCCGTCATGGACAAGAAACTGCTGCCTGCCAGCGGGGACAGGCATGACTACTACAGCTTCGGCATCTACTGGTGGCCGGACCCGGAGAAGCCGGACGGCCTGCCATACATCCGCAAGGACGGGGTGGTGAATCCGGAATCACGGGAGGGGAACGATTCCGTCCCGTTCGGACGCACGAACCACGCCGTGTTCACGTTGGGCCTGGTCTATCATTTCAGCGGAAAGGAAGCCTATGCCGCGAAGACGGCGGAACTGGCGCGCGTCTGGTATCTGGATGCGGAGACGGGGATGAACCCGAACTTCAATCACGCGCAGGCGGTTCCGGGAATGAATGCCGGTCGTGGGATCGGACTCATCGAGGCGTCCACCCTGCCGGACCTGATGGACGGCATCGCCCTCATCCGATCTTCGGAAGCATGGACGGATCAGGATGATACACGGATGACGGAATGGCTCGGCGCGTTCCACCAATGGCTGCGCACCAGCAAGAACGGGCTGGACCAGGAGAAGGCGTCGAACAACCACGGGGTCTATTATGACGTGCTGGCTTCCCACCTCGCGCTGTATCTCGGGGAAAAAAACGAAGCGGAGCAACGCCTGAGGAATGCGCTGGCAAGACGGGTGGACGCTCAGATCCAGGCGGACGGAAAGCAGCCCCACGAACTGAAACGGACCATTTCCTTCAGTTACACCATTTTCAACACGGATGCCTTTTTCCAGCTCGCCACCCTCGGGGAGTCCGTGGGTGTGGACTTCTGGGGGCACCGCGGGCCGAAGGGGCAGGGGCTGAAGCCCGCCATGGACCTGCTGGCCCCGTATGCGGACCGGAAGAAACCATGGAATCTGGGCAAGCAGATCAAACCCGTCGGGCGATCCTCCATCCTTCCGTTCCTACAGCAGGCGCTGCGCTACGAAGAAAACCCCGGCTACCGCTCGCTGTTGGAAAAGCACGGCGGCGTGAAGAAAGATGAACGCTGGCGCCTGACGCGGTGAGGCGTAGGTTGTCCGCGTTCCCATGAACCTCACACGGATCTATACATTCGTCGGGCTGGTCCTCGTCCTGCTCGCCTTCGTGCCGCTGCTGATGGGCAGGTTCTGGGAGTCCATCTATCTGCTGGGCTTCGTGGTCGTCGCGGGGTTCTGCGTGATCCTGTGGAATTTGAAGAGGTAAGGAGGGAGGACACTCCTGTCCTCCGGCTGCAATGGCGAGATAAGAAGGAGAAGTTTTCAGTGTTTTGACTCAGACGATCTTAACTTCCAGTTCGTCTCAGTTGCTTCGCAACGGTGTTTTCAGGAAAGAGAAGAAGGCTGACCGCGATTCTTACGAATCCAGCGAATCCTCAAGAGATGTGCTTCGCCACTTTGCGGTGAATCCTTGATGTCTCGCCAATGCCGCCGGAGGACAGGAGTGTCCTCCCTCCTCACTGAAAGATCCGGTGGCGCGGGACGGCGGATCGGTTAGACTCCCGGGCATGAATCCGGATCTATCCATGGCCCATCTGCTGGCCCGGCTCGCGCTGGGGCTGAACATCGCGATGCACGGGCTGACCCGCATCCCGCGCTTCGGCGAGTTCAAGGGCTACCTGACGAAGGAATTCACGGGTTCCCCGTTGCCGGAGGGTCTCATCGTTCCCTCGGCAGTCGGCATCGTCGCGGCGGAGTCCGTCATTGGCGTGCTGCTGTTGCTCGGCCTGTTCCAGCGGCAGGCTCTCATCGCGGGTGGCGTGCTGATGCTTGCCCTGCTGTTCGGCGTCTGCCTGATCTGGAACTGGGGTGCTGCCGGTTCGCAGATGGTGTATGTGCTCTACTTCGTCGGGCTGCTGGCGACCCTGAAGTATGACAAGTGGTCGCTGGATGCCCGTTTCAGAAAGGCCTGATCCCATGATCGAACTCGATATCCTCGGAGAACACCTGGACCGCGCCTATCCCATCCTCGCGGGGCTGGTCACGCCACGGCCCATCGCCTGGGTGACCACGCTGAATGAAGATGGCTCGGTGAATGTCGCGCCGTTCTCGTTCTTCAACGTCTTCGGGGATGATCCGCCGTTGGTCATCTTCGCGCCCGGTGACCGGGAGGACGGCACGCCGAAGGACACCGCGCTCAACTGCGCCCGGACCGGAGAGTTCGTGGTGAACCTGGTCACGGAGGATCTGAAGGAGGTGATGAACCGCACCTCCGCCACCCATCCCTACGGTGTCAGCGAGGTGGAGGTGGAAAAACTGGCGACGGCCCCTTCATCGGCCATCGCCCCGCCCCGGCTGGCGGATGCCTCCGCCGCGCTGGAGTGCAAGGTTCATGAGATCCAGATCATCGGCACCAACCGGCTGGTGCTGGGCATCGTCCAGCGCGTCTGGGTGAAGGAGGAGTTTTTCGACACGGAGACGCTGCGGGTGAGGGGGGATCGGTTCCATCCCATCGGCCGCATGTCCGTGCCCAACTGGTATTGCCACACCACCGACCTCTTCGAGATGGTGAGGCCGGGGTGAGGATCGCAGGGACTGCTGCGGGACGCAGCAGCCACGGGCCGCGCTCACGCGTAGTAAGCGACGCCGCCGGAGAAGATCGGCTGGTGCTTGTTGCCGGGGATATTCCGGGCGACATGCTGGCCGGCGCGCTCCGTGTGGCCCATCTTGCCGAAGACCCGGCCACACGGGCTGGTGATACCCTCGATGGCGGCGACGGAGCCGTTCGGAGTGATGAACGGATCCAGCGATGGGACGCCGTTTGCGTCGCAATACTGGGTTGCGACCTGTCCGTTGGCGACCAGCTCCGCGATGGTTTCCGGGCTGGCGTGGAACTTGCCCTCGCCGTGGGAAAGGGGGATGCGGTGGATGTCTCCGGGTTGGGTCTGTGCCAGCCACGGGCTGCGGCTGCTGATGACCTTCGTATAGGCGTAGCAGGAGATGTGGCGGGCGATGTCGTTGTGGGCCAGCGTCGGCGCGTTCGGCTCGGAATCGCGGATCTCGCCGTAGGGGACGAGGCCGGTCTTGATGAGGGCCTGGAAGCCGTTGCAGACACCCAGGATGAGGCCGTCACGGTTTTTCAGCAGGTCCATCACCGCGTCCGCGACGCGCGGGCTGCGCAGCACGGTGGCGATGAATTTCCCGGAACCATCCGGCTCGTCACCGGCGCTGAAGCCACCGGGGATGAAGAGGATCTGCGACGCGCGGATCTGTGCCGCCAGTGCGTCCAGGGATTCCTCCACATGCTTCGCGGTGAGGTTGCGGAAGACGAGGATTTCGGAGGCCGCGCCGGCTTCGTTGAATGCCTTGGCGGAGTCGTATTCCGAGTTCGTGCCGGGGAAGGCGGGGATGAGCACCTTCGGCCGGGCGATGGGGGAGGTGCGGTTGCGGATCTGGAAAATGGGGTCCAGCGGGATCTCCGGCAGTTCAGCTCCGGATGCCTCCGCAGGCTTGGTCGGATAGATCGGCTCCAGCTTGCCGGTCCACGCCGCCTGCAGATTCGCCAGCGGCTGGGATTCGCCATTGAGGATGAAGGCGGGTTCCGCAGTGGTCTGGCCGAGCTTCTGCGCGCCCAGCGATTCCGGCAGATCGTACTGGTGCTCGATGAGGAACGAGAAATGACGGCCGCCGAATTCGTTCTCGAAGCTGCCGTCGAAGCCGATGCCATTGCCGAAGCAGCAGATGGCGATGGCCGGGGAAAGGCCCGCGCTGCCCAGCGCCTTCATCGAAAGGATCTTCCCTTCCTTGTTGAGCTTGTGAAGCGCCTCGGCGGTTGCCTTGAGCGCGTCGAAGTCCGGCAGGCCGTCTTCGTCGCACGGCACCTCCACGAGGGACACCGTGGATCCGGCTTTCTTGAACTCCGGGGAAAGGGCGAGCTTCGCATCACCCGGGGCCAGCGCGAAGGAAACCAGAGTCGGCGGGACATCCAGTTCATTGAAGGAACCGGACATGGAGTCCTTTCCGCCGATGGCGGCGAGCCGCAGCTTGTGCTGCGCGTGGAACGCACCCAGCAGCGCGGCGAAGGGGAGGCCCCAGCGGCTTGGGTTGGTGCCCAGCTTCGGGAAATACTCCTGGAGGGTGAGGCGGACGTCGGACAGGCGCGCACCGGCGGCGACCGCCTTGCAGACGGATTCCGTCACCGCATACACCGCGCCGTGGAAGGGCGAGGCGGAGGAAATGTAGGGGTCGTAGGCCCAGCTCATGAAGGTGGCCACATCCGTCTGGCCTTCCAGCAGCGGGAGCTTCGCCACCATGGCATCGGGAGGGGTGAGCTGGTGCTCGCCGCCGAATGGCCAGAGCACGGTGCCCGCACCCACGGAACCGTCGAAGCGTTCGCCGAGACCTTTTTGGGAAGCGACGTTGAGGGATGAGAGTGCTTCCGTGAGGGAAGATGGCAGTTGCTTCTCCACTTCCTTCGCCCCAGCCACGTGAATTTCAGCGGTCTGCTGGACGCCGTTGGTGTCGAGGAACGCGCGGGACAGATCGACGAGGGTCTTGCCGCGCCAGATCATGACCAGACGGCCATCACCGGTGACATCCGCCACGTGGACGCACTCGAGGTTTTCCTTGTCTGCTTCCGCGATGAAGTAGGCGATCTCGGACGGATCGACGCAGACGGCCATCCGTTCCTGGGACTCGGAGATAGCCAGCTCGGTGCCGTCCAGTCCGTCATATTTTTTCGGCACCGCATCCAGGTTGATCACCAGCGATGGGGCGATCTCACCGATGGCGACGGAAACACCGCCCGCGCCGAAGTCGTTGCAGATTTTGATCTTCCGGGTCAGCTCCGGATTGCGGAAAAGGCGCTGGATCTTCCGCTCGGTGGGGGCGTCGCCCTTCTGTACCTCGGCGGAGTTTTCCAAGGCGGTGTCCGTGTGTTCCTTCGAGGAGCCGGTGGCACCACCGACACCATCGCGGCCGGTGCGTCCGCCGATGAGCAGGATGACATCGCCCGGAGCGGGCGTCCCGCGGAACACGTTCGCACGCGGCGCTGCGGCGACGACGGCGCCGATCTCCAGCCGTTTCGCGACGTAGCCGGGGTGATACACTTCCGCGACTTGCCCGGTGGCGAGGCCGATCTGGTTGCCGTAGGAGGAATAACCGGCTGCGGCGGTCTGGCAGATCTTCTTTTGTGGTAGCTTGCCCGGCAGGGTGTCCGCGAACGGGGTGAGGGGATCCGCGGCACCGGTCACGCGCATCGCCTGATAGACGTAGGAACGTCCGGAAAGCGGGTCACGGATGCAACCGCCGAGGCAGGTGGCGGCTCCACCGAACGGCTCGATCTCCGTCGGATGGTTGTGCGTCTCGTTCTTGAACATGACGAGCCACTCTTCCTCCGGTTTTCCGTCGATGCTGACGGGCACCACGATGGAGGCGGCGTTCACTTCTTCGGAGACTTCCAGGTTGTCCAGTTCACCGGATGCCTTCAGCTCGCGCATGCCGATGAGGGCAATGTCCATGAGCGTGACCGGCTTTTCCGTGCGGCCCAGCTTCTCGCGGGTGGCCAGGTAGTTTTTCCAGGCCTCCTGAACGGGGGTGGTGCCTTCCTCGTCGAAAGTCACCTTGTCGATCTTTGTCAGGAAGGTGGTGTGGCGGCAGTGGTCGGACCAGTAGGTGTCCAGCATGCGGATCTCCGTGATGCTGGGGTCGCGCTTCTCCTCATCCCGGAAATAGGTCTGGCAGAAAGCGAGGTCCGCGTCCGACATGGCGAGGCCGAGCTGGCGGCGCAGCGCGAAAAGATCCGTGCCTGTGAGACGGATGAAGCCGTCGATGACCTGCACGTCCGCCGGGGCGGAGATGGCGCGGCGCTGGTAGGGCGCGTCCACGTCGATCTCGTGGGAATCCACCTCATTGATGACGAAGGCCTTGATCCGGGCGACATCGCCTTCGGAAAGGTCGCCTGCCAGCACGTAGATGCGGGAGGAGAAAACGTCCGGGCGTTCCTTGCCGGTGAGGATCTGCACGCACTGGGCGGCGGAGTCCGCGCGCTGGTCGAACTGGCCGGGGAGATACTCCACGCCAAAGGCGGTCTCGTTTTCTGAGAGTGAGAAGAACTCCGAGGAGAAATCCATCTGCGGCTCCGTCAGGATCGCCTTCGAGGCGGCCTGGAACTCCGCATCCGTCAGACCGTCGATGTCATAGCGCTGGATGATGCGCACTTCGGCCAGATCCGGCAGATCGAGGGATTCGCGGAGGTCATGGAGCAGATGGCGGGCTTCGACATCAAATCCGGGCTTCTTTTCGACGAAAATGCGGTTCATGGGCAGCGGTGGGGCGGCAGACGCCTTTGAAGGCGCTGGATGCTAGGCAACCCTGCCGTCAGGGCAAGCGGAATGGGAAGCGGTGATCACCTGCCGTGTATCCTGAAAATCATTCCCGGGTGAATTTTCCTCTCCGATATCTGCCGAAAAAACTGGCCGCTTTCCCGTTTCATACGCAAACTTAACCGGAGTGCCCTTGGACCGTTTATGAGTGCTCCCCCCTCTGATCACAACCAATTCCCGCCGACCCGCTGGACGCTGGTGAGAAAGGCGATGGCACGGCAGGATACGAATGCCTTCGCCGCGCTCTCTTCGCTGTGTGAGATCTACTACCGGCCGATCCTGGCGGTGATCCGGTCACAGGGATACGCCCTGCATGAGGCGGAGGATCTGAGGCAGCGCTTTTTCGCCGGTTTGGTGAATCGGCGGAATCTTGGCGTTGCGACAGAAAAGGGGATCAAATTGAGGGCATTCCTGCTCCAGCAATTGAAGGGCTTCCTGATCGACCACTACCGCCATACCGTTGCCGCGAAAAGGGACTCGCGTAAAAACGAGTTTCTGGATGATCCGCAGGGAGCGTGCCCCGGGGATGCCATGCCGCAGCTTGATTCCGGTTCGCCGGATCGGGATTACGACCGTCGTTGGCGAAAGGCGCTGGTCAGCGAATGCATGCGGTTGCTCGCCGTCGAATGGGAGGAAAACCGCCGGATGGATGGGAATCTGCTCCCGTTCAGTGAGATCGGGCCGATGCTGGGTTATTCTTCCGATGAATCCCAGAGGGACATGGCGGCACGTCTGGGGATTGACCGGAACCTCATCACGAGGGATCTGGCGCGGCTGAGGGAAAGGCTGGGGAAGATCATCAGGGAGCAGGTTGCGCAGACCCTTTCGGATCCATCCGGTGAACAGATCCGCGAGGAGCTGAAGGAACTGATGCTTCTGGAGTGAACCGTTGATTCTCCAAACCAAAGGGGAGGTAATTCCGAGTTATCAGGCAAATACTCCGCCATATGCAGCCCTCTCCACCAGCAGGACCCGACGATATCCCGGACGATGACGATGGAGTGCTGATGGGAAACAACATCACCGCTCTGCTGGGCAATGCCCTGACGGGCCGGACACTGACCGATGGCTTTCCCTGGGAGCTGCCCGGAGAGGATGAGTTGAAGCGGATGTTTCCTTCCTACGTCATCGAGGAAATCCTCGGGCAAGGAGGAATGGGGGTCGTCTATAAGGCTCTCGACACTGTTTTTGGCGGGATCGTCGCGATAAAGCTGCTGCCGCCAAAGTCGGCGTCGGACGCACAGTTGATGGCGAGGTTCAAGCGGGAAGCCCAACTCATGAAGCCGCTCGAGCATCCGGGAATCGTGAAAATCCATTCCTTTGTCCAGACAGGGGAAGGGAACGCCTACTTTGTCATGGACTTCGTGGACGGCCACACCATCCACGAATTGGTGCAGTTGAAACGCATCTCCGTGAAAAGGACCCTGGAGCTCATGATCCAGATCTGTGACGCACTGTCCTACCTGCACTCCCGGGGAATCATCCATCGGGATATCAAGCCATCAAACATACTGGTGGATCAGCAGGGCAACGCCAGGCTGTTGGATTTCGGTATCGCCGGGCGGCTTGATCGGAAAGGGGACACACTCACCATCGCCGGCCACAATCCGGGAACTCCTTTCTATATGGCTCCTGAGTTGCACCGCGGGGATGCACCCACGGTGGCGAGCGATGTTTATTCTCTGGGTGTCACCTTTTATGAGATGCTCACCGGTGAGTGTCCGCAAGTGAATGCGCCTCCCCCTTCCGCCAGATCCCGTGCGGACAAGCGGATCGACAGGATTGTGTTCCGTGCCCTCAGGACCGATCCGGCAGGCCGTTATGGAAACACCGCCGAAATCCGCAAGGCGGTGGAGGGATGTTTCCCCCGGAAAAGGGAACAGCGGAAGGCGCTGGTAATAGCCGGGTGCATCCTGGGGGTGGCGGCGCTCGCTTTCATCGCCATCGGCCGGGGTCCCGCCGGAAAAACGGGAAGGGGTGCGGGTGGGGAAGTCGCCGTTCCGTCCGCCATCGCCCCGGTCCCGTCTGCGGAGGTCGGAGCCTCCGGAGTGCCGGAAGCCAGACCCGGGAACAAAGTCGGTGACATCTTCGAACTGGCGCTTCCAGGAGGCGGCTCGATGACATTCTGCTACTGCCCGGCGGGGGAGTTCATGATGGGAAGCCCCCCCACCGAAGCGACGCGCACGTCCGATGAACAACAGGTAAGGGTCCGCATCAGCCGGGGATTCTGGATGGCCCGCACGGAGTGCACGCAGGCTCAGTGGAAGGCGGTGACGGGGGAGGATCCCAGTCATTTCAAAGGCGACGACCTGCCCGTGGACCGCATCAGTTGGAATGCCGCGAATGATTTCGTCTCCAGATTGGAGATCACCGGAGGATTGGAAGGTTCGTGGAAAGCCACCCTGCCGACGGGTGCCCAGTGGGAGTATGCCTGTAGGGCCGGCAGCACCACGGCTTTCCATTTTGGGGACGTTTTCAACGGAGAGCAAGGGAACTGCCGTGGTGATGAACCCTACGGAACCAACCGCCAGGGGCCCCGCATGATACGATCCGTTCCCGTGGCCGGCTATCCGGCCAATGCATGGGGAATACATGACATGCACGGCAACGTCCGCGAATGGACGTCCGACTGGTCGGGAAATGGCGGACGTGAGGGGGCTGACCCGACAGGTCCTCCGTCCGGAACCGTCCATTCATTCCGCGGCGGATCCTGGGGGGATGCCCCGTGGCGATGCCGGGCGGCAAGGTCTGCCAGGGTGAGTTCGGATGATATGCCGGGCTATTGGAATGGCCTGCGGGTTGCCATCGTCTCCACGGAACCAGCCGTCGGGGGACGGTGAGGATCCATAGGGAGCGGAGAGCTTGGCTTCCTGTTCCTCCATTGCCATTCCGGCAGGATTTGTTCCTGTGCACCCGGCTTGTATCACGGAAAACGGCCACCAGGGCACTTTCCGCCCCTCATATGGAATTTTTTTCCAACCATCCGCAACCGCTCCGCGAGTGATCAGTGAATGGGACGCACTCCTTCGCCCATTTCCAATCCTGATACCTCCATCAAATCAATGAACGCGTTCATAAAGATGCTGCTTGTTTCCTTCCTGTTGTTTTCCCCCGCCGTCCTGGCCGATGAGAGTGAAGTCCGGACATGGACCCAGCTTGGAACGGGAAAGGAAATCATCGGCAGGCTTTCCAGCAAGTTGTTGGACGGCTCCAAGGCTCTGATCGTCAGGCAGGACAATGGCAAGTCGGTCTGGCTGGAGGCGAAGGATCTGATCGAGGCCGACCGCGAATACATCCGGTTGTGGATCGCTTCACAGAATCAGGTCACCGCGCGGATCGTGGCATTCGGAAACCCGGGCTGGAAGAAGGTCAAGACCAAGATCGTTGCCGGAAACAAACCGCTGGTGGTTCATGTGACCGGTGCTGTTCCTCCCCCCGTGCATCAGATCGCTGGATTGCCGGTGCCTCCTTTCACCCGGACCGTGGAAAAAGGAAAGACGCTGGAGTTCGAATTTGGCAGCGGGAGCGTGTACTCCGTCAACGCGCAGGCGGATGGAGTGACCGTCGATTGCGAAACCGACAAAATCAAGACAGGCCTCTGACCCCGGATGCCGCGCCGCCGCTCAGCGGTGGCTTCTTCTCCTCCGCCGCATCACCGGCAGCACGGAGCAGAGCGAAAGGAACGCCAGTTGCGAAGGCTCCGGAATGGGGGTGGCGGACAGGCTGAAATTCGAAAATGTGCCGGCGGCGTTGAGGTTGTTCGAAGCGTTCACCGAAAAGCCCACCGCGCCGATGGTTGGGTTGGTCGAAAAAGTGTGGCCTCCACCGAATTCCACGCCGTCGAAGTAGGTTCTCATCACCCATTGGGCCTGGGAGGTGTCGAGCGTGATGCGGAAAGTGTGGATTGCGGTGACGGCGGCGCCTGGGACGCTGCCGTTGAAGCCCGTGATGTCGGTTCCTCCTGCGCCCCTTGCGACGTAGGTGCCGGCGTTCCGGAAGAATATCACCGGACCTTGCGTGTTCGAGGAGGTGAGGGCGGTGGTCACCCCTGGAGTGGCACTGCCAAAGAATCCCATCTGCATGGAGCGGGACGCGCTGTTGACCTCCGCGAACGCCATCGAAATCTGGTAATCGTAAAGGAAATTCACCTGCGGGGTGAAGGGCAGGTAAGCCGCCCGGCTCGCGTTCGCCTCAGATGCCAGGCTCACGCCGTTGCTGCCGTTGAAGAGGATGGATGCCTGGGCCGTCCATGTCGCGGAGGCCGAACCTCCTTCGCCGGCGAGGCGCGTGTCAGGGATCGATCCTTGCAGCGCCGACGCGGCGGTCCCGCTGAAGTCATCCTGGTAGATGATGGCGGCGGATGCCGCTGGCAGCGCCGCAGCGATGACAAGGGAGACGAGGATGGGGGTTTTCATGGCAGGGGGTTCCTGTCATGGGGAATCTATCCGCATGACAGATGGATGGTCCACTTTGCCAAAGTGCGGGGACTGCGCAAGCTTTCAATGAATTTCAGGATGCGTAACCGCCCAGTGCCTTCTCATGGAGTTTCTCCAGCATCAACTCCCCGATGGGTGTCGGGTCCGGATACTCGAAGATCCCGCCCTCATAGTTCCGCAGGGTGACCTTGCCGGGAGCCGTCTCCACGACGTAGTTCGGGTTGATCGGGATCTTTCCGCCGCCGCCGGGGCCGTCGATGACATACTGCGGGATGGCGTAGCCGGTGGTGTGGCCGCGCAGACCGTCGATGATCGCCACGCCTTCCGCCACCGAGGTGCGGAGGTGGGAGGAGCCGGTGATGAGGTCGCACTGGTAAAGGTAGTACGGTCGCACCCGGCACATCAGCAGCTTGTGGACGAGCGCTTTCTGCACTTCCACGGAGTCGTTCACCCCGCGCAGCAGCACGCTCTGGTTCCCCATCGGGATGCCCGCGTCCGCCAGACGGCCGAGGCCCTCGCGCACCTCCGTGGTCAGCTCGCGCGGATGGTTCGTGTGGATGGAGATGAAGAGGGGGTGATGCTTCCGCAGCATGGCGCACAGCTCCGGAGTGATGCGCTGGGGCAGAAAAATGGGGATGCGTGAGCCGATGCGGACGAACTGGATGTGCGGGATGGAGCGCAGCCGGGTCAGCAGCCGGTCGAGGATGCTGTCGGTGAGCAGCAGGGGATCCCCGCCGGAAAGCAGCACGTCCCGCACCTCCGTGTGGGCCTCCAGATACTTGAACGCGGCTTCCCAATTCATCTCCAGGTGCTGCTCACCCACGCCGGACACCACGCGGGAGCGGGTGCAGTAGCGGCAGTAGGACGCGCAGCGGTCCGTCACCAGGAACAGCACACGGTCCGGATAGCGGTGGACCAGCCCGGGCACCGGCATGTGGGAGTCCTCCCCGCACGGATCGGACAGTTCCTCCGGTGCGGTCCAGCCTTCCTCGATGCGCGGGATGATCTGGCGGCGGATGGGGCAGTCCGGATCGTCCTTGTCGATCAGGTTGAAAAAGTGCGGCGTGATGGACATCGCCAGCTTGTTCCCGGCCAGCAGCACGCCCGCCCGCTCGATGTCCGTCAGGTTGATGCGGGACTCCAGGTCGGACAGCGTGTTGATCCGGTTGCGGAGCTGCCACTTGTAGTCGTCCCATTTTTCCGTGTCCTCACCGGTCCAGTAGCCGGGCGCATGGGAAATGAAGGCTGGATCGAAGTCGGTGGGTCGCATCATGGATTGCTGCGGAATTGGCTAATGTTCGATGATGATCGAAATAAAGCAACGGACTTTTTCAGAGCCGGCACGGGTCATTTTATAACAGACCGGGGCGGATGCTTCATTTATTTTCGATGGCCAGCCTGCGGATCAGTTCCACCAGCCTCCCGGTGGAACCGGAGACGGTCGGGGCGAAGGGTTCACGGTCATCCGCTTCATCCGGAGTGAGGATCGCACGGGTGGCCACGCGGACCGCAGGCACATCCATTTCGAAGAGGATGCTGGCCAGGTCGCTGTCCTCGCCGAGGCAGGCGACCTCCGCGCCGACGATCTTTCCGAGGTCATCCATTTTGGAGAGGGGGAGGGCGTTCACATTCCGGGAGGTCAGCCAGAGGGATTCGGCATCTCCCATGGCCTCCACGGCGAGAACGGCGGAAGGAGGAGTCTCCCGCATCAAGTCCCGCAGGACCGTGGTGCTCTCCAGCACCGGTGAATCGCGGTCATTCAGGTGGGGCACGAACGCGAAATGAACGGAACGGTCGGGCTTGTCAGATGCCATGGCCTGTGCGGCGGCGAAGGTGGCGGCCAGACCGGTGGCGTTCGCTTCCGCGCCTTTGCTGCCCGGACGGCTGTCGTACGAGGTGACCACCCACACCGGACCTTCGTCCGACTTTCCGCGGATGGTCACCTGGAGAATGGGCCATGCGGCGGGGCCGCGGTGCTTTTTCACGGCGAAACCGGTGTTCGACGGACCCAGCAGGCCTTCGATCATCGAGGCCATCCGGGAAAGATTCGCCGCCGCCGCATCCGATGATGGGTTCCGTTCCCCGATGACGGTCACGATCTTCTTGAGATCATCCGCCAGCAGAGGGGTGGAAACGGATTGGGCGAAACGCGCCTGCTCTTTCTCCGCTTCCTTCTTCTCATGTCGGAAAAGCAACCAGATGCCCGCGGTGGCGGAGACGATCAACCACACGGGGATGATGACCAGCAGGATGGGCGTCCAGCGGCGGCGGGGCTTTTCGGCGGTCATCGCGTCCTTTCAGGGGATTCCGCAGGGATGGTTTCGCTGGTGTTGATCGTCGCCGGATTTTCATCGGTCTCCGGATCAGGCTCCAGTTCCACTTCGATTTCTTTCCTGAGACGCTGGGAGATGAGCGGGCGGATCAGCCCGTAGAGCAGATAGACGCTGAACAGCACCACCGGCATGACGTAGCGGAACTTCACCGTGATGACCACGACGACCGCCGCGATGACGATGGCCCACAGGGTGCTGCGGGTGCGGAGGTCCACTTTCTTGAAGCTGGGGTAGCGCACGTCGCTGATCATCAGGGCGGACAGCCCCAGCATGGCGGCAGCCAGCGCGTATTTCCAGAAGCCGAGGTCGCGGTCCGTGCGGTAGATGTCGATGATGAGGAAGGTGAGGGAGGCGATGAAACCCGCCGCCATCGGGATGGGGATGCCGCGGAAGTCCGTGGAGGCGTTCGGCTTTTTAGGCAGCGCCGCCAGGCAGTTGAAGCGCGCCAGCCGCATGGCTCCGCACAGCAGGTAGACGAAGGCGAGGATCCAGCCGATGTTCGACGGCAGGGAGAACAGCACCGCCTTGCTGACCAACATGGCCGGGGCCATGCCGAATGAAACGATGTCCGCCAGCGAGTCGAACTCCCGGCCGAACGGGGAGTCCTGGCCCCCCAGGCGGGCGAGGCGGCCGTCCAGCAGGTCGAAGAGACAGGAGCCGAAAATGAGCAGGATGGCGTATTCGTAGTATTTCTTGGAAATCTGGAAATACTCGGATCCCGGCATGTAGTAGTCCTTCAGGTCACCGGCGGCTTTCTTGATTTCCACCACGCGGTTCACCTCGATCATGCCGAAAAAGATCATCAGCACGGCGAAAAACCCGCACGCCAGGTTGCCCGCCGTCATCAGGTTCGGCAGGAAATAGATCTTCGGTTCGTCCGGGTCCCGGTACTTCGGCATGAAGGGAGGCTAGAACATCGAACATCGAACGTCCAACATCGAACGCCGAAGGAAAGATGAATGCGGAGGGAATTTCAGATTTTGGGAGGTTCGTCCGGACCACAGCACCCAAAAAGCCGTGCATCCGCCGTCACGTCCCCATCCACCTTGATCTCAATGTTCGATGTTGGACGTTCGATGTTCGATGTTCTACCTTCCTCCCATGAGCGTGGCGGAGCTGTCCCCGGGGACGAAAATGGGTGAAATCATGGAAGCGCTGCCGGGTGCCCGGCGGGCGCTGTTCGCCCGCTATCACCTGGGCGGCTGTTCGAGCTGCGCGTTTTCCGACACGGAAACCTTGGCTGAATTGGCGGTCCGCTCGGAGATCGATCCGGACGAGGTGCTGGCCCATCTGCTGTCCAGCCATGAGCATGATGCGGAGATGCTCATTTCCCCGCCGGATCTGAAAAGCCGTCTGGATGCCGGGGAAAAGATCGTCGTGGTGGACGTAAGGACGCGCGAGGAACACGAAGCCGTCGCCATTGCCGGGTCCGCGTTTTTCACCCAGGAGAGCCAGCAGCAGTTCTTTTCGCTGCCGCCGGAGACGGTCATCGTCATCTATGACCATATGGGCCGGAGCGTGCTCGACCAGGTGGCATGGTTCCGCGGCCACGCCATGAAGGAAACCTACGGTCTGCAGGGCGGCATCGACGCCTGGAGCAGGGAGGTGGATACCTCCGTGCAGCGCTACCGGCTGGAGATGGAGTGACAAAAAAACGGCCGCCTCCGTGAGAGGCAGCCGTTTTTGGAAGAGGGAAGATGCCGGTCTGAAGACCAGCGCTCCCAGCGGGGCATCAGCCGATGACTTCCGGCCACTCGGTGTGGGCGAAGACACCGCGTGGCTTGTCCGTGCGCTCATAGGTGTGCGCGCCGAAGAAGTCGCGCTGGGCCTGCAGCAGGTTTGCTGGCAGGACCGCGCTGCGGTAGCTGTCATAGTAGCCGAGGGAGGCGCTGAACGCTGGCACCGGGATGCCGGCCAGCGTGGCCTGGGCGATGACTTCACGCCAGTTCTGCTGGAATTCGTTGAGCAGCTTCGTGAAGAACGGTGCGAGCATCAGGTTGCTCAGCTCCGGGTTGGAGCGGTAGGCGTCCGTGATGTCGTTGAGGAAGCGGGCGCGGATGATGCAACCCCCGCGCCAGATGGCGGCGATCTTGCCAAGGTCCAGGTTCCAGCCCTTCTCCTTGCCCATGGTGGCGATCAGGTCGAGGCCCTGTGCGTAGGAGATGATCTTGGAGGCGAACAACGCGTCGTGCACCTTTTTCACCAGCTCGGCCTTCTCGGCGGAGATCTCGGCCTTCGGTCCTTCGAGGATGGCGGAAGCCTCCACGCGCGCGTCTTTCATGGAGGAAAGGATGCGGGCCTCCACGGCGGCGTTGATGGTGGAGATGACGACGGCGTTTTCCACCGCGTTCATGATCGTCCACTTGCCGGTGCCCTTCTGGCCGGCGGTGTCCAGGATCAGCTCGACGAGAGGCTTGCCGGTTTCCGGGTCCTTCTGGCCGAAGATCTTCGAGGTGATCTGGATCAGGTAGGACTCCAGGTCGCCAGCGTTCCAGTCGGTGAAGACCTGCTCCAGCTCCGCGGAGGTGAAGCCTGCGGCCTTGAAGATGTTGTAGGCCTCACAGATGAGCTGCATGTCACCGTACTCGATGCCGTTGTGGATCATCTTCACGTAGTGACCGGCACCGCCTGGGCCGATGTGGGTGACGCATGGCTCGCCTTCGGCGACAGCGGCGATGGATTCGAAGATCGGCTTCATCACTTCCCAGGTGGAAAGCGGGCCGCCCGGCATGATGGACGGGCCTTTGCGAGCGCCTTCCTCACCACCGGAAACGCCGGCGCCGATGAAGCGGAAGCCGAGGTCACCCAGCCATTTGTCGCGGCGCTCGGTGTCGGTGTAGAGGGAGTTGCCTCCGTCGATGACGATGTCACCAGGAGCAAGGAGAGGGATGAGGGATTCGATGACGGCATCGACCGGACCACCGGCTTTGACCATGATCATGATCTTGCGCGGGGAGGCCAGGGAGTTGACGAAACCTTCCAGCGTGTGCTCGCCGACCAGTTTTTTGTCCGGGTGCTTCGCAACGAACTCGTCGGTGACGGAAGTGGTCCGGTTATAGACGGAAACCTGGAATCCGCGGGATTCCACGTTGAGAACGAGATTCTGACCCATAACGGCCAGACCAATGAGTCCGAAGTCGCTGTTGCTCATATAATGTGCCAGATATGCGGTTGGCGGGGGACGGTGTAGGCAACCCGGCGGCGGGGCGCAACCTCTTGTTGGCTTTCTTGCATGCATTTCTTCCATCCGGGGGATGAATGGCGGAAATGGGGTGGGAAAGAGGGAGGCCGTCCTTGTCTCCTGTCTGCCTCCGCCGGAGCCTGTCACGGATTTGTGCGCATGGCCGTGCCAACCGTGGGTTGCCATCGTGGAATCGTTCCGCCACAGTCCTCCTGTGAATTTACCGAATGCGATCACTTTCTCCCGTCTGGTGATGACAGCGGCCTTTGTGGCGGCGGTGTCCTTCCGCAACGCGGAGGGCTATGGGATCGGGCTGGTGCTGTTCGTCATCGCGGCGATCAGTGATTTCGTCGATGGCTGGCTGGCCCGGAAAATGGGACTCGTCACCCCGCTCGGAAAGCTGATGGACCCGCTGGCGGACAAGATCCTGGTGAGCGCCGCCTTCGTTTTCCTGACGGAACACAAGCTGTGCCCGGTATGGGTCACCGCGCTCATCATCGGCCGGGAGTTCCTGGTCACCGGCCTGCGCCAGATCGCCGTGGAGGCCGGGCAGGTCATCGCCGCGGACAATCTCGGGAAGTGGAAAACCGGGTTCCAGCTCACCTTCTGCATCACCGGTCTGGTGTGGCTGACGCTGGACCACATGGACGACCTGAACCCGTTCCTCGGGTTCTTCGAATGGTTGACCAAGCCGTGGGCACAAGGAGGATGGGTGATGCCCCTGTCCCTGTGGATCGCCACCGCGCTCACCCTGATCTCCGGATGGAACTACGTCTGGAGCAGCAGGGATCTCCTGCGGGCGAAGAAGTGAGGAAAACGCCGGGAGCACCCACGGGGGAAGCGCCACGGACGCGCCAGCGTCATGGAGTGCGGCGGCCCTCCTCCGCTTTGGGGGTGAAGGTCACCTGCCGGGTGATGTGGTCGAAGCCACCACGCTCCAACTTGCGGATGTCATCCTTCATTTCGGGAAGGCCATTCCCGCGACTGATGGCGGCGGAAGACTGCCGCACTCCATGACGTGCCGCGTCCGGGGAGGATGCCATAGAAGGGGCAAGGCTGCGGGATGTGAGAAAATTCCACGCTTGCCAGCCGACGCGTCATCCTCACCCCCATAAACATGGAAACCCTGCCAGCGGGGGGACTGGCAGGGCTTTCATGGATGTCGGGGGGAACCGTCCTATTGGCTTGGTCGCCGCAGGGACGGGAACCGTTCAAACTCCGCTTGCTTCACCGGTTGCGGCAATCCACATCGGTGACGGGTGGAGGATTGAACGGGGGGGGAGGGGGGAAGGGGTAGCGCGGGCGGTCCAGCGGGTCGCCGATGATCACGCGTGGGGGAGGCGGCGGGATGACTTCCTTGCCGCTTTTCGCGCTCTTGGCACTCTTGGAGGAGTAACCGCTTTCACCGCTGCCTGGATCCAGGCGTGCGAGCACGGACTGGACCGCGGCGAGCGAATCCGGAACCGCGGCGATGGCGCACTGGGAGATGAGGCGGAGGGATTCCGGGGTGACGGTCGCGGCGACTTCCACCACCTGGGCGGTCAGTTCGGCGTCCGCACCAGCGGCGGTGAGGGCGGCTTTCACCACTTCGCAGGCGCAGGAAGGGTTCACGGCGAGTTCAGTTTCGACGATCTCAAGGATCCTCGCTGGCTCCAGCTTCACGCGCTGCTGCACGGAGAGGCCCAGGGCAGGGCAGTCCTGGTCGGACTTCTGGCCGGGCTCGCGGTAGGTGGCGGAGAGGAGGGCCAGTCCCATCGGGAGGCTCTGCGCCGCCGCTTCACTGGAGGACGTGCCGGCTGCCACCGCGACCTTGCGGAATGGTGAAGCTTCGCGGAGCGTGGAGAGGTCCACCACGTTCTCGACATTGCCGGTGCCGGAATGGTTGGAGCCCAGCGTCGCGGCGTCCTGGGTCATGAAGACTTCGCCGCTTTCCTTCAGATGGGCTGCGGCCTTCGTTGCAGGAACTTCATAGGTGCCTGGGAGGGAGACTCCGTTGAAGCGTTGTGCGTCCCGGCCTTCGAGGTCGGAGATGCCAAGCGGACGGACATCAGTTGAGCGTGGGGCTTCGCTGAAATTTTGAGCCGACAGTGGTACTATCGATCCGAGTAACAGCAGTGCCACCGCGCGATGAAGCGTGGTAGGTTCCATGGGGGGATGGGGGGTGAAAGCATTGGTGTTTTAAGGGATGCAGACCAAGCTGGCAAGATGAAATTCGTGATTATGCGCAATCATACGCAGGTCCTGAAATTTCAGATAGGTTGATAAGATACCCTCCACACCCCTTGAAAACTGGATTTCTGTTAAGCGGAACCGTCCGGATGTTTGAATCAGAGTGATCCATTATTTTAAGAAATGCGGATATTCTTATCCCCGCGGTCGATTCCCTTCGCACCTTGGCGGAAAGAGACAGGTTGTGGATAAGGCGGAAATCGGCGAGATTGGGGCCCGGATGATACCCACCCCGAGCGAAATATTTGCCCAGTATGAGCGTGGCGAGATCGAGCGCGAGGAACTGCATGCGTTGATGGCGCTGAACGCACGGGAACTGATCGCGGAAATGGAGGAGGACCGGCTGAACCCGGCGGCCGCATTGATGGAATATCTGCTGTGTCGGCGGGCGGCGTCCCGCCTGGTGCGGAAGCATGGCGGGCGGCTGCTGCGTGAAGTCCTCCACGCGCTTTCGCTGGAGCGGGACTTTCCTCCGTCACGGCTGCTGTGGAACGCCTCCCACCCGGATGTGCCGCTGCACTGTTTCCTGCGCATGCGGAAAGCTCCGGTGTTCCGCGTGGAATCGATCATCACGAAAGACGGCGACGTGGTGGTCGAAGTGCAGCATGGCTCCGCGGAGAAGGGGAAAGCGACCCGGCGGACCTTCACCTTGAGACGCGGGGCGGATTGGAAACTCCGTGTCGTGGGCTAAGGAGCCTCCGGAAAGAGAAGATCCATGTCATAGGGCAGTGCCAGTCCCGGGAAATCCTCCCGTGTAAACCAGGCCAGACTGCGGGTTTCACCGGGATCGGTGGGTGCGGAGCCGTTTTCCGAAACCCGGCAGCGGAAAAGGACGATGACATATTCCACCTCGTCCCCGTTCGGATAGGTATGGCGGAATTCCGGCCCGCCGAGCACGCGGAATACGGTGGATTGCGTGCAGGAAAGTCCGGTTTCCTCCCTCACCTCCCGGATGACCGCTTCTTCCGGTGTCTCCCCGGGTTCGATCGCACCCGCTGGCAGGCTCCACGAGCCATCGTGCTTCTCCTGGAGCAGTAGCCGGCCGCCATCGTCATGGATCACGGCCGCCACCGCCGGGATGAGCAGCAACTCTGTGCCGATGGTTTCGCGCAGCCGCTGGTAATAAGGTGACATGGTGCGTTTTCTACCAGCTACCGCATGCGGTACCGATGGGGAAGTTCCATTAGCGGATGGAGGGTGGTGTCGAGGGACACGGCTTGCGGAGCGGGTATTTGCGACATTTTGTCGTGAAAAAGAGCTGAAAAGTGCAATATGCCGCCAGTGGGACGCGGAATTACGGGAACTGCGGAATTGTGACACCCTGTGGTGAAATCCTAACTTCGTGGCTGTTGTTTCCTATCTTCGGGATCCGGAACCCCGATCATACAGCACGCCTTTCCATCCAGCCACCATGCCGCTATCCCAGCCCGCCCCCCTCCCTATAACGAAGAAACGAACCGGGAACCTGCCACTCTACCTGGGGTTCGTGGGAGCGGTGGTTTTTTTCCTCCTCAGCGGCATCAACGCGTTCCGCAACACGGTCGCGCTCCGGGAAGGGATGCGCCACGTGGAGAACACCCACACGGTGATCGTGTCGCTGGAGAGTGTGCTGTCCTTCATGAAGGACGCGGAAACCGGCCAGCGGGGATACCTCATCACTGGAAACGAAGATTACCTCCGGCCCTATTTCAACGCACAGACGGGGGTGGAGGCGGAACTGGTGAGGTTGCGGAAAGTCACGGCGGGTAGTCCGGTTCACCGGGATCTCCTGCCAAAGGTGGAGGTTCTTATTTCCGCCAAGTTCACGGAGTTGGAGGAAACCATCAAGCTCAGGCGGGAGCGCGGCTTCGAGTCCGCGCTGGCGGTGGTGGCCACGGACCGGGGCAGGCGCGTCATGGACGGGCTGCGCGACAACCTGGCCCTGATGAAGCAGGAGGAGCGGGGGATCCGGGGCCTGCGGATCTCGGAGATGGAGCAGGCGCACCAGGCGACGATCGCCAGCGGGGTGATCACCGCGGTGCTGGGGCTGGTCCTTTCCTATGCGGTCATGTGGTTGCTCCGCCGCCATCAGGAGCAGAGAAGACGCCAGGAATGGTCCCAGGCCGGAAGGATCGAGCTGGGGGCATCCATGGCGGGGGAACAACGGCTGGAACCGCTGGCGGAAGGCGTCCTCCATTTCCTCTCCCGCTATGTGGACGCGCACGCCGGGGTCATGTTCGTCAGCCGCAAGGGCCGCTTCGAGCGCCTGGCGATGGTGGGTACCTCGGAAGGCGGCGTTCCCTCGAAATTCGAGGCGGGCGAAGGCCTGCTTGGCCGTGCGGTGGCGGAGAAGTCCGTGCAACGCATCGACGATGTCCCGGAAGGCTACCTCACCGTGACCTCCGGGTTGGGCGAGGGGGTGCCGCGTCACCTGTTGGTGATCCCCGCGAAGGTGGATGACACCGTGAATGCGGTGATCGAGCTGGGTTTCATTCATCCCCTCAATGAGGAAAAACAACAGTTCCTCGCCCAGACATCGGAGCTGGTGGGGATGGCCGTCAGGTCCTCCCTCTACCGGGAGAACCTCCAGGAACTGCTGGAGGAAACCCAGCGGCAGAGTGAGGAAGTGCAGACGCAGAGCGAGGAGCTGCGGGTTTCCAACGAGGAACTGGATGAGCAGACGCGCGCGCTGAAGGAGACCCAGGCCCGTCTGGAACTGCAGCAGACGGAGATGGAGCAGATCAACACCCAACTGGAGGAACAGACCCAGATCCTGGAGAGGCAGAAAGCGGACCTGCTGGACTCCAAGGTGGCTTTGGAAATCCAGGCTGCGGAAGTGGAGCAGGCCAGCCGCTACAAGTCGGACTTCTTGGCGAACATGTCGCATGAACTGCGCACCCCGCTGAACTCTTCCCTGATCCTGGCGAAGCTGCTTTCGGAGAACCGGGGTGGAAACCTGACGGAGGAACAGGTCAAATACGCGCACACCATCGAGTCCGCAGGCAACGACCTTCTGAACCTGATCAACGACGTGCTGGACCTCTCGAAGATCGAGGCGGGACACATGGATATCTCCCCCGTGCGGGTTACGCTGGCGGAGGTGTCCGGAAACATGAGGGACATCTTCGAACCGATCGCCCGCGAAAAGGGGGTGAAACTCACCGTGGAGGTGGACCCCAACCTGCCGGAGGCGATGGAGACGGACCCGCAGAGGCTGGAGCAGATCCTCAAGAACCTGCTTTCGAACGCACTGAAGTTCACCGAGAAGGGGGAAGTCGTGCTGCGTGTGGGCCGCGGGCCGAGGAACCAGCTGAGTTTCAAGGTGAGCGACACCGGCATCGGCATCGCCGCGGAAAAGCGGCGGGCGATTTTCGATCCGTTTTTCCAGGGGGATGCGGGAACGAGCAGGAAATACGGCGGCACGGGACTGGGCCTCTCCATCTCCCGGAACCTGGCACGCCTGCTGGGCGGCGAGATGCGCCTCGTGAGCGAGGTTGGCAAAGGCAGCACCTTCACCCTGCTGGTGCCGGAGGTATGGCAGGCACCCGCTCCCGGCGCCGTTCCCGCACCTGTTCCCGCGGAGAAGGCCCCGGATCTTGACCGGCTCCTGGAAGAAACATCGCGGCATGCCCCGGCAGCCCCGGCAGCCCCGCCTATCACGGAAGGAACCGTGCCGGATGACCGTGAGGCACTGAGTGGCCGGGGACGGGTGATCCTGGTGGTGGAGGATGACAAGTCCTTCGCCGAGATCGTCTATGATCTGGCGCGTGAGATGAGTTTCGAGTGCCTGGTCGCCACCAGCGCGGAGGAAGCGCTGCGGCTGGCGAAGCGGTTCATTCCAAACGCCATCGTCCTGGACGTCGGCCTGCCGGACAACAGCGGCCTCATCGTGCTGGAACAGTTGAAAAGCGATCCGAACACGCGCCACATCCCCGTTCACGTGGTCTCCGCGAGCGACTACACCCGCACGGCGCTCTCCTTGGGGGCGGTCGGCTACATGATGAAGCCGGTGAAGCGGGAGCAACTGGTGGAGACTTTCAGGAAGCTGGAGATGAAGATCAGCCAGAAGGTCCGCCGCGTGCTGCTGGTGGAGGATGATCCGGTGCAGATGGACGCCATGAGGGACCTGCTGGGTTCACGGGACGTCGAGGCGGTGTGCGCCCGCACGGCGGCGGAGTGCCTGGAGCAGCTTGGCGGTTCCACCTTCGACTGCATGGTGCTGGACCTCAGCCTGCCGGATGCTTCAGGCTTCGCGCTGCTGGAGAAGCTGAGCATGGAGCATGCGTATTCCTTCCCGCCGGTCATCGTTTATACCGGCCGGGTGTTGAGTTCCGAAGAGGAACAGCGGCTGCGGAAGTATTCGAAATCCATCATCATCAAAGGGGCGAAGTCGCCCGAGCGGCTGCTGGATGAGGTGACCCTCTTCCTGCACCAGGTGGTGTCGGAACTGCCTGCGGAGAAGCGCAGGCTCATCGAGAAGGCGACGAGCCGGGACGAAGCTCTGGAAGGCAGGAGGGTCCTCATCGCGGAGGATGACGTGAGGAACGTCTTCGCGCTGACCAGCCTGCTGGAAGGCCGCGGGGTGAAGGTCCAGATCGCCAGGAATGGCCGTGAGGCGCTGGAAGTGCTGGCTGACTCCCTCCAGGATCCCTCGAAGAAAGTCGATCTGGTGCTGATGGATGTCATGATGCCGGAAATGGATGGCATCACCGCGATGAAAGAAATCCGCCGGCGTCAGGAGTGGAAGAAGCTTCCCATCATCGCCCTGACAGCGAAGGCGATGCGCAGCGACCAGGAACAGTGCCTGGCCGCCGGAGCGAATGACTACCTGGCCAAGCCGCTGGATGTGGAGAAGCTGCTCTCCCTGGTGCGTGTGTGGATGCCGCGATGAAATCAAGGGAATCGGAAATCGAGGAGATCGAGCTGGGGTTGCTGCTGGAGGCGATCTACAGGCGGTATCACTATGATTTCCGGGACTACTCGGAGGCGTCGCTGCGGCGGCGGCTCGGGCAGGCGTGCCTGCACTTCGGCCTGTCGAGTTTTTCCCAGCTCCAGCACCTCATCCTCCATGAGGAGGGAATGATGGCGAAGATGCTCCAGTTCCTCACCGTCCAGGTGAGCGAGATGTTCCGGGATCCGTCGTATTTCCGCGCCTTGCGGGAAAAGGTGCTGCCCCATCTGAGGACCTATCCATCGCTGAAGGTCTGGGTTGCTGGCTGCAGCTCGGGTGAGGAACTCTACTCGCTGGTCATCACCTTCCGGGAGGAAGGACTGGAAGACCGGACGATCTTCTACGCCACTGACATCAACACGGATGCGCTGGAGAAGGCCCAGGCGGGCGTCTATGAACTGGACCGGCTGGCCCTTTTCACCGCGAACCACCGGGCCTCCGGCGGGCGCAGCTCCCTTTCCGACTACTACTCCACCGGTTACGGCCGGGCGATCTTTGACAAGAGCCTGCGGAAACGCACCGTGTTCTCCGACCACAGCCTGGTGTCCGATGCGGTGTTCGCGGAGACGCAATTGGTGTCCTGCCGGAATGTCATGATCTATTTCAACCGGGAACTCCAGGACCGGGCCATCGGTTTGTTCAAGGATTCGCTGTCGAGGAAGGGGTTCCTGGGGATCGGTTCGAAGGAAAGCCTCCGTTTCTCCGCACATGCGGCGGGGTTCTCCGAGTTCGACCGGGATGAGCGGATCTATCAGAAGGAGGGCGGGGAATGAATGCGGAGGTAAAGGTCAACGAGCCGTTTCCTGCGGTGGTCATCGGGGCATCCGTGGGTGCCATCGAGGCGCTCACCCGCATCCTGCCGACATTGCCCGCCGGGTTTCCCTGCGCGGTGATGGTGGTGGTGCATCTGCCCCGCCACTCGGACAGCCTGCTTTCCGCGATCTTCTCCGAGCGCTGCATGATGAAGGTGAAGGAGGCGGAGGACAAGGAACCGCTGGTTCCCGGGACCATCTACTTCGCCGCGCCGGACTACCACCTGCTGGTGAACCCGGACTTCACGCTGGCGTTGTCATCCGACGAGCCGGTCCACTACTCGCGGCCATCGGTGGATGTGCTGTTCGAGTCCGCGGCGGCCGTCTTCGGGGATGGCCTCACCGGCGTGATCCTCACCGGCTCGAACGAGGACGGGGCCGCGGGCCTGGCGGCGGTGTCCGCCGCCGGTGGATATGCCCTGGTCCAGAACCCATCCACGGCGGAAGGACGGAACATGCCGGCCTCCGCCATCTCCGCGTGCCCGGCGGCCCATGTGCTGGATCTGGAGGGCATCGCGGCATTCCTCAACGCCATGAAACCATCTGGCGGCACCTTTTCCTGAAATATGAGTTCCAAACCTGACATCAACTTTCTGCTGGTGGATGACCTTGAGGCGAATCTCATCGCCCTGGAGGCCATCCTGAAAAAGGAGGGGCTCACCCTGCTGAAGGCCCGTTCCGGACGGGAAGCGCTGGAACTGCTGTTGGTGCATGAGATCGCGCTAGCCTTCGTGGACGTGCAGATGCCGGAGATGACGGGTTTCGAGCTGGCGGAAATGATGCGCGGCACGGAGCGGACGAAGGCGGTGCCCATCATCTTCCTCACGGCGGGCATCGTGGACCAGCAGCGGCGCATCCAGGGCTATGAGACGGGTGCGGTGGACTTCCTGCTGAAGCCCATCGACCCCGCGATCCTGCTGAACAAGGCGGGCATTTTCTACGACCTCGCCCGGCAGCGGCAGGATCTGAAGGAAAGCCAGACCCGGCTCCAGGATCTCAACGAGCGGCTGGCGGCGACGAACGAGCGGCTGGAGAAGGAGGACCGCACCAAGGATGAGTTCCTGGCGATGCTGGCGCATGAACTCCGCAACCCCATCGCCCCCATCCTCACGGGGGTGGACATTCTCCTGAGAACCCCCGGCGATACGGCATTGGTCGGGAAGGTGGCCGGGATGATGAAACGGCAGACCAGCCAGATGGCCCGGCTGATCGATGACCTGCTGGATGTCTCCCGCATCACCATGGGGAAGATCGAGCTGCGTATCGGAGAGATCTCCGTGGCGGAGGTGGTGGATGCCGCGGTGGAGTCGGTGCAGCCGCTCATCACCCGCATGGAACACCGGTTTTTCATGGTGAACGCCCCGGCCGGTTGGCGGATCGAAGCGGATACCCACCGCCTGGCGCAGGTGGTGGCGAACCTCCTGTCGAACGCGGCGAAATACACCCCGCGCGGCGGTGAGATCAGCATGCGGGTGCGGGATGCGGAGGGGAAGCTGGAGATTTCCGTAAAGGACAATGGCAAGGGCATCAGGCCGGAGCACCAGGCGGGCATCTTCGACCTCTTCGACCAAGGGGCTGCCGGGGCGAAGGACGGGCTGGGCATCGGCCTGACCCTGGTGAAGTCCCTGGTGGACATGCACGGTGGCGGGATTTCCCTGAGGAGCGAGGGGGAGGGGAAAGGTTCCGAATTCACCGTGGTCCTCCCGGGGCTGGTCAAGGCGGCCGCGGTGGACGGACAGGATCCGGAAGGGGAGCGGGACGCCGCATCCCCGCAGAAGCTCAAGGTGCTCATCGCGGATGACGGGAAAGCCACTGCTGACATCCTGAACATGTTTTTCATCATGGAGGGGATGGAAACCGCCGTGGCCTATGACGGTGCGCAAGCCATCAAGGCGGCGGAATCATTCGCCCCGGATCTGGTGTGCCTGGACCTGGGGATGCCGGTGGTGGATGGCTATGAAGCGGCGCGGAAGATCCGCAGCATCCGGCCGGGGGCATGGATCGTCGCCCTGAGCGGGTGGGGGAGCGAGGAGGACCGCAGACGGACCGCCGAGGCTGGCTTTGACGAGCATCTCACAAAGCCGGTGAACCCCGGCGACCTGCGCGCGCTGATGAAGCGGAGGTTCTGATTTCCGCCCGAAAACCGCCGGTTGTGAATAACCCTGCCGTGATCGCGTGATGGCGGCATGGCCGTTTTTGGGTATGGTCCGTCTGTCGCGCATGACTCCCCCCCAATCAGGTGCGGCAACACAAATTCCCCCCGAAAAGAAGATCGGTAGGTGATTCCCCCCCACAAGAGGCTTCATCTACCGGTTTTTTCGTTTCCGGACATCGCTGTCAACGTACCCGGTGGAAGGAATCGAGGAATCCAAGCGTATCGTAATGCGATATGATTTCCCTGATCCCGCGATGGTGCAACTGGTTCGGCCTGCTGGCGGTGCTTTCCTGGGCCGGTCTGACGGGGCGGATCTCCGCCGCTGGGGAGGAGCGATTGGTCGAGGAGGCGAAATTACGCTCCCAACTGCTTCATGAGGTGTTGCACGGCGCCCTGCAGGTGATGCACCGGGATTTTTTCAAGGAAGAGGAGAAATCGAAGATCCCGTCGGAATCCCTGGAAGATGTCTTCGAGGAGATGGAGAAGACCTGGGGGGTGAAGATCGAATGGCTGGCGGTGGACACCAAGGCCATGAATGTGGATCACCGGGCGGATGATGCCTTCGAGAAGAAAGCGGTGGAGGTGATCTCCTCCGGAGCGGAGGCGCATGAGATGAAAGAAGGCGCCTATTACCGGTATGCGGGGGTGATTCCCTTGGGAAACCGCTGCCTGAAATGCCATGTGCCGGATCGCACCAGCCTGGAGGAAAGGAAAGCCGCGGTGGTGATTTCCATGCCCCTCCTGCCCACAAAGCAGGTTCCTTGAACGGAGTTGCGGGCTGTGCCAAGTGGTCTATCTGGGCCGCAGCTTCTTCGCCAGTTTGTTCCAAGCCTTGATCGCTTCGCCCGCAGTGGCGAAAATTCCCTCGCAGAGATTGGTTTTCCAAGCGACGCAGGCGGTGTTCGCGCACCGTACGGATGGACCTTGGCGGGAGCCGAGACGGGTTGTGCCTTCGGTCAGTTCCGGGAGAGTGTCACAGAACGGGCACGGGGATATCGCCTCTTCCGGAGGCTGCGGCTGGTCTGAGTGACTGCTCATGGTGCGGAGAGTAGCACAAAAACGGACAGTAATGGGTTACGCGATTACGTAATTGACAATATAAAGTGCTGATAGTGAGTGGTGTTATTTTACGTTGTAAATCAATCGTTTGATTTATTATTGATTGAATTTGAGGCACATTTGACGGGAGAGCATCCGCACGACAAGGGGTGTCCGCGGAGGGCGGCTGGAGTGGGAAATTTTTGGAGTTCCTGAAAAAAACTCCGCGAATTTCGGCGTGACCGGGGTTTGTCTTGATGCTCCAGTGCTGCTGAACCTCACATTCATGGGAAATTTCGACGCATTCCAATCAAAGATGGCGGCAGCGGGTATGGGCGACGCCGCGATCCGGGCCTTCCAGCGGAACCATGAAGCGCTGCTGCGCGATGAAACGGGGATGATCCCGGAAAGCTCCATCAAGCCCGCGCAGGGGATTCCGTCCTCGGAGGAACTGCGGGCGACGGAGGCGGGGAAAGCGCTGCTTTCCCAGGCGGTGGTCATCAAGCTCAACGGCGGCCTTGGAACCGGTATGGGTCTCCAGGGGCCGAAGAGCCTGCTGCCGATCCGGGACGGCGTGAACTTCATCGACCTGATGGTGCGGCAGATCCTCGACCTGCGGAAATCCAGCGGCGCGAACGTGCGCCTGCTGCTGATGAACAGCTTCAGCACCAGCGGAGACACGCTGGCCCATCTGGAGAGATACGCGGCCGATGGCCTGGCGGATGCGTCCGAGGTGGAGCTGATGCAGAACCAGATCCCCAAGATCGACGCGGCCACGCTGGCACCCGTGGAGTGGCCGGCGGACCCGGAACTGGAATGGTGCCCGCCGGGACATGGCGATCTTTTTCCGGCGCTGGTCGGCAGTGGCTGGCTGGACCGCCTGCTGGCGGAGGGCGTGAAGTATACCTTCGTCTCGAACTCGGACAACCTCGGCGCGATCCTCGACCCGGCTTTGCTGGAGTACTTCGCGGCCTCCGGCGCACCTTTCATGATGGAGGTCACGCGGCGGACGGCGGCGGACCGCAAGGGCGGCCATCTGGCCGTGAGGAAAAGCGACGGGCGGCTGCTGCTGCGCGAGGTGGCGCAGTGCCCGGACGAGGACATCGACGCGTTCCAGAACATCGACGAACACCGCTTCTTCAACACCAACTCATTGTGGCTGCGCCTGGATCTGCTGAAGGAGCAACTGGAGGCGGACGCCGGCGTGCTGCCGTTGCCGATGATCAAGAACCGCAAGACGGTGGATCCACGGGACAAGAAATCCACACCGGTCATCCAACTGGAGGTGGCGATGGGTGCGGCGATCGAGTGCTTCGAAGGTTCCCTGGCGGTGGAGGTTCCTCGCAGCCGCTTTGCCCCGGTGAAGACCACCAGCGATCTGCTGGCCCTGCGTTCGGACGCTTACGAGATCCTCTCGAATGGCCAGGTGCGCCTTGCCGCGGAGCGGAACGGCATCCCGCCGGTGATCACGCTTTCCGACGACTACAAGCTGGTGGACCAACTGGAGCCGCTGGGCGTCCCCGGCCTGCTCAACTGCCGCTCGCTGGGAGTGGAGGGCCTGCTCCACTTCCAACCCGGTGTGATCATCGAGGGGGACGTGAAATTCACCCACTCCGGTCCGGAGCGGGTTTCGGTCAGCGCCGGAACCTACAGGGACGACTCCCTGCGCATCGACGGCTGACGCCGCCAAGCAAAGGCCGCACCGGATAGCCCGAGCGACGCCAGCAGGATGGCGTGCGGCTCGGGGATCGAGGTGTATTTCAGGAAGACACTGTTCCCCGTGAGGCTGAGGCTGAGGGTGCCGCTGTCGTCGATCACCACTCCGGAAAGGCCGGTGACCGCACCGGTGGCGGTGGCGATCCTCCATGAGTAGTCCGTGCCCTCATCGAAGTTCACGGCGAGGCCGCTATTGCATGGGTAGTGGCAGGCAGGTCAGGATTTGATCAGCCCGCGGAAACCACGCGGCAGATGGACGGCGGCGACCGCGAGACCGATGCGGGCGAGCAGGGTGCCCGGAGGATAGGCGAGATACCGTCCCTGCCAGGCGGGGTGGTATTTCCGTTTGAAGTCGAAGAGGGATTTGTAGCGGTAGAATTTGTCAAAGCGGTCGAAGATCAGCTTCACCCGCCGCTCCTCCCTCGAAAGCTGTTCCGGATCCGTCTCCGTGTTCGCCAGAGGGGCATTGCCGAGGCTGATCTCGGTGACGCCCTCTTCCCGGAAGTGGTCCATGCTTTCCAGGATGAGGAAGTCCATGATGCCGCCCGGGGAGCCGCGCCCGCGCATGAGGTCCAGCGTGCGGCCGGTGCTCTGCGCGTACGGGATCCAGGTGGCGAAGCACTCCACCTTGCCATCCGGCATCAGCACGACGGCGCACCCGCGCTCCCGGATGTCCGCCAGCGAGAACGCACCGAGGTCGAAGGTCATCTCCCCGCCGCTCTTCGACCGCAGCCATGCATCGGACAGCAGGTGGAGCTGCGCCTCCAGCCCGTGGTCCACGCCTTGCGGGGGATCATACCAGCGGAAGGAAAGGCCCTCCTTCTTCGCCTTGTTGCGCGCGGTGCGGAGGTTCTGGAACTTCCCACCCGCGAGGCTGAACTCCGCCAGCGGGATGCGCGCGTCTTCGCCCACCTTGAAGGTGATGAGACCGGCCTGTTCATAGATGGGCCGGTGCTCGTGGCCCGTGCCGTAGAACAACGGTGTCCAGTCCTGGCCGCGGCAGTAGGCGACGAATTCCTCCACCAGATCCCGCCGGATCTCCGGCGCGCAGACCGGATCCGCGAGAGCGACCGCGATCTCACGCCAGTTTGAGAACGCGACGAAGCCGTCCCCGGACGAGTGGAAGAAGTAGTGCTTGTCGTCCAGCAGGGTGAACGGATCGCTCGGGTCGCGGCCATGCCGTGAGATGATGCCCGCCGCCTTTTCCCGCTCCTCCTGGCTGGAGGCATGCACCCGCCCGGCCAGCACCGGACGGAGCAGGAGCAACAGGACGACCGTGCCGCAGGCGATGCCGGTGAACCTCAGGCGGCCCATGAAGCGTTCGAGGTCCGGGGTGTCGCCAGTGCCCTGGGGACCGCCCGGCAGCCCCAGCGTGGCGGTGAAGGACGCCATGGCGGAGCGGCTCCAGTCGATCGGCTCCGGCAGCTTGCCGGACTCCCCCATATTGTGGATGCCGATGGTGCCGAAGACGACGAGCGCCATGAAAACCACCGGTGCCACGATGAGGCCCAGCCGCACGGAAGGGGCGTCCGACTTAGCGACGAATTCCTTCCGCCAGCGGATGAGCGGCAACAGCAGCACCAGCGCGGCGGCGGAGTGGTGCCAGTCGAACGCCCTCACCAGGTGGAGCGCGGCGGACGCGGACAGCAGGCCCACCGCCAGCCACCATGCCACCCGCTTCCTCCGGCTGAGCCCGCGCGCCAGGAACAGCAGGGACAGCCCGGAAAGCAGCAGCATCAGGCGGCTGTCCTCGCTGACGCCCAGCGGCAGCCATTGCTGCATCCAGTCGATCACGTCGGCGGACTTCGGCATCGATGCTTCCAGCAGGTTGATGAGGCCGATGATGAGGACCGCGGCGACGAGCAGGCGGATGGCGTGTTTCCGTGAAAACAGGAAAACCAGCGCCAGACCGACGGCGAGGGCGGCCGCAGGCCATAGCCCGGAGAGGCCGAAGGGGAGGGAGCGGCCCGGGGTGTCCGGGGAGAGCGAGTCATTTCCGAGCAGCCAGCCCAGTGCCCGTGCCACCTGGGGTTGGAACTCCGGGGCCGGGCCGTCGAAGCCGTGGTTGTAGCCGGGGATCTCGTAGAGGGCGGTGGTCTGCCGCAGGGAGCGGATCCAGGCGGTACTGGAAATGAAGTCAGCCCCGCCGTGGAACTGGGCGATGCGGAGGCCGTCCATCCGCCCGCTGAAGCTGGCGACACCGAACGTACCCTCCCCCGTCGGCGCGATGCCGATCTCATCCTTCAGTTCCAGACCGTAGCGCCCGCGTGAGCCGCAGGAAAACAACAGCAGTCCCCGCAGGTCCGGTGGCCGCTCCGTGCCTGCGGCTGCCACCGCCTGCACCGCCCCCATCGACCAACCTCCATAGAAAACGGGGGTGCCGGGCGGAGCGTCCGGCGACTTCGCCAGCCGTTTGAAATCCTCCGCCAGCAGAGCCGCGTCATAGGGCTTTTCCGCATAGGCGCGGCAGTTCAGCCCGGCCACCCACCAGCCGGCCTCCGCCAGCCATGTGCACATCTCATGTTCCCAGTCCGTCCACCCGCCATCCCCGGAGGCGAAGACGATCACCCCCGCTGGCACTTCCGCTTGCCGGTAGAGGTGGGTTTTGCCCGGGCCGCGTGACAACTCCAGCGGCTTGTCCTCATGGATCGCTCCCGGGCAGAAATTGGCCAGCAGCAAGGAGATCACGAGAAAAAGCCGGAACGGGTTTTTGCTCATATGGTTGATGGGAGGGATACGCTCCGATGAAGTGAACTTTGTTGAAGGCGCAAAACCTCGTTTAATCGAACGAGTGTTGGCATTTAATTGGACAATCAATCATGCTTTTTCAAGCGTCGAGCTTGTCTTTAGTGGCTTCGCCCCCTAAGCCGTGCGCCGCACATGACAAGCGTAGGTCCGATTTCATTTCCAACCGACGGCTTTGACGCCGTGATTTTCGATTGCGACGGCACATTGGTGGACTCGATGCCAGCGCATTTCGATGCTTGGTGCGAGGCCCTCTCCCTTTACGGGGCAGGCGGGGTTTTCAAGGAAGATGTTTTCATCGCCATGGGCGGCCGGCCTACGAGGGACATCGTAGTGGACCTGAACAGCGAGTATGACCTGAAGCTGAACCCGGAGGCCGTGGCGCTCGCTAAGCGCGAGGCATTCCTGAAGCGCATGGGTTCCGTCTGCCTGATCCGGGAAGTGGCGGACTTCGCCCGTTCCCTGCGTGGCAAGGTGCCGATGGCCATTGCAACCGGTGGTTCCCGCCACGTGATCGAGAAAACCCTCAAGGCCGTGGGCATTTCCGATTGGTTCGACGAGGTCGTGACCGCAGAGGACGTCACGGAAGGCAAGCCCGCTCCGGATGTGTTCCTGCGTGCGGCGAAGCTCATGGGGGTCGATCCGGCACGCTGCCTTGCCTTGGAAGACGCGCCCGCCGGCATCCTGGCCGCCCAGCGCGCCGGCATGCAGGTGGTGGCCATCCCGTCCCCGCTGTCCTCGGTGGACGTGTGATGTCCGTAGCGAAGGCCTCACGAGATTCGCTGCAATCCCAAAAATTTTCGGGATTCGGCCTTGCGCGTGGTAGGCAGCTTCTATTGACTCCCCCATGGCGGAGATTTCCCTAGGCCTTTCCTTTGATGATGTGCTTCTCGTGCCGGCTTACAGCGCCGTGCTTCCCGGAGAAGCGGACCTTTCCACCCACGTCACAGCGGGTATCCAGTTGAACATTCCCGTGGTTTCCGCGGCGATGGACACGGTGTCCGAGCATGATCTGGCGATCTCGCTCGCCCGTGAAGGCGGTATCGGTGTCATCCACCGGGCGTGCCCCATCGACGATCAGGCGGCGATGGTTTCCCGGGTGAAGCGTTCCGAGAACGCGGTGATCCTGAAACCCCACATCGTCCGCAAGGAGGACAGCGTCGCCCACGTGCGGGCGATCATGATCCAGAATGGTTTCTCCGGTTTCCCCGTCGTGGACGGTGATGGCCGACTGGAGGGCATGGTCACCGGGCGGGATGTCCGTTATCTGGACCGCCAGGACGTCACCGTGGCGGATGTGATGACCCCGCGCGAGAAGCTGATCACCGCGCCGCCGAGCACCAGTCTGGAGGAAGCCCGCCGCATCCTTTACCAGAACCGAATCGAGAAGCTGCCGCTGGTGGACGCGGACGGCCGTCTGGCCGGACTCATCACCGGCTCCGACATCGAGAAGCGCATCACCTTCACCAACGCCGCGAAGGACTCCAACGGCCAGCTCCGTTGCGGCGCTGCGGTTGGCGTGGGGCCTGACTGCGTGGATCGCGCCAAGGCGCTCATCGAAGCCGGTGCGGATGCCCTTTTCATCGACGCCGCGACCGGCCACACCCGCCACGTGATGGGGGTGATCGAGAAACTGCGCGGCCTTTCCGACCGCCCGGTGGTCGCCGGTAACGTGGTGACGGAGCACGGGGCGAGGGATCTGGTCGCCGCCGGTGCCAGCGCCGTGAAAGTCGGCGTCGGTCCGGGATCCATCTGCACCACGCGGGTCATCGCCGGTGTCGGCATGCCCCAGTTCACCGCCATCCGGAACGTGGCGGACTACTGCCGCGAACACGGCGTGAAAGTCATCGCTGACGGAGGCATCCGCTACTCCGGGGATGTCGTGAAAGCCATCGCCGCAGGTGCTGACCTGGTCATGCTCGGCTCGTTGCTGGCAGGCACCGAGGAAAGCCCCGGCCAGACGGTTCACTCCGGCGGCCGCCGCTTCAAGACCTACCGCGGCATGGGCTCGCTCGGCGCGATGCAAAAAGGCGCGGGTGACCGTTACAGCCAGAACAGCTCCGGCAAGCTCGTCGCGGAAGGCGTCGAGGGCCGCGTGCCCTACAAGGGTGCCCTCTCCGATGTCATTTTCCAGCTCATGGGCGGCCTGAAGTCCGGCATGGGCTACGTCGGTGCCTCGTCCCTCACGGAACTGCGGGAGAAGGCCAACTTCGTCCGCATCACCGCAGGCGGCCTCCGCGAAAGCCACGTGCATGACATCGTCATGACCGAGGAGCCGACCAACTATCAACCGATCAGTTAAGCACTAAATCTTAAGCACTAAATCCGAAACGAAGAGCTCGAAGCCTGTAGTAAAGATCTCCGTTTAGTGCTTGGGATTTAAAATTTAGAATTTTCTCAGCAATGCACGACCAACACCACGTCGCCGTCCTCGATTTCGGCTCCCAGTACACCCAGCTCATCGTCCGCCGCGTGCGGGAACTGGGTTACTTCGCGAAGCTCTATGCGATCGAGGATTTTCCGGACATCGGCCAGCCCGGTGCCATCATCCTTTCCGGCGGGCCGAAGAGCACCAGCGAGGCGGATGCCCCGGACCTGGACTTTGAAAAGCTGATGGAGTTTGGCGTGCCGGTGCTGGGCGTGTGCTACGGCATGCAGCTCCTGAACATCAAGTTCGGCGGCTCGGTCGAGGCGAGTTCACGGCGCGAATACGGCCCTGCGGAACTGCTGGTGGAGGAGTCCACCGGACTGTATGAAGACGTTTCCGCCTCCTCCCAGGTGTGGATGAGCCACTCGGATACGGTGAAGGTCATCCCGGACGGCGCGCGCGTCATCGCCCGCAACCAGCATGGCACGCCGGTTTCCCTCCAGTGGAGCGACATTTGCTTCGGCATCCAGTTCCACCCGGAGGTGACCCACAGCCACCAGGGCCTGAAAATCCTGAAAAACTTCCTCTCCCACGCGAAGGACCTGCTGCCGTTCAAGATCGACGACTTCAAGCGCGAGATGATCGAGAGCATCCGCGCGACCGTCGGCACGAAGCAGATCGTCTGCGGTGTCTCCGGCGGCGTGGACAGTACGGTACTCGCCGTATTGCTGAACGAGGCCGGTGCGAATGTCCGCGCCATCTTCGTGGACCACGGCCTGATGCGGAAGGACGAGGGCGACGAGGTCCGCGCGAATTTCGCCCGCATGGGCGTGCCGATCGAGACGGTGGACTGCGCGGAGCAATTCCTGACCGCGCTGGATGGCGTGGATGACCCGGAACAGAAGCGGAAGATCATCGGCAACCTGTTCATCGACGTCTTCTGGGACTCGGTGGGGGATGCGGAGATGCTCGCCCAGGGCACGCTCTATCCGGACGTGATTGAGAGCGCGTCGAACGCGAAGTCGAAGGCATCCAAAATCAAGACCCACCACAACCGCGTGGACCGCATCCTGGAACTGCAGGCGCAGGGCAAGGTGCTGGAGCCGCTGGCGGAACTTTTCAAGGACGAGGTGCGGGAACTCGGCCTCGCGTTGGGTATTCCCGCGGACATCCTCAACCGCCATCCATTCCCCGGTCCCGGCCTCGCCGTGCGCTGCCCGGGCGTGGTGAATGAGGAGCGCCTGCGCATCATCCGCGACTGCGACGCCATCTTCATCGGCAAGCTCAAGGAGCACGGTTGGTATGACCGCGTGTGGCAGGCCTACGCCGGTCTGGTGCCGGTGAAGACCGTGGGCGTGAAAGGCGACGAGCGCAGCTACGAGTGGGCCATTTCCCTCCGCGCCGTGGTGTCGGAGGATGCCATGACCGCGGACTGGGTGGAGCTGCCCTACCAGCTCCTGCGTGAGACCAGCCACCGCATCCTCAATGAGGTGAAGGGCATCAACCGCGTGCTCTATGATGTTTCGACCAAGCCCCCGGCGAGCATCGAATGGGAATGACCGGCAGCGGTGATGCCGGAGGAAACCGTGCCGTCTCCGCGCTGTTCCGGGTCTTTGGAGGCCCCGGTCGGCGCTGGGTGGCGGACGGCTTCGAGCGGACGGAGTTCCGCGCCATGCACGCCGGGGAGCGCCTGCTGCTCGGCTGGGTCGTCGCGCTGACGGTCTTTGCCGCGATCTCCGAGTGGCTGGTGCGGTGGACCGGGCCGTGGGTGGGCTGGCTGCTGGTGCTGCCGGTGGGTTTCATCGTGCTGAACGTGCTGGCGTTCTTCGTGCCGGGAAAGAGAGTCACCGCCCAGTGGTGGAGCTGGCTGCTGCTTCTGACCGCGTGGGGCTGGTGGCGGAAGGATGCCGGGAACCCTGCCGCGTGGTTCGCCTGGCTGTGGCTCGGTGTTTTCGCCCTCAATGCGGCGGCTCATCTGATCCTGCTGCTGGGGATGACCATGAGGATCTCCGGCTGGCCGGGCATGGTCTGGCGGCTTTCCCTGTTCTTCGGCCTGCATCTCATCGCCTTTGTGGACCATTGGTTCTGGGGCTGGACCTGGGCGATCATCGTCGGCATGTCCATCTCCGTGGTCTATTGCCTGGCGGTCCTGCGTCCGCGCTGCCAATGGCTGGGGCCGGTGACGGATTTCCGCGAAGGCCGGCCTCCGCTCATCACCATCGACGACGGCCCGTGTCCGGACGAAACGCCCGTCCTGCTCGATCTGCTGGACCGCCATGGGCGGAAGGCCGTGTTCTTCCTCATCGGGGAAAAGGTGCGGGCGCATCCGGAACTGGCGCGTGAGATCGTCCGGCGCGGACATGAACTCGGGAACCATACCATGACCCACCCGCAGGCGACTTTCTGGTGTGCCGGACCGTGGCGCACCCGGAGGGAGATCGTGGAGTGCCAGGAGGTCATCGCGGAAGCCACCGGCGTGACGCCCGGATTGTTCCGCGCTCCGGTGGGCCACCGGAATCTTTTCACCCATCCCGTCACGGCGGAACTGGGGATGGAAGTCATGGCATGGAGCCGCAGGGGTTTTGACGCGGTGGAGAAAGATGCGTCAAAGGTGCTGGAGAAGATCCTGCCCGTGGAGAGAGGGGACATCGTGCTGATGCACGAAGGAACGGGAATCGCGGCGGAGGTGCTGGAAGGAGTTGTGGAGTAAGGAGGAGGGACACTCTTGTCCCTCGGCGGCATTGGCGAGTCAGAAAAGATCTACCGCAAAGTCGCAAAGGCCACAAAGAAGCGCAGAGAAGAAAGGAGATTCTTCGAGGATGCTGCTAGGGATTGCCTTTGCTATGGATTCCCATTGCAGCCGGAGGACAGGAATGGGAGCGCAGCGGACATAGCGGCTCTGCCGCAATGTCCTCCCTCCTCACTCACAGCGTATGCCCCATCCTGGTCCGCTTCGTCTCCAGGTATTTGTGGTTGTGCGGATTCGACGGCAGGCTGATGGGCATCTGCTCGACGATTTCCAGCCCATACCCTTCGAGACCCACGACCTTCTTCGGGTTGTTGGTCATGAGGCGGATCTTCCGCACGCCCAGGTCATGGAGGATCTGCGCGCCCATGCCGTAGTCCCGGAGATCGGAGCCGAAGCCGAGCTTCTCGTTGGCCTCGATGGTATCGAGGCCTTCTTCCTGGAGCTTGTAGGCGTGGATCTTCGCGGGCAGCCCGATGCCCCGGCCTTCCTGGCGGAGATAAAGGAGGACGCCGCCTTCGTTGGAGAGCCTTTCCAGAGCGGCCGCGAGCTGGCCGCCGCAGTCGCAGCGTTTCGATTGGAAGACATCGCCGGTCAGGCATTCGGAGTGGACGCGGACGAGGATCGGCTTTTCCGGATCGATCTCACCCCGGCTGAGCGCAAGGTGGTGGCTGCCATCAGTGAAGACGCGGTAGAGGTGGCAGTCGAAGTCGCCGAAGTCCGTCGGCAGGGAGATGGTCTGCTCCCGGAAGACGAGTTTCTCCGACCGCCTGCGGTATTCGATGAGCTGGGAAATGGTGCAGGCCTTCAGGCCGTGTTTCGCCTGATAGTCGCCAAGGTTGCCGACGCGGGCCATGGTGCCGTCGTCGTGGATGATCTCACAGATCACGCCCGCCGGAGGGAGGCCGGCGAGGGTGGCCAGATCGACGGCAGCCTCTGTGTGGCCTGCGCGGCGCAGCACGCCGCCCGGCACGGACTGGATGGGGAAGATGTGGCCGGGACGGACGAAGGAGTCCGAGGTGGAGTCCGGGTCCGCCAACAGGCGCACGGTGATGGCGCGGTCGGCGGCGGAGATGCCGGTGGTGATGTCCTTGGCAGCGTCGATGCTGACAGTGAAGGCGGTCTTCTGGCCCTCGTTGTTGCGGCGGGCCATCTGCGGGAGATCCAGCGCCTCGGCGCGTTCCGGGCTGACAGGGGCGCAGATCAGGCCGCGGGCATGTATGGCCATGAAGTTGACCATTTCAGGCGTACAGAGGGAGGCGGCTCCCACCAGATCCGCCTCGTTTTCACGGGATGGATCATCCGCGACGATGACGAGGCGGCCTGCGGCGATCTCGGCGATGATTTCGTCGATGGTGCTGAAGAGAAGTGGCGAGTCGGACATGAAACGGATCGTGGATTCAGGGAAAGTCAGTTGAGGAAGGGATCCTCCGGTGCCTCCGCGAGAAGGCGGTGGAATGGGGAAAGGGGCCGCAGCAGGTCTTTCCACAGCGACTTGTCATGGTCGTGCCCCAGCAGGTCGGGCAGCGGGCGGGTGGCGATCCAGGCGTTGCGCCGCAGTTCGCTCTCAAGCTGGCCGGACGACCATCCTGAGTAGCCGATGAACGCGCGCACCAGGGTGCCGGGCTGCTGGGAGTGCTTGATGGCTTCCTCCGCGGAGATGCGGAGCGCCCAGCGGAGGCCCTGCTGGTGGTTCCACCAGAGGGCGGAAAACGTGAGTTGGTCCCGCTCGACGGGGCCGCCGTCATAGACCTGCAGGTTGCGCAGCGCGTTGAAATCGGAATCCTTGAGCAGTTCACCCACCACATGGCCGGTGGGTTGGTTGAGGATCAGTCCGAGCGCCCCGCCATCCGGGGAATGCTCCGCCAGCAGGATGACGGAGCGGTTGAAAATCCCGTCACGCAGCGAAGGATCGGCCAGCAGCAACTGGCCGTTGAGGTAGATCGGAGAATCGGGTGGATGGCTCGCCACGCCGCAAGCCTAAGGGGGGGACGGTTGGGATGCAAGGGGGACTAGAACCCCTGTGGAAAGGGCGGGGACTGGATTTTTAACCGCAGATGAAGAATGATTGGGGAAAAGTAATGCGATCACTTTCCATCGAAACCCGGAAATCTGACCCGCAATCCTCTTTATCTGCGTCCATCCGCGTTCATCTGTGGTTCAATTTTCTTCCCCCGATGAAAGAGCACCGCCAGAGGTGAGGCCGGATTGAAGATTGCCGGATTCCGGCGGGTGATGGACGCTCGCCCGCGAAGCATGTCGAAGCCGATCCCCAACCCCAGCGGAAATCCGGATGCCGCGGCGGGTCTGGGTGGCCGCCTGGCAGGATTGTCGCTGCCGCGCCAGATCATGGTCCTGGCGATGTGGCCGCTGTTGGAGCAGGTGCTGGCGTTTTTTGTCGGACTGACCGACCTGCTGATCGCGGGGCGGATGGTGGCAGGCCCGGACCGGGTGGCGGTGCTGGATGCCATGGCGCTGGCGGGCTATGTGAGCTGGTTTTTCAATATCCTCCAAGGGGCCATCGCCACGGGCGTGATGGCGCTGGTGGCGCGGGCCACCGGGGCGAGGGACAAGGCACTGGCGAACCGGGCGCTGGGGCAGGGGATCTGGCTGGGCTTTATCGCCGGATGCGTCTCACTGGTGATCCTCCAACTGTGGATCCCGACGTTGATCCGCTGGATCGGCCTCAGTCCGGAAGCCGCCATGTATGCGGAAAGGTTCCTGCGGGTGCTGGCGTGGTCCGGTCCGTTCAGCGGCACCATGTTCGCGCTGAATGCGGCCCTGCGCGGGGCGGGGGACACCCGAACACCTTTTCTGGCGATGGTGGTGGTGAATCTGGTGAACATGGGGCTGAGCTGGCTGTTCGTCTTCGGTCCGGCCCCGGTGGGTGGCCACGGCATCGAGGGCATCGCCTGGGGCACCACCATCGGCTGGGCGGCGGGTCTGTTGACCGCGGCATCCCTGCTGGGCAGATGGCGGTCGGAGGTGCTCCACTGGTCGCTGGGCATCCTGAAACCGCACTGGGACACCATCCGGCGCATCCTGCGGGTGGGTGCGCCGCAGTCGTTGGAGATCGCGGGCATGTGGTCCATCCACGCGTTCGGCATCCATGTCATCGCTTCCCTGCCGGTCACGGGGGCGTTGGGAGCGCATATTCTGGCCATCCGGGTGGAGGCGATGAGCTTTCTGCCGGGATTCGCGGTCGCCACGGCAGGGGCTACCCTGGTGGGACAGTATCTGGGGGCCGGGAGAAAGGACATGGCGGTGAAGGCCGCGCGCCTGTGCTGGGGTTCCGGCGTGCTGATGATGGGGGTGATGGGCCTGCTTTTTATCCTGTTCCGCCACACGCTCATCGGCTGGATGGCACCCGGGAGTGGTTTGCACGTGGAGCTGGCCGCGCCGCTGCTCATCGTCTGTGGCCTGGTGCAGCCATCCTATGCGACGTGCATCATCCTGAAAAACACCATGCGCGGGGCGGGTGCGACGGGCATCGTCATGCGGTGGGCTTTCAGCAGCATGATCTTCTTCCGGATCGGCGTGCTGGGCGCGCTGGCGAAGTTCGGCTCACCGACGCTGACACAAGTGTGGATCGTGCTGGCGACGGACCTGACGGTGCAGGCGGTGATCTTCTCACGGCTCCATTTCAAGGGAAAATGGCTGGATGCGAAGGTGTGAGCATCATGGCCGCACCTTCGTGTGACGCGTGGTTTCCATGCCGGAGGCCAGTTCCTTGATCCTGATTTCCCATGAGCCGGGGTCCTCGTTGGTGGCGATGGAAAGCGGCAGGACGAGCGTGCCGTCCTTCGCGGCATGGTAGCCGCTTCCTTCCGCTTCCTTGCCATTGGTGTCACGGATCCTCACTTCCAGCGGGATCACCGCCTTCACCGGTTGATCGTTGCCGGTGGTGATGCGGACGCGCAGTTCGGCCGTCTCACCCCGCTTGATGCTGTCCGGAAGATCAGCAGTGACCGACTGGAGAGGGGCGGGGAGGATCATGAAAATGCGCCCATCGCACGGCCCGAGATCCACCGGGAGCTGTGGTGCGCCGCCTTCGCTACGTTGCGGCTGGAGCTGGCGTCCGCGGGTGAGGTCATACACCGCGCCGGCGTCCTGCGGGAGGGTCACCACTGTTTGGGTGGGCAGGCCGTTCTCCAGTACCAGCCCGTTTTGGCCCACGTAGTTGCCGGCCTCGCGGCTGTCGTTGATGACGAAAAGATAGCGGGCATCTCCGGAGCGGCGCATGCGGAGGATGGCATCCGGTGTGTCCGCCGTGACGGCCGGGACATGGCCGCTGGCGGTCATCCGTGAGGAAAGCTCCCCGGCCATGGCCAGCAGGCCGGTGCGGTCCGCCGCGGCATTCCGTGTGCGCTTGTAGGCGGGCAGAAGAACGTCCGCCTTCAGGGCCGGGCAGAGGTGTTCATCCGCGATGATTTTCCCGCCCTGTGCCTGCCACTGCCGGATGCGTTCCGCCACGGATGCGGTGAGGACATCGCAGTGAGGCATGACCAGGAAACGCCGTCCGTCCAGACCGTCCTTGAGGAGCGTGCTCTCATGGAGGATGTCCGTGCGGACGTGAGCGTGCTGGAGTGCCAGCCAGACGTCCGCAGGCCAGCCGTTGTTGTAGCCGTAGCCCCCGCGTTTGGAAAACATCTGGGCGGTGAAGCTTTCGAGGAACGCCACTTCCGCACGTTCATCCGGGACGGCCATCAGCGTGGGACCCAGCGGGCGGACGACGTCATGGAGCAGCTCCCGCAGCACATGGACGGTGTTGGGATTGGTGAACTTGTAGGCGCTGGCGCTTTCCGTGGGGACGAGCGACTGCCAGCCGTGGTACATGATGCCGCTGACGGGGCGTGACAGCTTTGTCCAGAATGCCTCCCGCAGGTGCATGGGGGCGATGGTGATGTAGGCTGCATCCGGGTCTTGGTCCACCCATGGCACCGGATCATCCGGCGCGGTCTTCGTGACCGGGGCGGTCTGGCTGCGATACCAGATGAGCTGGGTCATCTTCATGACCTGCTGGCCTTTGCCGGAGGCCTCGCTCATCGCCAGGATCTGGTCGGTCGCCAGTCCGATGCGCTGCGGGTCCGGATAGGTGTACGTCCAGTGGGACAGTACGTCCACACTCCCACCCGCGCCGCTGATGGCAGGCTGGCGCACGGCCGGATCATGGAAGGTCCAGTGGCCGGGGCGGGCGGTGGCTTTCACCCCATCGCTCAGGGCACTGTGCAGGGCATTCCAACCGTCCCCCATGGTCCAGAACCAGCGGTAGTAGCTGAGGATGGGATGGTCGTCCGGGATGACGCGATCCGTTGGGAAATCCGCGAGTGTCTGCCAGTCCACACCGCCGCGGGACTGCACCTCCGCCGGGATATCCCTGCCGGAAAAGGCACGGTAGGCGTCCACCTCCAGCGGTGAAAAGGAAGGTTGGGATGCGTCCCTCACCTCCGTGTTCACCAGAGTGGCACTGAAGGCGGGATGGCCTCCATAGGTGGTCCCCAGGCTGCGGCCCACCTTTTCGAAGAAAGGCGGCAGTTCGGGATTCAGTGCGATGATGTCCTTCCGAGCGAGCGGCTTGCCATCCCTGCCGACACGGAGCATGCCGGGAAGCGTCTCCGCATACCCGCGCGGGGAAACGCGGGCGATCACCCGGATGCCTGCGGCCAGCGCGTCATCCAGCAAGGTCATGTTCCTGCCGATGGTGTCCGGCATTCCTGCGGGTAATACCGCCGCAGGGTCCCGGCGGGATTTCCAGATATCCCCCATGTTGTCCACGCCAAGCGCCATGTAATGGGTGAAACCGGCGTCCTTCATGCGCGGGATGTCACCTCCGCCCCACAGGATGACGGGCATCGCCGGAGCCGGGCGGGGGACGATCTCCAGCGGAGTCTTCTTCTCCACGGTGGTCCCGCCGCTTTCCAGGCGGGCGGCCAGGGTGTAGGCGGCGGGCTTCAGGGTGGTATCGACGGGGATCGGGAAATCATGGCTCTTCCCGGGTTCCAGCGGCGGAATTTCCAAAGTCTGGATCTTCTCCCCCAAAATGATGGTCAGGCGCGCCCCGGTGATGGTCTTCCGCTGGAGGTTCGTGCAGGTCACCACGATGGGTTCCGCCTTTTCCATGCGCTCCCACACATGGCGGGTGCTCCGGATCTGGAGGCCGATGCTTTCAAAACGCAGCGCGCCTTCGCTCAGCCTCACCTCATCGACGGTGCCGGGGAATCCCGAAAAGGTGCTGCCCACCCGGTCGCCGATGTGGAGGTTCTTAGGTCCCGGCTTCACCGCGCCTAGGCCGGGCCGGGTGGATTGGCTGACCAGCGAGCCGTCACGGTAGAAGGTGACGGTCCCTTTCGCATCATAAGTGACGGCGAGGTGCTGCCAGCCATCCGTCTTCAGCTCCATCGGTTCCGAGTGGAAGGTCTCCGACGTGGAGCCGAAGCCGAGCGCGAGCGACATGCGGCGCAGGCCGGATTTTTCCGCATCCATGAGCTTCCACGCATAGTCCGTGTGGTTGTCCGGCGTGTAGCGTTTGTCCACCAGGTGGCAGGCCGCGGGGCTGCCGCCGGGGTCGGGCTTCACCCACATTTCGAGGGTGAACGGGCCGGAGGGGCTGAGGCCGCCGCCGCTGGCTCTGGCGGAGTGGGAACTGGTGGGGGAGTATCCGCACTTCAGGCCCCCACCGGAGTGGCCCTCCACCCCGGTGGCGGCTCCCGACAGGGTGAGGTCATGCCCTTTTCCGGAGCTGTCCCGCAGCTCCGCGCCGGAGGTGAATTTCCAGTAGCCCAGCACGTGCGCGCCGGTCGCGTCCTTGCCCTCATAACCGGTCTGCCAGGTTTCCTGAAGTCCGGTGGCTCCGGCGGTTGGGAGGCCCAGAAATGCGAGGAGGAAGAGGGTGCGGGCGGAGATCATGGCGGATTGTCGGATACCTCGTGGCACCGCTTTCCGTTTCATGAAATGTTCGACTGGCGGCGCAGGCCTTTTATATTCCGCGCCATGACCTTCACCGAACGCCTGCAGCGCCGCATCGACACCACATGCTCCCGCCTTTGCGTGGGACTGGACCCACGGCCCGGGGATGGTGGCGCATCGTTCGCGAGGAATTTCCTGACGCAGGTCATCGGGGAAACCTCACCGTGGGCGGCGGCGTTCAAACCGAACATGGCCTACTTCGAGGCCATGGGCATCGAGGGCATCCAGTTGCTGGAGGACCTGCTGAAGATCATCCCGGACGAAATCCCGGTCATCCTTGACGCGAAGCGCAGCGACATCGGCGAGACGCAGAAATACTATGCGCAGGGCTACTTTTCCAACTGGAACGTGGATGCGGTGACGCTCAATCCGTTCCTGGGCTATGACTCCATCGAGCCTTTCCTCGACTGGGAGGGCAAGGCGGTCTATCTGCTGGCGCTGACGTCGAACGCGGGATCCGCGGATTTCCAGCAACAGAAGCTGGCGGACGGACGCTCCGTGTTCGAGCTGGTGACCGCACTGGGCGAGCGGGCGAAGGAAGAGGGCCGGAAGACGGATGTGGGCTACGTTTTCGGCCTGACGAATGCGGGCGGACTGCTCGAAAAAATGCCGGACGCACCGCTGCTGGTGCCTGGGCTGGGCGCGCAGGGCGGGGATCTGGCGTCGCTGGCGGCGGCGGGACGGTCCGCTCCGGACGTCATCAACGTATCCCGCGGCATCCTCTACGCGGCGGATGACAGGGGCTTCGCCTCCCGGGCTCAGGATTGGGCGGAGAAAATCGCAGGCGCGTACGCTGGATAGGTGCTAGCGTTTCCCTAACAACGAATCCACGGAATCGACCATGGGAAACCCGAACGACAGCCAGCCCCCGCCGGGGTTCAACCCCCACTACTCAGGCCTCCTGCCACAGAAAGGCTGGCCGGCCCGGAACCTGAAGTTCTGGCGGCACCGCATCGTCCCGGGCATGTTCAGCCGTGCGGCGGGCAGCCATTCCCCGCCTGTGCTGGATGCCCCTGTGGATGGGAAGGTGCGGGTCACGTGGATCGGCCACGCGTCGTTTTTCGTGCAGTTCGCCGGGCACTCCGTGATCGTGGACCCGAACTGGGCGAACTGGCACGGTCCGGTGAAACGCCTGCGTCAGCCGGGGCTGAAACTGCGGGAGGTTCCGGAGGTGGACCTGGTGCTGGTGACGCACGCCCACTTCGACCACCTGCACAAGCCAAGCCTGAAGGTGCTGAAGGCGAAAGAAGGCATCGTGGTGCCACGGGGCAGCGGCTCGCTGGTGAAGCGGCTGGGCTTTTCCTCCGTCCATGAAATGCGCGCGTGGGATGAGCTGTTGTTCAATGAGCTGCACGTTACCCACACGCCGTGCTTCCACTGGGGCGCGCGCTACATCCATGACCGCCACCGGGACTACGGCGGCTACCTGATCCGCGCGGGTGGAAAGAGCGTCTTCCACTGCGGGGACAGCGCGTATTTCGACGGATTCGGGGAGATCGGACGGCGGCAGGAGATCGACGTCGCGCTGATGCCCATCGGTGCGTATGAATCACCCAGCGGCCGGAACGTCCACATGAACCCGGAAGAGGCCGTCCGGGCCTTCGCGGAACTGGGGGCTAAAGTCATGATCCCCATGCACTACGGGACATTCCCCCTGGGGAATGAGCCGCATGAGGAACCGGTGGAACGATTGCTGATGGAGGCGGACCGCCTGGGCATCAGCGAACAGATCCTGATCCCGGAGACGGGGGTGGGAATCGAATGGTAGTTGATATTTTTCCCGGATTTCTATCGTTTCCGTGTATCGTATGAACATGACGCGTCGAATTGCCCTGCTCTTCCTGTGCCTCTTTCCGGCGCTCGCCCACTGCGAACCCGCCAAGAAAATGCCAGTCCACGCAAGAGCCCGCGCCGAAATGCCGAAGATCCCCGAAGGAATGGAAGCCGCCACGCTGGGTGCGGGGTGCTTCTGGTGCACGGACGCCGTCTACCAACGGCTGGACGGCGTCATTTCCGTGACCTCCGGTTACACCGGAGGAAAGGTGGACAAGCCGACCTATGAGGAAATCTGCACCGGCACCACCGGCCACGCGGAGGTCGTCGTCGTCGTGTTCGACCCGAAGAAGATCACCTATGAGCGCGTGCTCGCCTGGTTCTGGGACCTGCATGACCCCACCACGCTGAACCGTCAGGGGAATGACGTCGGCACGCAATACCGCTCCGCCATCTTCTACCACTCCGAGGAGCAGAAGAAGATCGCCGAAGCGTCCAAGGCTGCGGCGCAGGCGAACTTCGACAAGCCCATCGTGACGGAGATCACCAAGGCTCCCGAGTTCTATCCGGCGGAGAACTACCACCAGAACTACTACGCGGAGAACAAGTCGAAGAACCCCTACTGCAAGGCCGTCATCGAGCCGAAGCTGAAGAAACTGAAGCTGGAGGACTGACATGAGAAGGAGGACCGCCATTCTTCTGGTGGTGGGATTGGCGGTGGCCTATGTCGGCAGCTATCTGTTCTGTTCAAAAAATGGCGCTTATGTGCCGATGGGTTTCGGGGCGGGCAAGGGACCGCACGGTGAGATGGTTCTCCGATCAAAGCGTATCGGGTTAATCTGGGAGCCTTTCGGGTTGCCCCGGTCAACTTATGAGGCTCGATCCATTAAGATTCGCGAGATGGTTTACCTGCCTCTCATCGCCATCGACAGAGGGCTGTGGCATCGGAAGCAGAACGAGACGAGGGAATCATATTACTCGGATTATTTCTAGATCGGCTGCGGCGTCTCGCCGCAGGTCTCATCTTTCGTAGCGGGATGGCTGTGCCATCACGGCGGGGTGGAGCGATGCAACCTTACGATGCCAGTTCACCATGGATGGCATTTTCTCCATGCGGCCCCGTCGGATCCAGGCGGGTTTTCCCCACCGTCATGGCGCAGCCATGACGCTACTCCCCACTGTGCAGTCCGGGATTCGTCCATCCTGGTGGTGGGAACCTGCATATCCGGTTGATCTCCGCTGATGCGGCATCCAAGCTGGCGGCATGCCCGACCACACGATTTTCTCCGACCCGAAACTGGACGCCGACACTCTGGAAGTCCTGAAGCAGGGCGTGGCACACCATCGGCTGATCCTGCCGGAAAAGGTGGCGTCGTCCGTGCTGTCGCAGGCGGAGGCGGATCCGGCGTTCGTGGAGGCGGACATCGCCTTCGGCCAGCCGCTGATTGAGAGCATCAAGGCATCATCCAAGCTGAAGTGGATCCACCTCAGCACGGCGGGCTTCACCCGCTATGACACACCGGAGTTCCGCGCGTATGCGAAGGAAAAGGGCTTGGTGGTGACGAACAGCTCCGGAGTCTATGCCTATGCATGCGCGGAGCACGTGTTTTCCTTCATGCTGGCGCAGGCGCGGAACCTGCCGGCCTCCCTGGCGCTGCGCGTTCCGAACGGGCATCCGGAGTGGACGGCACTGCGGAATTCCTACCGCCCGCTGCGCGGCCAGCAGGTGCTGATCCTCGGCTTCGGCGGCATCGCCACGCCGCTGGTGAAGATGCTCGCTCCTTTTGATATGGATGTGGTCGCCATGCGCCGCACCCCGCGCGGTGACGAGGGCGTGCGGGTAGTGACCCCGGCGGAGGTGGACGGCGTGCTGGCCACGGCGGACCATGTGATCAACATCCTGCCGGACAACGCGGAGTCCGTCGGCTACTTCAATGCGGCTCGCTTCGCCACCATGAAGCCCGGCTCGGCTTTCTATAACATCGGCCGTGGCACGACGGTGGATCAGGACGCGCTCTATGAGAGGCTGAAGTCCGGCCACCTGGGTGCGGCCTGGCTGGACGTGACCGTGCCGGAGCCACTGGCGGACGACCATCCGCTGTGGACGCTGGACAACTGCCACATCACCCCCCACACCGCGGGTGGCCATGGAAACGAATCGCTCACCTTGGTGAACCACTTCCTGGGGAACTTCCGCAGATACCAGAACGGCGAACCGCTGGTGGACCGGATCATGTGAAAAGGGGAGCATCGCTGGCTCCACTGGGACCGCGGGATTCATCCCGCTTGGCTTCGCAGAGGCTGGATTCTCCGAGGCGGGATAAATCCCGCGGTCCCAGTCCGGAGCTTTGCCTCGCTCAGAGCTTGAGGATATTCCTGAGCACCGGCTCGAAGGCATTTGCCTGTCGATAGAAGCCGAGGTCGTTGGGATGGGAGCCATCCGTCGCACCATCGGAATCATCCCCCAGCAGGGCGTCGCCCTCGAGATAGTGGAGGTTCCCGATTCCCTGTTCCTTCAGCTTGTCGAACTCGGCCTTCATGGCGGATTGCTTCGCGGTGTTGAGCGTCTGCAAGGATGAGTCGATCCATGACTGCGTGTGGCGCCTGTTTTCCACCAGCAGGATGGGAGTGTCGGGATGTTTCGCGCGCAGTTGCTTCACCAGCGGGATGGTGCGTCCGGTGATCTCCGCGGGTGACATGTTGGGCAGGCAGTCGATCACGAAAACCGCCGGATCCGTCTGAACCAGAAAGTCGCCCACGGCGGCGTCCATCTTTCCATTCCCGGAGAAGCCGAGGTTCACGGTGGGGATGTCCAGCCGCCGCCCCAGGATCGCCACATGGGTCATCCCCGGACGGGAGGCACAGGCTCCGTGCGTGATCGAAGTGCCGTAGAAGATCGCCTGCTTTTCGGTCCGGGGAGCCAGTCCCTGGAAGCTGGAGCCTTCCTTGACGCCGATCTCCAGCGAATCCACGCAGTTGAAAAGCGGCAGGTACATCATCCACTCCCGCTCCTCCTGGGAGACGCCACGGATCAAGACCGTGGAGATGTCCTTCGAGGCGGGTTTGTTGACAGCCACCCATCGCCATTTGCCGTCAGGAGCCTTCGCGTAGAGATCCACCCCGCTCGCACCGGTGGCCGGCATGTGCGGCATGGCCAGCGTGTCGAGCAGCAGCTTGTAGCGGACATGGATGATGGGGGAGTTCGTCCGGAACCGGACAGCCATGCCGGCACTGTGCCTGCCGAGCCTCCAGACAGGTTCGGTCACTTTGGCCTTGGCGTCCGCCGGAAGACGATCATACCAACGCTCCCGGGCCGCGTCCCCGCAGATGCGTCCTTCCACGCCCCAAGTCTTCGGGTCGTGCCAAACGGGGGCGGGTTCCTTGGTAGCCGGATTCTTGTTGGCTTCTGTCTGGGCAAGCAATGGAGCGGCCCCCAGTGAGATGGTGGTGGCCAGAAATTGACGTCGTTGCATGGATTTATCCTCTACCGGGACCGCCCGATGGAAATTTCATGGAGCCTCACCTGACGGCACCGCCAGTTCCGCCTCCAACGGCACCGGCACGACCTTTTCCGGAAATCCATCGGCGTCCCAAGTGAGCTTCTGCACCCGTGAGGTGCGGCCCTTGTAGGTGAAGATGTCGGTGGTTTTCGCGTGGTAGGCGATCCAGTCCTCCTTGCCGTCCGGGGACTTGAAGAAGGAATGGTGGCCGGGGCCGTAGGCGCGGGCGGCGTCGTTGCGGGAGAGCAGGGGAGTGGGATGCTGGAACCATGAGGCGGGGTTCATCGGGTCGCCATTGGCGGGGAGCCAGAGGTAGCCCACCTGGTAGTCCGGCTTTCCGGTGTCGCAGGCGGAGTAGGTGAGAAAGGTGCGTCCTCCGTGGTGGATGACGAAGGGACCCTCGCGCACCTCCTCGCAGCCGAAGCCGGACGCCGGGATCATGGCACGCGGCCCTTCCAGCGTGAAGGGGTCCCTCATCAGGCTGATGTAGAGGCGGTGCCCGGGATGCCCGGCCCAAACGAAGTAGTGCCGCCCGCCGTGTTCGAAAACGTGGCCATCGATGGCGTAGAATTCGCCCTTCGGATCGGTCAGGATCTGCCGCGGCGGGGCATAGGGACCACGGATGCTGGCGGTGGTGCTTTCCATGACCCACATGCGATGGTCGATGTCCCGGTCATCGGTTTTGGTGAAGTAGCCATACCAGCGGCGGGTGCCATCCGGTCCGGGCAGGTGGTGGAACTCCGCCGCCCATACGCCCTTGCCCTTTTCCCAGAGGGTGACGGGTTCAGCGGTCTTCAGCTCCGCGAGCGTTGGTGCGCTCCAGAGCTGGACACGGTTCCCGGAGGTGGTGGTGAGGTGGTAGCTGCCCTCCGCATGCGCCAGCCAAGGATCCGCGGACGGATTGATAGGATTGCGGAAAGTGGGTGGCTCCGCCGTCGCAGCCACCATTGTGAAAAGAAGCGCGAGAGAGGCAGGTTTCAGCATGACGGGAGTAAGGAGGTGCGACACTCCTGTCGCACGGCGGCATTGGCGTCGCCAAAGATGAGTGGATCTATCGTGAGATGCTTTGCTACTGGTTCCGGTTGCAGCCGGAGGACAAGAGTGTCCTCCCTCCTTAACTGAAAACGCCGGTCTTCCGACCGGCGTTCAGGGAAATGTTCCAAGGTCTCAGGCCGGGGCACCTACGGCACCGGGGATGGGCGTGCCGTCGTCCGGGCGGTCGTCGCCGGTCGCCTTCGGGGCGGGCTTCTTGCGAAGCTCATCCGGCACTGGCGGTGGCTTGGGGGCGGAAGGCGGGTTGCGCATCTCGCCGAAGTCGATGATGTCGCGGAGGTGGGAGGCGTCCAGCGTCTCATACTCCAGCAGCGCCATGGCGATCTTCTCGACCACCTCGCGGTTCTCGGTGAGGACGCGCTCGGCTTCCGCATAGGCGTTGTCGATGAAACCCTTGATCTCCTCGTCGATGACCTTGGCGGTGTGGCCGGAGTAGTTGACCTTGCGTCCGCCCATGTCGCCGCGGCCGAGGAACACCGGACCGTCGCCGTCGCCGTATTCCACCATGCCCAGCTTGTCGCTCATGCCCCACTCGCAGACCATGGCGCGGGCGAGGGAGGTGGCCTGGCGAATGTCGCCGGACGCACCGTTGGAGACGTCGTCGCTGTGGAAGGCTTCCGCGATCCGTCCGCCCATCGTGACGATGAGGTTGGCCAGCGCTTCCTTCTTCTGGGTGGAGTACTTGTCGCCGTCCGGCAGATACATCGTCGCGCCCAGGTAAGGGCCGCGCGGGATGATGGTGACCTTGTGCAGCGGGTGGGTGTGCGGCAGCACCATGTTGAGGTAGGCGTGGCCGGCCTCATGCCATGCGGTGCCGACGCGCTCCTTGTCGGACATGGCCAGGGAGCGGCGCTCGCGGCCCCAGCGGACCTTGTCGCGGGCTTCCTCCATCTCCGCCAGGGTGACAGCGGTCATGCCCTTGCGGGCGGCGAGGAGGGCGGCTTCGTTGACGAGGTTGGCCAGCTCCGCACCGGAGAAGCCGGGCGTGCCACGGGCAACGACGGCGAGGTCGGTGTTGGCGGCCAGCTTGATCTTCTTCACGTGGACGCGGAGGATCTCCTCCCGGCCGTTCACATCCGGCAGGGAGACGGTCACCTGGCGGTCGAAGCGGCCCGGGCGCAGCAGCGCGGGGTCCAGCACGTCCGGGCGGTTGGTGGCGGCGATGATGATGACGCCCTCCTGGGTGTCGAAGCCGTCCATTTCCACGAGGAGCTGGTTGAGCGTCTGCTCGCGCTCGTCATGGCCACCGCCCATGCCGTGGCCGCGGTGACGGCCCACGGCGTCGATCTCATCGATGAAGATGAGGCAAGGCGCGTGTTTCTTGCCTTGCTCGAACATGTCGCGGACGCGGGACGCACCCACGCCGACGAACATCTCAACGAAGTCCGATCCGGAGATGGAGAAGAAAGGAACGTCCGCCTCACCGGCGATGGCGCGGGCCAGCAGGGTCTTGCCGGTGCCGGGGGAGCCGACCATCAGCACGCCCTTCGGGATGGAGCCGCCGAGCTTCTGGAACTTGCGCGGGTCGCGGAGGAAATCGACGATCTCGAAAAGCTCCTCCTTCGCTTCCTGGATGCCGGCCACGTCCTTGAAGGTGACCTTGTTGCGGTCCATGGTGAGCAGGCGTGCCTTCGACTTGCCGAAGGACATCGCGCCACGTCCGGCGGACTTCATCTGCTGGCGGAACAGGAAGAACAGCAGGGCGATGATCAGCAGGAACGGCAGGAACATCGAGATCGCGCTGCGCAGGTAGGCGGGATCCTTCTTGTACTTCGCCTTCGAACTGAGGAGCGTGGCGAGCTGGTCCTTCAGGATGGTGCCGGAAACCGGAACGCTGAACTGGCGGGTGGCCTCCTCCTTGTTCGTCTGCGCGTCCTTTTTCGCCACGTATTGGTAGCTGTTGATCGTGCCGGTGAGGATGGTGGCCTCCGGGGTGGTGACGATGCGCAGGGGATTCGCGCCGCCCTTGTCCTCCGGGATCTCGCCGAGGGCATGGGCCTTGCGGAAGTCCGCAAAGGTGAGGGTGCGGGTGCCCGCAGGGGGCTGGAAAGTGGCCTCCTGGACGTTGGTGACGCGCTCGCCGGCGATCTCGCGGACTTCCTGCTGCAGGCCGGCGTCGAGGATGACCTGGAATGTGCTGGTCTCCGCCTGGGAGTTCGGGGCCGGGACCATTTCCGGGGAGATCCAGCCGGTGATGGTCACATCATTGGAGGAGTCCGAGGTGACGATCTGCAGCGGTTTTTCAGCTTCATCCGTGACGATGCGGCCTTGGTCCCATGCCTTGCGGAACTGGGAATAGCTGAGAATTTCGGCATTCCCCGACATGGCCGGGGTGAAATAGGCGATGCCGAGGATCACCACCGCCACGCTGAGGAGGCCGAGAAGACGCCAGTTGAAGCCGGGGCTGTCGCCGGGGCCTCGGTTCTGTCCGGGAGGCGGGGTGGGATTGTTCTGTTGATCAGACATGATGGATTTACGGAATCCGGAGGGAAAGACGGAGAGGCGGGAAGCAGTTTCCCGGCCAGCGTCAAACCGGAGTAACCGAGAATAAGCGAGAGGGGTGAAAAGGAAACTGCTTTTTTACGTCCTTCCGGAGCTGCCTGGTGAGGGAGATCCACCGCAAAGCCGCGGAGTTCGCGAAGGATCGCAAAGGAAGGGATAAAGGGGAGATCTCTGCGTCCCTTGGCGGCCTTTGCGTCTCTGCGGTAGGTCTTCCTTTTGAAATCACAGGTTCACACTCTTGCGGGCGGCGTGATCGTCTGGCAATGAAGCGGGCGTGGAATCCGAACCAGCCCCCGGGAAGATGAAAGCCGTGCCGTCACGGCGGGGGCGCTGGCTGGGGTGGCTGCGGACCGTGCCGGGCATAGGAAGGTTGCGGGCGCTGCGTCCGGGGTCGGACTCCCACGTGGGGCCGCTGGTGGATGCCTTCGCCGCCTTCGCCACCCTGGATGACATCCTCAGCCCCATGGAGGCGGACCTGATCCTGGACATGCTCCGCAGTGCTTTCCCGGAGGTGGACCATGGCTGGCTGGCGAAGCGGTTGCAGCGTGCGGTGAAGCACCCCCGGCCGCTCCAGGGGCTGGCCATGGCGCTGAAGGACACGCTGGACAACCAGGGGAAGATGGCGCTGGGCCTCCAGTTGTTCACCCTGGTGGATGCCGCAGGGAAGTCCGAGCGGAGCCGCGCCACGTTCGAAATTTTCATGCGCAGGCTGGGGCGGCCGGAATACGGGCTGGCCATCCTGCGCGAGATGCGGGGGGACGGGGTGCTGGAGGAACCGCCGTTCGAGCGGCTGGTGTTCGGCTATGAGAATGCGGACGTCATCCTCCCCCCGGCAGCCCGTGACCAGGAGTTCCGCGTCTATCGCACAGGAGACCTCATCCTGGTGAGGAACACCGGCGTCGCGCCGCTCTGGATCCGCGGGAGGTCGTTGGAAACGGGGGCGTTCCTCCGCATGCGGGAGCGCCAGCCGCTGGTGGTGCCCGGGTGGACCCTCAGCTATGAGGACGTGATCTTTTTCCTCAACGTGAAGCGCACCGGGAACGCGCCCTCCATCTACCTCCGGAAGGGGGATGAGGGCATCACCGCGGAGCGGACCCGTGGCCGGCAGAGCGTGATGCGGGTGCGTTTCGGCCTGGATGCGGAGGTGGAGGCGCTCCAGGACATCGACATCCACGCAGGCAGCAAGGGTGCCATGAAAAAGGGCGAGGTGGTCACCTGCCGGAACCATGAGCGCCTGGCGGACTCCGGCGAGTTCAGTCTTTCCATCAATGAACTGCGGCGGATGGCCACCCAGTCCGGGCGTCGCTTCCGGCTGGCTGCGGAACGCCAGGAATACATCGTGTCGAACGACGCCTCCGCGCTCTCCGCCGGGGACCTGCTGCTCGGCGCGAAGCTCGCCCCGCGGGTGGTGATGCACATCAAGTTCGACGAACAGCTCGGGGAAGGTTTGCTGGAGGTGAAGGAAAGCGACGGCCCCGTTATGGTCGATGGCTTCCCCGCCCGCGGAAAGGTGCCGCTGCGGGATGGCTCGCTCATCCGCCTCTCCGGCAGCCAGGCCGTGCGCTGCCGGTTCAGCGAGGGCTTCCTCGATGAGGAACGGACGCAGATCGAGGCGCTCCAGGTGGAGAACCTGATCCATGACTTCGGCCCTGACTCCCGGGCGCTGGACCACGTGAACTTCGAGGTGAAGCGCGGGGAGATGCTCTGCATCATCGGCCCCAGCGGCAGTGGCAAGAGCACGCTGCTGGCCGTGCTGTCCGGCCAGAGGAGGCCGACGCGCGGGGAGGTGAAGCTGAACGGCATCCCCCTTTACGAGCACCGGGAGCAACTGGTCCCCTTCATCGCCCACATGCCGCAGGAAGAGGCGCTCAACCCGCAGCTCACCGTGCGGGAGCACCTGCGCCACGCCATGACCATCCGGCGGCCGACGCTGGCCCTCGCGGAGCATGAACGGCGGGTGGACTCCATGCTCGCGGAACTGGGTCTCCAGACCATCGCCAACCGCCGGGTGGGATCCCCCGGGGAAAAGACCATCTCCGGCGGTGAGCGCAGCCGCCTTAACCTGGGCCTGGATTTGGGCAGCCGGGCGGAGGTTTTCCTGTTCGACGAGCCGATCTCCGGCCTTTCGTCGAAGGACTCCGAGCACGTCGCGGAAACACTGCGCTCGCTGGCGCGGGAAAAGATTGTCATCGCCTCCCTGCACCGCCCGGGTGCGCCGGTGCTGCGCCTGTTTGACAAGGTGCTGCTGCTGGACAGCGGCGGAAGGCTGGCCTACTTCGGCACGCCGGTCGGCATGGTCGGCTATTTCAGGGACGCCTGCGAGGAGCTGGCCATTTCCCACCCCTCCGTGCATGCGAAGTCGCCCCTCGGCGCGGACTTCGTGTTCGATGTGCTGGAGACACCGCTGAGTTCCATCGGCGGCGGGTCGAACACCGGAGCCGCCCGCCGTTTCCCGTCTTCTTTCTGGCAGGAGAGGTTCGAAAGCGTGGCGCTGCTGAAGTCGCTGCTGCCGCAGGAAACCGGACCGTCCTCGCGGCTGGGGGAGCGTTCATCGAAGGAAAGGCTGCCCGTCCCGCCGCGCCCCAACCGCCTGGTGCGCGCGGTCATCGCCGTCTTCGCCACCCATTTCCTGCGCTCGCTGCTGTCGAAGGTGCGGAACCGGGGGACCATCTACAGCACTTTCCTGGAGGCACCGCTGCTGGCAGCGCTCATCTCCATCACGCTGCGCTCGTCGCCGAAGGGGCCGTATGATTTCTCCACCGCCCTGCACATCCCCGCCTACCTGTTCCTCAGTGTGACGGTGGCCATGTTCCTGGGCCTGACGAACTCCGCCACGGAGGTGCTGCGGGACCGCGCCGTACTGCGGCGGGAGCGGAACTGCCAGCCCGGCGGAACTTCCTACATCATCGCCAAGTTCGTCGCGCTCGGCCTGGTCGCATCCATGCAGTGCCTCGCCTACCTCATCGTCGGGAACCACTTCCTGGAGATCCGCGGCATGCTGATGGATCACTGGCTGTGGATGACGCTCACCGCATGGGCCGGTACGGCCATGGCGGTGGTGGTTTCCACCCTGGTGAGGACGGAGCGTGCTGCCCTCACCGCCGTGCCGCTGCTGCTGGTCCCGCAGATGCTGCTTGCCGGGGCGCTGGTGCCCTACCGGGAAATGAACCGCGGCCTTTTTGAAAACGCCGGGCTGAACCGCGAGAGGGGAGGCTCCCCGGTGCCCGCGCGCATCATGCCGCTGCGCTATGCCTATGAGGCCATGATCGTCTCCCAGGCCACGCGGAATCCCTTTGAGGTGGAGCGCGTCCGCCTCCAGCGCAGCATCGACCGCAACATCGGCAACGCCGCCGCGGGAGGCCCGGGCGTCGAGCGGCTGGAACTGCTGAAGGAAGGCCTGCGCCGTCTCATGGCCGCCGGTGCCGCCACCCCTGAGGAAGCGGGGGCGCTCGTCACCCGCATCATGGAGGCCACCCGTGAAGGGAAGAAGGGTGAGGTGGAAACCATGAAAATCTGGCCGGACGATGAGGATCAAGCCCGGCCCGCGGCGGAGTTCTTTGTCAACGAACGCATCGACCTGATGGTGCGTGAGGCGGAGACCTTCCGGAACGACTACCGGAACAAGGAAGCGAGGAACATCTTCCTCGCCCTCAAGAAGCCGCTACCTTTCACCAGCCACAAGCAGGCGGCGGGGCCGGAGGGAACAGCCTCCGGAATCTCCACCCAGGCTGAAATGGAAAAGGAGAGCAAGGATTTCCAGGTGGAAACCCAGCGCTACTCCGGCGCGGTCCTCATCCTGCTGGTCATCGGCTGCGGCATCGCCTCCAGCGCCATCCTCTACGTCCAGAACCGGAAGGTGACCTGAATGCTGCGGGCATGGCCGCCCATCACGCGCCGGGTGGTGACGCCGCCCTTGCCAACCCATCCATCACCGCGGCGACTGCTGGTGGAAGGAGGATGTCCGGGACGATGGCGGCAAGCACCAGGTAACCGTAGGCGGTGTCCACCGGGATGACCTCGAGGATGGCCCGCGTGCCGATCTTCAGCCGGACGTTCGCCGGAGGCGCCCCCGGCTTGCGGGAGGCCAGCGCGAGGTTCCGCGCCAGCGAGTGGAGCTTCTCATTTCCGTTCTCGTCGAAGATCACCGCGCCTTCGCGGTCCAGGATGAAGATCCCGGTGGCGGAGAACTCCGTGGCGAACCAGTCGCGGAAGCGGGTGATGCGGTCGAGGAACGGACCCCGCGCCACCGTGCGGGACTCCGTCACCGTGTGGAAAGGGGAGGAAATGACATCCGCGGACGCGGGCGGAGGCGTGACCGTGCGCTCGATCGTGACCGGAGGCGGTGGTGGAGCGGCAGGGGCCGGCGCCGCCTGTGGTGGCGGTGTGTTCACCGGCGCGCCGGATGCGTAGCCGATGAAACAGGAGTCGAACCCGGCATCCCGGATACCCGGATCCGGCTGGTGCGCGGGGGCCAGCAACCGCTCGGCCATGCGGCGCACCTCATCCGCGTCCACCCATGGATTGATCGGGTTCATCAGCTCCGGAAGCCGCCGCCAGCGGCGTTGATGTCGAGTTTCGCTTCGATCTCCGAGCGCATGGAGTCGAACACCACCTGCGCGCCGGCGCCTTCCTCCAGCACGCCGATGGGGAGGCCCCGCGCGCTGGCGCGGACGAAGAGACCGTCACGCGGCACCTGGGTGTTGAAGACCATCTCCGGTGGCAGCAGGGCGCGCAGGGCGGTGGCCGCCTCACGGCTTTCCGCCAGGTCGTTCTGGACCATGGTCAGGACCACGCCCAGCACCGTCAGGCGCGGATTCATCACCCGCAGGCGGTTCAGGCCCTCCAGCAGCTTCGGCACGGAGCGGATGCCCAGCGGCTCCGACTGCTGCGGGATCATCACCGCGTCACTGGAGGCGATCACATCGCCCGTGACTCCGAAGAGTCCGGCGGCGGTGTCGATGAGGCAGAGGTCGAAGCCGCGCGCGCTGACATTCCGCAGGAACGCACGGACGCGCGCGAGGTGGGAACCCATGCCGGCTCCGCCCGTCTCATAGTCGCTCGCCTGGCCGCTGGCGACCAGGGAAAAGGTCTCCAGCCGTGTCGGTACGATGACGCGGTCCAGCGGGATGGCCGGATCCGCCAGGAAATCATAGAAGCCGGTGAGCAACCGTGACTGGCGGGTCAACGAGAGTCCCACGGAACCCTGGGGATCCGCATCCACCAGGAGGGTTTTCACTCCCGCCCGGGCGAAGGCGTGCGCGAGGTTGATGGAGACGGTGGTCTTGCCCACTCCGCCTTTCTGACTGGAAATCGCAATACTGATCACGTGTGGAAAAATCTTCGGTGAGGTTATCCGCCGTGGGGCGCACCGGAAGTCTTTTCTTCGCCCACGGATTGTTACTTGCGGCTGGAGGTGAATCTGGTTTCCTCGCACGACCAATGACCATCTCCCCTCCAAGACGTTATTGCCGGTATGCGTTGGTTCTCTTGCTGTCAGCCGCCTGCACCGTTTCATGCCGGAGCAGGAAACAGGCATCCTCCGCGCCGCCCGCCGCCGTTCCGGAGACTCTGCGGGAAAATCGTCTGGGGGGGATCGACGGGCCGGTCTATCAGTCGCAGGCCGCCTCCTCCATCCCTTGGCAGCCGTGGGGCAGGGAAGTCTTCAAAGCCGCCGGGGAGGCGGAGCGGCTGGTGCTGGCGGTGGTGGTGATGCCCCAGCAGCAGGACTTCAGCGCGACGCTCCGTGGTCTGGAGAAAGAACCCGTCATCGCCAGGGCCATCCGTGAAACCTACGTGCCCGTCCTCGTCGATGGCGACGTGGTCAGGGAGATGGGCTTGCTCGTGGATCCCCTCTGCCGGGAGATCAAGCGGCAGCTCCAGATGCCCGTCTTCATCTGGATGACACCGGAGGGGAATCCGGTCGCGTGGATCCCCATTTCCGGCGCCAGCCAGGAGGAGACGGAACAGTTGTTCCTCCAGTCCCACGGCATGGTGGAGCGGATGTGGAAGGACGACCCCGCCTACGTCCGGCGGAACAGCGCCCTGGACAATTCCAACCGTCGCCAACGTCTGGCCGATATACAGAAAAGCATCACCCCTTCCTCCGATCCGGCGATGGATAGCCTCAACGGCGCCCGGCAGTTGATGTCCCTTTATGATCCCGTCTCACGCACCATGGATGAAACGGGAGGGCTTTTCCCCGTCGGCCCCCTCGATGTGGCGGTGGCCTCCGGCATGCTGCCGGGGGTGCCCGCATCCCTGAAGGAGCGCGGAAAGGAAACCAGCGTCGAAATGCTCAGGGATTTGCTGGCCAGCGCGATGTTCGACCCGCTGGAAGGAGGGGTTTTCTCCGGCAGGGTGGACCGCTCCTGGGCGCTTCCCATGTTCGGGTGGAATTGCCCGGACCAGGCGAAGGTGGCGGCCTCGTTGTTCCGCGCCCATCGCCTGACCGGGGATGGACTGGCCCTTGAACGGGCGCTCGGCGTGCTTGCGTTCGCGGAGCGCCGGTTCACCGGGGAGGACGGGCTGTTCCGCTTCGGTACGGTGAATTCCACCGTTCCGAAGGACTGGATGTGGAGCGTCAGGGAGATCCGTGATGCCCTCCCCGAACAGGATGCCGGATGGTGGATCTCCGCCACCGGCATGCAGGAGCTCGGCAACCTGCCGCCGGAGATCGACAGCGCCCGGAGATATTTCCGGATGAACACCCTTTCGCTGCGCCAGCCGCTGGAGAAGACCGCCACGGAACTGGGGGTGGATGCCGCCGCGTTCTCAGCGGGATTCCGTAAATCCCAGGAAACTCTCCGGGCCATCCGCGCCGCGCGGTGGAAGAAAGTCCCGGCCGACCAGACGCCGAATGCGGCGGCGAGCTTCAGGATGGTCTCCGCCTACGCCGCAGCCTACACCGCCACCGGCGGGGAAACTTACCGTGAAAAGGCGGTGGCGCTGCTGGAGCGCTCATGGCGGGCTTTTTTCAAGGATGGCGTCCTGAAGGCGGTTGCCGGGAAGGGGGGGGGCTCCGTCACCGACGCGCGCGCATTCGTCCATGTCCTCGCCGGACAGGCCGCACAGGATGTCGCGGACATCACCCTCGACCCCGCTTCCCTGGCGTGGGCGGAAACCATCGTCCGGACCGTGGCGGCGAACTTCATGAATGACGGCAACCTGGTGGAAACATCCCCCGCCGCCGCGGTGCTGGACCTGCCCATTGTGGACGCTTACCGGGTCTATGATGACAGCACCGGCGGACTCTTCGCGCTGATGGAGGCGCGCGCGGCCGGGGCCAAGGGGGAATTCCGTGAATCCCTCAGCAAGCTGGGCAAACCCCTGCCCTCCGCGGCCGCCACCGCCCCGGTCCTCTACACCGACTCCATCATCGCCGCGCTGGTGGAGCATCACTCGAGATCCATCCTCCTCGGCGGCGGGCTGTCCCCGGAGATGGCGGACACCGTGTCGCGGCTTCCCCTGCAATGGTTCCCGCGGGCGATTGCGAAAGATTCGGATGGAATTCCCGCCGGATCGGTGAGAGTCATATCTCCCGATGGCACGGGGAAATTGATTGCCAATCCAGCCGATCTGCTGAAGGAACTGTACTTGTCAGACTAACAACCCGGATTCTCCATCATTCCCAAAAAGACCCGATTCTGCATGAAACTCCGTCTCACCACCCTGATCCCCTTGACCTGCGTCCTGATGTCCGCCGGTTCTTCCGCCGACACCTTTGTCCTGAAGAATGGCGAGCGCCTGGACGCGAAGATCCTCAAGGAAAACGACGACTCCTATGTCCTCTCCGTGAAAGTCACGAAGAGCATCCGTGATGAGAAGACGGTCGCAAAGGCGGATGTGGCAGAGATCATCCCCGAAAAGACGGATGAAGTCGCTTTCGAAGCCCTCAAGGGACTGGTGCCGGTGCCGGATCTGACGGGGGCGGATGAATACTCCCGCCGCATCGCCCTGGTCGGCAAATTCATCAAGGAAAACCCGAAGAGTCCGTTGGTCGCACAGGCGGAAACCATGCTCGCCACGTTGAAGTCCGAGCTCGGGGCGACCTCCGCCGGAGGTATCAAGCTCGAAGGAAAGGTCATCCCCGCGGAGGAATACGCTGCGGACGCCTACGACATTGACGCCCGCATCATCGAAAAGCGCGTGCGGGAAGCCGCCGCCCGCGGTGACCTGCTTTCCGCGATGCGCGGCATCGACCGCCTGCAGACGGATTTCAAACTCACCGCTTCCCGCCGTGCGCTCCTTCCCCTTAAAGGACAGATCCTCCGCGCTTACAAGGCCCAGATCGAAGAACAACTGGCCACCTTTGACGCCCGTTCCGAGGAACGCCGGGTCGGCCTCTCGCGGATGGCCGGGGAAGCCCGCGCGAATGCCGAGCGCGCCCTTGAGGAGGAACTGGCCGCGGTGAAAGCATCCGCCGGAGCTGACAGGAGCTCCAAACCGCGTTGGGGCGCGACCCATCCGTTCGACAAGGACTCCCTCGAGGACGCCCTGGAAACCATCGAGGACGAGATGGACGACACCATCGAGGACAACGGCAAGGACGCCGGGAAGGTCTATCGCAACATCGTCCGCATCATCGGTGAACAGAGTGATCCGCAGATCCTTCAGGACACCGTTTCAAAGGGGGGGGAGTATGAGATCCCCGCCAAATACATTGACATGCTCAAGGAAGCCGCCAAGGCCAAGGGCGCCCAGTTTTGATTCACACCATGCCAGCATCCCGTACCGCCAGCCGCAGCCGGAAGACCGCTGAAACCTCCATCGAACTGTCCATTGACCTGGACGGATCCGGAGTTTCGTCGATCGACACCGGCATCCCGTTCTTTGATCACATGCTCACGCTGTTTTCCAAGCACGGGTTGTTCGACCTCAACGTGAAAACCGTGGGGGACATCGAGGTGGACGGGCATCACACCATCGAGGACACCGGCATCGTCATCGGTGACTGCATCCGTGAGGCGCTGGGCACGAAGGAAGGCATCCGTCGCTATGGGTGTTGTTATCTGCCCATGGATGAGACGCTCGCCCGTGTCGTCGTGGACCTGAGCAACCGTCCGCACCTGGAGTTCCGCGCTCCAGCAAACACCGCGTCCGCTCCGAACATGCCCTTCACCCTGGTGGAGGAGTTCTGCCGCGCCGTGGCGTCCAATCTGCGCGCGAACATCCACGTCGAGCTTCTCTACGGCCGCGACGGCCACCACATCGCCGAGGCGATCTTCAAAGGTCTCGCCCGGGCGCTGCGGGATGCGTGCGAACGCGACCCGCGGGTGAAGGGAATCCCGAGCACCAAGGAGGCGTTGTGAAGGTTTCACTCATCGACTACGGCGCCGGGAATCTCCGCAGCGTCGCGAACGCGCTGCGTGCCATCGGAGTGGAACCGGAGATCACCTCCGGCCCGGGAATTCCGGAAGGAACCACCCACCTGGTCCTGCCGGGTGTCGGTTCGTTCGGGGACTGCATGGACGAGCTTTCGAAGCGCGGCCTCATCGAGCCGATCCGCCAGTGGGTTCTGGACGGAAAGCCCTACCTGGGCATCTGCCTGGGCTACCAGATCCTTTTCGAATGGAGCGAGGAAACGCCTGGTGTGGCCGGTCTCGGCGTCCTGCCCGGCCAGGTGAAGCGTTTCACCGACCAACCGGGGGTCAAGGTGCCCCACATGGGCTGGAACTCCGTGGTTCCCCGCAGGGCGGAATCCGGCAGTTGGCAGGGCCTCGGCCTCGAACCCTATTTCTACTACGTCCACTCCTACTTCCCCGTCCCGGCGGATGATTCCATCATCGCGGCGGAGACCGAGTACGGTGGCGAAAAGTTCGCGGCGGCGGTCGAAAGGCCGAACCTGCTGGCCTGCCAGTATCACCCTGAGAAAAGCCAGGAAGCCGGCCTCCGCCTCATCCGGAATTTCCTGGGGGTGTAAGGAGGGAGGACAGGTGTGTCCCTCCCTCCTCACTCACCTCACCGGATTCACTTCCTTGCCTCCCTGGATGGCGCACATGCTCTGCGGGTTCACCAGCTTCTCGCGCCGTTCGCGGACCAGGCGGACCACCAAGGCGGTCCAGCCGGTCTGGTGGGATGCTCCCAGTCCTTCTCCGGTCTCCGCGTGGAAGTATTCGTGGAACAGCAGGAGATTCTGCCAGTGTGGCACGTCCGTGTAGCGTTCCGCGTCACCGAAGCAAGGCCGGTAGCCCCTGTGATCCGGCATGAACAGGGAGATGAGCCGGTCGCAGAGATCGATGGCGACTTCCAGCAGGGTCTTCATCTTTCCTGAGCCGGTGGGATGCTCGATGGTGAACGTGTCCCCATAGAAGTAGTAGTAACGTTCCAGCGCCTCGATGATCAGGAAATTGATGGGGAACCAGATCGGCCCGCGCCAGTTGGAGTTTCCGCCGAACATGTCGGTGGTCGCCTCTCCGGGCGTGTAGGCCACCTCGTGGTGCTGGCCCGCGTGCTCGAAGACGAACGGCTTTTTCCAGTGGGCCTTGCTCAGCGAGCGGATGCCGAAGTTCGAAAGGAAGTCCTCCTTGCTGAGCATGCGCTCCAGGCACTTCCGCAGCCGTGCCTCCGAAGGGATGGCCAGCAGGCACCGGCCCGGGTTCTTGCTGCCGGGCACCCTGCGGACGGTGATGTATTTGAGGAGTTCCGGACGGTTGGTCAGGAACCAGTCCATCCGTTTGCGGAAACCCGGCAGGGAATCGATGGTCTTCTGCTTGAGCACGGTCACCGCGCAGAGCGGCAGCAACCCGACCAGGGAACGGATGCGCAGCGGGATGGGGTCCTCATGGTCGATGATGAGCTGGTCGTAGTAGAAGCTGTCCTGCTCGTCCCACAGGCCGGTCCCTCCCAGGGAGTTCATGGCGTCCGTGATGCTGACGAAATGCTCGAAGAACTTCGACGCGATGTCCTCGTAGGCGGGCTTCTGGAGGGCCAGCTCCAGCGCCATGGCCAGCATGGTCAGGCAGAAGGAGGCCATCCACGCGGTGCCGTCCGCCTGGTGCAGGCGGCCACCGCCGGGCAGGGATGAGGAGCGGTCGAAGACCCCGATGTTGTCCAGCCCGAGGAAGCCCCCGGCGAACACATGGCGACCCTCCACGTCCTTGCGGTTCACCCACCAGGTGAAGTTGAGCAGCAGTTTCTGGAATGCCCGCTCCAGGAAGAGGATGTCCCGCTCGCCCTTGTTGTCCGCGATCTTGTACACCCGCCAGACCGCCCACGCATGGACGGGCGGGTTCACATCGGAAAAGTTCCACTCGTAGGCGGGGAGCTGGCCGTTCGGGTGCATGTACCACTCCCGCAGCAGCAGCAGGAGCTGGTGCTTCGCGAAGTCCGGGTCGATCGCAGCGAAGGGCAGCATGTGGAAGGCGGTGTCCCACGCCGCGAACCATGGGTATTCCCACTTGTCCGGCATCGAGAGGATGTCGCGTGCGTAAAAGTGCGGCCAGTCGTTGTTACGTCCCTCGTAGCGGTTGGCCGGCGGCTTCGCCATCGCGGGGTCGCCCTTGAGCCAGTCCTCCACCACGTAGTGGAAATACTGCTTCGTCCACAGCAGGCCGGCGTAGCCCTGGCGGCAGATCATCCGCTCATCCGCGGAGATGCCGGAGGGGATCACCTGATCATAGAACTCATCGCTTTCCCCGGCGCGTGCGGCCAGCGTTTCCTCGAACCGGTCCAGCCCCGCGATGCCATTGTCTTCCTTGATGGAGTGCAACCGGCAGCGGACCACCACGGAGCCACCCGCCGGGACCATGAACTGGAGGTGGGCGGCCGTCTTCGTGCCTTTCGCGTTCGGGGAAACGGATTCCTCCTGGCCCTTGATGATGAAATTGTGGAACGCGTCCTTCACATGGGGCGTGAGGTTCTCCGTGCCGAAGACCGACTGGTTGTTCGTCTCGTTCTCAGTGAACAGCCACGGGAAATCATCCTCCGCGTCCGGTGAACCGACGATGAAGCGGTAGGTGCCCAGCTTTTCGTGGAAAGCGGTGATGCCTTCTTCTTCCAGTGAGATCACCGGCTTCAGCAGCGGCATGTCCCGTTCGTTCCCCCAGACCCAGTCGTTGCGGAACCACAGGCTGGGCAGCACGTGGATGGGCGCGGCCTCCGGGCCGTTGTTGGTGACGGTGATCTTCCACAGCAGGTCGTCCGGCGTGCGTTTCGCCACCTCCTGCATCACGTCAAAGTAGCGGCCTCCGTCGAACACGCCCATGTCCGCGATCTCCAGCTCCGGACCGGTGCGGCCCAGCCGCTGATTTTCCACACGGATGGCCGTGTAGGGATAGGTGACCTGCGGGTACTTGTAGAGCGCCTTCGTGTAGGAATGGGTGGGGGTGGAGTCCAGATAGTAGTAGCACTCCTTCACGTCCTCCCCGTGGTTGCCCTCGTTTCCGCCCAGCCCGAAAAGCCGCTCTTTCAGGATGGTGTCCTGTCCGTTCCACAGGGCGGGGGCGAAACAAAGGTGGCATTGGCGGTCGCTCCAGCCGTTCAGGCCGTCCTCACCCCACCGGTAGGCCCGCCGCCTCGCCTGGTCATGGGGGAAGTTCGCCCAGCTGTTCCCATGCTCCGAGTAGTCCTCACGGACGGTACCCCACTGCCTCTCGCTGAGGTAGGGCCCCCAGCGCTTCCAGTTCTTCGCGCGCTCCTTGTCTTCGGCAAGGCGTTCGTGTTCCCGAGTCATGTCGCGCGTAACTAAGCAGTATTTGTGCGCAACCGCCAGAAAGAGTGAGTTTCATGGAGGTGAAAGCTGTGACGCGGTATGGGATTATTTGTGTTTTTCTTTGGAAAAATGGTTTTTTCTGGATGGGTGTTGAAATTTGGAAAACCTTTTCACCGTTAGATCCCATCCTTCCCTTTAACCCATGCGACCTACCACGTCCCTGTTCCTGCGGCCTGCCTTGGCCGCCGTTTTTCTATCCGCCCTCCCGCTCCACGCCCAGGAGAAGACTCCTGCCTGGATCTGGGACAAAAAAGGAGGCTCTGACGGGCAGGAACTCCACATCCGCAAGGTGATTTCCTTGCAGGGAGGGGAGAAAGTGCGCCTCTCCGCCACCTGTGACAATGAGATGGCTGTCTTCGTGAACGGCAAGAAAATGGCCGGGAGCAAGGAGTGGGAAAACCCCGCCAGCGTGGACATCACCCCGGCCCTGGTGAAGGGTGACAACCTCATCGCCGTGAAGGCGGTCAACCGTGGCAATGGAGCCGCGGGATTCATCGCAAAGCTGCTCATCGAAAAGGACGGGAAGAAAGAGGAGATTGTCACCGACACCTCTTGGAAAGTTTCCGCGAAGGGTGTGAAGAACTGGAACACCTCCGCATCCCTGGATGAAAGTGGCTGGGCACCCGCCGTGGCCGTCGGCCTGGCCGGCGAGGGACCATGGGCCGGACAGATCAAGGCGAAGACCCTCGACAACGTGGCGGACGTGAAGGAACCGGAGGCCACCCCGGTGAGCGCCATCAAGGTGAAGGAAGGTTTCAAGGTGGAACTGCTGCATACCGTCAAGATGGCCACGGAAGGCTCATGGGTGGTGTCCTGCTTCGATGACAAGGGACGCTTGATCGTTTCCGATCAATACGGTGGCCTGTTCCGCGTCACGGTCCCTGCCATTGGCGGCAAGCCGGAGGACACCAAGATCGAGCCGATCCCCGTCCAGCTCGGCGAGGCGCAGGGCCTCTGCTGGGCGTTCGATTCGCTCTATGTGGTCACCAACTCCGGCAAATACCCGCGCGGACTCTACCGCGTGACGGACACCAACAAGGATGACGTCCTTGATAAGGTGGAGCAGCTCCGGCAGTTCGCCCCCTCCGGTGGTGAGCACGGCCCGCATGCCGTCCTGCCGGGACCGGATGGAAAGTCACTCTACGTCGTGGTCGGCAACCAGACCCCCATCACGGAGATGAACAAGAGCCGCGTGCCGAAGAACTGGGCGGAGGACAACCTGCTGGACCCGCCGCTCATCGGCCGTGGTTTCATGCGCGAGGTGATGGCCCCCGGTGGCTGGGTGGCGAAGACCGACAAGGACGGCAAGGAGTGGGAACTGGTCACCACCGGCTTCCGCAACCAGTATGACGCCGCCTTCGACAAACATGGCTCGCTCTTCACCTTTGATGCGGACATGGAGTGGGACTTCAGCGTGCCGTGGTACCGCCCCACCCGCGTGTGCGAGGTGATCAGCGGTGGCGAATACGGCTGGCGCTCCCTTTCCAAGAAATGGCCCGTGCGCTGGGAGGATGGCCTGCCCCCCGTGACCGACATCGGTCCGGGATCCCCTACAGGCGTCACCTTCGGCTACGGCACGAAGTTCCCGGCGAAATACCAGAACGCCTTCTACATCGCGGATTGGAGCTACGGGAAGCTCTATGCCGTGCACCTGAAGCCGGACGGAGCGGGCTACAAGGCGGACTTCGAGGAGTTCATCACCGCGAACCCGCTGCCCCTCACCGACATGTCCGTGAACCCGAAGGACGGGGCGATGTATTTCCTCATCGGCGGACGCCGCGTGCAGAGCGGCCTCTACCGTGTGACGGCGGTTTCTCCCGCAGCGGAGGCACCCACCCCGGCGGCACCGCCATTGCTGGGTCTCCGCCGCCAGTTGGAGGCTTTCCATGGCAAGCAGGACGCGAAAGCCGTGGACTTCGCATGGAAATATCTCGGCCATGAGGACCGCCTGATCCGCTTCGCTGCCCGCATCGCCGTCGAGCACCAGCCGGTTTCGCAGTGGAAGGACAGGGCGCTGGCGGAGAAAGATCCGCGTGCCTCGCTGACCGCACTCATGGCGCTGTGCCGTGCCGGGGAAGGGGACAAGGCCCTGCTGGGGCCGGTGCTGGACGCCCTGGACCGCATCGACTTCACCAAGCTCAAAGGCCTGGACCGCGAGACCTACGTGCGTGACTACCAGCTCGCGTTCGCCCGCTTTGGTGAGCCGGAGGAAGCCGTGCGCGCGAAGGTGGCGAAGAAGCTGAGCTCGCTGTTCCCGACCAAGGAACCATGGCTGGATGTCGATCTGGCGGAAGTGCTGGTCTATCTGAAGGACGCGGATTTCCTGCCGAAGGCGGTGGCCATCCTCGAAACCGCTCCCACGCAGGAGGAACAGATCTCCCATGCGAAGAACCTGCGGCTGGCCAAGGCCGGATGGACGCCGGAACTGCGCGAGCGCTTCTTCAAGTGGGTCTGCCTGCGCGCCCCGCTGCTCAAGGGCGGTGCCAGCTTCCCGATGTTCATGGCGGACATCAAGAAAGACGCCATCGCCGGACTGACGGAGGAGGAGAAGGTGAAGCTCCAGCCGCTCATCGACGCCAAGCCGGAGGTGAAGGGACCGGAGTTCGACTATGCGGGCAGGAACTTCGTCAAGGAGTGGACCGTGAAGGACATCGACCCGGTGCTGGCGGTGGGGCTGGAAGGCGGGCGGAACTATGAGAACGGCCGTAATCTTTTCGGCGCCACCGCTTGCTTCGTCTGCCACCGCTTCGGCAGTGAGGGCGGCGCAATCGGTCCGGACCTGACCAGCGTGGCGGGGAAATACAGCCCGCGCGACCTGCTGGTCCACATCATCGAGCCGAACAAGGAGATCAGCGACCAATACGGCCAGCTCGAGATCATCCTCAACGACGACTCGAAGGTCTATGGCCGCATCATGAACCTGAACGGCGACAGGCTTTCGATCAACACGGACATGATGAACCCGGATGCGATTGCCTCCGTGGATCGCAAGCGGATCAAGTCCATGGAGCAGAGCAAGACCAGCATGATGCCTCCGGGGCTGCTCAACACCTGCAAGGACACGGACATCCTGGACCTGTTGGCCTACCTCCTCAGCAAGGGCAACAAGGAAGACCCGCTGTTCAAGTAAGGCCTGTCAGGGAAACCCTCCGCCGGCATGTGGCGGAGGGGACGGCTCAGGCGCGTGCCGCCAGCAGCTTGTCCACGTGCTTCGCCAGCAGGTCGGCCTCCAGGTTCACCGGCTGGCCTTCCGCCGCCGCCCTGAGGTGCGTGTGCTCCCAGGTGTGCGGGGTGATCCAGAACACGGCGCTGTTTTCCCGCAGTTCCGCGATGGTCAGGGAGATGCCGTCGATGGCCAGCGATCCCTTGTCGATGCAGAGGCGGTGGATCTCCCGTGGCAGGGAGATCTCCAGCATGTGGTCCTGCCCGTGCGGGCTGATCCCGATGATGCCGCCGGTGGCGTCCACATGGCCCTGCACGAAGTGTCCGCCCAGCCGGTCCCCGACGCGCAGCGCGCGTTCCAGATTGACGGTGGAACCTTCCTCCAGATGGCCCAGTGAAGTGACCTTCAGCGTCTGGCTGAGGATGTCGAAGGTCACGCCGCCCGGCTCGAAGGAAGCCACGGTGAGGCAGCAGCCGTTGACCGCCACGGAATCACCAAGGGCAAGCTCCCCGGCAAAGGGGATGTCGAGCAGCAGCTTCGCCTGCTCTCCCAGCGAGGTCAGCGAAACAACGGTGCCGGTGGCTTCAACAAGTCCAGTAAACATGCCGGGAGGATGCAACGGCTCCCGCCAATGGCAAGTAAGGACCCTCCTTACCCCCGCCTCCGCATTTTCCTCACCACCACGAACACCCCTCCGGCCATCACCGACACCAACCCCGCTCCCGCCGCGATGATCCATCCGGGAACGGGAATCTTCGCCTTGAAGTGGATCACCACCGGCCTGCGGATCGCTGCGGACAGCGGTTGGTCCCAGATCTGGGTCAGCCCTCCGTTCTCCGTGCGGGTGGCCGTGGATTCCTGCGGCACCACCGGCAGATGGAGGATGTAGGTCAGCCTGCGGTCGCGGAACTCCGATGCCGGGATGAATGCGGTGGGGAGTGCCTTGCCGGGTGACACCGTCCGGGTGAAGTCCACCGCCAGGCCCTCTCGCTTCACATCGAAGATGCCGGCAAGATGTTCCATCGATCCGGGAACCCGCCGGCCCTCCAGGGAGGACGTCATTTCTGAAATCTCATCCACCGATTTGAACGCCAGCTTCACCTCCACCTTCAGCCGGTCCCCGTCTACCACCACCTCCCGCGTGGAGCCGGGAAAGTCCGCCAGCAGGGAGTCCAGCAGCTCCTCCACGCCTTTCATCCCTCCCTGGAATTTCGCCGCCGTTGCCGGGATGTCGTAGCGGAAATGCGCCCGCCCGCTGCCGTCGGCCGCCAGCCACACCTCCTCACGCCCGTCGATGCAGGAGGTGAGGAGGAATGCGGCAAGGGAGAGAAAGCTAAAGATGACGCGGGAGAATGTCATGGGGTTCCGCCGCGATTGAATCACAAGTGTCCGGTGGTTGCCACGCACGAGAATGTCACGGGGCGGATCGTTGCAGGAGATTCCGACCGGAGGCTGCCTGATTCACCTGAAATGCGGTTGATTTCAGATGGAATGGTGGGTCATGATCTTTGGCGGACTTATGAGATTCCCCCTGCTTTCCGTCTGTGTGGCAATGGTTTTGGCGATAGGATGTTCCTATGCTCAGACCGTGGGGAATGTCCGTGCGGCGCAGCGCGCGGGAACCAAGCTGGTGGACGTGTATTATGATCTTGGAGGTGACGACGGCCCGTATCGGGTGGCTTTTGAAGGCTCGGCAGACGGTGGGGCGACGTGGACGCTGCCGTTGGCGACCGTGATCGGTGCGATGGGATCAGAGGTGGCGGCGGGAGCGAACCGCCGAGCGGTGTGGGATGCGGGGGCGGATTGGAACGGGAACGTTTCGGAAGCAGTGAGGTTCCGGGTGAGAGCCACGAAAGATGCCCCGGTGACGGGAGAGTTCTCTCTGATACCAGCGGGGAACTTCCAGATGGGGGATTCGGTCGAAGAAACAGGCGGGGAGCTTCCCGTTCACACTGTGTATGTGAGTGCGTTTTACATGGGGAGGTATGAAGTGACGAAGTCCTTGTGGGACGAGGTGAGAGCTTGGGGGCTGAATAACGGCTACACGGATCTGGGGATCGGGTCTCACTATGGCGATACGAATTACAGCAAAGGGTCTCATCACCCGGTGCATGTGATCACTTGGTATGATGTCGTGAAATGGTGCAACGCCCGGAGCGAGAAAGCCGGTTTGGCACCTTGTTACAGGGTAGGTGGGGAGGTGTATAGGACTGGGAACAATACCCCCGATTGCAGTTGGTATGCCAGTGGGTATCGTCTGCCGACGGAGGCGGAGTGGGAGAAGTCGGCGCGGGGAGGTCTGAATGGAGCTCGTTATCCGTGGGGGAATACGATTAGCCATGCTCTTGCCAACTACTGGGCTGATTTCGGTCAATTGGGCGATCAGAGTAACGGGGGGGCTCATCCTGCATACAGCACGAACGGAGAGCCTTATACGTCGCCTGTTGGAAGTCTTGCGTCCAATGGGTATGGTTTGTATGACATGGCGGGTAATGTGGCGGAATGGTGCTGGGATTGGTGGGAACCTTATGAGGCGTCTCCCCGAAGTGATCCGCGTAGTTCTGCTTTGAGTGATTTTACAGGTTTCCGGGTGATTCGTGGCGGTGCCTGGGACAGGTCCTCGGAATTATGCAGAGTCTCTAGCCGCAACTACTTCGATTCTCCAGACGGCTTCAACGCTAGCCTGGGGTTCCGGTTGGCCCGTGGCGCGGGTGTATTAGGTAACATCACGACAGTTGACACCCGGAGGAGCTTCACCATCACGGGAAGAATATTGGATGGTAACTGGCCGTATCCCCCTCCTCCTTTGGAAGGAGTCACGGTGAGCGTCGGATCCGTTGGTGTTGTGACTGGTGCGGATGGCATGTTCGAGTTGAAGGTCGATCCCCTTGCGGGAGGAGTTTTCAAGGCGGCGAAAGAGGGATTCATGGATTATCTTGACCCTCTGCATGTCGAAGTCAGGGAAAACACCAAGGTGGATCTGGGGCTGATCGAACTCAAACCGGAGACTGACGCACCTTACGTGGAGTGGCTGCAACCGGATCCCGACGGTTTTCTTCTCTGGAAATGCGGTCTTCGATGCACCGCGAAAGCCAAGGTGAATTGGAACGGCCACCGGCCTGAATCGGTTCAATTTTTTGCCAACGGGGTTCTGGTTGAAACGCTTGATGGTTCCGGCCCGGAATATGAAGCCACCATTTCCGTGGACGAACATTTTACTCCGAGTATTCAGTTCGACGCAAATTCGATTTCAGTGGTGGCGACGGGAATCCCGGAAGAAGGGGGTATGGAACCGGTGGCGTCGGAGGAAGAGGTGAGGAACGTATACGTGTTTTTGTCGCCGAAAGCGTTGGAATCATTCCTGTCACCGGAAAACATCAGTACGGAATTGCACACCGTGAAGATCAAGGTGAAGTTTCCAGCTCCAGCGATTGGCGATTCGGTGACTTTGCCGGTGATCGGCACTCTCGGAGGCAAAGTGCAGTCGGAAGGGGAGCTGAGCTATCATATTCCCAGTGGACAATGGGTGTTGTCTTTCGGAAAAGATGTTGAAAATCCGCTGGCAACCTTGAATGTAGGCAAGGTGTCAGCCAGTACGGGATTCCATTTCAGTGGCACGGGCACCGCCAGTCCGACGAAGGGATTCACTCTGGATGGGGTGACTATGGAGCCGAGATTCAACATCTCAGGACAGTTCCGGCTCGGAACTTTCGGGCCTCTGGATCTGTTGGCGCCCGGTATCTCGAATGTGCTTGGCCGGATTCCGCGGCTCCGTGAGAGCTTGGACAACGTGGTGATCGTGGTGATGCTGAAGCCTAATGTCGAAGGGAGGCTTGCCATGGGCTTGTGGCCGGAATTCAAATTGAAATCGGGGGAGTTGACCGGCAGATTACCGTTGGAAGCTTTCTACGAGCCGAAGGTTTTCAATGTCAAAGCCCGGTTCTATGTCGGGGGAGAGCCGCGGATCACCTTTAAAATACCCGGTGACTTTTTGAAGGAAGTGGGGGTTCGCGCGTATGCAGGACTTTACGTGTCGAAGTGGGGGATGCAGGTCGTCGATCTGCAATACGTTTTTGTCGATTATCCCAGCTCCGGAGCAAGAGGGAGTTCGGTCCGGCATGCAAGATCCCCGGCCAATGTTCTGGAAGCGGCGGGGAATGCAATGAGGGATGTTCGGCCGATGGAACGTCAGTGGAGGGCAAAGGGAGCGGAAAAATTCGTGGCAGGAGGTGCGGGGGAGCTTGGTTCATTCAACCGGATGGGAAGGTCCGGAGCAGGGGTAAACCCCGGAGGCAGGATTCCGAGAATGATCGTGAACGATCCGGATATGCCTGTCGGAGCGGAGTTGCCCTTGTTGGAGAATGTCTTTCCCGAAGCGGAGCCTGCGCTGGCAGGGCGGGATCATTCATCAATGCTGCTCTATGTCCGCGATACAGGAGAGGATCATCCCTTGCAGTTCACGGAGATCGCCTGGACCCGTTATGATGGTACAAGCTGGAGCGTTCCGGAGGCGGTGGCCCCGGCTCCAAACGGGCAGTTTTCTCCGCAGGTGGTTTTCGATGGCAATGGCGATGCCATTGCGGTCTGGGAACAGTTCAAAGATCCCGCTTTCAGCGAAGGGGATCTGGAGGAGACGGCTTCGCAGATCGAGATCATGTGGTCGCGCTGGAGCTCCGCCACCGGAACCTGGACCGTGCCGGTAGCCATGACCTCCAATGCGGTAGTCGATCACCAGCCCCGGCTCTCCGGCCCGCTGGCGGATGGCGGTGCTGTTTTGACCTGGATCCGCAATCAGGGCAACAAGCTGGCAGGTGAAGGTGCGGAGGGGGCCGTGACCAACAACGAAGTCCAGGTCACGCGTTGGGATGCGGCCACAAAAACGTGGCAAACGCCGCAGACACTTGCGGCGAATCTGACGGGAGACACTTCCCATTCCCTGGCGGCAGGCGGCGACAAGGCGGTTTTTGTATGGGGACGCGATATGGATGGAGACACCGCCGAATCGGCGGACTCGGAACTTTTCGCCCGCGTGATGGATGCGGACGGAAATTGGGCCGCGCCCATCCGTCTCACCCATGATGCGTTTTCTGATCTGAATGCCCGGGTGGCGGTGGACACGGCGGGAGAGATCCACATGGTCTGGAATCGCAATGGAGATTTGGTTGCGCAGCGGAATCTGGAGGGCGCGATTACGGTGGTGCGTGAAGAGACTGACAGTATGGGTGCGGCGGATTTTTCCCTCGCCATCGGCCCCAGTGGGAATCTGCTGGTGATCTGGCAGGATATGACGGAAACGGGCTCGGATGTTCACTGCCGCGTCTTTGACCCGGTCTCGGACACATGGGGACTGGATACCCGGCTTTCCGATGATCGCGATCTGGAGACCTCTTTTGCCCCCGTATGGGATGCAGCGGGGAATCTGACGATGGCCTACCTGAATGTGGCCATCACCGATGAAACCAAAGCCGTAACAATGGAAGGCGGTGAGGTCGTCGAGGTGGAGGGCGTGCCGCAGCCGGGTAGGGTGGACCTGTTGGTGGCGAAGCGCGCGCTTGTGAAGGATCTGGCCGTTGCTCCAGATGGCCTTTCCGCGGAAGGCGGAGATTTCCTGCCGGGTGATGCGGTCACGCTCAAGGCCAAGATCAGGAACACCGGCAACGTGGCGGTGGAGGATGCGGTGGTGGCCTTTTATGATGGGAATCCGGAGGAAGGTGGCACATTGATCGGAACCGCGACCGTACCCGGCTGGTTGAAGGCCTCGGATGATGCGGAGGTAACGGTGGGCTGGATGATCCCGGAGCCGGCGGTGGCGAGGATGGTGTTCGCGGTGGTAGACCCGGACGGAGTGGTTGCGGAATCGGATGAAGAAAACAACATGCTTTCGCTACCCCTCAACGGGGTGAATCTCCAGGTGGAATATCAGTCCGGGAGGGTGCTGCGCGATGGTTCGGCGCGGGTGCTGGTGAAAGTCAGGAATCTTTCCGCTCCCGAGTCTCCGGTATCGACTCTCCAGCTCAAGGAGCGGGAGAGCGGAGTGGTGCTCGTGGAGAAAGTGGTGAGCCAAGTGGCTCCGGGAGAGGTGTTGGAGTTTCCGCTGGATCTCCCTGCCGGCAGTCATCCGGAAGGGGCAAAATCTTATGTTGTCACGGTGGATGGAGAGAGCCTGTCGGGCGATGTGGACACCGGGAACAATGAGATTCAATTCAGTCTTTTGCTCTGGATCGATGATGACCGGGATGGTCTGCCAAGGTGGTGGGAAGAGGCCAACGGATTGAGCGACAGCGATCCGGCGGACAGCAACCTCGATTCCGATGGGGATGGATTTTCCAACCGGCATGAGTATCTGGCTGGAACGGATCCTAGGAACTCTTCATCGATGTTGCGTGTCGGGGAGATCGCGCAGCGCCCGATTGAGAATGGTGGTGGTGTGTCCGTGTCGTGGGTGCCGACGCCCGGGCGCAGGTACAAACTTGAAAGATCCTATGATCTCCGGAACTGGACGATGATCGTGGAGGATGTAGAAGCGTCACCGCCTCTCAACACCGTGGTTGATGGCGATGTTCCTCCTGACGGAAAGGCATTCTACAGACTGACGGTTCTGGAGACATCGGCCATCGAGTGAGCGCATCACATATGCTGGCCGCTGCCACGCACGAGAATGTCACCGATCTCCACGTGCGGCGGCGCTTCCAGGATGCACAGGATCGTCCAGGCCACGTCAAAGGGATCGAGCATCTTCATCGCCGCCTTCGTCTTGGTGAGGGTTTCCTCCCGGCCCCGGAAATACTGCTCCAGCATCGGCGTGTCCACGAACCCCGGGGAAACCGATCCCACCTGGATGGGGGAGTCGATCGATTTCAGCTCGCTGCGCAGCGCGTCCGTCACCGCCTTCACGGCGAACTTCGTGGGCGCGTAGAAGCCACCCGTCGGCGGCACGCGGTGCCCGCTCATGGAACAGACGTTCACGATCCGGCCACCGTTGGCGGGGAAATGTTTCAGCGAGAGCTGGCAGCACTGGGAGAGCGCCATCACGTTCACCCGCCACATTTCCTCCCAGTCCGTCGGATTGCCGTCGATGATCCGGGACAGATAGGCCACCCCCGCGCAGTTCACCAATCCGTCGATCTTCCCCAAGCCGTGGAAAATGGACGAGATATCCTCCCGCTTCGTCAGGTCCGCCACGATGGGGGAGACATCTTCGGACAGGGCGGAGGGATTGCGCGTCACGCCCAGCACATTCGCGTTGCGGGCGACCAGCAGTTCGCAGAGCGCGCGGCCGATGCCGCTGGATGCACCGGTGACGAGTAGTGTTTTTCCTTGGAGAGACGACATGAAATTCAGGCGATACTACGTTAGGAAACGTCAGTTCGTTGCGAGATCGCGGATGAATTTTTCAAAGAAAGCCGCTCCCTTTTCGAGATCATCGGTGGAAATGAACTCGTCCACCGTATGCGCCTGGTCGATCGATCCCGGGCCGATGCAGATGCTGGGAATGCCGCCATGCGAAAGGTGCGCCGCATCGGAAAACCATGGCGCACCCGCCAGCTTCGATCCGGCGGCGAGCAGTGCCTTGATCACCGGATGATCCGCAGGTGTCTCCATCGGCGGATTCTCGTGTGGATTCACGATCTCCACCGGCAGGTCGAAGTCCGCGATGGTGTCCGCCAGCAGCTTCAGCGCGCCGCCGCTTTCCGCCAGGGAAGGGGTGATGCGGATGTCGATGACCGCATTCGCCAGATCCGGCACGATGTTCGGGCGGGAGCCGCCGTTGAAGACACCCACATTCATCGTGGACGGCCCCAGCACAGGATGGGTGAAGGTGGCCAGCTTCGAACCCAGATGGTGGTCCAGCGTGTCCAGCGCCCGCGCCAGTTTCATGACGGCGTTCTCGCCCTTCTGCGGCTGGGAACTGTGCGCCGCCTTTCCCGTCGCCCGCAGGGTCGTCCAGAGGGAGCCTTTTGTGACGTGGACGGTCTCCATCGAAGTCGGCTCACCGACCAGCGCGAAGGTGTATTCCTGGTTGTGGTTTTTTGCGAAATCCTTCGATCCCCATTGGTTCGATTCCTCGCCCATGAACGCCACGAAATCGAACGCGATGCTCGAGCTTTTCTGGAGTTCCCGCGTCTGGCGCAGCGCCCACAGCATCGCCGCCATCGGCCCCTTGGTATCAGATGCGCCGCGTCCCCACAACCGGCCATCGCGGATGTCCCCGCCGAAGGGATCGATGGTCATGCCACCCACGCCGACGGTGTCCAGATGCGGACCGAAAAGCACCCGCGGACGGCCATCCATCGGTGCGAACCGGGCGATGAGATTCGGTCTGCCGGGACGGATTTCCTCCAAGGTGACCTCCGCGCCCAGTGCCTCCAGCCAGCCGGTTAGGAACTTCGCCATCTCCGCCTCGCCGGTCAGATCGGTGCCTGGGCTGTTCTCCGGATTGACCGAGGGGATGCGGACCAGGTGCTGGAGCAGGGAGACGACATCAGCGGGCATGCGGATAGACTCAGCGCTCATCCGGCATGAGGCAAGAGCGGAGGGGAAATCCGATGAAATGCGCCGCGCGGAATGCATGCGATCTTGCATTTTTCCGGATTTCTGGAAAATGGCGGATGAACCAAGTTCCGAAGATCCATGAGCTACGAAATCAAGACCGACGCCGCCGGAAAATTCCGCTTCAACCTCAAGGCTGGCAACGGCCAGATCATCCTCAGCAGCCAGGGCTACACCTCGAAAGCGGACGCCCTCAACGGCATCGCCTCCGTCCAGAAGCACTCTCCGGATGACGCGAATTTCGAACGCAAGGACTCCTCGAAAGGGGAACCCTATTTCGTCCTCAAGGCCAAGAACGGCGTCGTCATCGGCCAGAGCGAGATGTATTCCTCCACCGCCGCCCGCGACAACGGCATCGCCTCCGTCCAGAAGAACGGCCCATCCACCGACGTGAAGGAAGTCTGACCCAGGCGTGGGATCTCCGGAGCATGGAGCCTCCGCCATGAGCGCGGTGAGCCTCCCAAAAAAACCTCCGGGGATTTCACTGAATTGCTTGCCAAGCGATCATCCGGGACATCATCCTCCGGCCCGCCGCCTTCCCGGGCGGCAACATCAAGGCGCGCTTAGCTCAGTGGTAGAGCACATCCTTCACACGGATGGGGTCGCAGGTTCGAACCCTGCAGCGCGCACCATCTCCAACCCGGCTTCTAAGTCGGGTTTTTTGGTCTATACCAAAGATTGGGGAAGAGGATGCGGGGATGTTCAACCCAGCCACTCAGCGAACCAGCCGAAAGCCTCTTCCTGCATGGGGAGATCGAACTTGTGGTGTCCGTCGTGATAGCTGGACCGGTAGCGGTCGGGGGCTCCGGCTTTCCCATAGACCTCACGGAGGATCGTGTCAGCCTTCCGCATCTCTTCCGGCGTGAAAAGCTGGTCCTGGCTGTTGTTCAGAACCATGACGGGAACGGGCACCCGGAGGCCGAGGATCTCGGGGAACTCCAGGAAATTGGGCAACAGGGGCGCATAGATCATCCAAGTATGGGTGTATGCCTTGTGCAGCAGGAAGTCATCCCATGTGGACATGAAACCGATGCAGACCGCGCATTTGATCCGGTCATCCAGTCCTGTCAGATAGACCGTTCTCAATCCTCCTCCGGAAAGCCCTCCGCAGCCGATCTTGTCCGGGTTCACATCCGGTCTGGCCGAAAGGACGTCCAGGGCGGCCCGGTCCTCCGCGAGGGTCACGCCGGGCCAGGTGGTGCCCGCGCAGAAAAGCGACTTCGACATCACATGCTCATGCTCCGACGCCCAGGTGTTGTAGGCCGCAATGTTGGCGCTGTCCTCCGGATTCTCGTCCGATTTTCCCGCCACATTGAGCGGCCCCCACGGGATGCCATCCACATCCCCATAGTGGACCCTGCGGCTGCCGAAGGCGAAGGTATCGTGGACCAGCACGACATGGCCGCGTTTGGCGATCTCGTTGGCCCATGCCATTCCGCTGTAGTATTTCTTCTGGTGCTCGGTCTGGAGCGGATGTGGATCCGCGGATGTTCTGGTGATCTTCCTCGTCCCGAAGTATTTGTTCCCTCCGTGGTCGTGCAGCGCCAGGATGCCCGGCAGTGGCTTCTTGGCACCCTCGGGTTTCAGCAGGATCGCGTGTGTGCGTCGGCCGTAGGGCAACTGCCAGCTCAGTTCCTCCACCGTCAGACCGTCGTAGTGATACGACTTCTCCACCACCGCGTCCGGTTTCCCCATCTCCGGAGCGGCGAGCAACTCGCGGGCTTTTTCCTGCGGGGTCTTCCGCCAGGAATCGGGGGAGTCCCACTTTTCATGCCGGAAAGAGAGGGTGGGGACAGCGGGGCGCAGGGATGATGCCCACGTGCCGTAGTTGCCGATGATGCTTTTGGTGGACTGGGCGGCGGCAGTGGATGCCACCTGTGCACTGGCGGACGGTGGAGATGAAGATGCGCCGAGAAATGCAGGGAATCCGCCCAGGACTCCGGCGGAGCTTTTCAGAAAGCCGCGGCGGGTGGTGCATCCTTTGTCGTCGGGGTTTTCGTTCGTCATTTCTGGCGGGGATTCGGAATGGGGCGGTTACCGGAGGAGGCGTTTCGGGTGACTCATCCCTACGTCGGAAAGGGGGGAGGGTTCTCACATCTTCCGCCGCCCACTGAAAAATTCCGGGAATCCGGGAGAAGTTGGAGATTTGCGCGTCATATTTTTCCGGGATCGGCTAAATCTACATGACGCTTATGGCTGTCGATTCTTCCAATCGGGGGCATACCCCTTCCTTTGTCGGGCATCTCACGGGATGCCAGAGCGCGCTGTATGCGTTCATTTCGGCGCTGTTGGGCGGTGCGGAGGGGGCGGGGGACATCCTGCAGGAGACAAACATCGTCCTGTGGAACAAGGCGGCGGATTACGATCCGGCCCGCCCTTTCCTGCCATGGGCCTATACGTTCGCGCGCTTCCAGGTGATGGCGTGGCGGAAGAAGCAGTCGCGGGACCGGCTGGTGCTGGATGATGACCTGCTGGACAGGGTGGCGGATGATTTCATGGCGCTGGATGTGACGGCGGAAAAGCAACTGGAAGCGCTGGAGGGTTGTCTTTCAAAACTGGCGCCCCCGCAGAGGGAACTGCTGGACTCCCGCTACACGAAAGGGGAGCCGGTCAACGAGATCGCGGCCCGGATGGGCCGGGACGAGAATGTGGTTTCGGCCAGTCTCTACCGCATCCGGCGGACGCTGATGAAGTGTGTGGAAATCACCCTCGGACAGGAGGTGCGGTCATGAACGCAGCCGGTGAATTTGAGATGTTGCTGGCGGCGGTGCTACAAGGAACGGCCTCGCCGGATCAGATGGCCCGGCTGCGCGAGCTGATGCGCGCGGATGCCTCGCTGCGTGCCGAGTATGTCGCGCAGATGCGCGGCCATGCCCTCCTGCAGTGGAGCGCGGGGGCAGTCGTTCCAGAGGAAAAACCCGTGGCGGCCGTGGTGGTATTTCCGAAACGTCGCTTGGGCAGATGGCTGGCCGCTGCCGCGGCGGTGGGACTGCTAGGGTTCTTCATTGCCCCCCGGCCCACCGGGAAAACGCAGCAGTCTCCGGCGATGGTGAAACTGGAGGTGCTGGAAGCATCCCAGCGGGAGGGCGCGGATGGAAATCCCATCCGGATCACCACCGGGATGGAACTTTCCGTGAGCGAGCTGCAGATGCCGGAGGGATCCTTCCGTTTCCGTCTCGGATCCGGAGTGGTGGTTGGTGTCACGGGGCCGGCCGAGCTGCAGTTTTTCAATGCCATGCACCTGCGGGTGATCCGTGGGAAAGTCACCGCGGATGTCGGTGAGGAGGGGAAGGGTTTCATCGTGGACACGGCGCAGACGCGGGTGGTGGATCTTGGCACGCGCTTCGGCGTGGATGTGGCGGAGTCCGGGCATACCGATGTGGTGGTCTTCCAGGGTGAGGTGGAGCTTTACGACACGGCCACCAAAGATGGTGCGAAAGGGAACTCCTCCGTGAGCAGGCTGGTGGAGGGGGAGGCCGTGCGGGTGAACGTGGCGAAGGAAGTGAGCCGCATCTCCAGCATATCCTCCGGGCCGGAGGGGGATGACGAGTGGTCCACCAGTGGCGTGAGCGATGGTGTGTCCACCATTTCCGCGGTGCATGACAACCTCCACAACCCCAAGTCGAACTACTACTACCGCATCCTCCGCGGCGGGATGAGGGAGGACGCGCGCGCCTTCATCGCGAAGCGCCATGAGTGGAATGGCCTGGACGAAAAGGGCCTGCCTGACTGGCTGGTGGGCGCGGATCTGGTGCAGACCTTCCCCGCGGGCGACCGCAACGGCACGCTGCAGATCACGGTGACCACCGCGATGCCTACGGAACTCTACATCATCGTGGACAGCCGGGTGCCCGCGCCATCCTGGCTGACGGACGGCTTCCAGGACACGGGCGCGCGCATCGGGCTGGAGAACGCGCCGCTGCCGGACAGTGGGATCGATACGGGGAAAGGACCGGGGAGTGGAAATCTCGCTCCGTTCGCGGTCTGGAAGCGCGTGCTGCCGCAGGCGGGCGACTACGTCCTGGGTGCGCCGCCGCTGGGTCCGGAGGACCGGCCTCACTGGATGTATGGCATCGCCGCCCGCAAGCTCTGACCGTCTCCCCCACCCATTCCGAAAACCCATGAAATCCATCCCTATCCATTGTTGCCTGGCATTGCTGCTGCCGCTCATGGCCGGTCCGTGTGTCCGCGCGGCGAATCTTGTTTTCAGCGCGCCTTCGGGCAACTGGAATTCCACCAACTGGACGGGCGGGGGTGTTCCCCCCGGTACGTCGGATTCGGGGCTCATCCGTGGCAGCAGGACGGTGACGCTGGATCAGGACCAGGGAACCGTCATCAACGTCTTTCTCGGAGAGAACACGGGATTCGGGACATTGCTTTTCAACGCGGGTGGCTCGCTGAACCTGACCGGAAGCATGGACGTGATGCGGCGCGCAACCGGCAGCATGCCGGATGCGGTGGGCACCCTGACCATGACGGGTGGCACGCTGACCTCCGCAGGAGGCATGTATGTCGGTGTGGGCGGCGCAGGGAACACGGGCGCAAGTTCCGGCACGGCGACCATTTCCGGAGGCACCTACACGGGTGCGGTTTCCATCGGCTCCATTGCTGTATCGACGGCGGTGGGAAGTTTCAATGTGGTGGGAACTTCGGCGGTGGTCGGAGACGGGGGTGTTGCCAGATCTTTCTCCGTGAACCCCTATGGCACGCTGGGTTTCACCCTGGGAGCGGCGGGGGTATCCACCCTCAACTATGCGGCGAGCGCCGTGAGCTTCGCCAACGGATCCTCCATCGTGATCGATGGCAGCGCTTACACGGGCACTGGAGGGGATCTGGTGCTGATCAATGGCGGAACCCTCACCGGCACCGCGGCGCGGAGTTTCAGCGGCTTCAGCGGGTTCACCCCGGAGCTGATCTACAATGAAGGGGGCAGCGGTGATCTGGTGCTGCGCCTCACGGCCATCCCGGAGCCGGCGATGATCACCCTCGGCGCGGGATGGATCGTGTTCGGACTGCGTCGAAAGCGTCCACGCTCCGTTGCCTGATCTCGTAGGCATTTCCTGATTTCATGAAAATCCTCATCTCCATCACGGCTGGCCTCGTTTTGCTCCCGTCCGTCGTCTCGACTGCGGCGGAGGTGAAGAAGGTGCTGTTTTTCTCGAAGTCCTCCGGCTTCGAGCACTCCGTCATCCGCCACACGGACGGCAAGCCGAGCCATGTGGAGAACGTGCTGGCGGAGATTGGGAAGGCGCATGGCATCGAGTTCACCTGCACCAAGGACGGCGGGGTGTTCACCAAGGAGGGCCTGGCACCCTTCGATGCGGTGTTCTTCTACACCACGGGGGATCTCACGAAACCGGGGAACGATGGCCAGCCTCCGATGCCCGCGGATGGCAGGCGGGTGCTGATCGACTTCATCAATTCCGGGAAAGGCTTCATCGGCACGCACAGTGCGACGGATACCTTCCACAGCGAGGGTGACCGCTTCGCGAACAACCACGAGTGTGATCCTTACATCTGCATGCTCGGCGGGGAGTTCATCACCCACGGCTCCCAGCAGGAGGCGACCCTCACCGTGGCGAGTCCGGAGTTTCCTGGCATGGCCGTGGCGGGCGGAAGCTTCAGGATCATGGAGGAATGGTATGCGATGAAAAACTTCGCACCGGATCTCCATGTGCTGCTGGTCCAGCAAACGGCGGACATGACCGGCAACAAGAAGGGCAATCCGTATGACCGGCCGCCGTTCCCCGCGGCATGGGCGCGGACCCAGGGGAAGGGGCGTGTCTATTACACCTCGCTCGGCCACAAGCCGGGGACATGGACCAACCCGATCTTCCAGGGCATGCTGGTGGGTGCGTTGAACTGGACCACCGGCAGGGTGGATGCGGATGTCACGCCCAACATCACGAAGGTCACTCCCGGCTTCGCGACCAACGCGCCACCATCCAAGACCACGGCGGAGATCGAGGCGGATGAGGCACCGGAGGAAGAAGCCCCGGCGGGGAAATCCGGCATCGTCGTCACCGCATCCGGCCACCAGGGAGGTGCCCGGCCGAATCCACCGGAGAATGTCATCGACGGAAAGCAGGACACCTATTGGGCGGCGAAGACGCTGGATTTCCCGCAGTGGCTCCAGGTGGACTTCGGAACGCCGGTGAAGCTCGCCCAGAGCCGTGTCACGTGGACATCGGCAAAGCATCGTTTCCAGTATCAGATCGAGGGATCGGATGACGGAAAGCAGTGGAAGGTACTCTTCGACGGCAGCGCGAACACCCGCACCAAGGTCGTGGAGGACAAGCTGGAGGGCGCGGCCCGTTACCTCCGTGTGACGCTCACCGGTGTGGCGGACGGAACTCCCGGCAAGCTGCGCCCCGGCGTCGCCGAATGGGAATTCCCCGGCATGGTGATGGCTGCTGCCGTGAAGTCCGCACCCACCGCCACCAAGGCGTCCACCTCTCCGGAGAAAGAAAAGGAACTGCTGGCGGAGACACGCGTTCCCGAAGGCTATGAGGCGACCATTTTCGCGGCACCGCCGATGATCAACTATCCGACGTTCATCGCGACGGCACCGGATGGCACGGTCTTCGTTTCCTGTGACAAGAACGGCGCGGGCGGCAGGAAGCCCCACCAGGGCCGGATCGTCCGGCTGCGGGACACGGATGGCGATGGTCGGGCGGATGAGGCGACGGACTTCGTCGCGGACATCGACACCCCACGGGGGCTGGTCTGGGATCATGACCGGCTCTACGTCATGCACCCGCCGCACCTCAGCGTCTTCATCGACAAGGACGGCGATGGTGTTTCCGATGAACACAAGGTTCTGGTTAAGAACATCGGCTGGGGATTCAAGGACCGCTCTGGTGACCACGCATCCGACGGCCTGGAAATGAGCATCGACGGCTGGCTTTACGGATCGATCGGTGATTTTGGATTCTTCGGTGCGGAAGGAACGGATGGGAAAAAAGTCACCTTGCGCGGTGGCGGCGTCATCCGGGTGCGGCCGGATGGAACGGGTCTGGAGATCCACTCCCGCGGCACGCGGAATGTCTATGCGGTGGCGGTTGATCCTCTGCTGAATGTCTATGGCCGCGACAACAACAACGACGGCAGTTGGGGCGTCCTTCTCCATCATTTCACCGGCATGGACCATCGTGGCTATCCATCGCTGTTCCTGAACTTCCCGGAGGATGTCCTCCAGCCGATGGCGGACTACATCACCGGCTCCGGCAGTGGTGCCTTCTATCTCGATGAACCGGGCATCCCGGAGAAGCACCGCGGTCTGTTCACCTGCGACTGGGGGAAAAGCTTCGTCTATCACCATCCGCTGACGCCATCCGGTGCCACCTTCAAGGCGGGACAGGAGGAGTTCATCGGAGTGCCGCGGACCATCGACATGAAGGCGGATGCTTCCAGCAACCTCTACGTGGCAAGCTGGCGCGGCGCGATCTTCAACTACTCAGGTGAAGACGTCGGGTACATCGCCCGGGTGAAGCGTGGCGGCTATCAGGCGCAACCTTTGCCGGTCTTCGGGAAAGCGGAGCCGCGGGAACTGCTGGCACTGCTCGGTTCGGACAGCCATCGTCGCCGCATCGAGGCACAACGTGCGCTCGTCCGCGGCGGGGGCGCGGTCCGCCTGGCGGCGCCACTCGCAGCGCTGGCTGGAAACAAGAAGCAGCCGCTGGCGGTGCGCGTGGCGGCGGTGTTCACGCTGAAGCAGGCGCTCGGTGAGGAGTCGCACGCCACGCTGGCCGCCTTGGCCGCGGATGCGGAGATCCGGCCCTTCGTCATCCGTGCGCTGACAGATGATCTTGGCAAAATGAAGCAGGTGCCGGTGTCCACACTGGTGACCGCGCTGGACGACGAACTGCCGCGCACCCGTCTGGAAGCGGCCCGCGCCCTGGGCCGTCTGGGGGACCTTTCTCAGGCCGGGGCCATCGCCGCACGCCTCGCTGAGAAGGATCCGGTGGTGCTGCACACCGTCGTTCGGGTGCTCGACGAATTGCGTGCGGACGATGCCTGCTTCGCGACATTGTCACGCCGCGATATCCTGCCCTCCGTCCATGCCGCCGCGCTGCGGGTCGTGCGCGGCCATCATCAGCCGGAGGTCGTGGGAAATGTCATCGGCCTCCTGGAAAAGGAAAAGGATACAGCCCGGCGCAGGGATCTGCTTTCCGCCCTTTGCCGCCTGCATTCCCGTGAAACGGAGTGGAAAGGAAACGGCTGGGGATTGGCACCGGATACCACGGGACCGTATTTCCTGCCGGAAGTCTGGGCGGAAACACCACGCATCACCGCGGTGCTGAAACAGGAAGTCCTCTCTGCGAAGGGCGACGAAGCCGCCTTCCTCATCGGTGAGCTGAACCGCCACCAGATCCACCTGGACGAGGCCGTCGCCTCCATCCTGAAGTTGGCGACGGAGGACGTGCGCCACATCCCGGCCGCGGTGGACATGCTGGCACGCGGCACCACCGTGCCGGAGCAGGGGATTCCTATCTTGGTCCGCGCCGCCCTCGACAGGAAATCATCCGATGATGTCCGCGGGGATGCGGTCGTCGCGCTTTCCCGCACCACGAGCACGGAAGGCTGCCGAGCGAGTCTGGAAGTCTTCGCCGACTTCGAGAAAAAGCCGCGCGGTGAACGGCTCCGCAGCCGCCCCTTCAAGCGGGCAAAGGAAGCTTTCTTCACCTCGAAGGATCTGCCGGCACAAGTCAAGGTGCTCATCGCGGAGGCATTGAAGGGGGATGAAGATACCGCGTCGTGGGCGGACGCGGCATTGCTGAAAGTATCCGGCGGATCCGCTGAGGCGCGTAGCCATGTGGAAGAGTCATGGAAATCGCCCGCCGGGCGTGTGCGAATCCTTTCCGCCATCACCGTCTCGATGGACCGCGGCTCGAAGGACAGGGTGCTCTCCGCACTTTCTGATCAGGACAAGACCGTGGCCACCGCAGCGAGGATCGCCGCCAAGGCCATCAAGCTGGACCCGAACGCGAAGCCGTCCGCGCTCATCGGCACGCTCAAGCAGGAGGCCGTGCTACGCACGATGGCGAAGATGAAGGGCGACCCGGAGCTGGGTGAGCAACTCTTCACCCAGCAGGGCTGCATGGCCTGCCATACGGTGAGCGCGGGAGATGCGCTGCGTGCCGGACCTTACCTCGGAGGCACTGCCGGGGTCTATCGCAAGGACGAACTGGCGGAAATGATCCTCAACCCGTCGAAGTCACTCGCCCAGGGCTATGAGCCGCACCAGATCACCACGAAGGATGGTGGAGTTCATCTCGGCTTCATCGAGACGGCGGACAAGGAGAAGCTCGTCGTCCGCGACATGGCGATGCAGCGGAAGGACATCCGTGCGGGCGATGTCACGGAGAACCTCGCGCTGGAAACCTCGCTGATGCCACCGGGGCTGGTAGACAGCCTCACCGAAAAGGAACTGGCCGCCCTCCTGGCCTACCTCGAAGCCCTCGCCGCCCATTGAGAAACATGTCATTCATCCGGTCATCGGCGCTGCTGGGCGTCTTCATCATCGCCTCCCACATGGGCGTCGCGCGTGAAGCCGCGCCGCAGCCCGTGGTGGACATCCGCGCCAGCATCCGCCCGACCCCGATCCGGCATGCGGCGGATGGCGCGGTGAAAATTTCCGGCTCCGTTTCATCGGCGGATGCAAAGGTCAATGTCCGCGTCACCCTCAGCACCGGTGGCAGTGCCGAGGCCGTGGTGCCGGTGGCGGGAGGAAAGTTCACCTGCAACTATCCCGCCGACTTCGCCGGTGCGCCGCCACTGGCCGCCAGCCTGCTGTATGTGGACGCCTCCACTGGACCGGACCTGTCCGCGCAGCGGGCGGAGTGCGTGTTCATCATCCGTGGGACGGACGGACCACCGGATCTGCCTTCCGCGTTCAGTGACGACTTCATCGATTCAAAGGGGAAGAAGGATGCCGCCGCCTCCACCTGGGCCGGTCACCGGGAACTGGTGAATCTTTTCATGCGCAGCCGCGGGGCAAAGCTGTCCGGGATCGGGCGCGCCGATTTCGATCTGGCGAAGGAAGCGGACTTCGCTCGCTTCAAGGAGCTGGGGACCCTGTATGACTTCGACCACCGCGACCGGGACTGGAGCAAGCCGCTGAACCACCGCGTGGCACGCGCCTTCTGGCAGGCGGAGTGGAACCGTTGGTTCGGCCCGGGGAACGATCATCCGTGGGATGGCGACGCCACGAACCGGAAGCCGGAAAATTACCGCCCCTACACCTTCACGAACGACCTCGCGGATCTCTACATCCTCCACCGCATGCGGCAGTCGCTTCATGGTGCGTCCGGTGACAATCGGGCGGCGATGTCCTCCGAATCTCTGGCTAACCTCATCGCCCTTCAGCACCGCGGAACGGAAAACTTCGCGAAGGAAAGCGGCCTCCATTACACCGCCGGTGCCTTCCGCTATGGCATGTTCGAGACCGGTGAATGGCTGGAGGAGGGAACCGGTTGGTTCGTGAATCCGAAGTCATCCGACCACCGCCACGGCGGCGTTTTCAACGGTCGCTCCGCGTGGGCGCTGGGGGAGGCCGTGAGGCATGGCCCCTCCGGGCCGGATGCGGTCGCCGCGGCGGAGGCCCTCGCGCTGACCTTGCGCTTCTGCCTGCACGACGGCCTTGCGAAGAACTACACGAAGCGGGTGGGGGATGGCTTGCCCTTCTGGCGGCAGGCCGGGGAGCATGGATACCTTACCCTCGGCATGATCGCCGCGGCATCCGTGAAGCCGGATCTGCCGGTGGTTCTCCAGGAAGGCGCGCCGCCGGTTGCGCTGAAGGATGTCACCGCCCGTGCGCTGGACGCATTGGTGGCCGCGCTCAACAAGGACGGCCACTGGACGAAATATCCGGACCAGGACGCCATGGGGCTGGCCGCCCTGGCGGAGGGGGCGCTTGCTTTCCCGGATCATCCGCACGCCGCGGCATGGAAAGGTGCAGTGATCCGCGTCGCGGACGGCTGGCTCGCCGCGAAGCATGATCCCTCCGAGCGGAAATCACCCTGCGATCATTTCGGCCGCCGTGAGGGGTCCCGCATGACCTACTACATCGGTGGAAAAGAAGAGGTCCACATCAACCTCTACATCACCGGACTCTGGATCCACGCGCTGGCGAAAACCTGGCAGCTCACCGGCGGTCAGCACTACCGCGACCGGCAGGAGGGCATGCTTTCCTATCTCTGCGGGGACAATCCCTTCCACGTGCGGCTGCTCAATGAAATGGGCGGCGTGCCCAACATCGTCCGTGACACGGATGACCGGAACAGCCGCATGAACTGGGACTGCTACCCGGAGTCCACCGCTTTCGTCCAGATCGGACTCCTTCACTGGCTCGATGCCATCCATCCAAAACCATGATACCTGACTTCATTCGTCGCATACCACTATTCCTCGGCCTGGCCACCATGTGCCCGGCGCAGACGGACCTCCTCGTCTATGGCGGCACGCCTGCCGGGGTTTCCGCCGCGGTGTCCGCAGCCCGTCAGGGTCGCAGCGTCGTGCTTGTCGAGCCACTCTACTATGTCGGCGGCATGATGTCCGGCGGCCTCACCAAGACGGACATCGGGGACCGCGCCACCATCGGCGGCGTGTCGAAGGAGTTCTTCGACCGCGTGCTGAAGCACTACCAGAAAGCCTACGGTCCGGAGTCAGAGCAGGTGAAAACCAGCAAGGAAGGCGCTTTCTTTGAACCAAAGGTCGCGGGTGAGATTTTCCGCACCATGCTGGATGAGGCCGGGGTCAAGGTGCTGCTGAAGCATGACCTTGTGTCCGCATCGATCAACGGCGGCTCCGTTTCCTCCGTGGTTCTGAAAACCGGAGACTCCACCTCCACCCATGAGGCGAAGGTCTTCATCGACGCCACCTATGAAGGGGATCTCCTCGCCGCGGCGGGTGTCCCATACCGCGTCGGTCGGGAGGCCAGGGCGGAGTTCGGCGAATCCCTCGCGGGCATGACCGAGGGGCCGGAAGAGTATCTCGGGATGGGTGACCACCGGGTCCAGTCCTATAACATGCGCTCCACTTTGACCAATCGGACGGACATTCTGGTGCCCGTCCCGAAGCCGGATGAATACATGCCGGATGCCCACCGCGGGTTCATCGATGCGGTGAACCGCAATGGCTACAAGACCTTCGAGGAGCTGTTCCATGATGCCCCGCTGTGGGGTGGGGTGAACGGGAAATTCGACCCCAACAAGGCGGACGCCGTCGGTATGAACCTCGGCTACGTCGAGGCGGATCCGGAGGGACGCCGCCGCATCGTGAAGCGTCTCCAGGACTACTGGCTGAGCCTGTGGTACATGCTCCAGAATGATCCTGGTTTGCCGGAAGAGTTCCGCGCCAGCGCGAAGAAGTGGGGCCTGCCGAAGGATGAGTTCGTGGAGAGCGGTCACGTCAGCCCGCAGCCGTATGTGCGCGTCGGCCGACGGATGATGGGCCGCCATTTCCTCACCCAGAACGACGTGATGGATGACCGCTACAAGGAGGACTCCATCTGCCTCGGCAGCTACAACATCGACTCCCATGAGATCCAGCGGATGCTGACGGACAAGGGATGGGTGAAGGAAGGCTTCATCATTGAGAAGATCGATCCGTATGAGATTCCCTACCGTTCCATCACCCCGCACGCGCCGAAGAACCTGCTGGTGACCTGCGCGGTCAGCGCCTCCCACATTGCCTACGGCACCCTGCGTATGGAGCCGGTGTTCATGATGATCGGCCAGGCAGCCGGTGAAGCCGCGGACCTTTCCCTGAAACACAAAAAGGCTGTGCAGCAGATCCCCGTGCCGGAACTGCAGAAGCGTCTGTCCGACGTGGGCATCGCGCTGAGGGCTCCCTTCCGTCCGAAGGTGGAGCTGGTGATCAAGACCCAGCCACCCTACCAGCCGGGGCAGGTCATCGAGTTCGAGGCGAAGGTCGCCCGCTCCCGTGGTGCGGTGAAGGAGTTCCAGTGGAACTTCGACGGCAGCGGTGAGGTCCACGGCCGCGAGGCCACGGCGACGTTTACCTTCCCCGTGTCGAAGAAATATCATCTCACGCTCAGCGCCACGGATGCGGACGGCCTGAAGTCCCTGCCTGTCACAGCCGTCATCCAGATCGGTGACAATCAGGCGGCGGATCCGGAGGTCTATTTCACCGAGGCAAAGGTGACCGGTCGCTGGAATCGCGCCGCGACGGGTCTGGTCGGCTACCGTTTCCGCACACCCTACCATGACATGAACGCCGGCAAGGGCGAGAAGTCGGCGGTTTTCGAAACATCCCTGCCGGAGGACGGCGTGTATCGCGTTGCCATCGCCTATCCTCATGACGCGAACCGGTCGCCGAACGTGCCGGTCACCATCGACTCCGCGGACGGGACGAAGGAGATCATCCTCAACCAGAAAAAGAAGGCATCCGATCTCGCGTTCGCGCCTGTCGGGGAATTCCGGTTCACGAAAAGCAAGCCCGCCCGCGTGACCATCAGCAACAAGGGCGCCACCGGCTTTGTCACCGCGGATGCCGTCCGCTGGATCCGCGTCGGCCCATAACCCCATCAACTACCCATCATGAAACATTCCATGGATCGAATGAAACGGACCGTGCTGGCATTCGCCGGTGTCGCGGCCGGACTGCTGGCAACCGCCCGCGGGCAGGAGACTGTGAAAGCGGACGTCGTTGTCTATGCCGGAACCCCGGCGGGCATCACCGCTGCCATCGCCGCCGCCCGTGAAGGGCGGACGGTCTCCCTGGTGGAGCTGAACAACCGCGTGGGCGGCATGGTCAGCGGCGGCCTCACCAACACCGACATCGGCAAGCGCTGGACCGTCGGCGGCTTGTCGGAGGAGTTCCTCACCCGGGCGGTGGACTACTACAAGGAGAAGTACGGCCCGGATTCCGAACAATACAAGGCCTGCAAGAACGGTCGGAAATATGAACCTCATGTCGCGGAGCTGATCTTCGAACGGATGCTCGCGGAGCAGCCGAAGATCAAGGTATGGAAAGGTCACCGATACCACTCGGTGACCCTGGACGGAGCGAGGATCGTTTCCCTGACGGCGGAGGATCCGGTGGCGAAGAAGCAGCTCACTTTCGAGGGGGATGTCTTCATCGATGCGAGCTACACCGGCGATGTGATGGCGGGCGCGTTGGTGCCCTACCGCGTCGGCCGTGAGGGCCGCGCGGAGTTCGGTGAGCCGCTGGCTGGCGTGACGAAGGGACCGGAGTCCGTCATCGGCACCGGCGACCACCGCACGCAGGCCTACAACTACCGGGTCTCCATCACCGGCACCACGGCGAACCGTGTCCTGTTCCCGAAGCCGGGCAACTATGACCCGGAGCCATGGCGGGCGAAGTTCCAGGACAAGATCCTCAGTGGAAAGATCACGAAGTTCCTCGACCTCTACATCAGCAAGGCCGGTGCGAATGACAAGCGTGACTCGAACTGGAACGACCTCGTCGGTGGCAATGAAGGCTATGCGGAAGGGGATTGGGAAACGCGCGCGAAGATCGAGGCGAAGCACCGGGACTACTTCCTGAGCATGCTCTACTACCTCCAGAATGATCCCGCTCTGCCGGAGAGCTTCCGGAAGGACGCGATGAACTGGGGCCTGCCGAAGGACGAGTTCCAGGACACAGGGCATTTCCCGTTCCAGCTCTACATCCGCGAATCACGCCGCATGCTCGGGAAATACATCCTGCGCGAGCAGGACCTCACGGAGAACCGCCAGAAGGCGGATGGCATCTGCGCCGGGAACTATGGCATCGACTGCCACGGGGTGCAGTTCACCATGGTGAATGGAAAGCGCATCATCGAGCGCACGCGGCACCGCTCCGTGGAGCCGTATGACATCCCGTATTCCAGCATCGTCCCCATCGAGCCGGGGAACCTCATCGTGCCGGTGTGCCTTTCCTCGACCCACGTCGCCTACTGCTCGCTGCGGATGGAGCCCGTGTTCATGATGATCGGCCATGCGGCGGGGAAAGCCGCGCACCTCGCGCTGGCGGGTAAGACACCCGTCCAGGATGTGGATGTGGCCAAGCTCCGTGAGCTGCTTCTCAAGGAAGGCGCCGTGCTCGATGCTGCCGCTCCCGGAAAGTCCGAAGAGATGAAGAAGAAGGCGAAGCCCGGTGACGACGAGGAGTCGGAGGAGACGGAGATGGAAGATGAAACGCCTGCCAAAACACCGGCCAAGGAAGCCAAGGCGAAAAAAGAAGCCCCGGCTGCGGACACGGTGGTGGAAGATCCTGCCCTGCCACGTGTGCTCATTATAGGTGACTCCATTTCCATCGGCTACACCCCCGGTGTCCGGGAGTTGCTGAAGGGAAAGGCGAATATCCTCCGCATCCCCGGCAACGGCAGCTCCACCAGCCATGGACTGGCGAACCTGTCCAAGTGGTTGGGGACCGGAAAGTGGGATGTCATCCACTTCAACTTTGGCCTGCATGACGCGAAGCTGCCGCCGGAGGGCATCCGCCATTCCGAGCCGGAGCAGTATGAAAAGAACCTCCGCGAGCTGGTGAAGCAACTGCAGGCGACGGGCGCGAAGCTCATCTTCGCCACCACCACGCCGGTTCCGGATGGCGGGAATCTCGCGCCGGACCGCCGCTTCGCGGAGGTGAAGGCCTATAACGAGGCCGCCCTGCGGGTGATGAAGGAGAACAACGTCACCATCAACGACCTGAATACCGCCATGCAGCCGCATGCCGCGGAGTATCTCAAGCCGAAGGACGTCCACTACACCAAGGAAGGATCCGCTTTCCTCGCGGATCGTGTGGCCGCCGCCATAGGAGGAAAACTCAAGTAACCCTGATCCGTCCCATGAATCGCATTGTTCTATTGTCACTGGTGATGTCGCTGCGCTCCCTCGCGGGGGAGAGTGCGGATGTGGTCGTCTATGGAGGCACCCCGGCGGGCATCAGTGCGGCCATCGCCGCCGCCCGGCAGGGTCATGATGTGGCCTTGATCGACATCAACGCCCACGTCGGCGGCATGGTCAGTGGAGGTCTGGTGGACACGGACATCGGTGACCGCGCGACCGTTGGCGGTCTGGCGGATGATTTCCTGAAACGGGTCGCCAAGCACTACCTCGATACCTACGGAGCGGACTCGAAACAGGTCGCCACCTGCCATAACGGACTGAAGTATGAACCTCGGATCGCCCAAGCGACTTTTGAGGCGATGCTGAAGGAGCAGCCGAAGATCCGCATCTGGAGACAGCACCGCTACCGGTCGGTCACGCAGGACGGCGGAAAGGTGACCTCCCTGACGGTGGATGACCTTCAGGGAAAGACGACACGGACATTCAGCGGGAAGGTCTTCATCGACGCCAGCTATGAGGGTGACCTCATGGCCGGTGCGCTGGTTCCCTACCGCGTTGGACGGGAAAGCCGGACGGAGTTCGGTGAGACGTTGGCCGGGATCAACATGGGGCCGGACCAGATCCGCGGCCTGGGTGACCACCGCACCCAGGCCTACAACTACCGGGTGTCCATCACCTCCAACACGGAGAACCGCGTCCTGTTCCCGAAGCCGGAGATCTATGACCCCGCTCCATGGCGTGAGACCTATGGAAAGCGTATCCTTTCCCAGGGCATCACCACCTTCGCAGGTCTGTATGTGAACGCCGAGCGGAAGGCGGGGCCGAACGAGAAACTCGACACCAACTGGTGTGACCTCCGCGGTGGTGCGGAGGGTTATGCGGAGGGCGATTGGGAAACGCGCGACAGGATCGCCGCGAAGCACCGCGACTATTTCCTGAGCCTGCTCTACTATCTCCAGAATGATCCGGAGCTTCCCGCCGCCTTCCGTGAGGATGCGATGAAGTGGGGCCTGCCGAAGGATGAGTTCGCGGACAACGGGCATTTTCCGTTCCAGCTCTATGTGCGGGAGGGCCGCCGGATGGTCTCGAACTACGTGCTGCGTGAAAGTGACCTGACGCAGGAGCGTTACAAGCCGCGCGGGATCTGCGCCGGGTCCTACGGCATCGACTGCCACATCGTGCAGTTGATCACGCACAGGAGGGTGCCGGTGGTGGAGCGGACACGCCACGTGTCGGTGGACAACTACGACATCCCCTACGACTGCATCACTCCGCCGGAGCCGGGCAACCTGCTGGTGCCTGTCTGCATCTCCGCCACCCACGTGGCCTATGCCTCCCTGCGGATGGAGCCGGTCTACATGATGCTGGGCCAGGCGGCGGGAAATGCGGCGCACCTCGCCATCACCGGGAACTCGACCGTGCAGGATGTGGATGTGGAAAAGCTCCGCTCCATCCTCACGAAGGAGGGCGCGGTTCTGGATGCCGGTTACCAGCCGCAGGTGGAGATCGTGGCGACACCTTCCAAAGCCCGCCCGGGTGACAGTGTCACTTTTTCGATCAAATCCGGTGACCTGAAGGAACCGATCACCAAGGTATGGTGGGACTTCGAGGGCGACGGAACCGTGGACGCCACCACGGAAAGCACGAAGCACACGTTCCAGTCGGAGAAGAACCATCTCGTCAGCCTCTTGGTCGAGGACAAGGCGGGCCTCAGACGCCTCGTGACCGTGGAGGTGCCCGTCGGCGCCGCGCAGCACTCCGATGTGACCGTCGATGAGTTCGACGCCGAGCTGACCGGGAAATGGAAGGGAGCCTACCCTGAGATCGTCCTGTCGGGTGGGAAACGCACTCCGGATGTCTTCTACGGTCCCGGATCACAGCAGGATATCTCGTTGCGTGGCGTGAAGGCCCCGGTCTCCGGAAAATTCTCCACCACGCTCCCGCAGTCCGGCCGCTACCGCGTCAGTGTCGCCTTCCGCCCTGCGAAGACGCAAGCCACCAACACGCCGGTCACGGTGAAGCACGCGGGCGGAACCGCGGACATCACCCTGAACCAGCGCGAGGAAACGACGCCTTTCCCGTGGGTCGGCATCGGTGAATTCGCCTTCAAGGCGGGGGAGCCGGCGGAGCTTGGGATCTCGAACACCGGCACGGACGGATTGATCGCCATCGATGGCGTCCGTTGGATCTGGCTGGGCCAGTGAGAGGCACCGCCGCGCACTTTCGTGTGATGGGAAACCTCTTGTAGGCCGGGTCGCCCGGAGGATAGGGATGGGGCTGGAATTTTCCCCGGGTCCGCGTGATGCGGGGCCGGGGATAACCGAACCCATCTTCCTTTCCCATGCCGATGCGCCGATTGCTTCCGTTGCTCTGTTGTCTGCCGCTGCTCCAAGCGGAGGAACCCCTGCCGGGGCACTCCGACCATGGTCAGGCGTTCAATGAGGGGCCGCGGCAGGCGGCGGTGCTGCTGGAGGGATGTGGCAAGGTGGACTTTCCCGTGACCACCGGCAGCGGAGAGGCGCGGAAGTTTTTCAACCAGGGCGTCGCCCAGTTCCATGGATTCTGGTTCTACGAGGCGGAGCGGTCGTTCCGGCAGGCGCTGAAGCTGGATCCGGGGATGGCCATGGGCTACTGGGGATGTTCGCTGGCGAACGTGAACAATGAAAAGCGTGCGGCGGAATTCATCGCGGAGGCGGTGAAGCGCAGGGATTCGGCCAGCGTGAGGGAAAAGCTCTGGATCGCCGCGTGGCAGAAATTCTACGGCGATCTGAAGAAGGACAAGAAGCAGCGCTACATGGACCTCATCAAGGATCTGGAGGGCATCGTGCATGAGCATCCGGAGGATGTGGAGGCGAAGGCGCTGCTGGCCTGGACGATCTGGAAGTCGAAGGATGGCGGTGTCGCCATGGTGAGTCGGGAGTCGGTGGACGCGTTGCTGCGGGAGGTTCTTGCCAAGGAACCGATGCATCCGGCGCACCACTACCGCATCCATCTGTGGGATGAGGGGAAACCGGCGCGGGGACTGGAATCTGCGGCCGCTTGCGGGCCATCCGCTCCCACCATCGCGCACATGTGGCACATGCCGGGGCATATCTACGGGAAGCTGGGCCGCCATGAGGATGCGGCGTGGCACCAGGAAGCATCGTCACGGGTCGATCACGGCCACATCGCCAGGACAGGGATCCGTCCGGACCAGATCCACAACTACGCCCACAACCAGGAATGGCTGGTGAGAACCCTGCGGGAGCAGGGCAGGGCGGGGGAGGCGCTGGCGATCGCCAGGAACATGGTGGAGGTGCCGCGCCATCCCAAATCGAACAGCCTGGAGAACCCGAAGCACGTGGCATCGCACGGCAGGACACGGTTGCTGGAGACGCTGCTGAAATTCGAGAAATGGGATGAGGTGATCGCGCTGGAGGGCTCACGTTGGTTGGACCCGACGGACATTGCTCTGCATGAGATCGTGCGCGTGCGATCCATGGGCGTGGCGGCCTTTTTCCTGGAGGACAGGACGCGGTTGGAAAGCAGTCTGGCGGAACTGGAGAAGCTGCGGAAGAAGATCGGTGACAAGGAGCCGGGAGTGGATGAACAGGGTAAGAAGTTGCCCGACGCCCGCCAGTGGGTGAAGCAGGGGATCGCGGAGCTGGCCGCGCTTGTCGCGATGAACAAGGACGCCGGGGGCAAGGAGATCGCGAAACTGCTGGATGAGGCGAAGGATACGCCCGCCGAGCGGTTGGTGAGGTATCATCTGAAACGCGGGGACAAGGAGAAGGCGGTGGAGGTGGCTGGCAAGCTGCCGCAGGATGCGATGGGTCTGGCCGTCCGGGTGGATGTGCTGGCAACCGCCGGAAAAACGGACGGAGCGAAGAAGCATTTCGAGACGCTGCGGAAGCGGAGCGCGGCGATGGATCGGGATTTGGCGATCTCCGCGAGGATGGATGCACTGGTCGTTGAACTTGGCTTTCCCAAGGAGTGGCGGCTTGCCCCTGAGGTCAGGAAGGATGTGGGGGAGAGGCCGGAGATGGCCAAGATGGGGCCGCTGCTGTGGGAGCCTGCAGCGAGCAAGGACTTCCATCTGGCGGATGTGGAGGGCCAGATGCGCGGTCTGTCCACGCTGCGCGGAAAGCCGGTGGTGGTGGTCTTCTATCTGGGCAGTGACTGCGTCCACTGCATGGAGCAGTTGACGGACTTCGCGAAGCGCGCGGAAGAGTTCGCAAAGCGGGGGATCGAAATGGTGGCCATCGGCAGCGAGGAACCGATGGGCCTGCGGAAGACCGCGGACAAATCGAAAAGCGGCGGCATGCTGCTCCTGGCCGACCCCGACCTGAAAGTCTTCAAGGATTGGGGATGCCATGATGACTTCGAGGAAAAGCCACTCCACGGCACGTTCCTCATCGACGGATCGGGCCAGATGCGGTGGATGGAAGTCAGCTATGATCCCTTCCAGGATGCCACGTTCCTCCTGAAAGAAGCGGACAGACTATTGCAGTTCTGACGCGGGTGGCGAAGTACTGGAGCGGCGCACGTCGATGCGCCTTCCCGCTGCCGGGAGACGAACGGAGCGCGGACTTCAGTCCGCTTGGCTTCGCAAGCAACGGATTCTCCGGGGCGGACTGAAGTCCGCGCTCCATCGCCGCTCGTCCACTACCCACCTGGCATCCACTCCGGCAGGTCCGCGATGGATTGGCGGGCCGCTTCACTGGTCGGCACTCCCCATGCCTCGAAGAAAGGGCCGAGATTTTTCCCCGCCGCCTTGGAAAAGCGCACCATCCACTGGTCGCGCTTCTCATCGTCGTTCTTCGGGCGTTCGTCCTTTGCCAGCGTGCGGTATTCCGCGAAGACCTTCTTGTAGGTATCCCAGCCGAAGGCGGCGCGGAGCTGGTCATACATGATCAGTGCGAGAAACGGATCCTTCTTCCATCGCTCGAACTTGTCCGGCTGGGAGAGATGTTGCCGCAACTTCGCAGCCACCACCAGCGGTTGCATCTGTTCATGACCGCGGTTCGGCGGATTTCCGCAGAGCATCTCCGTCACATACAGGGTATAGAGATTGCAGGTGACTTCCACCGTGCCGTCGAAGGTCCAGTCCGGTTGCTGGTGGTTGTGGCCCAGTTCATGGAAATGCCCCCAGCTTCCCGCCGACAGTCGCTCCAGGTTCGCCGCCGTCTCCGCACTGCCATCGAGATGCGTCATGATCGGATAGCCGCTGTGCATGTAGCCGCCTGAAATTTGAAGGTCGGGGACGATCCGTTCCGGCCGCTTGCGTTCGTGCGGGATGGTGCTCAGGTCAGCCTGCGCATCCAGCACGCGATCCCAGAACTCCAACAGCGCCTTTGGATCATCCACTTTCTCCAGAATGGCCTTTGGCAAGCTCAACACCACTTTCTTCGTTTCCAGTTCACCCCATGGAGCCTGGAGATTCCTCATCCGCTCCCAATCCGTAGTGCTGGATTTCCCCAGCACGAAACGGGGTGACTCCACCGCTCCGGAAACCGTGACCTCCATCTTCATCTCAGGTCCTCCCTGCGGGATCTCGATGTAGATCAGTCCGCCGAACGGACTGGCGACGGCAGTCACCGGTTCCTTCAGGATCCTCCGCATTGAGATCTCCGGAGCGCGCTTCCACACGTCCAGATGCCAGATCGTGTCCGTATGGCAGCCGATGCGGACGGCGAGACCCTTGCCGGCGAACTCGGGCGGGATGGAAATGCGGACCACCTCCCCGGCGGGTGCGTAAAGGCCCAGTCCCTGCCACTGGGGGACGGACAGGTCGAGGGCAGCGGTGTGCCTTTCGAGCCGTGGGGCTTCCGCTGGCGTCACTCCGGGAAAGATGCGGGAGGCTTCATGCGCCTTGATCTCCTCCGGTTTCGCCCGTCGCATCGCTTCCAGATCCCGTGTGAGAACCAACCGTTGGAGGATATCATCGGGGCGGAGAGGCGTGAAGGGACCGCCCCTGACGGGCAGACCATCAAGCTGCGGTCGCAACATTTCATCGTCCGGCGGCAGCGAGCGGATCGCATCACCGAGCGTCACGCCGCAACGGTTGAGATGCCCTGCTGCGATGGGTATCCTCCCGCCCGTGTGGTGGAGCAGGGCATCCAGGGCATCTCCTGCGTGGATGGCGTGTAGTTCACCGCCAGTAACATAACCCTCCGGTGCCGTCCGGCCCGGTGTCGATGAACTGAAGACGATGCCCGCCTTCTTCCGCAGGTGGTTCGCGGCGCAGTCCGTGGCCAGCCTCCCACGGTCGTTCCCTCCACGGATCTGGACCCAGCCCCAGCCGGTCACACCCGCGACCAGCCCGCCTCCCGCACGCGCCCATGTTTCGATGGAATCCACCTGTCCTTCCTCCAGGCCGATGCCGTTCAGGCAAAGCACATCGATCCCGCCGAGATCCAGCGGGCCCGGCTGCGCAGGCAGGTTCACCGCTTCCATTCCCGCCGCTTGGAAAAACGCCAGCATGCGCGGTGTGTTGTGGATCGCGAACAGCCCGATCCTCGGCTTCTCCTTGGCTCCCGCCGCCCAGCGGATCGAGTTGACCAGCAACCGTCCCGTGTCCTTCTGATCCACCGATGAAAGGAAGCCATCATGTCCGAACGCGACGACCCGGCCCTTACCCATCCGTGAGGCCGCCACCACCGGCAGCATCCCGTCCTTTCCTTCCTTCCCGGCCACCACCACGAAGGCCTCCGGACCATACACACAGAGTCCTCCTGGAACCCCGCCGGTGTTGATCTCCTTCACCTTGTCCAGCAGGACCGCACGGTCAGCGTCGTTGGCGGGACAGGTTGCCACCGCGAACACGGACATCAACAAGGCACGGAAAACGGGGAGGAATTTCATGGGGATACAGTGAAGCCGGAGCATCACTTCCCCGATCATCCCTCACTTTCAATCAGCCCGCCGCAGGTTGACAAACCATTTCCGGCATCGGCCCGGAAGCACCGCTCACAGCCCCAGGATCGCCGCAGCCACGGTGAAGTAGATCAGCATCCCGGAGACGTCCACGGTGGACGCCAGCGAGGGTGCTGAAACCACCGCGGGGTCCAGCTTGATAGCACGGGCGCAGATGGGCAGCAGCGCACCCAGCACCGTGGCGGACAGCACCTGCACCGTGAGCGCGACGGAGACGGCGGCGGCGAGGTGCGGAAAGTCGAAATCGGCACCCGTTCCGCGCTGGAGATGGGGCAGGATGAAGGTGATGAACGCGGCGATGGCCACCGCGAGCGACAGACCGAGGAAGAAGCCGGTGCGGGTTTCCTTCCACGCCACACGGAGGGCGTTGCCGGTGCTGATCTCCCCCAGTGCCATCGACCGGATGACCATGGTGGCCGCCTGCCCGCCGGAGTTGCCGCCCGCGGCGACGACCATCGGCAGGAACAGCGAAAGCAGCTTCGCTTGGCCGAGGATATTGTTGAAACGGAACATCACGTAGCCGGACGCGATGGAGACGAACGCCAGGCCGACGAGCCAGGCGACACGGCGTTTATACTGCGTCGTGACCGTCGTGTTGAGGTAGGAAACCTCCGACTGCTCGCCGGAGATACCCGCGATCTTCTCAAGGTCTTCCGTGGACTCTTCCTGGACGATCTCGAGCGCGTCGTCATAGGTGATGACGCCGAGGAGATGATGGAATTCATCGACCACCGGCAGCACCACGAGGTCGTATTTGGAAAGCATGCGTGCCGCCTCTTCCTGGTCCGCGGTGGCGAGGATATACTCGTCCGCGTCCTGCATGATGTCATGGATGGGGGTGTCCCACGTGTTGAAGGCCAGATCGCGGAGGCGGATCTTTCCGACGAGGCGTCCCTGGTCATCGACGACGAAGATGCGGGAAAGCGTCTCCGCGCTCTCACGGTCGCGGCGCAGCACGGTGATGGCCTGCTTGACCGACATGTCCGCGGTGATCCGGCCGCAGTGGGTGGTCATCCGTCCGCCCGCCGTGTCTTCCTCATACTTGAGGAGGTTCTTCGTCAGCTCCTTGTCCCGGGGGCCGAGAAGGCTGAAAAAGCGAACCTGCGCCTCCTCGCTGACCACCTGGAAAACGTCCACCCGGTCGTCGTCGGAGAGGTTTCCGAGCAGCACCCGGAGCTGGGCCGGTTTGAAATGGTTGAGCGCACCCTCGATGAGGGGGTAGGGGAGTTCCGCGACGAGGTCGGTGGCAAGCTCCGGCCCGATGGTCTTCATCAGGAAGTCCCGGTCCTCGTCGTCCAGATCCTCGTAGATCTGCGCAAGGTCGGCGTAGTGGACGTCTCCGGCGGCGGCGAGAAGGGCGGAACCATCCCGCGCTTCGATCGCACGGATGATTTCGTCATTGGGATCCTGGTCGTCCTCCTCGGCCACGGGCGAAGCGTGGTGGGATGCCCGCCGCCCGGCAAGGAAAACGAAGTGACAGGTGGAACTTACGGTGGATTCACCTCGGTAACTCTGACCCTCAGGAAACCCGGATCGCCGAGGATGGGAATGGTCGCCTGACGGTGCTGGAAACTGCCGTCGGTGGAGGTTTCCCGGTCGGTGACGCCGTCCGTGCTCCAGTCCCGGAGATTGGCGGATCTTTCCACACTCATCTGGAGCCGCGGCCTGGAAAGATCCCGGCGGTAGCGGAGGATGAAATTTCCCTCCTCCCGGATCGGGATGCCGCCGTTGGCGTGGGTGGCCGGATCAGGGACCAACGGGTCCGTGCCGCGGGCATACTCCACCAGATTAGGCACTCCGTCGCCGTCCGTATCGCTCGCCGGTCCGGCAGGCAGGCCGGCGGCCTGGGCCCATAGGGCAAAGGATGGGGCCACCTCCACGGACAGTCCGGAAGTGGTGCTGTTTCCGCTCAGATCGCTGACCGTAACCAGCAGCTCATACGTTCCCGGTGTGGTGAAGGTGGCGGTCGTATGCTTCGCGGCGTTGGTCCCATTGGTGGAGAACGAAACCGGCCCCGGTGGAGCGCCGGCGACCGTCCAAGTGTAGGTGAGGTTTGCCTCCCCGTCATCATCATCCGCGAGGACGGTGAGAGGTGCCGTGGAGCTGGTCAGGGGGAGTGTCACGGAATTGGCTGCAGGCTGTGTGATCACCGGAGCCGTGACGAGATCCAGCACCGTGATCGACAGCGCGGGCAGGGTGAGGGAAATTTTGTTCGCCGCGATGGGGCAATCCGCCGCCGCTTCCCAGGTGGGCATGTAGTCGCCGGGGTGGGTGCCTTTCATCACCCGCCGCTTCGCGGATGCCGGGGCGGTGTAGTTCTTCAGATCCAGCACCGCTTCGCGGCTGGCGGTCTGCTTGTTGATGAGAAAGACCGTCATCCGGTTGGTGGCGGGATTCAGGCTCCCATGCACCAGCACGTCGGTCGTGCTGGCGGTGCTCAGAACCTTGTCCTGCAGATACTCACCCCAGATCGCCAGCACCCGCGCGCTGGCGAACAGGTCGTTGGTGGAACTCAACGCCGTCAGAGGACCGGGACGCCCGCCGGTGACGAGCTGGAAATCATCCACACACAGCACGCTGGTGCCGCCACCCTTCGCGACCCACAGCTCCACCTTGTCATAGTCCGGTCCGCTGCGGAACCGCCTCGTGTATTCCTTGTAGGTGCTGCCGGAGAAGTCCCACTGCAGGTTGCGGATGCGCGTGCCGTTCTTGTAAAAGCTGATGCCGCCGTTGCTCCACACCTCGTCATTGCTGATCTTCGCCCATGCGGTGAGGGTGAAGGTGCTGTCAGGCGGCACCAGCGCGGTGATATCCCGCCGCCGCCCGCCGGAGGTGCTGCCTGCCACACGCAGCGCCCGGCTACCGCTGCGGATATCTCCGGCGGTTGTGCTGGTGGTGGTGTTGCCTGCCGTGGCATCCGCGCTGATGGGCCAATCGTCCAGCCCGTTCTCGAACCCACCGTTGGACAGCAGGTTCGTCGTCCCCACCGGCAGTTGATAGACGTCGTTGTCCACCCACCGGGTGTTCCAGTACTGGACGGAGTCCACCTTCGGCATCTTCACGTGCCTGCCGATCTGCTCGAACAGGACGATCGCATGGCCGATGTCGTTGCCCGTATCCCAGGCCCCGGTGAAACTGTGCGCCCCCATCTCCGAAACAATGACCTTCAGCCGGTCCCGGTCCGCGACAGGCGCATGGGCATTGATCGCGGCGACCGCCATGTTCGCGCTGGCCGTGAGGTCTTTGGCATAGTTGCGGAAGCTGTCGTAGCCCAGGCCCCAGTCGCTGCCCGCGTAGTCATGCACATCCAGAAAGTCGATCTTCGCCGCCGCCCGTGACAGCACCGTCTGGAACCATCCGCTGGTCTTGCCCTGCGCACCGATCCTGATCGTCGGATCGACCGCCTTCATCGCGTTGGAAAAGTCGATCAGGTCCGTGGCATACTGGTTCGCTCCCGGATTCCCGTCGCTGTTGTAGTCCGTCTCGTTGCCGATCGCCCAGTATTTCACCCCGTAACCCTTGGTGATGTTGGAGTAGCGCACCCACTCCGCCGCGCTGGTGATGAGCTGTGCGCGTGTAGGGCGGGTGCCGTTGGTCGTCTGCGCCTTGTACATCGCATCGTAGCAGACGACGATCACCGCCTCCCCGCCGACGTTGCGGGTCAGCGTCATGAACTCATCGAAATCGAGCGGCTCTTTTCCCGGGATCCACGCGCCGTCATTGCTGGCGGTCAGCCCCCGGTCGTTGGCAGGCCATTCGCCGGGGCCGGTGCGGGCAAGCGTCGGCTTCGGCCCGTTCCATGGCGCGACCGACCACAGGTAGGAGTCGGACTTCTCCCCACCCGGGTAGCGGAGAAAGCGCACGCCCATCTCGCGGATCGCCGCCTCCGTGCTGCGCGGCGCACTTGGACGACGCCGGTCCGAGTCCATCAGGTAGTCCATGTTGATGCCGATGGGCTTCCGCGACGCATCCGCCAGCACGTTCGTCGCATTGATGGCGACGTATTCGACCGCAGCGGATGGCAATGGAAGGACCAGCGGCAGGAGGGCCGCGAGACTGAGGGCTTTCATGGAAGGTCGGCCGCCGCTCCGTGGGTTCAGCCGGAGCGTGGTAATGCTCCATTTCCCGGAATGTCCAGGTGTGACGGAAAAATCAGCCGAGCAGCCCTTCCAGATCCGTTTCCGAAATGATGGCCACCCCCAGCTTCTCCGCCTTGTCCCGCTTCGATCCGCCGCCTTCACCGGCCAGCACGTAGTGGGTCTTCGCGGAGACGGAGCCTGTGACCTTGCCTCCCTTGGACTCGATCAACGCCTTCATGTCGTCGCGATCCATGGTGAGCGTCCCGGTGATGACGAATGTCTTTCCGGCCAGCGGAAGGGAGGAAAGATCCGCAGCATCCAGGACGGGGAGATAGTTGTCGGAAACCGGATCGATCCCCAGATCTTTCAGCCGTTCGATGACATGGGTTCCCGCCTCCGACTGGAAGAAGGAGGTGATCGACGCGGAAACGCTTGGTCCCACATCTCCGGTGATGTTGTATTGGGAAAGGAAAGCATTCTGCTTCTTAGCCGTCGCCCGCGTGTCCTTCAGCAGTTCCGAGAGGATGTGGGACTCAGGGATGGCACTGAGCCTTTCGTGCAGGCGTGCCAGTTCCTTCGCCGCGGATTCGCCGAGATGGCGGATGCCCATGGCGAAAAGCCAGCGGTTGAGCGGCTTCGTGCGGGCAGCTTCGAGGGCAGCCAGCACCTTCGCGGCGTTCTTTTCCCCGAAGCGTCGCGGAGCCTCCTCGGTGCCCAGGTTGAGGTTGGCCAGCGTTTCCTCCGTCAGGTTGAACAGGTCCAGCGGCGTGCTGGCATGGCCATGGCGGACCAGCGCCTCCGCCACGATGCCGCCGAGTCCGTCGATGTCGAGGGCCTTGCGCGATGCGAAATGGGAGATGCGGGTGACAGCCTGCGCCGGGCACTGGAAGTTGACGCATCGCCAGGCCACGAAGCCTTCCTCCTGCTCGATGGGACCACCGCAGGAGGGACATTTTCCGGAGACGGCGGCGAAGAGATTGTAGGGAGCAGCACCCGGCTTGTGCGAAAGCACCCGGACCACTGCCGGGATGATTTCACCCGCTTTTTCGATCAGCACCGTCGCGCCGATGCGGATGTCCTTGCGGTCGATCTCGTCCTGATTGTGCAGGGTGGCGCGGGAAACCGTGGAGCCGGAAATGAGGACCGGGGTGAGATCCGCCACCGGGGTCAGCACTCCGGTGCGTCCCACCTGGATGAGGATGTCATTGATGACCGTCTCCTTCTGTTCCGGCAGGAACTTGTAGGCCGCCGCCCAGCGCGGGGCGCGGGAGGTGGTGCCGAGTTTCTCACGCTCGGACCGATCCCGCACCTTGATGACCGCGCCATCCGTTCCGTAGTCGAAATCGTGGCGTGCCTTCTCGATGGTGGCGACCGCCACCAACAGCTCCTCAAGGTTATCAGCACGTAGGTGCGGGTCATTCGACGGAAGACCCAGCGACCGCAGCAGCGAGATGAAGTCATCCTCGCTCGCCAATACCGGCCCCTCATAGGCACCCAATCCGTGCGCGATGAACCGCAGCGGCCGCTTCGCCGCGATCTTCGGATCCAGTTGCTTCAGCGTGCCTGCGGTCGAGTTGCGAGGGTTGGCGAAAACAGGCAGCCCGGCCTCATCCCTCTCTGCGTTCATCGCCGCGAACGCCGCGTTCGGCATGAAGATCTCCCCGCGAACCTCCAGCAAAGCCGGGGCGGAGGAGGGGAGGGAAAGGGGGGCACTGCGGATCGTCCGCACGTTGTGCGTGATGTCATCCCCGGTGGTGCCATCGCCCCGGGTGGCCGCGTATTTCAGTTTCCCGTTTTCGTAGAGTAGCGAAACGGCAACACCATCGATTTTCGGCTCCACGGTGACCGAAATGTCTTCCCTCCCGAGGTTCTTGCGCAGCCGGTTGTAGAAGGAAATGAGTTCGGCTTCCGGGATGGTGCTTTCATCTTCTTTCTTCAGTTCGAAGACATCATCGATGCTCAGCATCGGCACCCGGTGCTGGATCTGGACGAAGCCTGAAATAGGCTCGCCACCGACCCGCTGGGTGGGGGAGTCGGGGTTGGCGAACTCCGGGTGCGCCTTTTCCAGATCCTCCAGTTCCCGGAACAGCTTGTCATACTCCGCATCGGAGATTTCGGGAGCGGCTTGGGTGTAGTAGAGGAGATTGTGGCGGGAAAGCTCCGCGCCAAGATGCGCCATGCGCTTTTCTGGAGAGAAAGGGGAAAAGAGATCGTCCTGATCCGGCATGCCGCGAGTTTGGACAACCCTCCCGCAGGTTCAAGAGTAAGGGTGGCTCTTACTGGAATACCGGCTCCTTGTGCCGGTTGAAATAGCCGTCGCCCTTGTAGAAGCTGGCCGGGTAGTCCGGCAGCGGGCCGGAGTCGGGTGGCAGGGGCATGCGCCAGTGGGTTAGATCCTCGGTCTGGGCATAGGAAATTTCGACCGGAGTGCCGCGCTTCACCAGGCGGAAGAATTTCGGAGCCAGGTTCTCGTGCATGCGGATGCTGCCATCCGTGCAGGGATAGTGCTTCAGCCAGCCGGTATGGAAGCCCAGCTTTGGGGCGAATCCGCACCAATAGGGGGTGGGGGAGCCGTTCTTGGTCCGGCGTTTCTCCTGTTTGTCGGTGATCCGGAAATGCCCGCGCGGGGTGGGGGTGGAGGGCGTGCCGACGGAAACGGGCATGGCCAGCAGCATTTCCTGTCCCTCCATCACGTACGCGCGCTGGCGGCGGATGGAGATCTTCACCGTCACGTTGTCCGGGTTTCCGGGAAGTTTCGCCGGGCGGTCATAGTTCTGGTAGGCGGCCAGCCCTGTCCCCGGCTTCTGCATGATGGAGCAGGAGGGCAGCAACCCGGCGGTGAGGCCGAGAGCAAGCAACAGGAGGGATTTCCGGAGGTTCATGCGGTGTCTCAGCAAACGGGGCAGTTGTTGATCTGTTGGAAGAAGTCGTTCCCCTTGTTGTCCACCAGGATGAAGGCAGGGAAGTTTTCGACGGTGATTTTCCAGACCGCCTCCATACCCAGTTCCGGGAAGGCGACGACCTCCTGGCTCTTGATGTGGTCCTGTGCCAGCAGCGCGGCGGGACCACCGGCGGAGCCGAGGTAAAAGCCGCCGTGTTTCTTGCAGGCGTCCGTCACCTGCTTCGAGCGGTTGCCCTTCGCCAGCATGACCATGGAGCCGCCGTGTTCCTGGAACAGATCGACATAGCTGTCCATCCGGCCCGCGGTGGTGGGGCCGAAGGAACCGCTCGCCATGCCCGCGGGCGTCTTCGCCGGTCCGGCGTAGTAGACGGGGTATTTCTTGAAATAGTCCGGCAGTTCCCCGTCCGTTTCCAGGATCTCCTTGAGCTTCGCGTGGGCGATGTCCCGCGCGACGATGATGGTGCCGTTCAGGGAAAGCGCGGTGGTGACGGGGTATTTGGAAAGCGTCTCCAGGGTCTTCTCCATGCCCTCGTCGAGGTCGATGGTGACGCCCTTGAACTTCCAGTCGCGGTATTTCTCCGGAATGAAACGTCCGGGATTCTTCTCCAGCTTTTCGAGGAAGATGCCGTCCTTGGTGATCTTTGCCTTCGCCTGGCGGTCGGCGGAGCAGGAAACGCCAAGGCCGACGGGGCAGGAGGCACCGTGACGGGGCAGGCGGACGACCCGGACATCAAGCGCGAGGTATTTCCCGCCGAACTGCGCGCCGATGCCTACATTTCGAGCCAGTTCCAGCAGTTCCTTCTCCAGTTCGATGTCGCGGAAGGCGCGGCCATGCTCGTTGCCGGTGGTCGGCAGGGCGTCGTAGTATTTGGTCGAAGCCAGCTTCACCGTCTTCAGGCAGTTCTCGGCGGAGGTGCCGCCGATGACAAAGGCCATGTGGTAAGGCGGGCACGCGGCGGTGCCCAGCGACTTCATTTTCTCCACGCAGAACTCCTTCAGCCGCTTCGGGTTCAGCAGCGCCTTTGTTTCCTGGTAGAGGAAGGTCTTGTTGGCGGAGCCGCCACCCTTGCTGACGAAGAGGAATTTGTAGGACTCGCCCTTGGTCGCGTAGAGGTCGATCTGCGCGGGCAGGTTGGTCTTCGTGTTGACCTCCTCATACATGTCCAGCGGCGCGGTCTGGGAGTAGCGGAGGTTTTCCTTCGTGTAGGTCTGGTGGATGCCCTTCGAGAGAAATTCGGCGTCATCGCAGCCGGTCCAGACCTGCTGGCCTTTCTTGCCAACGATGGTGGCGGTACCGGTATCCTGGCAGGCGGGGAGGATGCCCTTCGCGGCGATTTCCGCGTTCTTCAGCAGCATCAGTGCAACCATCCGGTCGTTGTCCGTGGCCTCCGGATCATCCAGGATGGCGGCCACCTGCGCGAGGTGGGCCGGGCGGAGGGTGAAATTGACGGCCTTGATCGCCTCTGCCGCGAGGAGGGTCAGGGCCTGCGGGTCGATTTTGAGGATCGTCTTCCCGTCGAATTCCGCCGTGGAGACGAACTCCGTGGTGAGGAGTTCGTATTCCGTGGTGTCCGGACCGAGCGGGAATGGGTCCTGGTAGAAGAATGGTTTCTCGGCCATGGGTTGCTGCTGGCCCGATGTCTAGACGTGGAGCGGCACCGGGGCAAACGGGAATTGCGGCTCAGGCCTCCGTCGTGTGGCTGTCCAGCCGGCGGCGGTAGCTTTCCAGTGCCTGCGTCCAGACGGAGTGAATGCCTTCCGTGGAGCGCAGCCAGACGGAGCGGTGCATGTGGAGCATGGCGGGGGCGAGATACATCAACTCCGACATCTCGTTTTTCGAGAGGGCCGCGGGTCCTTCGCTCAGGCAGCGCTCGGCGAGGGCTTCCCCGGCCGGGGTCAGTTCGGAAAACTCCAGCAGGGAGACGTGCACGCCGTTCACGTAAGGGTCCACAATGGCTGCGACGACGCCTTGCCTGTGTTCAGCGGAGGAGTCCAGTGCCGGGTCGTAGGAGGACTTCGCGGCATCTGCAAGCAGGATGACGGACGGTGTGTCGATCTCCTCAGGGGTGGCGAGGATGTTGCTCCGCCGCAGCGCCTTGCCGTAGCGGGTGCGGCTGGTGATGACCGAAACCGGAATGGAAAGGACAAGGCCGAGCAGGATGGGGGACATCCACGCGGCGAAAGTGGGTGAAATCTTGAACGCGACAAAGCTCCACGCGATGCCCAGCACGGTGGGGAACAGATGCACCCGGAAGGCGTCCGCCCACGCGGTTCCGTCCGTTTCCCGGTTCTGGTTGCCCCAGCCGACCGCCCGGCCGAGGAAGATGCTCACCACCATCATGGTATGGGAGGCCATGATGCACGGGGCCAGCAGGATGGAGACGACGGTTTCCACGGTCAGTCCGGTGACCAGCGGGAAGAAACCACCGAACGAGCGGCGGATGCGCGGCACCAGGATGGCTCCGGTGACGGCCAGGATCTTCGGCAGGAACAGCAGCGTGAAGACGAAGATGGTGAGGATGATGCTCTGCTCCCCGCGGCCGATGTGCAGCCAGCGCTCCACGAAACTCTCGAAAGGCAGGGCGCTCAGGTCGCTGTTGGCACGCTCCCATGCCAGCCAGGTGCCGGTGAGCAGGAACAGGAACCAGACCGGGCTGCCCAGGTAGGCCATGATGCCCATGAAAAGGTGCATCCGCACGCTGAAGGGGAGGTTCCGCGCGAAGATCAGCCACATGTGCTGGAGGTTGCCCTGGCACCAGCGGCGGTCGCGGATGAGGTGGTCCACCAGCGTCGGCGGGGCTTCCTCGTAGGTTCCCTCGATGTCCCAGGCGAGCCAGACTTCCCAGCCCTGCGAAACCATCAGCGCGGCCTCCACGAAGTCGTGGCTCAGGATCTTCCCGCCGAAAGGCTCCTTGCCGGGCAGGTCGGGAAGCTCGCAGTAGTCGGAGAATGGCTTCAGGCGGATGAGCGCGTTGTGACCCCAGTAGCTGCCGCCGCCGAGCTGCCAGAAATTCAGGCCGCGGATGAACAGCGGGCCATAGAGCCGCATGGCGAACTGCTGCAGGCGGGTGAAGATGGAGTTGCCGCGGATGAGCTTCGGCGGGGTCTGGAGGATGCCGAGGCGCGGGTGCGCCTCCATCACGCGGGCCATTTTGAGGATGTCCGCGCCGTCCATCAGGCTGTCCGCGTCCAGCACGACCATGCCCTCATAGCCGCCACCCCAGGTGCGGACGAAGTCGCCGATGTTGCCGGCCTTCCGGTTCTCGTTCTTCTTCCGGCGGCGGTAGTAGATGCGGCCGAAGGCGTCCAGGTTCCGGCAGAGGTTCGTCCAGGCCGTTTCCTCCAGCACCCACAGGTCGAGGTCGCGGGTGTCGCTGAGGATGAAGAAATCGAACGACTCCAGGTGGCCGGTGGCCTCGATCGACCGGTAGATCGCCTCGATGCGCGCGCAGATCTTGTGGGAGTCCTCGTTGTAGATCGGCATGACCACCGCGAAGCGGCGGGAGAGCGGGCCGTCCATTCCATCGGCCAGCTTCGTGATGCGCACCGCCTGCCTGCGCCCCAGCAGCATGTCGATCGCGCCGAAAACGGCATGGAGCGAACCGAGGGTGAGGAGGCCGTTGAGGATGATGAAGATGCCGAGCAGGATCCCGTTCACCTTGTGGTAGCCGTCCCGGTAGAACAGGTCCGCCAGCCACAGGCTGGAGGCGGTGGTCACCACCAGCACCGTGCTGAAGAAGATGAAGCGCCGCACCGTGGTCTTGAAGCGGCCGTAGTAGCGCCGCTCAGTCTTGATGTCGGATGTGGGATCGTGGCCCTCCATGGATTCAGTAGGCGATGAGATAGATGATGCCCCCGATGGCGGCGAGGACGGTGAGGATGAACAGCTTCCGCAGGATCGGTCGGCGGTTCATCGTGTTCTGCCACTGGGCCGCGCCGGACCCCAGCGCGTTGAGTTCCAGCGGGGCGGGGATCATCGTCAGCTCCGCGAACTGCGGACCGGCGGCAAGGTAGGATTTCCGCATGGATTCGACGAATTCCGGAGGCCATGGCGGCGGGGTGAGGAAGACGCCCTGCCACTTGCCGGGCATGCCCGCCAGCAACAGCGCGAGGCGGCCCCGTGCGGCAAGGCGGCGGTTTTCCAGCGGCTCATCCAGCACGTCCTGGGTCCAGTTGGCGATTTCAGCCAATGCTTCCTCCATCGCGAGAAAACGTGGCGTCTTTCCCGGTTCGTTGGCGGCACGGGCGGACGCGCGCCAGAGGATACCGCGGACCAGTTCCGCGGCGAGCAGGCGGTTGCGGATGCGGAGCGCCTGCAGATAGGCCTCCACCGCGGCGTAGGCCTGTTCCCATTCGTCCAGCTCGTTCTCGGTGAGCGGACGGAACGGTTCTAGGGATTGATTCGATAGACCCATGTCTCGGTGAGGAACTCGGATTCGCCGCGGCGGAGGGAACAGCGCAGTTCCACCTGACCGACATCGGCGAGTTTGCCACCTTCGGCGGCGGGAGAGACCTGAAAGCCCACACGCCAGCGGTTTTCCGGCAGTTTCTGGACGGCCACGCCGGAGATTTTGATCTTTTCAGAGTTGGGACCCACACCCTGGACCAGTGCCTGGAGCGGTTTTTCATCCGGTTTCTCGAGATTCGGCCCGGCGAATTCCACGGCGATGGTGCGCTGCTCCGGCTGCCAGTCGTGCAGCCCGGTGCGGGTGGCGATCACCCGGCCACCTGCCATGGAGGGGTCTTCCGCCACGGTCCAGTGCTGCTTGTAGGAGAACTCCACGCGGTCACCGGCCTTCGGGGTTTCCTTCGGCTCCCAGAGTGCGACGACGTTGTCGGCAAGCTCGTTGGTCGTCGGGATCTCCATCAGCATCACGCGGCCGGCACCCCAGTCGGAGGTCGGTTCGATCCAAAGGGACGGGCGCATGTGGTAGTTCGCCTCCGCATCCTCATAGGCGCTGAAACGGCGGTCGCGCTGGAGCAGGCCGAAGCCCTCGCATTTGTCCATTTCGAAGAAGCTGAACTCGAGCTTGTTCGTGTCGTTGGTGATCGGCCGCCACAGACGCTCGCCGGTGCTCATCCGGATGGAGAGGCCGTCGGAGTCATGGACCTCCGGGCGGAAGTCATCGAAGCGGCGGCGGGAGTTCTCCCCGAACCAATACATCGAGGACATCGGGGCGATGCCCAGGCGCTTCACCTCCTTGCGGGCGAAAAGAACGGCGGTGACACTGATGGTGGTGTCCTCTCCCGGCTCGATCTTGAAGGAATACGCTCCCGTGTAGGAGGGACCGTCCAGCACGGCGTAGGCGGTGGCGGACTTGTCATTCGCGTCCGGCTTGCGCAGCCAGAATTCCCTGAACTGGGGGAACTCTTCTTTCACTCCCTCCGAGCCGGTATCCACGGCGATGCCGCGTGCGGAGATGCCGTAGCGCTGGTTTTTCCCCAGTGCGCGCCAGTAGCTGGCACCTTGGAAAACGGCCAGCTCGTCGAAGTATTCGTTGTTGAGGGGGGCGTGGAGGCGGAAGCCCGCGAAACCGCCGTCAGCGGGCAGGTCGCCGTGTTTTTTCACCAGCGGGCCGTAGTTGAAGAAGGCCTCCGCCAGGCGGATGCGCTGGGTGTGGGTCGCGGTGAACTCGTTCAGCCGCACCGGCTCATTATAGATGTAGCCGGGGTGGAACAGCATCGCGCGGAAAGGGAGCTTGTCGCCCGCCCACAGCGCCTGGTCCGGGTTGAAGCGGATGTCCCGGTACTGGTCGTAGGTCAGGTTCTTCATCCAGTCGGGCAGTCCGGCCTTGTCCGGCGCCACGTAGGGCTTGTTCGCGAGATCTTTCGCCCGGCTCTCGATGGAGGGGAAGGTCACATCCTCGCGTTCCCAGGTCTGGGAAAAAGCGGATTGGGTGAGGACGGTGAGGGTGGATAACAGAACGAGAGTCCGTGGCACGGCGTTGTTCATAGGGAGAAACTGTTTGGAAAGTCAACGAGGCCGATGGTGCTGGGCATTGAATTTTGCAGAAAACTTCAGGTCCGCCCGGCGACGGCGTGGAAGGTCAGGATGCCGTCGGATTCGTCGATCTCCGTCCCGGTGGCGGGACGGGAGGGGTCGAAGTCCACGAAGGTTTCCGTGACTTCGAAACCGGAGGCGGAGAGGAGTTCGTGCAGTTGTCCGGGAGTGAACCATCGCAGGATCTGGCGGGATTCGTGGAAGTCGGCCGGGGAGTCGGCGAAGTAGTAGCGGTGCCGCCGGTCCAATATTTGTTTTTCCGGGTCGATCCGGTGCAGGGTGTCCAGTTTCGCGGTCCGGCCATCGGCGAGGGCGGCCTCATGGTCCGGATGCCAGACATTCTCCTCCATTTCTCCCTCCAACTCCGCGAAGGGGATGAAAATGGTCAGGTAAAGCCCGCCGCCGTCCTCCAGCAGGGTGCGCCAGTGGCGGAGGGTGGCAGCGGGATCCTCCGCGAGCTGGAAGGTGAAGGCGGGAACCAGCAATGAGCGGTAGGTTTTTTCCGGTTTCCAGTCCGTCATGTCCCCCCGGTGGACCACCACCTGTTCGCCCGCCAGTTCCGCTGTTTCGTGGCACAGGCGGATCATGTCATCGGAAAGCTCCAGTCCCTCAACCTCCGGGTGGTCCGCCAGCAGCGGCAGCAGCAACCTGCCGGAGCCTGAGCCCATCTCCAGCGCCCGCCCGGGGTGGGAGGCGAGGAACCGCTCCATCAGGGAAACCTCCGTCGCATCATCATCCTCCGCCCAGAAGGCGTCATGGAACTCGGCTTCCAGGGAGACGTAAGGTTGCGGCATCCGTGCGATGTATCAGGAACCGCTTCCGCCGCAAGGGGTAAGGAGGGAGGACACTCCTGTCCTCCGGCGGCATTGGCGAACTACAGAAGATCTACCGCAAAGACGCAAAGGTAGCAAAGAGGCGCGGAGGGTTATTTACTCCTCAAAGCCCCCTGGTGGAGAGGGTTACCTCTTCAACTCTTCCGCCGTCCAGAAGGTGGTCCTTCCCGCGTGTTTGGCGCGGACCTCCTTCACCTGCCCACTGGTCACGGCGGGCGCCTGGTTGCCGAACTGTCCGCGGATGTAGGTGAGGATGTCCGCGGTCTGCTGGTCATCCAGTCCCATCGGCGGCATCGGGATGGGGGTGGTGGTTCCGAACTCCTTCCCATTCACGTTGATGGGGCCGGTGAGGCCGTGCAGGAGAATGCGGATTGGAATGGAGACATCCTCCGTGCCGACCCACTCGTTCGGGGTGAGCGGGGGATAGACTCCGGGCAGTCCCTTGCCGTCAGGCTGGTGGCAGTTCAGGCAGAGGGATTCGTAGATCTGCTTTCCGGGATGCGCGGCTTCCTTCCGGTCACCGGAGAGCTGGCGGAGATAGGCGGTCTGCCCGTCGGGCAGCTTCAGGGTTCCGGCGGCCAAGGCAGGCTCCCACAGCGGGCGGAGCTTTTTCGCCGCTTGCTTCACCGCGTAGTCGATGTGGCGGTCGCGGGGATGATCCAGCGCTTTGAGCGGGCCTTTCACCAACTGCGGATCATTCGCCGCCGCTGCGCAGGCGACGATGGCTTCCAAGCGGATCCGCGCGTCATCATGGGAACAGAGTCGGATGAGGGAGGGCACCGCATCCTTGTGCTTGGTGGTCCAGTCGCCGAGCAGGCGCGCGCCATAAGCGGTGACGAGCGGGTTTTCCGAATCAAGTAGCTGGCGGAGGATGCCGGCGTCATATTGGTCATGGGCTTGGTAAAGCGAGGCTGCTTCCAGCAGGAGGTGGTCCGCCTGCGGGTCCTGGCGGGTGGTCTTGATGAACTTCGCGGCGGCGGGCAGCACTTCGGCGGCGGGCTTTTCCCCCAGCAGGCGGCGCACCTGATAGCGGGTCCAGCGTTCCGGTGAGCGGAACTGTTCCAGCAGTTCCGGGATGGACATCCCGGAAAGGTCCGGCTGCTTCACCGGGGGGAGGGCCTTTGCTGAGATGCGCCAGATCCGCCCATGCACGCGGTCGCGCCGCGGGTCCGCGTAGCTGGCCTGGTAGTGGCCGATCACCGGGTTCAGCCAATCCGCCAGATAGATCCCGCCATCCGGGCCGATGCCGACATCCACCGGGCGGAAGGAATCGTCCGCGGATTTCAGCAGGCGTGGCAGTTGCTTGCTGGTGAAGCCGGACGCATCCTCCGTCAGCCGGTGGAGTTCCACCACGGAGCCAAAGTAGCCGCCGATGAGGGCGGTGCCCTGGAGATCCTGCGGCAGCGCCTTGGTCCCGATGATGTCCAGCGCGGTGGTCTTCGGGCTGCTCTCGAAAAGGCTGGCCACGGAATGGTAGTCATCCGGGTCCGGGATATCGATCAGGCCGGGCAGGGAGAAGTAGCCGTGGGGACGGTCGCCGGATTTGTGGAACGGGCGGAACCAGTCGTCGAAAACTACGCCCCAGCAGTTGTGTCCGGCCGCACCGCCATTGAAATACGGCGTGAGCTTCAGCGTGCGCGGGCTGAATTTCCACACGCCCGCCTTGTCCAGCCGGGCGATGCCATGCGGTGTCTCCACCCGGGAGAAGGCATGCAGTCCCTGTGTGAACCACAGGCAGCCGTCCGGACCACGGCTGATGGAATTGACGAGCTGGTGGGTGTCCCCGATGCCGAAGCCGCTCAGAAGAACTTTGGTTTCATCCGCCTTCCCATCGCCGTCGGTATCCCGGAGGTGGAGGATCTGGTCGAAATCGCAGACATAAAGCCCTCCGTCGCCGGGTTCCACTCCCTGGACCATGGTCAGGCCTTCGGCGAAACGGTGGGACTTGTCCGCCCTGCCATCACCATCTGTATCCTCCAGCATGAGGATGTAGTCGGTGGGACGCTGGCCGGGGAGGGTGTGGGGATAGGTGGGGGAGCAGGCGACATACAGGCGGCCCTTCTCATCCCAGGAAAACTGGACCGGCTTTGAGACGCCCAGCTTCTCATCCGCGAAGAGGTTGATCTGGTAACCATCGGCGAGCGTGAACTTCGCCATCTGTTCCTCCGGTGTGAGGGGTGGCACCGTCTCCACGGCAGGAGGTGCAGGGATGGGGGACGGGGCGGGGAGAGGAGCACCGCTGGCGGTGGCATGGATCTCCGCATCGCGCGCGGCGATGAGCGGCTTGAGCGACTCAAAGGCGGTGCGGAGCGACGGCGCGTCCGTCGAGGATTTGCCGAACGGCCACTGCACACGGTCGCCATAGACGAAGGACCAGTTCGCCGGACGCCAGCAGTCGAACCACAGGCGGTTCTTTTCCACGATGAGCGCGTTCAACTGCGGGTTCACCAGATGGTCGAGGGCGCCGAGCTGGCCGCTTACGGTGTGGGCCACGGTTTCCAGCCCCTTGTCCGTGAGATGGACGCCATTTTCGGTGAGTCGGCCCTGGCCGGTGGAGAGAGGGGTGAAAAGGTCCACGAAGATCGCACCACGTTGTTCAGCAATGCCGCGGATGGCATCCGTGTAGGCCTTCAGGTCCTTGTTCCGTTGGGAAAGATCCGGTGCCAGAGGAAGGAGCGGCTTTTCAAATGGTGTGGGGGAAAGCAGGACGAGGCGCGGCGTGACGGGGGCGAACTGGTCCAGCAGGCGGTGGTAGGCGGCGGTGAACTGTGGGAGCTTCTCCACTCCATCCAGCGCTTCCATCTGGCCGAACTGGAGGATGGCGGCGGTCGCGCCCGCCGCGCGGAGCTGGCTTTCCCAGGAACCGAAGTTCAGGTCCCGCCACTGTTCATAGACCGTATCCGCTTCCCATGCCATGGAGCGGAAGACGGGCTTCTTCGCGGCATGGACCGTGGTGAGCGCGGCTTCCAGCGTGCCCGATTTCTGCTCCCGGGCGAGGTTGGTCTGGCCGGCGAAGATGATGACCTCATTCTCCGCCGGCTCGAACTTTCCCGGCGTCCATGGCGAGGGCTTTCCCCCGGCCAACGCCGGATCCCCGAAGCGTTCCATGATCCGCCCCTGATCAGGAGGGAGATCATCCGGAAGGGCGTCCAGCATCAGGTTCCGGAAGGAGATGACCGCCTTGCAGTCGCCATGGATCTGCAGGCCGATCTTTCCGCTAAGGGGGATCTGCGGATCCTTCTCCGTGTAGGAAATGGTTTCCGTGCCGTTGACGAAAAGGCGGATGCGGTCGCCCTCCGCGCGGATCTCGTAGCGGTTCCACTCGCCGGGCTTCTCCAGCGTGGCGACCAGCTTTTCGTCCGCGGTGGCGAGGTTCTTTTTCCTGCGCGATTCATCGTAGAGAGAGCCGGTGTATTTCGGCCCGCCGATGTCCGCTTGGTAGCCGATCATTTCGTTCGGCGGATTGTCGATGCGCTGGCTGTGGAACTGGACTCCGCCGTTGATGAAGCCCTCCGTGCCGGTGAGTTTGTATTCGAAGCTGAGGACGAAGTTCCTGTAGTCCTTCTTTGTGACCAGGAACTCGTTCTTCGGGTTTCCCTCCATGGAGCCGCCGGTGATCGCTCCATCCTCCACCCGCCAGACCCCTGCGGTGCCTTCCCATCCTTCCAGGGTTTTGCCGTCGAAGATGGCGGCGGGAGCCGCATGAAGCGCGGCGGGGAGTGCGAGGAGGAAAAGGAAACTGCGGGGCATCGAGCCGGATACGCGGAAGCATCGGCGCGGATTTCAGGGAAAGTAAGGAGGGCGGACACTCCTGTCCGCCGGCTGCAACCGGAACCCATAGCAAAAGAATCGCGGAAAAGATCCACCCTTTTCCGCATCCGCCAATGCCGACGGTGGACAAGAATGGGAGCGAAGCGGATATAATGGCTTTGCCGCAATGTCCGCCCTCCTTACCCATAGATGAAGCTTGCCGCTCCAAGGCGTCATCCCACAGAGTGCCGGCGATGATTTCCCTATTGATCACCGTCGAGGTGAACCCGGAGCGGGTGGATGATTTCGCGCGCTTCATCACGGAGGAGGCCGCGGACTGCGTGGCCAAGGAACCCGGTTGCCGCCAGTTCACCGTCTCCCGCAGCGTGGACCAGCCGAACGTCTTCACGCTCGCGGAGTTCTACGACGACATGGCCGCACTGGAAGCCCACCGCCTCACCCCGCACTTCATCCTGTTCCAGGAGCGGGTGAAGGAATTCGACCTCGTCGTCGGCAAATCGGTCGTGCTGGGCGAAGTGATCCATGCCTGATGGAGGATCTGCGCGAAAAATATCCCGGCTATTTCGGAGCGAAGCTGGATGCCTCACCGCCGCCCGGCGGCTATCCACCGGAGTTCTGGGTGATCACCGCCTGCGATCCGATGGGCGACGAACTGGATCCGCAGCAGAACCAGGAAAGGACGGCTCGTTTCGAGGCGGAGCTATCTTTGGCGGATATGGCTCATTTTCCGGTGACGGGCTACGATCCGCGTCCGGAGGGAACCCACCGCGAACCGGGATTCGGTATCGTTTGTGATGACCGCGAGGCCCTGCGATTGGGCCGAACATGGGGACAGGTGGCGGTTTTCCACATCGTGGATGGAGAGGTGTGGCTCGTCTTCTGTGCCGGGGAGGAACGCTTCCACCTGCGGACGTGGGAGGAAATGGCGGGAGGTAACTGATATGACTTATCAGCCCTTGGTAGGGCAATTTTCGCGCAAAAACTTCCGGTTGCATGAAACCTCGTGACCCGACACATTCCGCACCGATGAAAGATTCCCGTATCGGATTTGTTGGGGTGGGGCGGATGGGGGCGAACATGGCCCGCCGTCTGGCGGATCTGGGCTACAAGATCTCCGCGGTGTATGACCGCCATGGCCCTTCGGCCCAGGCGCTGGCGATCGAGTTGGGTGCCACCGCTGCGGAGACCTTGGCGGATGTGAGCGCGGCGAGCGACGTCATTTTCACCGTCGTGACGGATGATGCGGCCATGCACGGCATTTTCACCGGGGATGGCTCGCTGCTTTCCGTGCCGGTGGCCGGAAAGCTTTTCATCAACTGCGCCACCGTCAGCCCGGCCTCGCATGAGGAAGCTGCCGCGGCGGCGAAAGCCGGGGGCGCGGATACGCTCGCGGCCAGCATGGCCTCCAGCATCACCCAGGCACGGCAGGGCACGCTCTATCTCATGATTGGTGGCGAACAGGCCGTTTTCGACCGGGCCAAGGAACTGTTGGAAGATATATCATCTTCCCTGAAATATGTCGGTGCGGCCGGTAACTCCGCGAAGGTGAAGGCGCTGGTGAACATGGTCATGAACATCAACACCGCCGGCCTCGCGGAAGGGCTGGGACTCGGTGTGGCGCTGGGACTGGATCCCGCCGTGCTGAAGGAGATATTCTCCCAGACGGGCGCGAATTCCCGCGTGCTGGAGACGGACGGAGATGATATGATTTCCCGGGAGCACGATTGCTTTTTCTCCGCCGCCCACGCGGCGAAGGACAGTGGCATTGCGAATGCTCTGGCCCACTCCGTGAACATCGGCGTGCCACTCTCCGAAGCGACCCAGGCCCAATACCAGCGCCTCATCGACCTGGGGCTGGGCGAGCTGGACAAATCCGGCGTGGCGGAACTGACCTTCCCGGACCGGGGCGGCGCGAACCTCAACCAAAAAGCATGACCACCAGCGAAATCCGCAACTCCGCCGGCGAGCGGATCGATGTCTCCTATCATCCCGGCCAGAAGCTCGGCTCGCTGGTCATCCTGGGCCACGGGGTGACGGGAAACAAGGACCGCCCGCTGCTGGTGGCGGTGGCCGAAGGGCTGGCGAAACGCGGCTGGGCGTGCCTCCGCATCTCTTACACGGGCAACGGCGAGTCGGGCGGCAGCTTCGCGGATTCCTGCATCACGAAGGAAGTGGGGGACCTGCAGTCGGTCATCCGCAGCGTGCCGCAGGAGGTGAACGTCGCCTACATCGGCCACAGCATGGGCGGCGCCGTGGGGGTGATGACCGCTTCCCGGGACGCCCGCATCCGCGTGCTGGTCTCGCTGGCGGGCATGACCCATACGGCGGACTTCGCCAAGAGGGAGTTCGGCGACGTCACACCGGGGCAAGGGGACATGTGGGAGGAACCGGAGCATCCGCTTTCGGAAACCTACTGGAATGACCTCACCTCCATTGGCAGCACGCTGGAGGCGGCCGCCCAGGTGATCCAGCCATGGTTGCTGGTCCACGGGGATGCGGACGATCTGGTGCCGATCCAGGATGGCGAGGACGCGTTCGCCGCCGCAAACTGTGAGAAGCAATGGCTTCCCATCGCGGGAGCGGGCCATGTTTTCGATGAGTCCACCTATCCCGTGATCGTGGAAGCGGTGGATGCCTGGCTGCGGAAGCATCTCGGTTAGGAAAAAGCGGGGTTCATTTACAGGGTACGAATTCTGCTTTGCTGTTGCGCTCGCCGGGACGGTTTCCCTAGACTCCCCCGCGAACCATAAGCCGCAGAATTTTTCCTATGAAACCCCGTACCTTCCTCGCGCTCACCGCCGCCACCGTCGTGTCTGCCGCCACCCTCGGCCTCACCGGATGCAAATCCGGGGGCGGGGATACCATCAAGATCGGCGAATTCGCCTCGCTGACGGGCAAGGAGGCCACCTTCGGTACCTCCTCCCATGAGGGGACCGTGCTGGCCATCGAGGAGATCAACGCCGCGGGCGGCGTGCTCGGCAAGCAGATCGAACTGATCACGGAGGACAACCAGACGAAGGCAGGGGAAACCTCCAACGCGGTGAACAAGCTGATCTCGAAGGACGGCGTGGTGGCCATTATCGGTGAAGTGGCATCCAGCCGTTCCATGGAGGCCGCGCCGATCTGCCAGGATAACAAGATCCCGATGATCACCCCGGCTTCCACGAACCCGACGGTGACCCAGGAGGGGGACTATGTTTTCCGCGTCTGCTTCACGGACACCTTCCAGGGGGCCGCGCTGGCGAACTTCGCCAAAGGCACCCTCAATGCGAACAAGGTGGCCGTCCTCACCGACGTGACCAGCGACTACAGCAAGGGTCTGGCGAAAAGCTTCAAGGAGAAATACACCTCCAGCGGTGGCACGCTGGGCATCGAGCTGGACTTCAACGGCGGTGACAAGGATTTCAAGGGCCAGCTCACCGCGATCAAGTCGGACAACCCGGACGCCATTTTCCTCCCCGGCTACTACAATGACGTGGCCCTCATCTGCCGCCAGGCGAAGGATCTTGGCATCACCACCCCCATCTTCGGCGGGGACGGCTGGGAGAGCGAGGCGCTCCTCAGCATCGGCAAGGAAGCGATGAACGGAAACTACTTCTCCACCCACTGCTCCGTCGAGCAGGGCACCCCGGAGATGGTCGCCTTCGTCGATGCCTATAAGAAAAAATACAACGGCAAAACCCCGGACGCCATGGCCGTGCTCGGCTATGACGCAGCGAAGGTGATGGCGGACGCCATCCAGCGCGCGGGTTCCGCGGACAGCGCGAAGATCCGAGACGCGATCGCCGCCACCAAGGACTTCAACGGTGCCAGCGGCAGGTTCTCCCTCAACGAGAACCGGGATGCGGTGAAGGCGCTCGTCTTCATCAAGATCGAGAACGGCAAGTTCAACTACACCGCCACCGTCAATCCGTGACCGGCGGGGATCATCCGAAGCCCGAATTTCCCGACCGACCGAGCATTCCGATCATCCGCCGACATTGGACCATCTCTTTCAGCAACTGATCAACGGCCTCGGTCTCGGGGCGATCTACGCCCTCATCGCCCTCGGTTACACGATGGTCTATGGCGTGCTGCGTTTCATCAACTTCGCCCACGCGGACGTGCTGATGCTGGGGGCGTTCTCCGCCTTCTATCTGGCACCCGCGGTGGAGAGGATGATGGGCGGCACATCCGCGGTGGGCGTGATCCTCGTCTTTGTCGCCGCCGCCGCCATCTGCGCGGCCATCGGCATCACCATCGAGCGTCTGGCCTACCGGCCCCTGCGGAACCGGCCTCGCCTCACGGTGCTCATCACCGCCATCGGCGTCTCCCTGTTCATCGAGTTCACCGGCCAGCACAAGAGCGTCTTCGGAGCCTCCCCGCAGCCGTTCCCGAGGATGATCCCGGAGAAGACCTTCCATTTCGGCAATGTCATCGTCTCCGGAAATGACCTGCTCATGATCGGCGTGACCATCGCCCTGTTGGCCGGCATGTGGTTCATCGTCCAGCGCACCCGGGTGGGCACCGCCATGCGCGCCGTCTCCCACAGCCAGCAGGCCGCGCTGCTGATGGGCGTGCCGGTGAACCGGATCATTTCCTTCACCTTCGGCCTCGGTTCCGCACTGGCCGCCATCGCCGGCATCCTCTACTCGATCAAGGCGCCGGGCATCGAGCCGCTCATGGGCGTGCAGCCCGGTCTGCGGGCGTTCATCGCCGCGGTGCTGGGTGGTATCGGCAACCTGCCGGGAGCCGTGCTGGGCGGTGTGATCATCGGCCTGCTGGAGACTTTCGCGGGGGGCATCCCCGGCCTGTCCAACTACCGGGACGCCATCGCCTTCGGCATCCTGATCCTGATCCTCCTTTTCAAACCCGCCGGTCTGCTGGGCCGGTCCACCGTTGAGAAAGTCTGATGCCTTTTCCCGGAGCAAAACGCTGGCTGTTCATCGGCATCGTCCTGTCGATCATCGCATCTTACCTGGCCCCGCAATTCAACCGCTACTACCTGGGGGTGTGGACGGACGTGGGCATCGCCATCATCCTGGCCACCAGTCTCAATCTCATCAATGGCTACACCGGCCAGTTCAGCCTGGGACACGCGGGCTTCATGGCGGTGGGGGGATATTTCTCCGCCTGGCTGTCACTGAAGGCAGGAGGTGCCATCGTCGGGGAGTTCTGGTTTTTCCCGCTGGCCCTCATCGCGGGCGGCCTGTTCGCGGCGGCGGTCGGACTTCTGGTGGGTGTGCCGTCGCTCCGCCTGCGCGGGGACTACCTGGCGATCGTGACGCTGGGCTTCGGCGAGATCATCCGCGTGGTTGCCCAGAACACCCAGGCGGTGGGTGCCGCGAGCGGTCTGAAAGGCATCCCTAAGCTCACCACCCTCGGCTGGACCTTCGGTCTGGCGGCGGTAACCATCTACGCCGTCACGGCCCTGGTGCACTCCACCTACGGACGGGGCTTCGTCGCCGTCTGCGATGACGAGATCGCCGCCGAGTCGAACGGAGTGAACACCACCCGCACGAAAGTCACCGCGTTCGTCACCGGGGCCTTCTTCGCGGGCATCGCGGGTGGTCTCTATGCCCATCACAAGCAGTTCCTCTCGCCGGTCGGTTTCGGCTGGCTGAAGTCCATCGACATCGTGGTCATGGTCATCCTCGGCGGTGCGCTGGGGGAACTGATCGAGGGAAGCCTCAGGGTCTTCTATGGCCGCGTGCCGCTCAAGGGGCTGTGGTCCACGCTGGGAATCGTTTCCTCCGCCGCCCTCCTCACCTGGCTGCCGGAGCTGCTCCGGGAGTTCTCCGAATACCGGATGATCGTGTATGCGCTGCTCATCATCCTGCTCATGCTGCTGAGCCCGGCGTGGCTGTTCTCACGCATCAAACTCCGCCGCGAAACCAAACTGTCATGAGCGCGTCGCTTCTCGAACTCGAAAAGGCCACCATCCGCTTCGGCGGCCTGACGGCCGTGAGCGAGCTTTCCCTGACCGTGCGTGAGGGGGAGTTGGTGGGCCTCATCGGCCCGAACGGGGCGGGGAAGACCACCGCTTTCAACATGATCACGGGCGTCTATCAGCCCACCTCCGGGACCATCCGTCTGGAAGGCCGCTGCACCCGCGGGGTGAAGCCCAGCAAGCTGGCGGACCTCGGCATCGCCCGGACCTTCCAGAACATCCGCCTCTTCAAGTCGCTCAGCGTCATCGACAACATCCGCGTCGCCGCCCGCCTGCACAATCCCCAGGGCTACTTCGGCGCGCTCTGGCGCGGCAAGGGCTGGAAGAAGTGCGAGGCGGAAACCGAACAGCACGCGCTCGAGCTGCTGGAAATCTTCAAGCTCGCCCGCTTCCGCGATGAGGAGGCGACCTCGCTGCCCTACGGCGACCAGCGCCGCCTGGAGATCGTCCGCGCGCTTGCCACCAGGCCGAAACTCCTCCTTCTGGACGAACCCGCCGCCGGCATGAACCCGTCCGAGAAGGACGATCTCATGCACCTCATCCATTTCATCAAGGAACGCTACAACCTGGCCGTCCTGCTCGTGGAGCATGACATGAAGGTCGTCATGGGCATCTGCCAGCGCATCGCCGTCCTCGAATACGGCCGCAAGATCGCCGAAGGCACCCCGAAGGAAATCCAGTGCCACCCGAAGGTCATCGAAGCGTACCTCGGCGCAGCCGCCACCCCCATCGAAGCCGCCCATGCTTGAGGTAGACAATCTCCACGTTTCCTACGGTGCCATCAAGGCCCTCCATGGCGTGAGCCTGAAGGTCGAGAAAGGCAGCATCGTCACGCTCATTGGTGCGAATGGAGCGGGGAAGTCCACGACCCTGCGCGCACTCTCCGGACTCGTGAAGCCGGCTGCGGGGAGCATCCGCTATGACGGGCACGAAATTTCCCGCCTCCCGGCGAACAAGGTGGTGGCGGATGGCCTCTGCCATGTGCCGGAGGGACGGATGATTTTCTCGAACCTCACGGTGGCGGAGAACCTGAAGCTGGGGGCCTATCTCCAGCGGGACAAAAAATGGATCTCGGACCAGACCGACTACGTCTTCGGATTGTTCCCGCGCCTGAAAGAACGTGCGTCCCAGGCGGCGGGTACCTTGTCCGGCGGGGAGCAGCAGATGCTGGCCATCGGCCGGGCGCTCCTTTCCAGGCCGAAGTTCCTCATGCTGGACGAGCCGTCACTCGGCATCGCCCCGCTGCTGGTGAAGACGATTTTCGAACGGATCGTGGAGATCAACCGCGAGCAGGGACTGACCATCCTGCTGGTGGAGCAGAACGCGAACCTCGCGCTGGACGTTTCCAGCTACGGCTATGTGCTGGAAACCGGAAAAATCCTCCTCGAAGGACCGAGCGCGGAACTGAAGGCGAATCCACAGGTGCAGGAGGCGTACCTCGGCGCCTGATCCGGGTTGCCGGCGGACTCCGGTTTTTCCGGTCAGCGGCGGCGGCGCAGCCCTGCGAGGCCGATGAATCCGATGGCGAACAGGGCCACGGATGGCTCCGGGACCGCATTGATGGCGACGCTATCGAAGCTCACGCTGTAGGGCGTCACGTTGGTTGAGCCCGTGTTGTTCCTGTTGCGGAAGCCGAAGAACTCGCCCGTTGGCACGCTGCCGCTGGCGAACGTGGTGGAATGGTTGGTGGTGGTGCTGCCCTGGGTGGCGGACAAGGTGAGCGTCAGGGAGTCATCGCCATTGTAGATGCCTGTGACGGAAAGACTTACGGCACCCAGGGTGGAGATTTCCAGGAATCTGACCGGGGAGGCGAGGGAAATGTCGGTCCCGGTGGGGGTGCCTGCGCTGAACGGGCGGAAGCGCAGGGTTCCGTTGTTGAACAGATCCGCCAGGATGAACGTGGAGGTGTTCACGTTGGAGCTGCTGGAGAGGACGGCGAAGCCTACGGAGGTGGACGAGCCGGAGGCGGCGGTGATCACCGTGGAAATGCTGAAGGACTGCTTGGTGGTGCCGCCGAGGCCCGTCACCTGTGCGACGGAGTATGAAGGTGCGTCCGTGGGGATGTTGTTGGTATATCGCCCGCTTCCCACGGACCAGGTGCCGGTTCCTCCCGCGGTGAAATCCGAAGCGGAGGAGCCGAAATCGTTGGCATAGGGAAGGTTGACCGCCGCGTAGGTCGCATGACAGGAGGCGAGGAGAGCGATCACCAAGGGCAGTTTCATGGCCTCTGGAGTAGTCATTCCGTGGAGGAGGGAGCAAGATTATTCGTCCAGGCGGGGTTTCCTCAGCAGGATTGATCCCGGCCGTCCCGGATGCCATCTTCCCCGCGTCCCATGGCCCGCCAGTATTCCCTTCACCGTCCAGGAGCCACTCCAGCGTCCGGCATCAACTACCAGGCGGCGCTGAATGCGGAGCAGTATGAAGCGGTTTCTTCCCCGCCGGGAAAGGCGCTGGTCATCGCCGGGGCCGGCTCCGGGAAAACCCGCACGCTCACCTACCGGGTGGCCTGGTTGCTGGACCATGGCATCGACTCCCGGCAGGTGTTGTTGCTGACGTTCACGAACAAGGCCGCGCGGGAAATGACGGAGCGTGTGCGGGAACTGGTGCCTCATGACACTTCGGACCTTTGGGCCGGGACGTTCCACTCCATCGGCAACCGCATCCTGCGCCGCCATGCGGAGGAGATCGGCTTCACCCGCGCCTTTTCCATCCTCGACCGGGATGACCAGAAATCCCTGCTCACCGCCGCCGTGGCTGCCTGCGAGATCGATACCAAGAGCCGCCGCTTTCCGAAGGCGGATGTGCTGGCATCCATCTACAGCCTCATCGAGAACACCGGGGCCGCGCTGGAGGATGTCATTGGCGAACGGTATCCGTATTTCTACGATTGGCTGGATGAGATCCGCAAGGTGTGGGAAATCTACACGGAGAAGAAGCGCGACACCAACTCCATGGACTTCGACGACCTGCTGACGCAGACGGTCCGGTTGCTGGAGGAGGATGCGGACGTGCTGGCGCTCTATCAGAAGCGCTTCAGGCACATCCTCGTGGATGAGTATCAGGACACCAACTCCGTGCAGGGCCGGATGATCGACCTGCTGGTTGGGGAGGCGAACAGCCTGATGGCGGTGGGGGATGACGCCCAGTCCATCTATTCCTGGCGCGGTGCGGACATGGACCACATCCTGGGCTTTCCCAAACGGTATCCGGGATCGGAAGTGTTCACCATCGAGACGAACTACCGCAGCGTGCCGGAGATCCTCGACCTCTCCAACGCGGCGATCCGGGCGAACACCGCGAGGTATGAGAAGGATCTGCGTTCCTCCCGCGAGGCCGTGGGTGCGAAGCCCGCGTTGGTTCCGCTGGAGGATCCGAACACACAGGCGGCGTTCGTCGCACAGCGCATCCTGGAACTGCGGGACGAGGGCATCGAGCTGGAGGAAATGGCGGTGCTCTACCGCGCGCATTTCCAGAGCATGGAGGTGCAGATGGAACTGACGCGGCGGGGCATTCCGTTCGGCATCACCAGCGGGCTGCGGTTTTTCGAGCAGGCGCACATCAAGGATGTGGCGGCGTTCCTGCGGTTCGTCACCAACCGGCGGGATGAGGTGAGCTTCAAGCGCATGGCCATGCTGCTGCCTGGCATCGGCGGCGGCGCGGCGGAAAAGCTGTGGCAGGAATGGCTCAGGACCGGCTTCGCGAAGAATCCGGAACCGCCGCCGAAATGGTCCGACATCCTCCTGAAATTCAAGGCTCCGAAGAAATCCCTCAAACACTGGGAGCAGCTCTGCTACACACTGGATGAACTCACCCCCGGCGGAGTTTTCGCGAGGCCATCGGAAATGATCTTCAGTGTGCTGGAGGGCGTCTATGACGAGTTCCTCAAGGCGAATTTCGACAACTACGACAACCGCCGCAGCGACATCGAGCAGCTCTCCCAGTATGGGGCCACCTTTGATGACATCCTGGATTTCCTCGCGCAGCTTTCGTTGATGAGCGCCGTGGACGGAGATCCTTCCGGTGACAAATCCGCGCGGGATGACGAGAAAGTGACGCTTTCCTCCATCCACCAGGCGAAGGGGTTGGAGTGGAAGGTCGTCTTCCTCATCTGGCTCACGGACGGCCAGTTCCCGAACGGCCGCATCCTCGAAGCGGATGACGATGCGGCACTGGAGGAGGAGCGGCGGTTGTTCTACGTGGCCCTCACCCGGGCGAAGGACGACCTGTACCTGAGCTATCCCATGATGAATCCGAAGTCCTACACCGGGGACATCATCACCCGCCCCTCCCGCTTCCTCGATGATTTCCCGGGAGAGATGGTTGAGGAATGGGTGGTGGGGCGCGACCGGGGATGGGGTGACGATCCGTTCTGAAAACAAACCGCCGCCTGTCCTCTGGAGGGACAGACGGCGGGTGGTATTGATGTTTCCGGATCAGGGCGTGGCCACGGGCTTCACCCGGTAGAAGGCACGGCCGGCCGGGGCCGAGGAATCCGTGTGGGTGCCGTCCTGGTCATTGATGCTGATCTCCTCCCATGACATGGGCAGGAGGGTGGTGGAACGCTCGACTGTCACCGGGGTTCCCTGGCTGTCCCAGTGGAGGATGAACGTCCCCGGTCCGCCGGAGATGCCGGTGATTCTTAGTTCCGGTGTGGAAGGAGGGGCGAGGGATCGCACTGACACGTCATCCACCCAGTAGCCGGGGCAGCTTTCCAGTTGTGCCTGGAAGGTCACCGAGATCGCGCCTGCGGTGGGGATTCCGCCTTGGAAAAAAGCCAGGCCGGCGTCTGATGCCGCGAACGGTTGGTCAGCGGCATCCAGGATCTCAATCCGGTAGGTGGCCGCGGGAGTGCCCCAACCTGTGCCGGTCAGGCGGAACTTATGGACGTTCTTGACGTCACCGGCGTCCGCCAGATCCCCGTCGTTGTTGCCATCGGTGGACGCGACGATGGGTGGCCCGGTGATGACGTCCTGCCAGCCGCTTCCTTCATGGAAACACTGCCAGACATCGTTCCGGTAGCGGATGTTGATGTTGCGGCCATCCACGGTGTGGAGCAGCACGTTGAACATGCGGTAGTCCGTGGTGGTCGCCTTCAGTGCGAAGGGGAACTCCACCACGAAATCGGACGCGGGACCGCCGAAGTCACCCCTGATGACGGCGTTGTTGCCCAGGTAGGCCGCCTTTCCGGTTCCTCCGGAGTCCGTGCCGTCGAGCAGGCCGGTGACGTCCCTGGAAGCGGTGGCTGTGGACGTCTCAACCCAGCCCGCCCAGGTATCCCAGTCCGTGAACGGATCAGGTCCGTCGATGTTGAAGTTCCAGTTCCCTACCATATTCGCATCCGTGGTGCCTATGCAGGTGAACGGCGTGGAGCGGTTCGGGTTGGTGGGAAGAGTGCTGTTCACCGTGATCGTATGCCGGGCGGCGTTGTTGCCGTTGGTGAAGTTCGCGGGGTTGATGTTGACCGGAAGCGAATGGGTGCTGCCCGGCGGGATGGTGAGCGGGAATGCCTGCGGCGAGGTGGCGATGTTCGTGTTAAACGATACGCCGCTGATCACCAGGTTCTGGGTGAAGCCGGTGTTGGTGATGGAGATGGCTCCGGACTTTGTCACCCCGTTGTGGGAGAGGATTTCACCCGTGGGGATGACGGAGAAATCCGGGTCCGCCGCCTCCTTCGCGTAGAATGAGACTTCATCGATCCAGTAGCTGGTCGTGAGTCCGCCGGAGCGGGAGATATCCCCTGTGGGGAAGGTGAAGGAACCGGGCGTGTGGTCCGTCCCCGCATTCGACGACCAGATGGCCAGATCGGAAGCCGTGGCCGCCGTCGCGACGGAGTTGGGCTGGGAAACGGAGATGCTGTATCTCGCCGCTGAGGTTCCGAAGCCGGTTCCCTTGATGCGCACGAGATAGAAGTTCACGCTGTCACCATTGGCGGAGCGCAGGTTTCCGTCTTTGTTCGCGTCGATCGAGCCGGTGATGAGTGGCAGCTCCAGCGATTCCCATGCGGATCCGTTGAAGACGCTGAATCCCTGGTCGTTCGCAGGAAGGTAGGCCAGGTTGATGAGTGCGGCGTTGCCGTTGTTGGCATTCGTATAGCTGCCCTCCGTTCCGCTGGCGGCGATGGGCGGTGTGTTGTTTGACTGGATGACGACCTGGAAGGTGCGGTCATTGGATTCAGGGGCATTCCCTTCGGAGTGGTATTCAGGGAAAACGGAAGCATCAAGGGGGCTGAAGTAGAAGGTCATCTCCCAGTCGGCCGCGCCATTGATCATGGTCTGGCTGAAGTTGTCCGGGGCACCGGTCACTCCCATCCCTTTCAGGTAGGCCATGCCTGCGGAACCGATCGCTCCCGGAGTGACCCGTGAAGCGGGCGTGTTCAGGTTGAAGTTGTCGGAAAGCCAGCCGTCCGTGTTGGTTTCGAACCCGGGATTCGTGGTGAGTCTGGTGCCCGAAGTGAAGAAGGTGGCGGACACGGGGAAGGTCATGTTCTGCTCCGTGACACTGGTGTTGACGGCCAGGGTAGCGGTGTGGGTCACGCCGAAGGCATTGCTGGAACCACCCACCGTGAATGACGTCGTCTGGCCCGGGGCCAATGTCACTGGCAGCGTTGCCTCCGTGGACAGGTTGAAAACCGCCGTCGCCGCCTGGAAGCCGATGCTGTTGATGGTGATGGGATTGTTCGTGCCCGTGTTGCGCAGCGTGATGGTACGCGGTGCCGCCGTGACCGGGGAGCCGGTGCCATATACGCCACGGAAGTTCAGGCTGGTGGTGGGACTGGTGGAATCGATCACCAGTTTCGGGTCGTTCTCGATGTTGCCGGTGACGAAATCGAGGCCGTCCGCATCATCACTGATCCGGAAATGATCAAGGTAGAATTGGCCGCCGGAGGTATAGGTCGAACCGGTGAGGACCGGCGTGAGATTCCGGGTTCCCTCAAAGGCGACGGAGAACAGGCCTCCTGCGGGGATTTCGTCACTGGTCGCCGTCAGGGTGGGTGCGGTGCCGGCGGGATTGGAGGCATCCGCCAGGTTGGAGGCATCCGCCGGGTCCAGCCAGATGTCGATGATATCCGCACCTGCCGGATTGTAGGTGATGCGACCGATTATGAGATGGGCGGTCACGGCGGAGGAGTTGACCGTTTCCACTCCTTTTGTGCCATCGTAGTAGAGGAGCTGGCTTCCGTTCGGGACATCGTTCGGGGTTTGTGCCGGATCGAGGTTGATGGCCACCGCTCCGGGCTTGGAAGGGTGCCCGAGGGAAATGCCGAAGGCTCCGGCGGAGGCTCCGCCGTCCGTGGTGGCAGGAGCGTTGAAGAAGACCTGTCCTTGGGCCGCCGGGCCCTTCAGCTTGAAGAGGAAGGAGAACCAGATCTGTGAACCCGTGAGTGCCGTGGCGAATTTCCGCTCCTGCATCCGGGTGTGGAACGGCTCCGCTGCGATCGAATCCGATGTGAACACCACGCCGAGGCCGGCAGCCGCAGGGTCGGACGGGGTTTTTTGTTCGCTGCGGAAATTCTGCACCCCGGCGGGGGCTGCCAGATCGCCTGCCTGGAACTGGACCACACCCGTGCCGTTGTTGTATTCTCCATCGCCGCCGGTTGCGAACCCGCGGCCGGTATTGTGGACGCCGTTGTTGGGTGAACCGCCGTGACCGGAGGTTCGGGTGTCTCCGAGGTTGAGGTCATTGAAGTCGGCTTCCACCTTTCCCGCGTGCAGCGCGGGAGCCAGACAGGCAAAGGTGAACATGGCGACCGTCCAGGGGGTCTTCATCATGCTGGGATATTGGGTTTGTGGGTTTGATGATCTCCCGGTGGCACAAGGCGGAGGGGAGGAATGGATACCATACGGGGCAAGTGGCGGATTTCTCGCCATCTTTCTGACGATGAGGGATAAAAGAGCAGATTCTGGCAAAAAAGGGCGTTGGTTGACCGGATGGCGGAACCTGTTATTTTCCCCGCCCGCCCGCAACGGCGGACGGAAGGGCGATTCCGTGGAGAAATGAGCGAATTTACAGGCAGGTGGAATTACCCGGCGGAACTGCCGGTGGTGGAGCATCGGGACGAGATCATCGCCGCGGTGCGGGCGCACCGTGTGGTGGTGGTGGTGAGCGAGACGGGATCCGGAAAAACCACGCAACTCCCGAAGATGGTGGCAGAGGCCCTGGGCCCGGAGGGAGGCCGGGTCGGCTGCACCCAGCCGCGGCGGATCGCGGCGGCCAGCGTGGCGAAGCGCGTGGCGGAGGAGCTGAAGGTGCCGCTCGGCGGATTTGTCGGCTATCAGGTCAGGTTCGAGGACAAGACCTCCCGGGACACCCGCATCAAGTTCATGACGGACGGTATCCTGCTCGCGGAGACGCAGGGTGACCGTGGCCTGAAGCAATACGGGGCGCTCATCATCGACGAGGCGCATGAACGTTCGCTCAACATTGATTTCCTGCTCGGCTATCTGAAGCAGTTGCTGGATCGGCGGAAGGATCTGAAGATCGTGATCTCGTCGGCGACGCTGGATGCGGGGGCCTTCGCGGCGTTCTTCGGCCATGGCACGCCCGTCATCGAGGCTCCGGGCCGGATGTTCCCGGTGGCGGAGTTTTTCCTGCCGCCAAAGGATGACGAGGAACTGTCGCAGCATGTGGCCCGCGCGGTGGATGACCTGACGGTGATGGAACCCCATGGAGACGTGCTGGTCTTCCTGCCGGGCGAGCGTGAGATCCGCGAGTGCGCGGATGTGCTGGAGGGCAGGCAATACCGGGGCACGGAGGTGCTGCCGCTGTTCGCCCGGCTGGGTATGGGTGACCAGCAGCGGGTTTTCCAACCGGGGAATAAGCGGCGGCTGGTGCTGGCGACCAACGTCGCGGAGACCTCGCTGACCATTCCCCGCATCGCCTGTGTGGTGGACACGGGCATCGCCCGGGTGAGCCGCTGGAGTCCGGGAAAGGGCGTGCAGCGACTGCAGATCGAGCCGGTGAGCCAGGCCAGCGCACGGCAGCGGAAGGGCCGCTGCGGGCGTGTGCGGGATGGTGTGTGCATGCGCCTCTACGAGGAAAGCGAACTGCTGGAGCGGCCGGAGTTCACCGATCCGGAGATTCGCCGCAGCTCGCTGGCTGGGGTCATCCTGCGGATGAAATCCCTGGGGCTCCCTGAGATCGACGAGTTTCCTTTCCTCGATCCACCGGCCGCGAAAGCGGTGTCGGAAGGTTATCGCACGTTGCGTGAGGTGGGCGCGCTGGACAAGGAGAGGCAGCTCACGGAGTCCGGCTGGGAGATGGCGCGCCTTCCGGTCGATCCGCGGCTCGGCCGCATGCTGATCGAGGCCCGGAAGGAAGGCTGCCTGGCGGAGGTGCTGCCCATCGTGGCGGCGCTGGAGTCGAACGATCCGAAGGAACGTCCGGCGGAGAAATCGCGGGAGGCGGACGCCGCCCATGCCCGGTGGAAGGATGCGGATAGCGACTTCACCGGCATCCTGCGGATGTGGAAAGACGTCTCCGCGTTCCGCGATGATCGCGGCCGCTGGAGGATGAACGCGCTGCGGAAATTCTGCGGTCCGCTGTTCCTCAACGCACGCCGCGTGGTGGAGTGGGGGAATGTCGCCGGGGAACTCGGTGATCTTTTGGAGCGCGAGTGGAAGGTGAGGATCGGACAGATCGGTACGGATTTCTCCGGACAGGGAAGCTACGCCACCATCCATAAGACGCTGCTCTCCGGAGTGCCGCGGCAGTTCGGTCTGTGGGACCGGGAGAACAAGGCCTACCGCAGCGCGGGTGGCGGGTTTTTCGCGGTCTTTCCCGGCTCCGGCCTGTTCGGCGCGCCGAAGCGATGGGAGTGGGTGATGGCGATGGAGTTGGTGGAGACCTCGAAGCTCTACGCCCGCCGTGTCGCCCGCATCGATCCGCAGTGGGTGGAGGATGTGGCGCCCCATCTCTGCACCAGCCGCTACGGTGAGGCGCACTGGGACGACAGCCAGGGCGCGGTCTATGGAAAGCAGACGGTCATCTGCGGCGGCCTGCCGGTGGTGGCGGGGCGGCGCGTCCACTACGGCCGCGTGGACCCGAAGGCCGCGCACGGCATCTTTCTCCGCGAAGGCGTGGTCGGTGGTGGGTTGAAAAGGAAGTGCCGCTTCCTCGACCGCATGGAGGAGCTGAAGGAGGAACTCCAGCTTATCGAGCAAAAGCTGCGCCGTCCGGGCGGGCTGTGGAGCGATGACGCGGTGCTGCAGTTTTTCGAGGAACGCGTGCCGGGTGACATCAACACCGCCGCTGGGTTCCACAAGTGGCGGGAGAAACATGAGGACCGCCTCATCATGTCCGTGGGGGATGTGGTGGCGGAGGATCTGGAGTATCTGGGGCTGGATGGCTACCCGGACCTGGTGCGCCATGACGGGAACGAGTATGCGGTCTATTACCACGCCGCGGCGGAGGAAAGGGACGATGGCGTGACGCTGGGCGTCCACGTTGACCAACTGCCGAAGCTGCCCGACTGGCTGCCCGCATGGGGAGTGGATGGGGATCTGGAGGAGCGTGCGGAGATACTGCTGCGCTCCCTGCCGAAGGATTTCCGCCGGGTGTGCCAGCCCATCGCCTCCGTGGCACAGGGTTTCGCGGAGCTGTGGAAGGTTGCGCCGAAGGATCGCCCGCTGTTCCAGGCGATGGTCGAGTACGTGAAAGATCGTACGGGAGCTTTCGTCCCTGCCGGGGACTTCGATGCCAGCCGCCTGCCGCCGCATCTGGTGACGAAGATATGGGTCTGTGATGATGACGGAGGGGAGCTGGCAATGGGTGATGATGTGGCGGTGCTGAAGCTGCAGCTCGCCGACCGCATGCGCGTGCGCTTTGAGGCGGCTGCGAATGCGGATGTCGAGCGGCGCGGCATCAGCTCATGGGACGGGGAGAGTCTGCCGGAGCTGGTGATGACTCCGGGTGGCCCGGCTTATCCGGCCTTGGTGGATGAAGGGAAGTCGGTCGGCGTCCGTGCCTATACCGATCCTGCGGAAGCGGCGGAGTCCCACCGCACGGGTGGCGCGCGCCTGCTGTGGCTGGCCCATCAGGACCAGGTGAACTACCTCAAGAAAAAGTTCCCGCTGGGCATGATGGCAAAGGTGGAAATGCCACGCCTCGGCGTGGGTGGCACCTCGCTGGAGGATCTCATCCTGCTGTGCGCGGAAGGCGCGGCGGGAGGTGCATTCCCCCGGTCGCCGCAGGACTTCGCGACCATGAAGGAAAAGGCGCGCGGACGTTGGTATGACGCCGCCGCCGTCATCGGCAAATCGATGGATGAGATTTTCGAGATCCTGCCGGAGATCCGCACGTGGATCGACAGAAACCGGGGCGACCGCAACTACGGCGAGATCGCGGAGGATCTGGAGGAGGAGCTTTCGTGGATGTTCCGCGGCCGGTTCGCATGGCGCGCGGGTTTCTCCGGGCTGCGCGACTACCCGCGGCGGCTGAAGGCGATCCGCGCCCGCTTGGGCCGGATTTCCTCACTGCCCATCGTGAAGGACCTGGAGAAGATGGACAAGGTCCGGCGGCTGTGGTCGCCGTGGTATGAAGCATGGATGAATGCCCCGGAGCAACCGCGCCTGTGGTCCCACGGCTGGACCCTGGAGGAACTGCGCGTGTCCATCTTCGCTCCCGAAATCCCCACCGTGATGAAGGTTTCCGAAAAGCGCGTGGAGGAAGCGTGGGCGAAGCTCAAGTAAGGAGGAGAATGTCCGCTACGCTCCCATTCTCCTCCTTGCTCTTCGGCGCTTCCACTCCCCTCAGTCTTTCCTCATCCGGCGGCCTTCGGCTGATGGATCACCATAATTTCCGGAAACGGTGGAGGCCCATTTTAACATCCAGATTGTGATTCTCGCCGCGGATCACCTGGTATTTCAGCCCTGTGAGGGAACAGGTCAATTCGGGCAGATCGTTGGGGATGAAAGTACCGTATTCGCTCCTGTGATCCACGGCCAGAACCGGTCCGTTCCTGTCATTGAGCAGGATGAATTCCTCCCACCGGATTTTCCCCCATGTGTAACGCAACCGCACCACGGAAATGGATTCCAGTCCGGCCCATGGCACCTTTTCCCCCCAGCGGTTGGTGATGAATCCCTCCCGGAGCGAGAGGATGGTGGCACCCACACGCATGCTCCGGGGAGAGCGGGCGTAGAGCAGGAAGACAAGCGGCGCGGCGATGAGGGTGGATATGGCGATGTGAAGGATCCACCGCATGTCCGTCTGATAGGCCACGGCGGCGAAGAACCCGCACGTGAGCAGCAGGCTGATGATGAAATGAACCGCCTGCTTCCGGAACGCGCTGCGGGTGACGACGATGGAAGCGTCTCCGGACGGGGATCGGGTGATGGTGGCTCTCCTCAGGTTGTGCATGGACGGCGACAGGGTGTGGCGGGCATCAATCTCCCGTCACCAGATAGTGGTGGAAGAAATACATTTCCCGCAGCAGGAATGGAAGCTGCGTGCGCCATGTGCGGTAGCGCGATGACGGGGTGGGGGAGGAAAGCGCACGGATCCCGAGGTCTCGCGCCATCTCTCCGAATGGCTGTCACCCTCCGCGCGGGCTCCGGTGAAGATGATTTTCCGTGCCATGCCCCGGTGCTGGAGATCCACTCCATGGCGTAGTCGTTCCAGGAATACGGGCGAGGGAATGTCCCCATGGACCGCCGCGCCCAGCACGATGATGCAGTCGGACGGGCGCGCGTGGTCCCCCGATCCGAACCGGTGGATGGAAATGCCCAGCCCCACCAACCAGACGGTGAACACCACGACCGCTGCCGCTGCGGTTTTCAGGAACCAACGGAACCGATCCGGTTTCGTCATGCCAGGATCCCACCCACCACCTTTGCCGGTTCCACGCCGGTCAGCCGCTGGTCCAGTCCCTGGAACTTGAAGGCCAGCCGCTCGTGGTTGAGTCCGAGCTGGTGCAGGATGGTCGCGTGAAGGTCGCGGATATGCACCGGATCCTTCACGATGTTATAGCTCATGTCATCCGTCTCACCATAGGTCGTCCCTGCCTTGATGCCGCCGCCCGCCATCCACAGCGAGAAGCAGCGCGGGTGGTGGTCACGGCCATAGTTCGTCTCGCTGAGACCGCCCTGGCAATAGACGGTGCGGCCGAACTCCCCGCCGAAGATGACGAGGGTGTCTTCCAGCATCCCACGCTGCTTGAGATCCTGGATCAGGCCATAGGCTCCCTGGTCCACGTCTTTGCACTGGGACGCCAGGTCGCGTGGCAGGTTCCCGTGCTGGTCCCATCCGCGGTGGAAGATCTGGACGAAGCGCACGCCGCGCTCCAGGAGCCGCCGTGCCATGAGGGCGGAGTTGGCGAAGGTGCCGCGCGTCTTGCTGTCCTCCCCGTAAAGCTGGTGCGTCGCCTCCGTTTCCCCGGACAGGTCGGCCAGTTCCGGCACGGAGGCCTGCATGCGGAAGGCCATCTCATACTGCTGGATGCGGGTCTGGATCTCGGGATCGTTGATCGCCCCGAAGGATTTCCGGTTCAGCGCGTTGATGCCATCCAGCATGGTGCGCCGTGTCTCCCGGGAAATGCCGGGCGCATCCTTCAGATACAACACGGGGTCACCGGCAGCCCGCAGAGCCACACCCGCATGCTTGCCCGGAAGAAAGCCGGATCCCCAGAGCCGGGCGGAGATCGCCTGCACATTGGAGTAGGGTGAGCTGTGCTTCGCATGCAGCACCACGAAGTCCGGCAGATCCTTGTTCATGGAACCCAGTCCGTAGGAAAGCCATGAACCGATGGATGCCTTCCCGTTCTGCATGGAGCCTGTGCAGACGAGCTGGTTCGCGGGTTCGTGGTTGATGGCGTCCGTGTGCATCGACCTGATGACACAGATGTCGTCCGCCATTTTCGCGTGCCACGGCAGCAGCTCGCTCATCCACGTGCCGGACTGGCCGTGTTGCGCGAACTTGAAGATGGATGGCGCCAGCGGGAACGCCGCCTGCCCGGAGGTCATGCCGGTGAGCCGCTCGCCCTGTTTCGCCAGATAGTCCTTCAGGTCCTCCTTGAACCGCTTCCGCAACTCCGGCTTGTAATCGAACAGGTCGATCTGTGACGGCGCGCCGATCAGTGAAATGTAGATCGCCCGCTTCGCCTTGGCGGCGGAGTGGGGGAGTCCGGTGTCCGCGGTGGAACCCAGCCCGGTTTTCGCCAGCAACGATGAAACAGCAGCGACTCCCAGGCCGGTCCCGGAGCGCCGGAAGAATTGGCGTCTGGTCAGTGCGAGGTTCTGGAAATCCGGGAACATGGGTTTTTGGGTTTCTGGAGTTACCATACGCTGGGGGATGGAGATCTTCTTTCCCAGCAAATCTTGTTGCCGGTTCCGCAGGGCGTGTGAGGAGAATGCAGTCGGTCGTCAGATTCGTGGAGTAGGCTGCCGGGTTCATGGTAGTCGGCCATATTGGGGTTGCCCGGCCGGATTTGATGTGCCGAATCTCAGGGGCTTTCAAAAAGGTTTCCCTGAAAAATTCCATGGTATCCTCTGCACCATCATCCCCGGTCCGCGTGCGGTACTGCATGCGCAGCATCTTTTCCCCGCTCTTGCTGACGGGGTGTTTGGCCCAGTTGTCCGGCTCCGTTCCGGCGGCGGGTGTCATCCTTCTGGCGGGTGTCGTGCTGACGGTCCTCATCATCGTGAGGCCTTACATGGAGGTTACGGATGGCGACGCCAGGCTCGTGGGATTATTGACGGGGAGGAGGATGCCGGTGGAGGATCTCGGTGATATTCTTTCGTCCAAAACCCTGCGCTGGTTCGTGAGGAAGTCGGACATGGAGCGGGTGCGGTGCTTCCATGCGGGGATGGCGTCGAAGCAGGCGGCTCCCATGGATGGTGGAACTCTCAGGGCTTGAACCGGGCGGACGGGGGCATGCGGGATGGAACCATGCTGAGCGGGGAGTTTGTCCTCTGTCATCCGTGCGGACTGCGGATCGCGCGGGGGATGGATGAGAGGCAGGCTGTATTGCTGTGTGGCTCTGATCCGGAGGAAATGGGAAACGGCTTTGTCTGGCGGCATCTCCCACAGGTGCCTGTTGACGGAGGTATGTTGGCGGCGGGGTTGTGCTTCTATCAGGGGGATCTGGTGACGGTGACCTTGCGGGTCGGCGACGCGGGGGGCTGGGACCGTTGGACGGAGGCGGAGGAGCGGGAGTGCGTCCGGCGCACCGGCAAGTGGCTGCGTGGCCTCGGCTACAAGCCGGGGAACTACCGCTGGTGCGAGATCCGTCTGGGCTATGATGCCCGGAGCGGCTCCGGAGGCGCGGTGGTCCGCTTCCACCAATGAGGGCGGATGGAACCGCTCAGAGGGGCAGGGATGGATCCAGGCCGTTCGCGGAAAGCCACTCCGCATTGTAGAGCTTCGACTGATACTTCGCGCCGCTGTCGCAGAGGATGGTGACGATGGTTTTTCCCGGGCCATGCTCCTTGGCGTACCGCACCGCTCCCGCGATGTTGATGCCGCTGGAGAGGCCCAGGAAAAGACCCTCCTCGCGGAGCAGGGAATGGATGATGGAAATCGCGGACTGGTCCCCGATGCGATAGGATTTGTCCACCACGATGTCCTCGATGTTCTTCGTCACGCGGCCCTGGCCGATGCCTTCCGCGAAGGAGTCCCCGTCGTCGGTATCCAGGTTTCCGTTGGTGAACCACGACCACATCGCGGCTCCATAAGGATCCGCGCAGACGATCTGAACCCCGGGATTCCGGCTTTTCAGGTAGAGGGAAGTGCCGGCCAGTGTGCCGCCGGTGCCGACTGCGGAGACAAAGGCATCGATCCTGCCGCCGGTCTGCTCCCAGATCTCCGGGCCGGTGGTTTTGAAATGCGCCTCACGGTTCGCGGTGTTGTCGAACTGGTTCGCCCAGAACCAGCCGTTCTCTTCCGCCAGGCGGCGTGCGATATGGTTGTAGTTGCCGGGGTCCGAGTAGGGTTTGGCCGGGACGGTGAGAACCTCCGCGCCCAGCGCGCGGAGGAGCTGGATCTTCTCCGGTGCCTGTGTCTCCGGGATGATGATGACGGTGCGGTACCCGCGTGCGTGGCCGATGGCGGTGAGGCCGATGCCGGTGTTGCCAGCCGTGCCTTCGACGATGGTTTGGCCGGGCCTGAGCAGTCCCTTTTCCTCCGCGTCCGTGATGATGCCCCACGCGGCGCGGTCCTTCACGGAGCCGCCGGGATTCATGAACTCAGCCTTGGCGAGGATCTCGCAGCCGGTAAAGTCGGAGAGCTTGTTGAGGCGGAGGAGCGGCGTGTTGCCGACGTGGTGGTCGATTCCGTGATGCATAGGGAGGAACATTGAACATCGAACGTCCAACATCGAACGTCGAAGTGAAGATGAGTGGGTGGCGTGCTGTGGATTAGGAAAGGATTCCGTGGATTGGCCTGACATTGGGTGCCATCTTCTTCATTTCAGCATTCGATGTTGGACGTTCAATGTTCGATGTTTGATTTGAGCTTCGCTCAAATCGACCATGTGAGGTCGGCGCGGCGATCCGTCTTGCTGCGGATGGAGAGGTTCTTTTCCTCGTAGATGACCAGGCTGTCGGGCGGGATGCTGTGCATGAGGAAGACGTTCGCGCCAATGGTGGAGTTCGAGCCGATGACGGTCTCCCCGCCGAGGATGGTGGAGTTCGGATAGACCGTCACATTGTCGCCCAGGTTGGGGTGCCGTTTCAGGCCCTTGATGACATGGCCCTGGTCGTCCTTGATGAAGGTGCGGGCACCCAGGGTCACGCCGTGGTAGATCTTGCAGTGGTTGCCGATGTTGCAGGTCTCCCCGATGACCACGCCGGTGCCGTGGTCGATGAAGAAATGCGCGCCGATGGAGGCCCCGGGGTGGATGTCGATGCCGGTGCGGGAGTGCGCCCACTCTGTCATCATGCGCGGGATCATCGGCGCGCCCGCCCGGTAGAGCCGGTGCGCCAGCCGCTGGATGGCGATGGCCTCGATGAAAGGATAGGAAAGGATGATCTCCTCATGGCTGCGGGCGGAGGGATCGTTGTTGTAGGCGGCCTCGATGTCGGTGCGCAGGATCTCGCGGACGATGTGGAGCGCCTTGCAGAACTTCCGGATGATGGGCGGCGTGAGGCCGGTGGGCTTGGTGGGGTTCCCGATGCGGACGCTTTTCCGGACTTGGTCCTCCAGCCTGCCGATCACGGATGCGAGGCGGTCCCCGGTGATCTCCTCCAGGTTGCCGGAGTGGACGACGTCATTGTCGTGGAAGCCGGGAAAAAGGAGCTGCAGCAGGCCCTCGCAGATTTCGCCCACGGCGTGTTTGGAGGGCAGGTTGAGGGCGTCGGCGTTGTTGAGGCCTCCGAATTTCTCGTAGGAAGCGAGAAGCTTGGGGATGTACTCGGAGTAGGAGTGATCGGGCACGGTGGGATCTGGGGCTGGGCCGGTGGACCCATGATGTCATCGGTTCCAGGGGGCTTTCGCAAGGAGCAGTCCCATCCCGCACCAGTCGGTGATGCCGGCGAAGACGAGTCCCGCCCCCACGAAGCCGGAGAGGAAGAAGAAATAGGGATTCACGAACCATCCCAGCAGAAATCCCGCGAGGACCAGGGAACCGGCGGCGATGCGGACCTGCCGCTCGAGGCCGATGACTTTCTTTTCACTCCGCACCACCGGCAGGCCGGCCTCCACCCACGCGAGCGTCCCGCCTTCCACCACAATGGGTTGCTGGGTGGAGGAGAACTTCTCCGCGGCCCGGGCCGCGCGCTGGCCGGAACGGCAGAGAATATAGACGGGCTTGCCATCCGGCAGGGAGGCCGGATCAAATGTGTCGAGAGGCAGGTTCTTTGCGCCCTGTGCGTGGACTTCCTTGAATTCCAGAGGCGTGCGGACGTCGATGAGTTCCGCGGAGGGATCGGCGGCAAGGAGTTCGCGGAGGGCGGCGGGTGTGATGGTGGCCATGGCGGTTCAGGAGCGGAGGGTGGCGGTGAGGCGGGTGGGATGTTGCAGGAGTTCGAAGGCATCGAAGACGCAGCTTGTCACGACATCCGCCGCGGCGAGCGCACCTGCGGCGGCCCCTTCTTTCTGGATCACGGCGATGCCAAGTCGCGCGGCGGAGAGCATCCCCCGGTCGTTCCTGCCATTGCCCACCGCCACAATGGAGTCCGCGCCGAGATTTTCAACAAAGCTCCGCTTCGCTTCATCCTGACCGCCGGGCGGGAGGATGGTGAGCGTCACGGGCAGGTTGGCGAGCTGGGCTGCGGCCAGTCCATAGGTGTCCGCCGTCAGCACGTGGATCTCCAGTTGCTTGGCGGCCGCGGCGAGGATCTCCCGCGCACCCGGAATCAGCCGGCCATCGCGGGCGAGGGTGCCGTTGTAGTCGATGACGAGGCGGGTGAGGTTCAGTTCGCCGAAGCCAGGGATGGAGATCTGGATCATGTGACGGAGGGATGTTCAGGCCGCTTCAACGGCGGACAAGCTGGTGGAGCGAGGCGATGAGTTGGTCAATCTCCGCGAACGTGTTGTAGAACGCAAGTGATGGCCGCACGGTGGATTCCACGCCGAAGTGCCGCAGCGCGGGCATGGCGCAGTGGTGGCCGCCGCGCACGGCGATGCCTTCCTGGTCCAGGTGCTTCGCGATCTTTTCGTTGGAAATCCCGGGAATCACGAAACCGAGCACGCTGGCCTTGTGATGGGCCGTGCCGATGGGCCGCAGCCCCGGGATCGAGTGGAGCAGGGGAGTCGCATACTCCAGCAGCGAGTGTTCATACGCGGCGATGGCGGGGATGCCGACCTTGAACAGGTAGTCGATGGCGGCGCCCAGCCCCACCACTCCGGCGATGTCCGGAGTGCCCGCCTCGAACTTCTCCGGGGCGTGGTTGTAGATGGTCCGCTCGAAGGTGACGTCCTTGATCATGTGGCCGCCGCCCTGCCATGGCGGCATGCTTTCCAGCAGATGGGATTTCCCATACACCGCGCCGATGCCCGTGGGGCCGAACACCTTGTGCCCGGAGAATACGAAGAAATCCGCATCCATCGCCTGCACGTTGATCGGGATGTGCGGGGTCGATTGCGCTCCGTCGATGAGGACCGGCACGCCCCGCGCATGGGCGATGGAAATGATCTCCTCCACCGGGTTGATGGTGCCCAGCGCGTTGGAAACCTGCGTTACGGAAACGATCTTCGTCTTGTCCGTGATGAGCTTCGGCACCTCCTCCAGGATCAGTTCGCCGCGGTCGTTCATCGGGATCACGCGGATGCTGGCTCCGGTTTGCTCCGCGAGGAGCTGCCACGGCACGATGTTAGCGTGGTGCTCCAGATTGCTGAGGAGGATCTCATCCCCGGCCCCGATGTTCTTCCGGCCCCAGCTCTGGGCGATGAGGTTGATGCCCTCCGTGGTGCCGCGGACGAAGATGATCTCCTTCGCGTCCGCCGCACCCAGGAACTGCCGCACCTTCTCCCGCCCGGCTTCGAACAACTCCGTCGATCGGCCCGCGAGGGTGTGGGCGGCGCGGTGGATGTTCGAGTTGTCCCGGCCGTAGAAGGACGAGGTGGCGTCGATGACCGACTGCGGCTTGTGGGTGGTCGCGGCATTGTCCAGCCACACCAGAGGATGACCGTTCACCCGCTGGTGCAGGGCGGGGAAATCACGGCGCACGCCTTCGACATCGAAGCTGCTGAACGGCGCGGACGTGTTGGCACGGGGAAAGGCGATCCCCGACGGAGCACCAGGCACGGAGACATCCCGCAGGAAATAGAAGTCCGGCGTTTCCGGATGGCTGCCGCCTTCCGTATTCCAGAATGAGTCCGGCTGGGGGCTGCGGTCCGGAGAGCGGCGTTCCCAGGAGTTGAACGCCGGTTCGCCGAATTCATGGGAGTCCGCCGAGCCGGGGATGTGGCTGCCCTGCGGAGTGCCGGAACCGGGTACCTCCTCATCCGGCTCCGCGCCCACCACGGTGGGGTGGACGGGCGGCGGGGCATCCGGATTGTGTGAGGCCGGAAATCCTCCGGAAAGATCGATCTGGCTGTTCTGCGGTGCGGATGCCGTGCCGGCGGATGCCGGTGTGGCTTGGGAAGGTGCGCCCGCCACCGTGGTCGGTGGCGTCACGGGAGCCTGCACGGATTCCGTGGACGGAAACCGGTCGGTGGAGGGGCGGCCATCGTGGAAGATCTCGGTGGCGAGTTTCGCGATGAGGCCGCCGAACGGATCGGCCGGGGCATCCGTGAGGATGCCCGGCTCAATGCGGAGCTCAGACATACTCGTGGTAGTTGTTGATCGAAACGTCGTCCAGGCGGGCGATGGCGTCCTCACCCAGCTTCGCCACGGAGAAGTAGCGGGTCACCAGGTGGGAGGCGATGGAGTGTTCGTTCGTGCCCATGTAGCGCACGGACAGGCCCGGCTCGATCTCACCGGTGACTCCGGCTTTCTGGAGGCCGACGATGCCACGCTGCTTCTCACCCACGCGCAACAGGAGGATGCTGGTCTTGCCTTTCTTGTCGATCGCCAGCTTGTTGCTGGGGATCAGCGGAATGCCGCGCCAGGTGATGAACGGGGAGCCGAACAGCGTGACGGTTGGCGGTGGGACGCCACGGCGGGTCGCCTCACGGCCGAACGCGGCGATGGCATACGGATGGGCGAGGAAGAAGGCGGGTTTCTTCCAGACCAGCTTGATCAGTTCGTCGAGGTCGTCCGGGGTCGGGGTGCCCTTGCGGGTCTTGATCACCTGGGAGTCCGCCACCACATTGATGAGGCCGAATTCCGGATGGTTGAGAAGCTCGGACTCCTCACGCTCCTTGACCGCTTCCACGGTGAGGCGCACCTGCTCGCGGAGCTGGTCCACGGCGTTGCTGTAGAGGTCGGTGACGCGGGTGTGGGTGTGGAGGACGGTCTGGATCGAGGAGAGGTGGTATTCCTGCGGATCGTTCTCGTAATCGACGAAGGTGCCGGGAAGCTTCGGCTCGCCGTCATCAACGGTGAGCAGATCCACGGCGACGCCGTTGGCTTTGCGTTTCACGCGGTTGACACGATAGACGCCGCCATCGACATCCACCCACGGGAGGAGGATGTGGAGCCAGCGTGGCGTGATGTCATCCCACTGCGGTGGTGTGACGGTGGCGGTGGCGAGGTTGCGGGCGGCTTCCGCGCTGACACTCAGGCGGGACGGCGTTTGGTTCGTTTGGCTCATGACGATTCAGGGAATGATGCGATGCGGGCGGGCGACGCCGCGTGATGCGGCGGGATGGCCTTGGAAGTCCCCGGGTGGGGTAGGCTGTCGCACGTTTCGGGGAAACCGCTGCCCATGTGGGCTCGTCAGAAACCGGTGCGTGAAAAAGAACGGTCCTCAGGATGCAGGATGACAGCAGGGTGTGTCAAACTGATTGGAATACGATCCTTCTAGTGGATGTTGGGGAATGGGGTATTGGGCGTGGGAAGTGGCGGTCATCATTGGGAGGTATCCTTTTCCCCGGCGGGTTGGTCACCGGCTTCGTTCGCTTCCTCCGCCTCGCGTTTGCGGCGCTTCTCGTCCTCGTCGTCCTCATCATCGTAGTTGCCGCCGTAGCCGATGATCTCGACACTGATGTCGGTGCCGATCTCTTCGGTGCTGATTGGCTCAGGGATGGTTTCCTGTGGAAGCTGGCTGTCAGTGGCGGCTGGCGGGGCTGGAGGAGTGGTGGCGGTGGTCAGCCCGCCCATGGAGGTGCTGACGGAGACGACGGCTGGCGTTCCCGTGGAGGTGCCGCCGGTGGAGATGTTGCCCGCATTGAGCACCTGGCTGGCGGAGATGTTCAGGTTGCCCGCGGAGCGGATGCCCGCGTCGCCCGCATCGACGAAGCCGTTCGGCGCGATGAGATCGACGTTACCCGGTTCCACCCCTGCGACGGTGGCGAGCACGCCAATGCCGCCGCCCGTCGCCAGACCGGCGAGGTCCGTCTGCACGGCCGCGGACTGCGGGTCGATGATCACGCGCGTTGGCGGGGCGGAGAGCACCGTCTTCGAGGAGGAGCCGGCGGCGATGTTGCCGTCGGACGACCAGATGATCTCGTTGCCGCCACGGAGCGTGAAGATCCGGCCGATGCCGATGGAGATATCATCCTGCGCGAAGATGGAGATGTTCCCGCCGCTGGCGGTGATGATGCCGGGAGGTGAGAGCGTGTTGCCCAGCGTGGAGTTGGCCATGGTGAGGCCGCCGCCAGGGCTGAGGATGTTGATGTTCCCGCCACTGGCGGTGCGGATGTCCCGGGCGCGGGTGAGGATGTCACCCGGGGCGCGTGTCTCATCTTCCGCCAAGTCACCGAACAAGGTGTCGATCGCGGCGTAAGCGGTGTCGTAGTTACCGGTTTCCGCATAGTTGCGCCCGGCGTCCCGCAGGATGAGCGAGAATACCTCGATGGCTTTCACCGCCTGTTGCTCGGGACTGAGGGCGGAGAAGTCCAGATCCGGATCGATTTCCTTGAGATACTCCGCACCTTCGGGCGTGCTGACGAACCGGTCGATGAACCGTCCGAGAGCGAGCGAAGAAGTGGACAGCGAGGACGGCGTGGTGATGCCCGCCGCGACGAGAAGATCCGCGCCTTGGGCGGAAAGATAAGGATTCCGCACGTTGCCGATGCTGGTGATGCCGGCACCGGTGCCATCGGCATTGTTGCCGCCGGTCCCGAGGTCGATGTTGCGGCCCGCGATGACCTGGAGGCTTCCCGGTCCGGAAATCTGGATGTCGCCCGCAGCGGGAACGCTGGTGTTGTTGAGGAGATTTCCCGTCCGTGTCGCTTCCACGCGGAGCAGGGAGTTCGCCTTGTTGGGCAGGATGTCACGGCCTGCCGAGACGATCGAGGTGTCTCCGGGCCTCACATTCTGGAGGTAGAGGGAGAGATCCTGCAGATCCAGCCCGGCATGGACGACGGCCGCCTTCGGCGAGTAAAGCGTGAGGCCGGAGATGTCGCCTTTGTTGGCGTAGAGGCGCACCGGTTCCGGATCATTCCGGTGGAGGATGCCCGCCGCGTGGAGCGTCTGCTTGGTTTCGAGAACCTGGCCGAGGGTGGCGCCGGATTCACGGAACAGGCGGTTGACGAACTCCAGGAAAGAAGGGGTCGCTGTGCTGGTGGTCGATGCCGCGTTCGTGGTACCTACGAGCGTTTGGTAGGCGAAGGGGGTGGTGATGCCGGGGATGGCCGCCGGATCGGCGTCGGAGACGTTGATGACCGATGATCCCCAGGTGGTTTCACGGAGGCTGCCGGTCACGGTGACGCCGTTGGGCTGGAGGGCGTTGATCGAGCCGTCGGCGAGGATCTCCAGCGTGCCCGTCGGGGACGGTGCCAGGGTGATGTTGCCGACGATGTTCACGTCTCCGCTCAGGGCATTGGCATAAAGGCTCGCCGGGAAGATGCCGGTGAAGATGGAGAACGGGGTGACGTTCGTCTCAGCGAGCCGTAGCCATGGCTTTGATCCCGCGGCGGAACCGCTGTTGGTGAGGCTCAGTTTGTTCTCAAGCCAGGATTGCAGCAGCGGTCCTGCTCCGCCGGAACCTGACTGCGTTGCGGCGGTGCGGATGGTCACGTCACCACCGTAGGAAGTGATATCGACGGAGTTCGCCACATCGTAGGTGGAGAAGTAGGTCTTGTACCAGATGGAGTTTCCGAAGCCCTGCGGGAGGTGGAACACGTTGGCGACCGGCCCGATGAGGAGATCCCCGTTGGCGGAGACATCGAAGCTGCCTTTACCGAGGAAAAGGGTGGTGGGCAACTGGGTGTAGGATGAGGAAAGGCCCGCGGTGATGCTGTTCTGGGTGAGAACGGAGCGGGTGGCGTTGGTGAGGATCTGGTTACCTGCGGAAAGGGAGCCCTTGCCACGCTCGACGTAATAGATACCGCCGTCGATGTTGTTTCCGGCGGTCACCGTGACGTCACCACCGCCAAGCTCGACGAGTTTGGACGCGTCCGGGATGCCCTTTGGCATACGGCCGTTGGTGGCTGCCACCGCATCGACGTTGGAGACGTTGTTTCCGGCCACCAGGGTGACATCGCCACCGCCGAGGGTGCCGACGCCCTGGAAGAAGTTGCTGAAATCAACCCACCAGCCGGTGGAAATGTTTTCGGTGGGGACGTGGCGGCTGCCGACACCGAACTGGCCCGTGACCGGGTTGACGAAGCCTTTGCGGTAGAGCCAGTTGACCGGGAGCTGGAACTGGGAGTCCGCGACGAGCTGGCCCTGCGTGTTGCGGGTGAGGCGCTCGATGTTGCCGCCAGCCTCCAGCCGGACATGGCCGCCTGCCATGCTGAATAGCGCCGGGTAGGCCTGCTGGACCGCGCCGAGAAGCGAAGAAAGGCCCACGCTCTGGTTGCTGGCGCTGATGTTGGGAAGATCGAACGTGCCATCCAGCGTCGCATTCGTGACCCGGGTGCCTGCGCTGTAGATCGCGGCCAGTTGGTTCATGAGGCGGATGTCACGCCCGGCGTTGATGTCGATGTCACCGCTGCCGGTCCTGACGACCTGGTAGTGGGTGGGGATGATGGACTGCGTCCTGATGTCGGAACTGCCGGTGGCGGTGTTGGTTCCTGTCTTGCCGAGGATGAGGGAACCGGCATCCGCTCCGAGGGAGGAGAGGGCCAGGGTTTCGCGGTAGTCGGACGCGGACAGGTCGGAACCGGCGCTGAAACGGTAGCTCCACGACTGGTTGTTCACCGGCAGCAATCCGCTCGCGGTGGTCAGACGGGCTTCCCAGAGTGGCTGGCCGGACGGAGCGGCCGCGAAGGGGGTGAAGCCGTCGCTGATGGAGTTGTGGAGGACGATGTTGCCCGCAGCCCGCAGTGTGAGGATGCCGGCGGCACCCTTCGCACCGAAGCGGAAAGTCGAGAGATCCCAGTCGCTGGTGGTGGTCGTGGAGGTGCTGCCGAGCGTCAGGTCTCCGGTGCGGTTGATGATCTCCGCTCCGGGGGTGAGGACGAAGACGGATGCGAGATCCGGATTCCCGGCGAGCAGACGCGACATCATCGCGCTGTAGTTCGCGCTGGTGGTGCCTGCCGCGCCGAGGAATGAAATGCCGTGGGCCTTGATGTCATTCTGTGTGCCGGTGGTGATGAGACCGCCGGAAGAGGTGAGATCATAGATGCGGTAGCCTTCGGCGACGATGCTGGAGGCACCGATGATGCTGCTGTTGATCGGATCGATCCTCAGATCGTTGAAGCCGCTGGTCTGTGGCGCACGGAGGTGGAGCTTGCCGCTGAATTTTCCGTTGTAGGCGCTCGTGCCGATTGTGGTCGCGTTGCCTTCGACCTTGGAGGCGACCGAAAGGTCGATGGTGGCCCCGGTGACCAGACGGAGGGTGCCGTCACCGGCGACACCGTTCGCCTGTGATCCAGCCTCAAGCGTGACCTGCCCGCCCTTTCCGGCGCTGCTGAAGGTTTGGCCCGCGACGGTGATCTTCGAACCGTTGTCCAGCAGAAGGTCCCGATGTGCGGAGAGATGGATATTTCCGCCCGTGGTGCCGGACGCATCGATCGTTCCGGTGACGGTGATGGAGCCTTGGTCCGCGGAGAGCCTGAAGTCACGGGCGAGAACGTTGCCGTCGATGGTCACGTCCCCGTTGCGGATGCGGATGGTCTGGCCCTGCACCAGATCCGCCGCGGTGAGCAGGTCCGCCAATCCCGAGAGGCTGGCGAGGGAAGAGGTGTCGAGTTGGAAGGAGCCATGGTTCCCGCCATTGCCACCGCGTGCGCGGATGGCACCTCCGGAGATGAAGCTGCCGGTGGGATTGGAGATGGAAAGGGTGCCCGCATCCCCGCCGCCGGTTGGCGCGGAGAGATCCAGTCTTCCCGTTTCGGTGACGATGACATCACCCGTCGCTGACGAGAGGGTGATCTTGCCTGCATCGGTGTATTTGGTCTTGTTGCCGAAGGCGACACTGGTGCCGGAGACATTGAGATCCCCGCTCACCGTGACGTCGCCCGTGAGGGCGCGGATGGCGAGCGAACCGCTGGGGAGGAAGATGGAACTGTCCGCGGTGACCGTGGTTCCGGAAAGGGTGAGGCTGGAACCCAGCCCCGCGGCGAGAAGGTCCGCCGAACCTCCGGTGGAGGCCAGCGACAGCACGCCGCCGGAGGTGATGGTGCGGTTGGCACCGGCCCCTCCGGTGAGGCGGGGGGTGAGGAGGTTCAGATCGCCCTGCGATTTCAATCCACCGGTTCCAGTTCCGGTGATGCCGCGCGAAGCCTGCAACGTCACGTCCGCATAGCGGTTGATGGCGGACTCGCCGCTTCCGAGCGTGATGGTCTGCGCTTCGAGGATCAACGAGCCGGATGCCGTCGAGACCGGCCCGGCGCTGGCGTTGGAAAGGTTGGAGAGCGAAAGGTTCCGGGCGACGAGCCGGGCTGATCCCTCGCCGTGGTTGATGCCGCGGATTTCACCCGCACTGAGCGTCAGGTTCTCCAGGGCGGTGCCGCCGATGCTGCCGGTGCCGTAGAGATCGATCGAGGAATAGCTGACCAACGACAGCGACTTTGCATTCTGGAAAGCGAGGAGCGCATTGTCATCCAGGACCAGTCCCGGTGTGCCGGAGAGCGTTCCCGGGTTGTCCAGCAGCAGGCTGATGCGCTGGCTGGCGAAGGAATAGTCGGATGCCGTGAGGACGGCGGACTGCGACAGGGAAAGTCCGGAGGAGGAATCCAGGGTGATGCTGCCGGCACGGATGGACACGTTGTCCCCGACCGTCAGGAGCGGTGAGGTGGTGGTCGTCACACCGGTGCGGATGGTGCCCGCTTTCCCGGAGGCGGCGCGGACGAGGGTTCCGTTGCCGGACAGGAGCAGCGTTTCCGGTGTGGTGACGTCGCCGGTGGAGGCGATGGCGGAGCCGTCCGCGAGGGTGATGCCGTTGTTGGCGACAAGGATGATGTCACCCGCGGTGAGCGTGGAACCCGCGTTGTCCACGGTGATGTTGCCACTGGTCACCGTGACGGTGGTGCCGGTGGTGGTACGGGTGCGGAGTCCGCCGATCAGCAGGCTTTCCGCGCCGAAGGCGGCGAGTGCGTCGGAATCGAGGGTGATCGTGCCGGGAACGGTGCCGGTTCCGGAACCGATGTGGGTATCGAGAACCGTGCTGATGTCGATCGCGGCACCGCGGCCGTCCGCTGAGAGCGAAACGACGGAGCCTTTGAGATCCAGCGACTGGGATGCCTGGAAGAGCAGATACCCCGCATCCTTCGGCAGGTAGGGGCTGGGGATGTTGAGTTCCGCCGCGCGTTGCGGGAAGAAGGTGTTGGCGGAGTGGAGCTGATACAGCGCGCGGGCGCGGATGACTTCCTGGCTGGCGATCTCGAGCCGGGAGGGGAGGGTGGGGATTTCCCGCTCCGTGTTGAGGCTGCTGTAGCGGTAGCCGGAGACGATGCTGGACCGGTCAGGCAGCTCGATGGTGTTGAGGCCCCGGGCGGAGGACGGCGTCACAAGCACGGCTCCCGGGATGAGCGCGTAGCGCGCGGGGAGCAGGGTGTAGTAACCGGCGGGCAGGCTGGAACTTGCTGAAAGATAGATGCGGTCCCCGGCCTTGAGCGCGGAGTTGTTGTAGCCGGGGCCCTCGATCAGGTTCTGGTCGGACGCGGACGGATTGTAGTCCAGCACCGGAGCGTAGTCGAATTGGTAGTCCCGGATGACGGCGAAGGCACCCGACGAGGCGAGGATGTCGGTGATGCCACCGAGACCGGCGATGAAGCGGTCCGCGTAGAGATCACCGCCGCCGGTGAGGTCGATGGTGGAACCTTCCGCGGTGATGATGTTGCGGGCGGAAAGGGAGATGGACTTTTCGGGCGGGCCTGAGGCGGTGATGTCGATGCCGCGGGGATCGATCCAGTTTTCCCCGTCCGTGGTGATGCCGTAGGGAAGGAGGAGTGCCTTGCCGGTGGTGGGATCGACTGCGGATACGGACGTGACACTGCCCGAACCGAGGGTGAGCGAGGTGGTGACGGGGAAGGCTTTCAGGTTGCCCGCGATGAGATCAACGGGAGCCGTTCCGGTGCCATCCCACCCAAGGTGGATGGAGCCGAACGGGGCGCGGAGCGTTCCGGACTGGTTGATGACGGAGGCGTAGATGCCGAGCGTGCCACCGGCGGAGTAAGGGAGTGGCCTGTTTCCGGAGGCCTGGATGTTGATGGTGCCTTGGCCGGCCGGGGAATCATAGGCGATGAACGACAGTGAGGTGGCGGAAACGGGATACACCTGCCCGGCTCGGAGGTCGATGTTCCCGGTCACATGGACGGTGCCATTTCCACGAATGTCGCCACCGTCGGCAGCGAGGAGAAGGTGCCCGGTGTTCTGGAGCGAGAGGGAGCCGATGTCGATGAGCTTCGCCTGGATGCGCAGATCCCCGGAACCATAGGTGGGTGCGAAGGGAGTGGCGTAGGGGCTGGTGACCTCCGCAGGCAGGGTGGGTGGGGTGAAGTCCCTGCCGATGATGATGTGGGAGGCGCTGAGATTGACCTGGGCGTTGGAGTGGATGAACCCGTCACCGCCCAACCGGATGCTGCCGCGGGCGTTGATGTCCACCGGACCGCTGAAGGAGGTCACACCTCCCAGTTGCAGGGAGTCGAAGCCTCCGTTGTGGAAGGTGTCCGCGGTGAAACGTCCGCCGCTGCCGATGTTGGTGCCGATGGCTCCGGTGGAGTCAGGCAGGGACGGGGAGATCAGGGAGCCGGACTGCGTGACGGTGAGCCGGACGGTGGTCGGGGGGATTTCCCCGCCGGGCGTGGTGAATACGTCGGATGAAACCGTGAGGGTCCCGCCCAGCGCGGTGGAGCCACCCGCGTGCGCCAGCAGGGTCGCATCGGAAGCGAGGAGCTGTCCGCCGCGGAGGGTGATGTGCCCTCCGTTGCTGTCGATGACGACGGGGTTGGAAGGCAGTTGCGCGTAGCCCGACTGCGACCAGCCGAGGCTGATGGATGGGGAAAGATCGTACAGTGTCTCCAGGTCCAGCGAGTCGGAGGTTCCGGACACGTCCAGGACCGCGCCCTCCGCCGCGGCGATGTTGCCACCGACGGTGATGTTCCCGCCGTCCAGCACGCGGCCGGTGCGGCGGTCCAGAGGATCGGGCAGGAGGACGGTGGCACCGGCGGCGGAGATGATGGCCTTCGAACCGATGTAAGTCGTGATGAGTGGCTGGGATGGATCTCCGAGCGCGGCGGCGGTGTTGGCGTTTCCGGCGATGTTGATGTTGCCACCCGGGGCGATGAGCGAACCGAGGATGGCGACGGTGTTGCCCGTTACGCTGATCGCGCCACCGGCTTCCGTGCGGATGACGGAGTTCTCGCTGACGACGACATCACCGGTGTTCGCTCCCACTCCCGGGGCGGTGAGGTTGATGGTCGCCGCAGGCCGGACACCCGGCAGGTTTTCGAATACCTCCAGCGAGAAGGAGAGATCTCCCGGCGGGCCTTTGACCAAGGAAAGCGATTTGACGATGGGAGCAACCACCGTATCCGCTGCCACGAGCAGGGCCGGGTTGGATCCGGTGCCAGCGATGCCCGTCACGGTGAACGTGCCGAATCCTCCTTCGTTGAAAAACTCGGGCTGCAGAAGCAGGGTTTCCGGCGTGGTGCTGGTGCCGCCGATCTGCACCGCCTGGCCCTGGATGGTGAGGGAACCTGCCTTCGCACCGGAGTAGCCGCGAAGGGAGGCACCGAGATTCAGCGTGCCGCCGAGCACGCCGCGCTGGTTGTCGCTGATGTCCTGTCCGGTGCGGATGGTGATCTGCCCGGCGTTGCCGAACTTCCCGGTGCCGCCGGAACCCATCGCGTAGCCGCCGGAGACGTCGATGACCGATCCTCCCGCAAGGTCGGCGGAGTAGGCGCGGATGCTGATGCTGCCGCCATTGGGAAGAGCAGGAACCGATGGGGAAATCCGTGCATCGCTGATGAGGCCTGCCGTCGAGAGAAACGCATCCGAACCCAGGGTGAAAGTACCGAGACCGGGATTCACCGGCAGCAGCGTGCCATCCGTGATCAGGGAGCTGCGGTAGGGGGAGATGTTATGGACGTTGAACGAAAGAGATCCACCCGCCGCGGTGATACCGCCCTGGACGTCGATGTTGGAGGAAGTGAGCGTGAGGGAACCCCGCGGGCCGAGATTCAGGTGGGTGCCTGCGGCGACAAGGATGTCCCCTTCAGGATTGGAGATGTTGAAGGATCCGAATCCCGATTCCGAAATGAACTTCTGTGAGAGATGGACGGTGGAAGATCGTTCGCCCGGGAGTGCCTCCGGATTTCCTGAGGAATCGGTAGAGAATGCGGGAACCGGAGTCTGGTCGGTCTCCTCGCCGAAGATGATGGAAGGTGGCGTGGGGTAGTGGACGAATGGCGCGTTGTTGACGAGCGTCTGGCCTTGGAAAAGGAGCGAAAGGCTGGCGGCGGGCGGGAGGTTGCTGGAGACCGGGGAGTTGTTGATCTGGGTTTCCCCGGCGATGGTGCGGCCGATGAGCGCTCCATCGATGGCCATGGAGGGGGCGGTGATGGTCAGCTTTCCACCGGCGGAACCCTGCGTGTAGCTCTGCTGGTAGCGGGATGTGCCCGGGATGACGCCGGTGCCGAAACTCTCAGTGACACCCCATGCCTTGTGAGTGACGGTCACCCGTGAGCCGAAGATCCCGGTGTAGACCTCGCCCGGAAGGGCATCCGCGATGTCGACCAACCGGTTGCCGCTGATGAGCTGCGTGGTTTCCACATAGCCTCCGGCAAAGTTCGTCCAGCCTCCGGACACGTCGATGGCGGAGCCGTCCTGGATGACGACCGAACTGCCTGCGGAAAGATTCAGGGTGCCGCCCGCGGTGGTGAGTTGTCCGACATTCCGCTGGACCAGTCCGACATATCCCGTGAGGTCGGCGAGAGGTGTTCCCACCCAGAAGCGTCCCTCGTATTCGCCGCTCCGGCCGAGATCGACGGTGATGGTCTGGCCACGGAGTTCCCCATCCCGTTGGAGAGGGGCGACCGCGAGTTCGGACCCACGTAGCTCCAGGGTGATGAGATTCTGGGTGACGGAGGCCGTGGCATCCACCGTTCCGGCAAGGTTGATGAGGGATCCCTCATCGAGATAAACCTGCCCGTTCGTCGTCACGAACGACGAGGAAGGCTGGGTGCCGGAGGGGATGTAGTTCCACTCCCCTGCGAGGACGTTGGCGATGGCGTTCGGAGCCAGTATGGTGGCGTCTTTTCCAAGATGGACCGTCTTGCCCTGGAGATTGATCTGGGAGCGGAGCGCGAGTTCCGTGCCGATGACGGTCTCCTCCTTGTCGGTTTCCGGCAGGATGCGGGTGACGCTGTTTTCGCCGAGGGTCACGGAACCGGCGGCTCGGAAAAGGAATGGGCTGCCCGGGGTAGGGCTGGACGCATCATAAGCCGGGTTGGATGCGGCATTGTAGTTCGCGAGCAGATCGATCCTGCCGTTGAGGGAGACGGAGGTGGAGGAATCGATGATGCCGTTCTGGACGACGGATTTCCCGGTGATGATGGTGGACGCGCGGGCGATTTCGATGAGGCCGTTGTTCGTGGCGCTGCCAGCGTAAGGGGAAAGGGCGGAGGCAGGATCGGTCACGGCGCCGACATAGACATCCAGTCCACGGAGCGACGGGTCCGTGCTGGCATGAGCGGCGACGCCCACCTGGAGGCCCGCCGCGAGGATGACCTGCCCGTTGGGGGAGGTGAGGGTGCCGTTGTTGGTGACATTCGCCCCCACCAGTGCAATGCGGCCGCCATTGCCATCCGCGGAGACGGGTGTGGAAATGCGCGCCCCTGCCTGCACGGTGACGTCACCGAGCTTTCCGGAGTAGCCCAGTCCGTTGAAAAGGAACTCCTGTGATGGATTGTTCAGCAGGCCCCGCGCCACCAGGTTGTCATTGATGGGCAGGGAGGAGGCCGTGAGGTTGTTGACGTTGATCTGTGACGAGCCGCCGAAGATGATGCCGTTGGGGTTGATGATGTACACCTGCCCCTCCGCCTTGATCTGGCCGAGGATCTGGGTTGGGTTCGCACTCGGGTCGTTGATCTTGTTGAAGGCGATCCATTGGGATGCGGCGGAACCTCCGGCGGACTGGTCGAAGCTGAGGGTGGTGTCCTTTCCGACGTTGAAAGTCTGCCAGGTGAGGAGTGCCTGCTGGGCGGTCTGGCGGACGGTGACGGTGGAGAGTCCGTTTTCGATGGCCTGCGTGGGAAGCTCCGCTCCCTGCCAGGTGGTGGCTCCCGGAGTGGCTCCGGTGATGGGCTGGAGGCCGCCGGGGGTCAGCCCGTTGGGAACGTCGGGGAGGGTCTGCGAGGGATTGGCAGGGTTCGGTCCTGCGTTGTTCCCTGCCGCCGCTGCTGCGCGCGCCGCGTCCTGGAGCGCTTTCGCCGCGCCAACGGCTTCGCGCGTGCGGGAAAGTGCCTGGAGGGCGCTGTCACGGGCCGCGTCACTGGCGGTCGGAGTGGCACCCCCGGCCGGAGCCGTGGGCTGTGGGTTGGACGGGGTGGAACCGGCGGCTCCCGGCGCTCCTCCGAAGATGGCCGCATCCGCGATGCCCGCTCCGGAAATGAAGATCGCGAATCCCGCGACGACCGGCACACCATAGCGGATGGTGCCGGAAAGGAAGGGGAAGCGGTAAAAGTGGCGCTTGGGCTTCATGGCGCGGAGAGAATCCTGGAGAGTTCGATTTCGTTGATGGCCAACGGATGATCCTTGATGAGTTTCGCGATGAACGCGCTGCGGAGCTGGCGTGCCCGGTCCGCCCGCAGGCGGACGATGAGCTGGGGCTTGACCTGCTCCAGGGTCGCGGTGGCGGGTTCGCGTGTTTCCACCCGCTTCACGATGTGCCAGCCGTCGCCGAGTTTGACCGGCGCGGAGATCCCGCCGTCCTTGAGCTGGGGAAGGAGATCGCGGATGCCCTGCTGGATCTGGTCTTCGTTCAACCAGCCGATCTCGCCGCCGTTGGCCGCGCTGGCTTTCTCCTCGCTGCGGGTACTGGCGATGATCTGGAAGTCGGCTCCCTTCGCGGACGCTTCCTTGTGGGCCGTGCGGATGGTGGCCTCTTCCTTGGTGTAGATCTGCGCGAGACGGTAGGCGCGCGGGAGGAGGAGCGATGGCTTCGCCGCTTCATAGGCTTCCTCGATTTCCTGCGCGGAGGGATACTCCGTGGGCGGGGTGGAGTTCGCCTGGAGAAACGCTTCGGAAAGCGCGGACTCCCGGGCGCGGACCAGCCGTGAGATCACGGCGGGATCCTTGTCGAAGGCCTTCTCCTCCGCCTGTTGGATGACCAACCGCTGGATAAGCAGCGCCCGCACATATTGGCTGATGGCGGCCGGGTCCTTCGCCAGCGGGGCATCGCCTGAGGATTCCAGTCCGGCGATGGCTTCGCGTGCCTCGGCGGTGGTCAGCTCGATGGCTCCGATCTTCCCCAGAACGTCATCCGCCCGCAGGGGGAGGAGCACGGAGAACACGGCGGCAAACAGATGAAGCTTCATGGGAGAAATCTCAAGGTTTCGCACTGATGCGGTTATCCAGGACGCGGTCCTTGTATCCCTCAACCAGAGTCTCGACTTTCACCCGCGTGTTCCGTGTGAACGGTTCCCTTGCGAGAATGGCTTTGCCCAACGCGTGGTTCTCGTAGCGTTCGAGTATTTCCAGCGCGGTGTTGAAAAGAGCGAGGTTCTTCCGCTCACGGTCAGCCACCACCAATTTAAGCGAGGCCGCCTCCGCCGCAAGGCGGTTCTTTTCGGATTCGTTGGACTGTGCGGCGGCAACCGCCTGCTGGAGGGAGGCCTTCCACTTTGCGATGGCGTCCGTATATTCGGCCACGCGCTTTTCGCGCTCCGCCACCTTGTTGTTCAGGGTGGAGATGGTTTTCTCACTGGCGCGGCGGTCTTCCTCCGCCCGCTTCGCCTCCTCGGCGGCTTTGGCATTGGCATCGGAGAGGCGTTTCTCCAGATCCTTCGACTTCGCTTCGGCGGCGTTGGTGATGGCCTGTGCATTCGCGAGATCCGCCTGGGCGGTTCTCAGTTGCACGGCGGTGGTGCGGAGCGCTTCGCGCAGTTTCGCATTCTCGGCGGCCGGGTCCTGGGCGGAAGCGAGGGTGGGGACGAGCAGGAGTGGGAGAAGGAATCGTTTCATGAAACTCAGAAGCGTGCGTTGATGTCGAACTGGAGGGTGTCCGTGGAGAGTGGCGGACCGTCGATCTCATCGGCGCTCATCCAGCGTGCTCCGATGCGGACGTTCGGGCTGAGGGCATAGGCACCGCCAAGGGTGAAGCCCTTGAGGTTGGTGCCGCCGCCGCCGAAGTCGGAATCGGTGAAGCCATCGAGGACGGCGTCGCTCTCCACGTAGCGGTAGCCGAGGGAGGCGACCCAATCGCCTTTCTTGTCCATCGCGGGTTTCCCGGCTTGGAGAGAGATGTTCCACGCGAGATCCCCGCCCTCGAAATCATCCGGTGAGTTGAGGAGCGTGCGTCCCGGACGTCCGCTGCTGAAGGCACGGTCGGCCACGTCGGACTCATCGAAACCGAGGTTCTTCGTGATTTCCCCGAGGAGGGAGAATTTCACGTTCTCATAGCCGTCGTAATCGAGGCGGCTGGTCAGCGTCAGGTTGCGGAACTCGGAAGCGAGTCCGTAGTATTGCCACTGGTTGTCGTTGCCGAAGTTGTTCGCCGCGGTGGGCGGGATGTCGCGCAGCGGCATGCGGGTGTTTCCGCGCTGTCCGCCGATGATGCGGGTGTTGTCGGTGTCGCCTTCGTCAGAGGAGGAAAGCGGGACGAACGGGGTGGACAGCTTGCCGGTGACGTTCTTGAAGTCGTAGTAGGAGATCGCCGTCTTGAGCTTCCAGTCGTCGTTGATCTTCCAGTCGATGCCGACTTGGGCACCATAGAGCCAGCGGTCGTTGGAGTCGAACTTCTGCGGCTGGTTGGAGGAGAAGTTGAAGTCCGTGTTGTAGACCGGGAAGATACCGCCGGAGAAGAAGGTGGAGAGCTTGCCGTCGATGAGGTTCACCCGGCCACGCGCGGCCAGACCGTCGAAGCCGAGGTCGTCATCCCACTGGATCTCCGAGGAGAAGAACGGGTTGTCGAAACGGCCGATGAGGAAGGTCAGTTCCTCGCCGTCGCCGTTGCGCGGGCCCATGTCCCAGGAGAGGAAGGCACGGTCCAGCCAGATGGCATATTTCGAGAAATTGCCCGATCCGGCACCGAGCGTCTGGTTCGGTGAAACGGGGGAGTTGTTCTCACCTGTGGCGAGGCGGATGCCCGCGTCGAATCCATCGCCGAGCATGATCTCGGCACCGGCGCGGAGGCGGATCCGGGCCCGGTCGCGGTCCTGGTCGACGTTGTAGAGCGGCGGGAAGTTCCGTGCCGAATTTCCGGCGTTGTATGGGGAGCCGGAGTTGATGGCGTTGTAGTTGGTGAAGGGCGCGCCGAGGATGGGGTCGATGGCGAGGTTCCGGTCACCGAAGCTGATCTCCTCATAGCGCCCGCGGAAGTCACCGAAGAGGCGGAACTTCTCCGTCCACTCCGGGATCTGACGGGTGCCCCAGTCCTCCTCACGGGCCTGTGCCATGAGTTCCTGCCGGATCTGGTCGCGCATCTGGTTCTTCACCGTCTCCGGGATATAGGCGACACGGGTCTCCTGACCCTGCGGTGCGCCGGTGATGGGATCGAGCGGCTGGGGTGCCGCCGCCGCTGCCGCCGCCTGGGCGTTGGCTGCATCCTGCTCCGCCTGGGCGATGAGGACCTGGGCTTCTTCCGCGCTGAGGATGCCCTTCTGGACCAGCCGTGAGATCAGGTTGACCGTCACATTCGTGGAGGGCGTGGCCGCGGACTGGACGGGACCGGGAGCAGGTGCCTCGGGAAGTGGAATGGCATCGGCCGGGACATCAGGTGGGAGGATTTCCGCCGGCTCCTGTGCATGGAGGGTGGCGGCCGTTCCCACGAGGGATGCGACGATGGCGAGCGGATGACGGATGGGCATGGACATGGAATGGACGGTGGAAATCAGATCAACGGCCGGTGATGCGGATCACGATGGGTGATGGCATGTCAGCGGGTTGCGGTTGGTAGATGAGGCCCGGGAGGATCTCGTTGGAGATGGCGGAATCGATGGACGGGGTGCGGGTGGAATCGAGCAGCTTCGCCCGCTGGATGCGGCCGGTGGAGTCCAGCCAGAGGGCGGTGCGGGTGCCGGAAAACTTCGCGTTGCGGGTGGCGGGGTGGCGCTTGAGGGCTTCCTCGATGGTCCGGGAAAGGCCGGCGTTGTAGCGGCCCCACTTGCTTCCGTTGCTGCCGATCATTTTCTGACCGCCGCTGCCGAAGTTACCGCGACCGCTGCCTTGCTTCAGGCCGAAGTCGTTGCCGGTTCCTCCGGAGAGATTGGTGGTGAGTTCAGCCGGTGGTTCCTCGGGAGATGGAGCCTCTTCGGGAGGGGCTTCCTCCACGACGGGTTCGGCCTCAACCATCTTCTGCTCCTCCGGTGGCGGTGGCTCGCTCTGCGGTGGTGGCGGAGGAGGAAGCGGCGGTGGCGGAGGAGGCAGGGTGATGCTGACGATGGTGGATTTCGCAGGCTTCCTCGCTGGCTTGCCGGAACCCTCGATGAAAAACGAGCCGACACCACCTGCCAGCACGATGGCGAGCAGGATGCCGATGAAGAGGCGGTGGCGGCTGGGTTTCGGGGTGAGTCCGGACATGGCAAACGGAGGGTTCGGGGGTTACTTGGGGGCCTGAGTGGCCAGTCCGATCTTCTCGACGCCCACACGGCCGAGCACGTCGAGCACATCCATCACGCCCTGGTATTGCGATGCCCGGTCACCACGCACCACCACCGGGAAGTCCGGTGTGGAGGTCTTCAGCGCGGACAGCTTCGTCTCCAGCTCCGACAGTGTGACCGGGATGGTGTTGAGGAAAATCTTCCCCTCCGGATTGATGGTGATCGCCTGTGTCTTCGGCGCACTGATGTCCGCCGCTGCCTTTCCGCCCGCGCGCGGCAGGTCCACCTTCATGCCCTGCACTCCGGCGGTGGTCATGATGATGAAAATCAGCAGCAGCACGAGGTAGAGGTCCACCATCGGCGTGACGTTGATGTCGTCGTATTTTTCTTCAGCGGAGGCCATGGAGGGTCACGGTGAGGGAGTTGTTCGGTCCGGCGTTCAAGGCTTGCTTTCCGGGGCCGCGCGTTCGGCCGGGGCGTAGGGGGAGACTTCCCCGGCGGGCGGGTAGTATTCCGCCATCTTGGCGATGAACTCATCGATGAAGACCTGGATCTCCGCGGTGGTGTTCTTGATCCGGGAGTTGAGGTAGGAGTAGATGAACAGCGCGGGGATTGCGACGACCAGACCGGCCACCGTCGCCAGCAGCGCGGAAGCGATGCCCGGTGCGATGGAGTTCACATCGACCTCACCGGACTTAGCGATGATGGCGAAGGTGATCATGACGCCGACCACGGTGCCGAGCAGCCCGACATACGGGCCGCCGGCGATGGAGATGGTCAGATAGACCAGTCCGTTGGTCAGCTTGTGGGTGACGCGAACCAGCCCGGCGTCGAGGGCGGCGCGGATGGCCTGGATCGAGCGTCCGGAAAGTCCCTGGGTGCGGTTCTTGTCGCGGGCCAGGCGGTGGCGGATTTCCTCCGATCCGATGTGGTAGATCTCATAGAGCGGGGACTTCTCGACGAGTGCGAGCGTTGCGGGAGCGGTGCTGCCACCGAGGGTGCGGATGCTCGCCTCATCGGTGTGGTCGAGCGCGGTGAGGTCGGAGGAAAGGTTCTTCCACTGGCTGAGGAACTCCGCGGTGCCCTTCTGGATGGAGTTGAGGTAGGCGAACTTCCTGAAAGCGACGGTCCATCCGACGATGATCATGATGACGCAGACGCCGATGGCGATCCATCCGTCGAACATCATGTTTTTGGCGATGTCACCGAAGAGCATGACGTGTTCCAGCGCGGCGCTGTGGCCACCGGTGGTTTCACCGCCCTCCAGCGCACCCGGCGCGAGCAACCGCTGCGCGGCATCCGTCGCTCCCTGGTTGACGAAGGCGAGGCGGAGCTGGTTTTCCGACAGGGCCTTGCGGTGGATCTGGAGTTCGTCCAGTTCACCGATGAAGGCATCGCCCGTGGCGGCGTGGCCGATGGCGAGCGGTTCTTCGCTGGCGGGAAGGGTGGCTTCCAGGGTGGCGGACGGCTGGCCGTCGAGATGCAGGACCAGCTTTCCGCCTGAGGAAACAAGCGCGAGGTGGTGCCAGGAACCGGCCGTCACGGGAGCGGTGCCGGAGGCCTTCTGGCCGGACAGGGAGATGGCGGGCGTGCCGTTCTCCAGCAGGACGGCAAGTGGTCCACGGGAGAGCAGCGCGGCGGATGGCTGGAGGGAGCCTGCCTTGAACCAGAACGATGCGGTGAGATCCTGTCCGCCGGTCCAGTCGAGCGAAGCGGAGCCTGCGATGGTCACCGGGGCGGGTGAGGGCAGGCGCAGGCCGCGGCCGATCAGCGAACCCTCGGCGAGGGTGGCCTGGACGGTCGCGTTGTTGCCGTTGGTGGTGGAGTCGGCGGGAGATGGCTCGGAGAAATGGAGCACCAGGCTGCTGGATTCGTCATGGACTTTCGTCTTGTCGGGAGCGGCCTGCGCGGGGTCACCGCCATAGTAGAGATGGAAGGTGGATTTCTCCGAAGCGGGGAGATCCTGCACGCGCACCCAGACGAATGCCTCGTTGAGCAGGCCATCCCATTTCTCGATCTGGTGGGGCAGCACCGTCTTTCCGTCCGGGCTGACGAAGCGCAGGTCAGCGCCGTTTTCCGCCGCATTGGAGAACTGGAAGTTGCCATCGTGGAGGCGGACCAGGAGCGTTGCGGGGCCACCTTCGCCGGAGGCCACGGACGGATCGAAGGTGATGGGCTGGCGGTTGCTCCAGGCATCATTCCACCAAGGTGCGGAGTCCGCGCCGAGGACAGGAAGCGAGAGAAGCAGTGAGAGGATGAACGTGCGGTGGATCATGGGGTATGCGAAAGGAAAAGGTCAGAAGTCCGCCCAGCCGCGGAAGGAGAGGAACGGGTCGAGTGCGTCCGTCCGGTCGCCGTCGAGGAACGGGATGGAAAGGTCGAGCGAGCCGTGGAGATGGCCCGCATACTTGAAGCGGGTGCCAATGCCACCACTGAGGAAGGTGGTGGTGGCGTCCTGGCCCGGGAGGGCTTCGTAGATGCCGAGAACCCCGCCTTCGAGGAAGGTGTGGAAGCGCCACTCGTTGTCGCGGCGGCCGTTCTCATCCTCCGCTCCGATCAGGGACGGGGTGCGGTATTCGAAGGTGGCGAAAATCCCGTTGTCTCCCAGCGATTCGGATTCCAGGTAGCCGCGGGCATTGCCCAGTCCGCCGCCGCTGAACTGCTCGCTGTTGATCAGCGGGCCGCTGGCGAGCTGGCCCTGGAGCTTTCCGTAAAGCTGTGAGCCGTCCGCTAGGTCGCGCGTGTGGGAAAGGTCACCGCGGAGGTGAAAGAAATTCCCCCGTGCCTTGAAACGTCTGTCGTCAAAGGTACTCTCGTCGCTGCCGTATCCCCTGAGGCCGAGGGTCCCGGTGAGGTTGAATTCGGTGAAATTCCTGCCGTCCACCCAGGTGGAGGCGTAGCTGGCGGAAAGCGGGAAATACTCGATGGGGGCCTGAAGCCATGCCCCTCCGGCCGCGTCGAGGTAGGTGGCCTGTTCGAGATTCTTCCAGTCCAGTCCGAAGGTCAGGTTGTGGAAGTGACCCGTTTCCGAAGGGAGATCCACGATCGCGCGCAGGCCGATGATTTCGCCCGCGCCGATGACGCTCGTCGCGCCGCCGAGGGTGGACACGTTGCTGTCCTGCTTCGTCCCCTGCAGCATCAGGCTGAGGCCGTCATTGATACGGGAAAGGTAGTAGCCGGAGAAAACCAGCGATTCGTCCGGATTCTCCGGCGCGACCTGGAAACTGGTGCCGATGGTGTGGCCGAGCTGGAAGAGATTGCCGTAGCTCAGGGAGCCGTTGAGGCGCAGGCGGGTGGTGTCCGCGCTGTAGCGGTTGTTCAGCTCGATGGAGCCGTGGAGCGGGAGCTTGTCCTCGACCTCCAGGTCGATGTCAACGGTGCCCGGCTCCGTTCCGGGACGCAGCTTCGGGATGACGCGGCGGTCCGCCAGACGGTTGAGCGCGACGATCTCCTTCTGCGCTTCGTCCAGGTTCGGCACGCCGCCCTCCGCCAGGGACGGGGCGGCCTGCTTGATGCGGCTGGGCAGGAACCACTTCGCTCCCTTCACCCGCAGACGACCGACGGTGCCCTCCACCACCTGCAGACGGATCACGCCGTAGCGGGGATCCTGCTGGGGGATCTGCACGGAGACGGTCTGGTAGCCCTTCGCACGGAAGGCGGCCTCCAGCGCCAGGCGGGCTTTCTCGACGTCATCCGTGGTGCGGGCCGGACCCAGATAGGGATAGACGATCTCGCCGATCTCGGTGTCGCTGAGTTTGGTGGAGCCGGCGACGCGGTATTCCTTGATATAGAAAATGGGTGCCTCCTGCGCCTTGAGCGACGTGGACGACGAAGCGAGGATCGCCAGCAGCGGCGCGAGCCGGAGACGGCGGCGGATGTAAGGAGAGGGGATCATCGGACTAGGCTGGCTTCCTGGAGAGCGGCTCTCTGGACGCGGTCAAAGGCTTCCCATCCCCACTTCGTGCGGAACAGTTCCTCTTCGGGAGAGAAGCCCAACCGGGGATCGGAGGGATGGGCGGATGATGACCGGGAGGTCTCCGTGAGCTGGATGTGGAGGATGGGACCGGCGGGGGATGGTTCGCTGGCGGTCACTTCGATCAGTTGCCCGTGGGCGATGAAATGGTTCCCTGCATCCGCCGGGTTCGCGGGGACCGGGGCGACAGCAGCGGAAGGGAGGACGGCCGGAGAGGAGGAGGGGCCGGAGGAGTCGCGGAGGAAGGAAGCGCGTGAAGATGCGGCCCGCCGGATCTCCTGATGATCGGAGGAATCCTCCGCCGGAGGGTGGATCGGTGTTTTCCCGTGGGAAAGATCACGGCGACCGGAAAGCGAGTGGCGGGGGCTAGGAGCGGGAGTTTGTCCCGGAGTGCGCACGCCATGTGCGGATGCGGTCGGGGCATGGCCGGATGCCATGGATGACGCCGTCGGGGAGGAGCGCGGCCTTTCCTCTGCCGCAGCGGAAAGGGAAGGAAAGGATGCGGGCTGTGGCCGCAGGAAGAGATCCCATGCCAGCATGGCCGCTGGGATCAGCAACAGCGTGGCGGTCGCCACGGGAAGGGAAATCCTGAATGTCATGAGACGTATCGGGAAACGGATGGGAGAGGGTGATGGGCACCCCCGGAACCGGAGTTCCGGAGGTGCGGTGGGTCATGCGGCTTTCGCCGGTCAGGAAGGCTCAGCGTGGGGTGATGAGGGCACCGTCCGCAGCGCGGGAGACCTTGAAGGTCGCGTCGTGGAACAGTCCGCCCGGAACTGTGCCGGCCACGGTGTCACGGATGTAGTCCCGCAGCGCGAAGGAGAAGGACTTCGCGGTGGCGGTGGAGGTCCAGTTCTCATCCTTCGGACGGAGGAAGCGGTTGTAGAGCCATGCGGTGTAGAGTCCGTTCTTCACGTTGGCGTTGGTCAGCGGCACCCCGTTGTAGGACAGGGCGACGCCCTGGCTGCCGTTCGGGATGTTGCCCGCATCCTGATCGGCTTCGTTGAGATCCAGGACGCGCTGGCGGGCGTCTCCCGGAGTCAGGTAGCCGATGTAGTAGGCCGTGGTTGCCTGCGGGTAGAGATAGGCGGTCTGCTCCGTCTCCTCGTTGAAGTAAGGTCCCTTGGCTGCCGCTTCGGAGATGGTGACCGTCAGGAACGGCGCGAGCGTCGCGCCTCCGTCAAAGCCGCCCGAACCCAGCGGGGTGAAGATGTTGCTGATGGTTTCCGCAGGCCATGGACGATGGGTCTGGACGGTTCCGCCATACTGGTAGGGGACGCCCGCACCGGCATTGGCCGGGGTGAAGCCGGTGAGTCCGACGAGGCCGGGCTCCCAGTCCGGATGGTTCGTCGCGAGCGCACGCGGATCCCAGTGCTTGACCGTGCCGCTCGTCCCGATTCCGACTTCGGTGTTGGTTCCGAAACGCTGTCCGGCGTCGGTGTTCCGGCCGATGGCATAGACGGCGTTCGTCGCATCAGGACCGTCCCAGTTGCCCGTGAACAGCGCGAGAGGCGCGTGGCCGACGCGGTAGAGATACTGCAGTTGCTTGATCGTCACATTCGTCGCTGGGAAGCCAGGGGAGGCGTAGAATCCCAGTGGCGACACGCCGACGATTTCCTCCTCGATCTTCAGGTAGTTGACCGGAGGCGTTCCGAAAAGACCCTCGAAGGGAGAGGTGGACTGGAAGTTGGTGGAGAAGGCGAAGTCCGACTTTCCGATCTCATAGTGGGTGCCTGCCTGCGCGTTGCCCGCGATGGGGGTGACGGTGACGGCGGTGCGGTCCGGATCGTTCGCATCGCCCGGATCGACGAACGCATCACCTGGGATGAAGCGTTGGTCGATGTTGCCGGCGACGGCGGCGATGCCCGCGAGCGCTCCGGCGAAGTTGGTTTTGATGATCACCGTCTGGCCGTTCCAGGTTCCCCGCCAGATGCCGAAGTTCGATCCGGTGACGGAGGAGGGGACGCTGAAGTTCGCGACGCCCGTGGGGTTCTGGGCTGTGACGAACACGCCGGTCCCGCCATGGCCGCGGTAGGACCAGTTGGTGAGAAGCTGTCCGATGGCTTTCTGCGTGGCGTTACGGTCACCGTTGGATGCCGAGAAACGGACGACGGTCTGGGCTTGGGCGGTTGCGACCAGGCCGGCGGCGATCACTCCGAATGTTGCGAGTTTGGACGATTTCATTGTGCTGTGTTTGGAAAGTTGGGGTTGGACGATTATGCGTTGCGGCGGCGGCGGGCGATGAGGGCCAGTGACCCGCCGATGGTGATGAGCAGTGCGGAAGGCTCCGGAACGGCGGTGAACGAAAGGTTCCCCGCCTGGTCGAAGCTGAAGTAACCCGCGTTGGTGACACCGGTCGCGGAGCTGTAGCGCCACAGATCCAGTGCGGTGTGGTCACCGAAGGCCGCTTCGTAGTCCACGGTCCCGAGGGAACCACCGAAGCTCGTGGACGCCTGATGGTTGATGTAGGCGTCCTTGCCCTGGCTCTCAGCGGAAGGATCCCCCTGCTCGGTGGCGCGGGCGCTGCCTGTGCCCGCTCCATGGACATCCAGGGTGGACAGACGGCCGTTGTAGCCGTTCGTTCCGTAGAGCACGCTGTTGATGTTTCCGGCGAAGAGGTTCCGGTTGAACTGGGTGGAGTTGGCGGCGAACGCCGTCGTGGGATTCCCACCGACACGCTCCTGGGAGAGCAGAATGGTCGCGTTGGCGGAATTGTTCGTGCCGACGATGCCCCAGACCAGATCCGTGCGGTCCAGCCAGGCGGCCCCGTAGAGGCGTGTCAGGTCGGAGCCGATGTTGCCGATGTCGAGCTGGAAGGTGGACCCCGGAGTGGCTCCGGAGAAGGTTGACTGGAGGCTCGGCGGGACCTGGCTTGCCGGCGCGAACTGGTAGTAGGAACCGAGGTTCACCAGGTAGCTCGTGGTGTCGCCCTGGCCGCCGTTGGCCCGGACGGTCAGGAAGAGATCCTGCTGGGAGTAGTTCGGGGCCGGGACGACGGCCGCATTCGCCGCCATGGTGGCGATGAACGCCGCCGCCAGGACATGGTGCGCGCCGCGGGTGGTATCTGTTATGTGTTTCATCAAGTCGTTCGATGGTGGTTGACGGAGGAGAATCCTCGTGGATGGCCCGGCGCGTTGCCCGGAAAGGGGAGCGCCGGTTTTCATTCGCGATTCCTCCGGCACATCCGGTCGGACGCAGAAAGCGGGATGGATCAGGGATTGAGGGAGACTTCGATTCTGTAGAAGCCCTTGTTCTTCTCCCTGCGGACAGGATCCTGATCGGAGAATGAGAAGCTCGCGGGCGGCGTGCCATTGGTCACGTAGCGGGCGATGGTGGTCGGAGGGGCGGGGCTGGCCGCGGTGATCTCCTGCCAGCTTCCCGCGAGGAGCGTTTCGGAGTAGAACAGCTTGTAGGTGCGGTTGGCCGCAGGTTTGAACGCGAAGGCGGGATGGTTGCCGGTGAGGGTCGTGCCCTGCACCCGGAAGAAATCCGTGGGATCTGTTTTCGAAGTGCCCGCGATGTCTTCAAGGGAATCAAGGATGCCATCCCCGTCCGTATCGGCATCCACCACGGGAGGCGTTGCCGTGCTCTGGCGGGTGAAGGAAACCGTGCCGGATGAGGTGATGGTGAAGTAGCCGACACGGAGGGTGGATTCTCCGCCGACGCGATAGAGGTCCAGGACGGTGGAGTTTGGTCCGTTCGCGAAATCGCCCTCGATCTCCCAGCCGCTCTGGGGTCCGAAGTCCACGCCGGGACTCGTCTGATGGATGTAATTGGACTCAAACCCATCTGAGGAGGTGGGCGGGGGTTGGAAGGTACCCACGGCATTGTTGGCGGTCGCTGTTCTGCCGCGGTAACCACCGGTCAGCTGGAGGACCGCGTTGATGTTGCCGTTGACAAGTTCCCGAAGGTCTAGCCTGAGGGCTGGCCAGGGCGAGGTGGCGGTTGAAGTGGCTGTCCGTTCCCGGGAGGCAAACAGAAGCGGGCCGTTGCCGGCGAAGTTTGAGCCGAAGATCCCCCATCGAGCGTTCGGATTTTCACTCCAGTTGGGGCCATATTTTGCGGAAAGGTCGGCACCGATGCCGGTGACGCTGAGTGTGACGGTGGCACCTTCCGGAATATCACGGAAATAGGTGGTGTAGTTGCCCAGACGGGTGATGTAACCGTCCGGCTGGCCATCGATCCGGAAGCCGAGGAAGATATCGTTGGCAACGGGGTTCGGGACGGTCTGCGCAATGGATGTGAGGACGGATGCTGCGAGCGTCCCGAGGGAGAGCAGGATGGCTTTGGCGGAGATTGCTCCTGAATTCATGGGAGTGATCGGGGTTGGGGAAGAGATGGATGTACGTGATCCGACAGTGCCGTTCGGCATGTGTGGAAGAGACCGGAGATGCCGTGGTCGGCTTTTCCGAAAGCGGGTTGGATGCAACCCAGTGGTCTTGCGGGTTCCCTACGTAGGGTGATCCCTAAGTGCTGCTACTGTCCCCGTGTGGGGTAGAGTCGGCGCGGCGAAATCCTATAAACTAGGAGGGATTTGCCAAGAGAATTTTACTGTGTGAAAACAAAAAAACCAGCATGCTATTCGTAACATGCTGGTTTTTAGTGTTGATAGGATAAGGAAAAATATCTTACTAAACTACTAATTAAGCTAATAAATTGCTTCTTCAGCACCTACTTCGGCAAGTGGATTGACCGCTTGCGCGATCCGTTTCGCGGCGCTGGCAGCGTGCAGGCGGAGCTCGCTGATGGCGGTGGCCTCGAAATAGCGGGCGCGCAGCATGGGGCCCACGACGGACAGCCACGGGGAGGGCTTGTTGTCACGGCCCAGCGCCCGGTAGTCCGCGGATGTTTCTGCCCCCAACCGATGAGCGTCCGGTTTGATGAAACCGCGGCGGAGAAGGTTCTGGATGAGTGGATCCGCGATCACCTGGAGATCCCGCGCCGGACCGGTGGCGTCCAGCAGGTGCTGGGCCTCGATCCAGCGGGTGGGGGTGTTCCGGCTGCGTGATGCGAGCCCGAGCCGGATGGCGGTTCCGGATCTTTCGATCGAAACGATGGTGCCGCGGTGCTGGACGAGTTTCCCGGAAGCCAGCAGGGACTGGATTTTCTGATAGGTCTCCGGCGGGCATTGGTGGCGGTGGACCTCCCAGAACGGACTGATGAAACGGAGGAAGCGTGTTTTGTCCTTTGCGGACAGCTCCTTCCACAGGGAGGGGGTGGCGTCGCGGATCTCATGGAACAGGTCCCTCCAGTCCCCGCCCCGGGCTTCGTGCTCGCGGATCGCGCGGCGGAACAGGCGGACCGCACGGCGCAGGTTGGAATCCGGCAGATGGTCGAGGTCCGGGGCCAATGTGGGTGACGGCGGTGCGTATGCGCGTGGCAGCAGGCCGTTGCGGGAGACGATGTGGATGGAGGCTGCGTCACCGCGGCGGTCCAGGTCCAGCACCGCATCGATCATGGTCAGGCCGGTGCCCACGATGAGGACCGTATCACCGCTGTGGATGGAGGAGATGGCCTCACCGGAGCGTGCGGGCTTCGCATGGTCCGCCCAGAGGGAGGAGGCGAAGACGGAGCCTTGGTTGCCGGTGGCCAGCACCACGTGCGCGGCATCGATCACCGTCTGGTCCTTGAAAATCACGCGCGCGGTGGTGGGGGAGTCGCCGCGTGTCAGGTCATGGACGCGGCGTTTCTCGACCCGGAGGAGGGGATTTTTCTCCAGCTCATCCTCCAGACATCGCTTCAGGTATCCCCCATAGACATGGCGTGGCAGGAAGTCGGTCTCCTGCACGCCCTCACCCAGTTGTTGGCGGGCGTGGTCGAGGAAATGCAGCGGCTCGTTCTGGAACGCGCTCATCTTTCCCGCCGGGACGTTCAGCCATGCGGCGGCATCCGTGCTGCGGTAGGCGAGTCCCGGTCCGGCTTCGCCGGTTTCTTCTATCAGGATGACCGGTGTTTCCGGCAGACGGCGGGAGAGATGGATGGCGGTCAGCGTGCCGCTGAAGCCGCCGCCTACGACGACGATGGGAAGGGATGATTCGGACATGGGGTGGGAGAGAAGAAGTGGTGGATGTGGAGAGGGACGGTCTTATTTGTAGTGAAGGAGCGAGAGCACGAGATCCGCGGCTTTCAGGATCTCAGCGGCGGAGAGGTGTTGCGGGATTTCCAGCCGGAGGGACCACGTTTCGCCCGCGGGAAGGGGGATGAGGTCGAGCCGCTGCAGCACGCGCAGATTTCCCTCGCCCGCCACCAGCTTGCGGATGACGTCGATGCCTGCCGTCCCGCTGAGCAGGAAGGCATCGGTATCGGAAGGGGAAATGGAGAGGAAACCGACCCGGGACGTGGCCTGGAACTCCGCGAGGAGATGGGTGAGGACGGGCCATTCTTCGGCCGGAGCGTCGTCCCCGAGTTCCAGAGCCACCGGATTTGAGACAGGAAGCAGCCTCAATGGTGCGGGTCCCGCGGCATCCGGCTGCTGTGAGAGGGTCTCCATGATCTGCAGGACGATTTCCGAAGGGGCCGTGTTTGCCGGGCGGTTGATCCCGGCGATGCCGACCGACGGGCGCTCCGGAGACACCCAGGCCTGGCGGTGGGTGAATACCGGGGCGCCGAATTTAAAGCCGTGGTAGTAGAACGGAGCCTCGATATGAGCCATCAAGGTCTCTGAAATCTCGCAATGTTCCACGTAGCCCTGAAGGAGATTCCGCAGGTTCTGGCGGAGCGAAGAATCTAGTTTGGTAAGGTTCATAGTCGCTGGGGTTGAATTCCTACTAAATTGGGGTGGTATAAATGTCTAGAATAGATTTGGGAAAATTGAGAAAGTCTTTTGATCTCAGCTTTGTTCTTTTTGTTTATTTAATTAGTAAGTTTATAAATCACTTAAAATGAGAGATGAAAGTGACCTTTTGGTATTTCATTAGTGGATGGCTTGAAGTTTTTTTCTTTTTTTGTTTGGAGGTGGGTCGGGGATACACTACCACTTCATCAAGTTTAGCGAATGCACTTATCGAAGAAATCCGAATACGCACTGCGGGCCACGATCAATCTGGGTATCGCGGCTGAAATGGGCCGGGGTACCGTCTCGGGGTCCGAGCTTGCGGAGGCGAACCGCCTTCCTCTCAAGTTCATCGAGCGGATCCTTCAGGAGTTGCGCGAAGCGGGTCTCGTGGAGACTCACCGCGGTAAATTCGGTGGTTATTCCCTGGCGGTGCCTGCCAGCAGCATCGGTGTCGGTCAACTCATCCGTCTGATCGACGGTCGGCTCGCCCCCATTTGTTGTGCGAGTGAGAACGCCTATCAGGCCTGCACCTGCCCGGATGAGGATCACTGTGGTCTGAGGATGGTGATGATCGATGTGCGCAATGCCATCGCCAACATCCTCGACCGCTACACCATCGCCCAGGTGGTGGAGGTGACCCTCCGCAAAATGCGCCGCGATGGTGTGGTGCCGCCGTTTTCCCAAGGAGGGACCTCCGTCAAGGAACCGTCCCCACGTCGCCGGGCGGATCCGGCCGATGGCTTCCTCGCGGGGCTTTCGCAGCTTGTTACTCTCAATTCAGAATCCAATGACAACGACACGCACTGAACGCAACGGGCATGACGGCCAGAAAGCCGAGTGGCTCGAAGTGGTTCGCAAAAACGTGGCGGCCCTTCGTTATGGCTCCGTCCAGATCACCGTCCATGATGGACGCGTGACCCAGGTGGAGAGCATCGAGAAGACGCGATTCGTCGCGTCCCGCGAAGAGGGGCCCGGCCTCAAATGATCCCATGATCCCCATCCGGCGGAAATAAACACTCCGCCCTGCTTGTCAGAGACCGACCGGACCCCCGGAGGAATCGCAGAAATACCACCGCCGACCGGACTTCCGGAGGTTGCTGATGCCATCGTGCTGCCGCGCCTTCCCGGAACATTGTTCCCATGGGACGTCCGGTCGGGTTCTCCGAATCCATGATAAACAGCGTCGGCTATCAGCCTCAAATCCCATGAACCACACGGATACTACTCCACAAGGGCGTACTCTGCCTTCGAACAACCACCCATCCAGAAGGATATACAAGGCATTGCCCGCGGGCATTTGCATGATGAGCGCCATAGCAGCCCTTTCCCCCATCGCCACCGCGGAAGAATCCGACGGTTTCGCGAAGCTGTGGGATCTCGCCACGCTCCACAAGGATGACAGCAACCCTATCCTCCAGGAGTTCAAGCTCCGCGGACGCTACCACGGCCAGTACCACATCGTGGACGGTGGCCAGGACACCGAGGATAACTGGGAGGACCGCCGCTTCCGCTTCGGCTTCGACGCGAAGATGTTCGAGAAGAAGGTTGAGGTCCGCGTGGATTTCCAGAGCAACGACGGTTTCCGCGACCTCTACGACGGATTGGTCGATGCCTACGTGAAATGGAAGCCCGTCGATTCCTTTTCCGTCACCGTCGGTCGGATGAAGCCGCAGATCGGCTACTATGATTTCGTGCAATCGACCAATGCGCAGCCGACCTTCGAGCGTTCGCAGATTTTCAACCAACTCTCCATCGACCGTGCCACCGGCATCGCGTTCGAAGGGAAGATCGACAACTTCACCTGGCAGGCCGGGGTTTATTCGAACGCCATCGATCCTGACCGGAATGATTTCGACGAGGCCTTCGGAGAGTTCAACGGCGGATGGTCCAGCACGCTCGGCGTGGGCTATGATTTCTCAAAGGCGCTGGGCGTGAAGAAGGCCGACTTCCGCATCGACTGGCTGCACAGCGAGCGGGATCCGGACGCGGGCGTGCTCAACCGCTATGATGATGTGATCTCCTCCACCTTCTGGGTGCAGGACGGTCTGTGGAGCGCGGTGGCGGAGGGCTTCTATGCGACCGGAGGGCAGGGGACCGATGGTGATGTCTTCGGCGGTTTCCTCCAGGGGACGTATGATGTCATCCCGAAGAAGCTCCAGCTCGTGGGCCGCTACTCCTTCGCCTATGGCGATGGCGACAGGAGCGTCCGCAGGCAGACCCGCTACGAGAGCTTCGTGGTGGATGGCCGCGGCAACCAGTACCAGGCCATCTATCTGGGCGCGCAGTATTTCATCAACGGAGACAAGCTCAAGTTCCTGGCGGGTGCGGAATACGCCGACCTCAGCGGAGGTCCATCCGGCCTGGGCTATGACGGCGTCACCTACCTGACGGGCGTCCGCTTCTCCTTCTGAGAATCCGTTTTCCCCAAACCATCATGAAAAAGCACCTGCTCCTATCCGCCGCCGTTGTTCCTCTCCTCGCCCTGCTGGCGGGATGTGGAAAGCGTGGGGAGTCAGGTCGCACCGTCTCCATCCTGAACGTCTCCTATGATCCCACCCGCGAGCTCTACGTGGATGTGAATGAAGCCTTCTCCAAAAAATGGCAGGCGGAACACGGGGAGACGCTGAAGATCGAGCAATCCCATGGCGGCTCCGGAAAGCAGGCGCGGTCCGTGCTGGACGGCATCCCGGCGGATGTCGTGACGCTGGCGCTGTCGCTGGATGTGGAGATGCTCCACAAGCAGCGCGGCCTGCTGCCCGCGGACTGGCAGAAGAAGCTCCCGAACAACAGCAGCCCGTACACCTCCACCATTGTCTTCGTCGTCCGCAAGGGGAACCCGAAGGGCGTCAAGGACTGGGGGGATCTGGTGAAGCCAGGAACGCAGGTGATCACGCCGAACCCGAAGACCGGGGGCGCTCCACGGTGGTGCTACCTCGCGGGCTGGGCCTGGGCGCGCCGTGCCTACGGCCATGACGAAGGCAAGGCGAAGGAATACATCTCCGCCCTCTACGGCAACGTCCCGGTGCTGGACAGCGGTGCGCGTGGCTCCACCACCACCTTCGCCCAGCGCAACATCGGTGACGTGCTTCTTTCCTGGGAAAATGAGGCGCATCTCATCGACAAGGAATTCCCCGGCCAGACGGAGATCGTCTATCCGTCCGTCAGCATTCTCGCCGAGCCATCCGTGGCGGTGGTGGAGGAGAACGCCAAGAACAGGGGCACGCTGGAAGTGGCGAAGGCCTACCTGGAGTTCCTCTACACGGAGGAAGGCCAGAACCTGGCGGGCAAACACTTCTACCGTCCCCGTGACCCGGGCGTGGCCGCGAAATACGCCGACCGTTTCCCGAAGCTCGAACTCGTCACCATCGATGAAGAGTTCGGCGGCTGGGAGGCTGCCCAGAAACAGCACTTCGCCGATGGTGGCGTGTTCGACCAGATCTATCTGAAAAAGTGATTTTTCCAACCATCCCACCAATCAGAACCAAACCAATGAAAGCAAAACTGATCTTCTCCGCCGTCGCGCTGGCTGCTGTCGTGTCGCTGGCGTCCTGCGGCAAGAAGGATGCGGACGGTTCCGTGTCCCTTCTCAATGTGTCCTATGACCCGACGCGCGAATTCTATGATGAGGTGAACAAGGTCTTCTCCGCGAAGTGGGAGAAGGAACATGGCAAAAAGCTGACCATCAACCAATCCCACGGTGGCTCCGGCAAGCAGGCGCGCTCCGTCATCGACGGCCAGGCGGCGGACGTGGTCACGCTGGCCCTGGCCGGTGACATCGACGTGATCGGCAAGCAGGCGAAGCTCCTGCCCGAGGATTGGCAGTCCAAGCTCCCGGACAACAGCTCCCCATACACCTCCACCATCGTCTTCGTGGTCCGCAAGGGAAACCCGAAGGGCGTGAAGGACTGGGATGACTTGGTGAAGCCGGAGGTGAAAGTCATCACACCCAACCCGAAGACCTCCGGCGGCGCGCAGTGGAACTACCTCGCCGCATGGGCCTATGCCGCCAAGGTGAACGGCGGCGACGAGGCCAAGGTGCTGGACTACATCACCCGCCTCTACAAGAACGTGCCGGTGCTGGACACGGGTGCCCGTGGCGCCACCACCACCTTCGCCCAGCGGAAAATCGGTGACGTGTTCCTGTCATGGGAAAACGAAGCCCATCTGATCGAGAAGGAATTCCCGGGCGAGACGGAGATCGTCTATCCATCCCTGACCATCCTGGCGGAGCCTACGGTGGCCGTCGTGGAGGAGAACGCGAAGAAGAAGGGCACCACGGAAGTGGCGCGGGAGTATCTGGAGTTCCTCTACACGGATGAAGCCCAGGAGCTGGCCGCGAAGCACTTCTACCGTCCGCGCAACCAGGAGATCGCCGCGAAGTTCGTCGCCACCCTGCCGGTGATCCCGCTGGTGACGGTGGACAAGGACTTCGGCGGTTGGGATGCGGCCCGGGCGAAGCACTTCGTCGATGGTGGCACCTTTGACAAGATCTACGGCGTCAAATAAGAGCCTCCCGCACTCCGTTCCTCATGTCACGACGCAAGGTCATTCCCGGCTTCGGCCTTTCGATGGGTTACACCGTCGCAGCGCTGAGTCTCATCATCCTCATCCCGCTCGCCGCCCTGTTCATCAAGGCGGCGGGGCTGGGACCCGCGGAGTGGTGGGCGCTGCTTACCTCACCCCGCGTGCTGGCCGCCGCGAAGCTCACCTTCGGGGCGAGCGCGGCCGCCGCCGGGGTGAGCGCGGTGTTCGGCCTGCTCGTGACATGGGTGCTGGTCCGCTATGATTTCCCCGGCCGCCGGCTGCTGGACGCCATGGTGGACCTTCCTTTCGCCCTGCCCACTGCGGTGGCGGGCATCACATTGACCCAGATGTATGCCCCCAGCGGGTGGATCGGTCAGGGAATCGTGAAGGTGGCGAAGTGGTACCAGACCACCTTCCAGCCGACCGGCTGGGTGGGGGCGCAGGTCCAGACACTGGCGGACAGCGGCGCGGCCTACAGCGCCATCGGCGTCTTCATCGCTCTGTCATTCATCGGCTTTCCCTTCGTCGTCCGCACGCTGCAGCCGGTCATGGAGGACCTGGGAGTGGACATCGAGGAAGCCGCGGCCACGCTCGGCGCGGGCCGCTGGACGGTCTTCTGGCGCGTGGTCTTCCCACTGCTGGTTCCGGCGCTCATCACCGGGTTCACGCTCGCCTTCGCACGTGCCATCGGTGAATACGGTTCGGTGATCTTCATCTCCGGAAACCTGCCGATGAAGACGGAAATCCTGCCGTTGCTCATCGTCGCCCAGCTGGAGCAATACCACTATGGTGCCGCCGCGGTCATCGCCGCGGGCATGCTGATCATTTCCTTCTTCCTCCTTTTCCTCATCAACCTGCTCCAGCGCCGTCTGGACTGGCGCAACCGCTGATGCCATGAAGCAAAGACCGGTCACCACCGAATCCCTGCCCGTCAAGATCCTGCTCATCTCCGCGGCGGTCATCATCCTTTCCCTGTTCCTCCTGATGCCGCTGTTCGCGGTGTTCGCGGAGGCGTTCCGCCGCGGGTGGGAGGTATTCTTCGCCTCCCTGAGCGAGGACGCCGCACTCTCCGCGATCAAACTGACGCTCATCGCCGCGGGCATCGCCGTGCCGGTGAACACGCTGTTCGGTCTGTCCGCCGCATGGCTGGTCACGAAGTTCCGCTTCAAGGGACGCGCGTTCCTGCTTTCCCTGATCGACCTTCCTTTCGCGGTCTCGCCGATCATCGCTGGCCTTGTGTGGGTGCTCCTGTTCGGTGCCTCCGGCTGGTTCGGCCCCTGGCTGCGGGAGCATGACATCCAGATCATCTTCGCGCTGCCGGGCATCGTCATCGCCACGGCGTTCGTCACCTTCCCCTTCGTCGCCCGGGAGCTGATCCCGCTGATGGAGTCACAGGGCAGCGACCAGGAGGAAGCGGGCGTCACGCTCGGCGCGAGCGGCTGGCAGATCTTCCGCCGCATCACCCTGCCGAACATCAAGTGGGGCCTGTTCTACGGCGTCCTGCTCTGCAACGCCCGCGCCATGGGCGAGTTCGGCGCGGTGTCCGTCGTCTCCGGCCACATCCGCGGAAAGACGAACACCCTGCCCCTGCACATCGAGGTCCTTTACAACGAATACCAGTTCAGCGCGGCCTTTGCCTGCGCCACGCTGCTCGCCTTCCTCGCGCTCGTCACGCTCGGTGCGAAGAGTGTCGTCGAACATTTCACCGGCCACAGCTCCGCCGGCCACAAATAATCTCTCCCAGCCATGTCGATCTCGATCCACAACATCACCAAGACCTTCGGAGCCTACACCGCGCTGGATGACATCTCCCTCGAAGTGGGGAATGGCAGCCTCACCGCCCTGCTCGGTCCCTCCGGTTCCGGAAAAACCACGCTGCTGCGCATTGTCGCGGGCCTTGAGTTCGCTGATCCCGGTCCCGGAAAGATCCAGTTCCACGGTGAGGACGTGGTGGATGTCCCCGCCGGCAAGCGCGGCGTCGGCTTCGTGTTCCAGCACTACGCCCTGTTCCGCCACATGACGGTGGCGGACAATATCGCCTTCGGCCTGTCCGTCATGCCCGGGGCGAATCGCCCGTCGAAGGCCGAGGTGAAGGAGCGTGTTTTCGAGTTGCTGAGGCTGGTGAAACTCGAAGGTCTGGACAAGCGGCGGCCGCATGAGCTTTCCGGCGGCCAGCGGCAGCGTGTGGCGCTTGCCCGCGCCCTCGCCATCCGGCCGAAGGTGCTGCTGCTGGACGAGCCATTTGGCGCGCTCGACGCCCAGGTGCGGAAAGATCTCCGTCGCTGGCTCCGCCAGTTCCACGATGAGATCGGCCTCACCACGCTGTTCGTCACGCACGACCAGGAGGAGGCGCTGGAGCTGGCCGACCAGGTGGTGGTCATGCGCAACGCCCGCGTCGAGCAGGTGGGCAAGCCGCAGGTCGTCTATGACAAGCCCCGCAGCCCGTTCGTCTATGAGTTCCTTGGCAACGTGAACAAGGTGGATGAGAAAGGCTCGAACCGCTATGTCCGCCCGCATGAGATCGAGATCGTTTTCGCGGCCGAATATGTCGAGGCCACGGACCGCCTCGCCCGCATCACGCACCTTTTCTCCGCCGGTCCGGTCGCTTCGCTGACCGTGCGTCTCGATGACGGCCAGTTCCTGGAAGTGGAGCTTTCCCGCAAGCAGCTCGATGAACTCGCGCTGGGAGTGGGGGATGAAGTGGCGGTCCGGCTTCCGGAATCCGCCGATGTCTGAGTGGCGGGAACATCCCGTTCGACAAACGCGCCCGCTCCGGTGATGTTCGGTCCATGACCGGCGACACAAGGATTGAGAAGGACTCGATGGGTGAAATGGAAGTGCCGGCGGATGCGCTCTACGGTGCGTCCACCCAGCGGGCGGTGCTGAATTTCCCCATCTCCGGACGTCCAGTACCCCCGGTGCTGATCCATGTCTATGGGCTCATCAAGATGGCCGCCGCGCAGACGAACGCGGAACTGGGCCTGTTGGACGCGGAGGTCGCCGCCCGGATCATCGGGGCGGCGAAGGAGGTGGCTTCCGGACAACATGACGGGCAGTTCCCCATCGACATCTATCAGACCGGGTCCGGCACCTCCACCAACACGAACGTCAACGAGGTGATCGCCAATCTGGCGTCGGGGGAAGGGACGAAGGTCCACCCGAATGACCATGTGAATCTCGGCCAGTCGTCCAACGACACATTCCCCACCGCCATCCATCTGGCCACCGCCTCCGCCATCCAGTCGGTGCTGGTTCCCGCTTTGGATGAACTGGCGATCGCGCTGGAGACAAAAGCGGAGGATTTTCATGAGGTGCTGAAGATCGGCCGCACGCACTTGATGGACGCCACGCCCGTGAGGCTGGGCCAGGAGTTCGGTGGTTGGGCCGCGCAGGTCAGGCACGCCTCGATCCGGGCGCAGAAGGCGGTGGAGGCCTTGCTGGAACTGCCGCTGGGCGGGACGGCGGTCGGGACCGGGCTGAACACCCATGCCGAGTTCGCGGGGCAGGCGATCGGAAAGCTGTCCTCATGGACCGGCCTGCCGTTCGTAGAGGCGGAGAACCATTTCGAAGCTCAGTCCGCGAAGGACGCGTGCGTGGAAGCCCACGGTCATCTTTCGACCATCGCGGTTTCGCTGCACAAGATTGCCTGCGACATCCGCTTGCTCGGCTCCGGTCCACGCTGCGGCTTCGGGGAGATCTCCCTGCCCGCCACCCAGCCCGGATCCTCCATCATGCCGGGAAAGGTCAACCCCGTCATGTCCGAGTCCCTGACCATGGTCGCCGCAAGGGTGGCCGGAAACCAGACGACCGTCACTTGGTGCGGCGCGGGTGGCTTTCTGGAACTGAACGTGTCCATGCCCCTGATCGCAGCCTGCCTGCTGGAGTCCGTGGAACTGCTTGCCAACTCCGCCAACGCCTTCCGGAGCAAATGTGTCGAGGGTATCGGAGCGAACGTGGAGCGGTGCAACGAACTCATCGAATACTCCCTCTCGATGGTCACCGCGCTCGCCCCGAAGATCGGCTATGACAAGGCGTCCGCCATTGCGAAGGAGTCCGTGGCGACAGGGCGCACGGTGCGTGAACTCTGCGAAAGCCGCGTGGATGAACTGGGGATCAGCCGTGCGGAACTCTCGGAGCTTCTCGATCCGGCGAGGATGGCGGGGGAGCATCTTTGATCGGGCTTCGCCCGGTGGCCATCAGCACGGGCAGGAGAACGGCGGCCCAGTGGAAAGGAAACTCGTAGGACGCGTTCACGAGGAAGACGCTGCCCCGGTCGAAAAGGATGCCCGTCGCCACCGCGGCTAGCAGCAGGAGCGGCCAGCGCGTCCCTCGGAGAGAAAGCCGCACCGCCGCCACGGTGGCGAAAGCGAGCAGCGCGCCATGGCCGATGAGTGCGATGACGCCTCCACCGCGCAGTGTTGCAAGGTAGGAGGAGTGCTCGTTCAACAGATGGGAAAGCGGACGGTTGTTCTGTGACAAACCCCTCCCGAACCACAAGGAACCCTTCAGTTCATCACGGAGAGTCATGTAGGCGCCGACCCGTCCCGCGCTGCCGCGTTTCACCAGTCCTTTCAGATGATGGTCCGGCGGGAGTTGGGGTGGCGGGAGCTGGGGTGGCGGGAGCTGGGGTGGCGGGAGCTGGGGTGGCGGGAGCTGGGGTGGCGGGAGCTGGGGTGGCGGGAGCTGGGGTGATGGGAGTTGGGGTGATGGGAGTTGGGGTGATGGGAGTTGGGGTGATGGGCTGGTTTCGGAAACCGGGATGTCCCGGCGTATCAGCTCCCTCTTCGCCGCCAGGGCGCCAAACCCGAGAGCGAATGCTGCAAGACAGAGAGCCGTGCAGCGCATATTCCACAGCCAACCGCGGCGGAACATGATGACAGCCAGGCATGGCACGATCATCAGCAACGCGCCCCGGGAACCTGTCAGGAACAGCGCCGCGCCGAACCCCAGCGCCGTCAGCCACCAGGCTTTCCGGTGACGGGCTTCCGCGGATGCCAGATGCTCCAGGATGAGAATGAACGAGATGCCAAAGATGAGGCCCGCGTGGTTGGCATGCCCCCAGCCGAGTTGTCCGGCCCATGACATCACCATCTTCGTCGGCCAGATGAGGATGAGGCGCGTGGTGTCGAAGTAAGTCAACGGCCCCATCGTGATCATCCGCTCGATGGGCATGAAATACCCCGCCAGGGAGCAGGCCAACAACACCACCGCGATGACGATGAAGGTCCGGCTGGCGAACCGCGACCACCCGGTGGAGAGGACGGCTTTGATGAAAACCGTGAAACCGCAGATGGCCAGGATACCTTCCACTGCCATGAAGGTTTCCATTTCGGGAATCTCCCGGTTGAGCATGCCGCCGGTCCACGCGGAGGCGAAGATCACCAGGAGAATCACCGCCATGGCTTTCAGACTCCCCGGCAGGCCATGCGGAAAGGCCCTCCTCATCAGCACCAATGACAGAACCAATGCGGCAAGACGCGGCCACGCGATCCACGATGCGCTGGAGAAGAAAATGAATGGCAGGACCAGCAGCGCGAACGAAATGCCGATGATCCAATTTGACACATAGTTGCGGGGGAGGCCGGGGCGGGAGGGCGCTTCGTTCGCGGGGATGCTCATCCTTTCCGCGACGCTACGGGAATCGACCCGGACCTTGCGAGCGAAAGCGTGTCAGGAGATCCGGTGGCGGGAGCCGCTTTGAAAGACTGATAGAGCCGGAGCGGGCCATGGATGATCGTCCACCAGACCGGCTCCGCAAACCAGGCGCACCCTCACCCGTTTCCGGGAAACATCCGCCCCTTCATTGCCGGGGCTCCGTCTTCATGAAATGTGCCACTCCGACGATCTGGTCCACGGGAACCACGAACGCGATCCCTCTGCCCATCTCGTTCAGCTCCGCGGCCTCGACGATCTTTGGCAGGATGGTGTCCAACTGGTCCGCGAAGACCAGGGTCAGCACGATCTCCTTCTCCGGCTCGATGGACACTCCGAAGATCGTCTGCTGCTCATGAATGCCGGCGCCGCGGCCCGGCAGCACCGTGCCGCCGCGCGCGCCCGCCTTGACCGATGCTTGCAGCACGCTGCTGCCCCAACCTTTGCGGACAATGCTGACGATGAGGGATATGTTCGAGTTCATGATTTCGAGGGACGTGTTTTCCACCGGACCAGCATGCCCAGCAACATCACTGAGATGATCGGGGAGAGCGCGATGAGAGCGACCAGGCCCAGCCCGTGGACGAGAGGATCCTGTCCGGAAACGGCGGACGACGCACCGAGCGCGAGCGCGAGCAGGAATGTGTTCGCCAGGGGGCCGGTCGCAACCCCACCCGCATCCACGGCGATGGAGACAAAGCCGCGGTCGCTCAGCCATACGGCGGCGATGACAGTCATGTAGCCCGGGACCAGAAGCCAGAGAAGAGGGATGCCATGGCTGATCCGGAACAAGCCCAGGCCCACGGCCACCGCCACACCGGCACAGATCGTGGTCATCACCAGCCGCTGCCGGATCGAGCCGCCGGACGCCTCCTCCACCTGGTCGGCCAGGATGCGCACCGCGGGTTCGCCCCACGTGGTCACGAAACCGAGGATGAGTCCCGCCAGCACCACCATCCACTTGTGCGGAAGGTTGCCGAGCGCCTCCCCGATCGCCCGCCCGAACGGCATGAAACCGATGCCCACGCCGAGCAGGAACAGGAATAGCCCGATGGAGGCCAGCAAGGTTCCGGTGGCGATGCGGATCACTTCCGTTCGGGGGAGCTTGAGAAGGCAGACCTGGAACACCCCGAACGCCACGGCGATGGGGATGATGCCCAGTGCCACGCTGGCAAAGGTGCGGGTCAGTTCGGTGATGACCGGTGCATCGTTCATCGCAGGAGTCCGAGCAACAACAGGATGATGATTGGTCCGATCGAGGCCATGCCGAGCAATCCGAAGCCGTCCGCGACCGCGGTACGTCCGGCGAGCACCGAGCTGACACCCAAGGCGAGCGCGAGCACCACCGGCCCGCTCAACACCCCCGTGGTCACACTGCCGGCATCGTAGGCCAGCGGGGTGAGTGCCGGGGGGACGAGCAGCGAGAGTGCGATCATCAGCGAATACACGGCGGTGAGCTGCCATGTCATCGGGAATCCCCGGACCACACGCAGCATCGCCAGTGCGACGAACAATCCGACGCCTGCGGAGATGAGGTAAACCAGCCGCCGTGCCGACAGCATGCCCTGCCCCGCGGACTCCGCCTGCTCCGTGAGCACCAGCACGTCCGGCTCGGCAGCGGTCGTGGCGAATCCCATCGCGAAGACGACCAGCAGCATCAGCGGGAGTGAACGCTTTTCCGACAGGGCCGCGCCGATGAAGCGGCCCATCGGCAGCAGCCCGAGATCCACCCCCACGAGGAGCAGGAGCAGCCCGAGGGTGACCAGCGCCGACCCCGCGAGGAACTGCAGGAACATGGCGGTGGAAGCACCGACAACCGTGAACTGCAGCAGGCAGACGACAATGATGAGCGGGGCCACCGCCCGCAGCGTCTCAGGGAGTTTGTCTTTCAGCAGTGCGAGCATCGGGCCGGTTGGAAACGGTGCGCGAAACTGCCGGACGCGCGCCAGTACCAGTCATGGCACCCGCACGGAGCACAGGCAAGCGTATATGGGCGGACACCGGCTTGCCTGCGGAGAAGCGCAGCATCTGGCGGGTTTGCCGGTCACTGCCGCAAACTCTATGGGGACACGGCTCCGGGCCCTTCCTGGCTTCGTGGTATTGGTGCCCCGCGGCGGGCAATCCAACGGAACATTCGGCACAAACCCACTCCGAAAAAAAAATGCCCCTGTCCGGCAGGGGCATTTCTGAAAAAAGATGGTGGAGGCGAGGGGAGTCGAACCCCTGTCCGGAACATCATCAGCACAGGTATCTACACGTTTAGCACGCGGTCTGGAGTTTCGGTCAGACTGGGCCCGCATGCGGCGTTGTCCTTCCTAGGAACCTGTTTGATCTCGATGGGAAACCCGGTTCCCCGGTTTCCCACCCAGCCTGCTGGGTAGTCGCCGTTCCCCTCAGCAGGTGTCGGGGTTCAGGCGTGGTCGTCAATTAAGCGGCCAGTGCGAGCTCGTTGGAGTCTGCATTTATTTGTTTTGAGCGGCTTTTAGGGAGGCCAGCCGATCAACCTCCACGTGCAACCAGCGCATCGAACATCCCGTCGAAACCAGAACGCCCCCTGACACTGAGTCGGGAGAAACCTGCCACGGGAATGACAATCCGCAAGGTCTATTTATTCCAGTTCCTCCGGCGGCGGAAGCCGAGGACGCCGGTTCCCAGCGCGAGGAGTGCGAGGGAAGCGGGTTCGGGGATCGGAGAAATGGAGATCGCCTGGAAGCCGACGTGGGCGTTGACGTCGGTTTGGGCGGTCATGACATAACGGATGTTCAGGACGTCCGTGGCACTGTCAGGGGTGAAATCCAGGGTGAACAGGTAGGCTTGCTTGCCGTTCGTGACACTGGTGCTGGTGACGGATTGGGAAAAAGCCGGGGTGGAGGAACCATTGAGAAAGACCTCGAACGAGCCGGTGGCTTGGAAGCCGAGAGTCCAGATATGGATCAGGCTTTGGGTATTGATGCCGGTGAGACTTAACTGAAGCCCGGCACCGGCGGTCACGCCGCCGGATCCGAGCTGGGTGTTGAAGACACCGGAGGGCCTTGTCGCGGTTGCACTGCCGGTGCTGGTACCATTGGTGAAGTCAAAGTAGCTGAAAGGCGCTCCGGTGACAAGATTGCCAGGGCCCCGGACATTTCCTCCTCCGATGGTGGAGACACTGAAACCACGGTCGCCTTCGTTGCTGGTGTTTGTGGCTCCGAACGAAGATACGCCCGTGCTGTCCTGGCGATGCCAATAGCCCCAGTCGGTGTCCGCGCCGGAAGGAAGCGAAAGGGAGGTGCCGGTGGTGCTGTTGGGGGCCGCCCCTTCGCTGACGAAAAGCGTGGCGGCGCGGGCAGTGCCTGATATCACCGCAATGGCGAGGGTGAAATGGATGGGTTTCATGGGGAGGCGGTATGCAATAAGCCGAAGAGGGAAAAAAGCGAGATTTTTCAGCCGTTCGGATCCATCGGCGCCTTGATGGCGTCCGACAGCACGGAAATCCGGCCGGTGTCCAGGCGGTAGATCCAGGAGTGGATGGCGATTTCCTGGCCGCGTGCCCACGCATCTTCCAGAATGGTGGTGCGTGCGACGTGTTTCGCTTGGTGGAGCACATTGTATTCGCACAGGCGGTCGAGGGCATCCGCGGGGGAAAGACTTTCCAATTCCTCCTTGTAGAGCCTCCGCAGCGAGCGGATGGGGGCGAGCCAGTTGTCGATGATGCCATGGCGCACATTTTCCAGCGCGGCCTTCACCCCGCCGCAGCCGTAGTGGCCGACGATGAGGATGTGCTTCACTTTCAGGACATCCACGGCGTACTGGAGCACGGCGAGCACGTTGAAATCCGTCTCCGCGACCACATTCGCGACGTTCCGGTGGACGAAAACCTCTCCCGGAGCCAGTCCGGTGATCTGGTTGGCGGGGACGCGGCTGTCGGAGCACCCGATCCACAGATACTCAGGCGTCTGCTGGTTCGCCAGGCGGGAGAAAAAGTCCGGCTCAGCCTTGATGACGGAGTCTGCCCAGTTGCGGTTGTTGTCGAGGAGTTGTTTCAGCGTGTCCATGCCCGGCGGGATTGAAAGAGCTACGGGAGAGTGAGTCGATGACGAATCGGGTCAAAAAGTGCCCTCAGGGATGGCGATGACCTGCCCATCCGCCAGCAGCCTTTCCCGGAGTTTCGTATAATCCACTTTCTGCACTGTCTGCCGGTCGTCGATCGCGATGGCCGCTGCGGTTGCGGTGGCCTGTGCGGCGGCCATGAACGTGAACTCGATGCGGTAGGCACCGTAGGCTACGTAGGAAGAGGAGGGGCAGGTGGGGGTCAGCAGGTTGTCACACTCCGCCGCTTTCGGGTAGAGGCTGCGGTAGGGCACGCCGAAGGGGATCCAGTTGGTGCCGCCGAAGACGGCCCCTTCGTTCCAGGCAAAGCCATCTTTCACGATCCTCCGCGCATTGTGGAGGTCATGTGGCCACCACACCATCGCGACGGAATCCTCCACAGGCAGGGTGTTGGTCTTGGTGCCGTGCTGCTCGATGAGGACGAAATCCGAGACCATCCGGCGGCCATTCCGGACGTAGAAAGTGCGCGGCCAGCCGCCGTTGTCGGTGAACTCATCCTTGGCGGTGCCCCACTGGGACCAGATGGCGCGGGTTTTTTCCGGCACGGCCGGATCATTGGCCAGGAACCAGCAGAGGCCTTTGATGTAGTCCAGGCTGTCCTTCAGCATCTTCTGCCGTTCGGCGTGGGTGGCCTCCGGATACTTGTGGTTCCAGTTCGGCATGTTGCCGGTGAGGTGGTGCCAACCACCGGGATCCGTTTTCCCGGTGGGCAGGGAGGGATTCGGTGCGCCGACGTTGCCCCCGGCTTCCAGAAAGCGGCGCTGGAGCTCGTATTTCGTGACGTCGTAGTTGTCCGGCTTCGCGAAGGGGATGCGGAGCGCGGGATCCTTGGTGAAGTTGTTGCGGAAGGCGAACGCCTGGATCGCCGGGCTGGGTGCGCCGTGTTCTCCCAGCGCCTCGTCGCTCACGCCGAAGATCAGGCCGCTCGCCGGATCGCCGGGCGTTTTGTAAGGATCGATCTTTTTCTCGAACTGGCTGTGCCTGGTGGTGGTGACGATGCCGTTGAGGGTTTCTCCATACTTCGCGTTGCCTTCCCGTCCGACGGTGCAGGTGACTCCGGCGGCGGCCAGCAGGTCGCCTTCATAGGTGGCGTCGATGAAGACCTTGGCGCTCACGGTGTCCCCGGAAACCGTGCGGATGGACGTCAGGGTTGCTCCATTCTTGACGGCGGGATCCTCGTCCACCAGACGCGCTCCGCGGATGACCGTCACCTTCGCCTCGGCCGCCCACTCGTCGAAGACCTTCTCCGCGACATGGGGTTCAAATCGCCACAGTCCGGTTTTCTTCACTCCTTCCCGGAGCATCTCCTCGAACGGTTCTTCCCGGCCGTAGGCCTTGGCGATGCGGCGGTAGTATTCCAGCGCCAGTCCGCCCACCGCAGGGCTGTTGCGGAAGGGGCCGTGGTTGTCGATGTCCGTCCCGCCAAGACCCTCGCTGGCCATGCTGCCGAGGTGCTGTCCGGGTTCCAGCAGGATGACGGACTTGCCCATCTTCGCTCCCTGGACGGCGGCGACCACGCCCGCGCTGGTGCCACCATAGATGCAGATGTCGGCGGAGTGGTCTGCGGCTTGCAGGGGCAGGAGGAGGGCTGCGGTGAGGAAAATGTGGCGGGTCATTCCGGATGGGCGGGTTTCAGGGCTGGGGTTTTCCGATACGCGGCCCATCTCCGCAAGTTTCAATCCACGGGCCTTTTTCGTGCGGTGGGAGGATCTGTCCCGGGGATGTCTTTGCTGCTTCCATTGCAGCCGGGCGACAGGAGTGCCACTCCTGCCTTACTCCTGCAGCTGGAACTTCTGGATCTCCTCCACGGTCTTTTTGCTGAAGCGCACCACCACGATGTATCTCTCCCCGGCGCGGGCCGTTCCCAGCATGGCGGTGCCGCCCTTTTCCAGCTTCCAGATGTGGGAGCCGATGACGGAATCCTGTGGAACCTGGCTGCGGCTGGGGAAGTTGGACTTCTGGACGGGCTCTCCGTGCAGGGAGGTGAGAAGCTCGATGAACTCGCTCCAGCAACCTTTCAGTGAATCATCATATGAGATCGCGGCGAGTGGTTCCGTCTGGAGGTAGATCTCGGTGAGCTTCCCATCGTTTTCGTCCCAAGCGAAGTGGAGCGAGGCATTGAGTTCGCCGATTTTTTCCTTGGTGCGGTATTCCGGACCTGCGGTGGAGATGCCGAAGAAGCTGTTTTTCGCGGTGGTGACAGTAGAGGACTCGACGATCTCGCTTTTCTTTAGCTTTTCCTCCACCTGCTGGAGGGAATCACCGAAGTTCAGGTCATCAAAGACGCCGGTCGCTTCCCGTCCGCTCTTCTTCGAGGCGTCAACCGGGTGGTACAGGTTGATCCATTTCTGGTCATCCGCATGGAGCATCGTGATGTTGAACGTGATCTCCTTGCCGCCCACCGCTTGGGCGATGGTGATTGCCGGGCCTTCGCGTTTGACGAACTCCCCGTCGAAGGACTTGGTGCCATCCAGGCTGCGCCAGGTACGCGGAGCCGCGCTGGCGATGGTCAGGGTGGCGGCGAATAAGGTGATGAGCCTCGGGAGCATGGTTCGGCGTGTTTTAAAGAACGGATGGTTTCATGCAAATCTTATAATAAAGATCACATGGTTCCGGAGGCCCGGAAATCCATCCGGTGCCGCCCATCTCATTTCGTCGTGGTAACTCCCTTCTTGAAGGCCTCCACCGTCCGCGGCCAATCCTTTTCCCGCGAATGAAGCTCGCCGGGGTAGTCCGCATCGGAGTTCCAGTAGGTGTGGGAGCGGGCGCCGTTTTCCTTCAGGAAGGAAATCATGCCCTCGACGAACGGAGCCGCGTCCGGACCCCACACGCCCCATTCGTCGATCTGGAAGGGTTTTCCCTTCGATTTCGCGAAGGCCAGCATGCCGCCAATGCCCCAGGCGTTGTAGCCGTTTGTCTCACGCAGCCGCCAGGCTTCCGCGGGATCGTTGGTTTCCCATCCTTCGCCGCCCATCGCCTTGGGTTTCCAATAAACGTCATACCCCACCAGATCCACATAGGCGTCGCCCGGCCACATCGGCCGGGGATCGCTCGCCCCTTCCGATGCGGAGAAGCTCATGCGGAACCGGTCCCCACCTTTCACTCCGCGGAAGACCCCGTGGAAACGCCGCCATGACTCGATGAAATCCGGAACGGTCTCCAGCCGTGAGCCGCCGACACCCCACGGGAACCAGTCACCGTTCATCTCATGGCTCGGGCGGATGACGATCTCATAGGTGCCCGGGTTGTTCGCGACGATGGTTTCGGCCAAGGTCTTCCAGTGTTCGTCATAGGCCCCCGTCTTCGCCTCCGCATAGTTCGCGCCCTGGATGATGATCGGCACGTCATACACCAGCCGCCGGTCCCCGCGTTTCCCATAGACCGTGTTGCTGAGCCAGTCGGAATAGCGGTAGTTCTCCCATTTCTGGTAATCGACGGTGCAAAGGATCACATCGACTTTCCGGCCCAGCCATTTCTCGAAGGTCAGCACCCTTTCCATGGAGTTCCCTCCATAGACTCCCAGCAGGGGCTCCTTTGCGCTGGCGGTGGATATCGCCACCAGGGCGGCGATTGCCACTGCTGCGGAGGAGAACCGCCTCAGCACGCGGACGGACAACGGGTGTTTTTCCTGACGGCTCATAGGGACGCTGCGGCAGGCCGGGTTCAGGCTCTGCTGTGTCAGCCTATGACCTGGGGAATCACGAAGAAAGATGAAAACTTCCTCCCCTTTGACCCTCAATGTCCCTTCGGCTTCTCGCGCGGTTCCCACTCGCGGCGGGTGCGGGAGCGCACGGAGAACACCACCGGCACGCCGGGGGCAGGGTGGGAGAGGCGGAACTGGTTGCTGAGATACTGCTCGTAGCTCTGTCCCATCAGCAGCTTGTCATTCACGAACAGCACGATGGTCGGCACCGGGATGACACTGTATTTCTCATTCAGCGCCGTGGTCGCGTAGTAAAGCTTCATCCGGCGGCGGGACTTGCTGTTGATCGGTGGCGGGTTCGTCTCGAACGCCGCCTGCAGGATGCGGTTGAGCTTCCCGGTCGTCGGCACGTCCTGGGCGGCCGCGCGGATCCTGAGCGCTTCCTTCAGCACCTGGTCCACGGCGGTTCCCGTCTTGGCGGAGCAGGTGACGAACGGCGCGTAGGAGAGGAAGAACAATTCCCGCTTCACGTGCTCCGTCGCGGCCTTCTGCCGGTCGGCCTGCTTTGATTCCGGTTTGAAAAGATCGAATTTGTTGAGGACGATCAGGCAGGGCTTCTTCTCCTCCAGCACGAGTTGGGCGATCTTCCGGTCCTGCGCGGTGATACCCCCTTCCAGGTCGATGACCAGCACGCAGAGGTCCGACCGGCGGATGGCCTTCTCCGTCCGCATGGCGGAAAAGACTTCCACCGAGTCCTCGCGCTTTCCGCGGGGACGGAGGCCGGCCGTGTCGATGAGCGTGAACTGCTCGCCGCCGAAGGTGTAGGGGAGATCCACCGCGTCCCGCGTGGTCCCGGCGATGTTCGAGACGATGGTGCGGTCATCCTTCAGGATGGCGTTCACCAGCGAGGATTTGCCGGCGTTCGGCTTGCCGACGATGGCCAGCTTGATGCCCTCTTTCTCCGCCTCTTCGGCCACGGCCTCGATCTCGGACACCAGCGGGGCGATCACCTCGTCGATGGCATCGGTCAGCGCGCCGAAGTTCCTGCCGTGCTCCGCGGAGACGAAGACATGTTTCTTGAAACCCAGCCGCGCGAATTCGTCGTAGGCGGCCTCATGTTTCGGGTCGTCCACCTTGTTGAGGACCAGCAGCACCTGGGGCTTCGCCTTCCGGAGCTTCTGCGCCAGTGCCTGGTCGATGGCGGTGAGTCCATCGTGGGCATCGACGATGAAAAGGATGAGATCCGCCGTCTGCATGGCGATGTCCGCCTCGATGGTGACCTGCTCGCCGAAGCCGTCGTCCAGCGTCGCGCCGATACCACCGGTGTCGATGAGCGTGCAGGGAACGGCCGTCGCTTTCGACGGCGCTGAGATCCGGTCACGGGTGACTCCGGGCTGGTCGTGGACGATGGCGATCTTCCGACCGGCGAGGCGATTGAAGAGCGCGGACTTTCCGACGTTCGGACGTCCTACGATGGCGACAGTTGGCATGGATTCAGATGAGATCAGAGATGGATGCGGACGGGAAGCCCGCGCTCCTTCATGGGAAAGAAAAACCCCGCCGTTTGACGGGCGGGGTTGATTATCCGAGAGGGAATGGCGGAGCGGACGGGGCTCGAACCCGCGACCTCCAACGTGACAGGCTGGCGCTCTAACCAACTGAGCTACCGCTCCATGTCCCGCTCGGGTGCGCGGAAGCTAAGGAGCCTCCCGTTCGTGTGCAATACCTTTTTTGATACTTTGTGACTTTTTTTCACGGACGACCGGAGATGCTATATTCCATCAGGCTTCCAGCGTTTTCAGGAGAGCGTTTCGGTTGCTGCTTCGAGCGATGGAAGGTCCTCCACCGAGTGAACCGTCACATCCTTGTCGATCTTCGCGACCAGTCCCGCGATGACCTTGCCTGGTCCGAGTTCGATGAAGTTGCGGTGGCCCTGCGCGATGAGCGTGCGGATGGATTCCGTCCACCGCACGGAGCCGGTGACCTGCTGCTCCAGCGTCTTCCTGATCTCGTCCGCGGTGGGCACGATGCCCGCGGTGAAATTCGCCACCACGGGGATGGTGGGAAGGTTGACCTGGAGGGAAGCGAGTTCCAGCGCCAGCTTGTCCTGTGCGCTCTTCATCAGGCGGGAATGATAGGCCCCTGCGACGTTCAGCTTGATGGCGCGGCGGATGCCGAAGTCCTTCGCCTTTGCGATGGCGGCGTCGATGCCTTCCACCGTTCCGGAAAGCACGATCTGTCCCGGCGCGTTGAGGTTCGCAACATCCACATCCGCCTCGGCGGCCAGGGCGCGGACCTGATCTTCCTCCCCGCCGATGAGTGCGGCCATGGCTCCTTGGGTCGCCTGGCAGGCTTCTTCCATGAAGGCACCGCGCTTTGCGACGATCTTCAGGCCGTCCTCGAAGGAGAAGGTGCCCGCCGCGGCATGCGCGGTGAATTCCCCCAGCGAAAGACCGGCGGCTGCCACCGGATTGAGCGCGGGGACGCGCTCCTTGAGAAGGGCAAGCGTGATCAGGCCATGGAGATAAAGCGCAGGCTGGCAGCGGGAGGTCTTGGTCAGTTCCTCATCCGGGCCTTCGAACATGATGTCCGTGAGGGAATACCCCAGCACCTCGTCCGCCTTTTGGGCGATTGCCCGTGCAGTGGGGCTGGTTTCGAAGAAGTCTTTGGCCATGCCAACTTTTTGGGCTCCTTGGCCGGAGAACAGGATGACGATATCACTCATGGGTAGTTCAGGTGGTTCTAAGGTTGAGTTTGGGAAAGGAGTTTGTCCGGTCCGGAGTTACCGGGGATGGGTGAAGGTGAACATCCCGATCCCTTCGATCAGCTTGATGATGTCGTGGACTTCCTTCTCCTCCTGGGTGTTCTTGTTGGCTTTGAAAAGGAAAGTCACAAGGGGATTCAGTACCCTGATGTGACCGATGTTCACGGAATGGTGTTTCTTTGACCACGCGATCCGCGGATTCCGCCGGTAGAAGACCTGGTCTCCGCGATCGTCGAAGATCATGATCTGAAACAGCCAGTGCGTCAGATTCTGGTCGGTAATCCAGATGTCGTGGATATCCCCGGCGATTTCGCCTCCCCGCCACCTTTCGTGGCGTCCCTGGCGGCATAAAAACACCCGTTCTTCCGCAAATTGGTTCAGGCAATCCAAAATGCGCGTCCTGAACACTCCGATGTCAATATCGCCATGCGGGCGCGTGTCTTTTCCGGTGATCAGGGCCACCGAATGTCCGCCGCACAGAACCCATCCATCGAAATCCCGCAGTTCCCCTTCAATATGGGAGAGTGGAACCGTGAGCCAATCGGTGGGCGGAGTCATTTTACGGGGGATCATTCGCTGGATCGAATGGTCGGCCATGAAGCCGCCTTACAGCGGGTGGATCTTGATCACACGGAAGGAGACCTCGTCGGAGTGGTCCGTGATCATGATCGGACCGGTGACCTTCTCGCCGAAACCAACCGCCGCCTTGAACTTGCTCTTGCCGATCGCCTCTTTCAGTTCCGCGCTGCCCAGTTCATAGGACAGCACCTTCCCGCCGTTGAGCCAGTGCTCCACGTGGTTGCCCTTCACGATGATCTTCGACTCGTTCCACTCGCCGGGAGTCTTGAGCACCTTGTCCTCCGCGGGCGGGATGATGTCATAGAGGGAGGCGGTCTGGCGCTTCGCTCCCACCTTCGCGTCCGGGTGGCCGTTGTCGTCCAGCATCTGGTATTCCGGGCCGGGGGCACCGCCGCGCTTTTCATCGATGAGGTATTTCACCCCGTTGTTGCCCTTTGCGGCGATCTTCCATTCCCAGACCAGTTCGTAGTCGGTGAAGGATTCGGTGGTGATGATGTTTCCGCCCGGTGCCTTCGCCGCTTTTGTCAGGATGCCATCCACCACCTGCCAGCCTGCGCTGGGAGGTGTCTGCTTGCCGAAGGCGCGCCAGCCCGTCAGATCCTTGCCGTTGAAAAGTAGCTTCCAGCCCGCAGCCTTTTCGGCATCGGTCAGTTCCGCATGGAGGGGTGAGAACGCTGCGAGGGCGAGCAGTAGAACGGCGGCGAGTTTCATGGATTGATGGGGTTGGCCCGAGTTTTTCGGTGTTTGCGGGTTTGTCACGCCTGATTCTTCGGGTGATGATGACGGCGTGGTGATCCTGCGACTGTTGAAATGGCCATCCGTTCTGGCGTTGTTGGGGCTTTCCTCCTGCAATACCGTCACCTTCTACCAACAGGCGATGGGCGGCCAGATCGAGATCATGAGGAAAAGCAGGCCGAACGGGGCGGTGCTGCAGGACCGGAACTCCCCGGAATCCCTGAAAAAGAAGCTCCGCGAGGTGGAGGAAATCCGCGGCTTTGCGGAAAACCACCTCTCCCTTCCGGGAAGCGATGCCTACGGGCGCTACGCGGATCTGGGGCGGGACCATGTCACCTGGGTGCTCTACGCCGCTCCGGAGTTCTCACTGAAACCGAAGACCTGGTGGTATCCCTCCCTCGGACGGCTGGACTACCGCGGCTACTTCCGGGAGAGCGATACGGACCAACTGGCGGCGGAACTGCGGGGGCAGGGATATGACGTCCATACCGGCGGTGTGGACGCCTACTCCACCCTCGGTTGGCTGCATGATCCGGTATTGAACACCTTCGTCGATTCCGCGGATGTGGATCTCGCGGAGCTGATCTTCCATGAACTGACCCACCGTAAGTATTTCCGCAACGGGGCGACCGCCTTCAATGAATCCCTCGCGAACATGGTGGCGGAGGAGGGTGTCCAGCGGTGGCTGGCGCACCACCACCGGCACGCGGATCTCAGGAAATTCCGCGGGCGCCTCGTCCGCCGGGCGCAGTTCTACGACAAGATCGACAGCACCCGATCCGCTCTGGAAAAGCTGTACGCCTCAGGCATCCCCGAAGCGGAAATGAGGAAACGGAAAAAGGAGCTCTTCCGCGGCCTCCAGGATGACTTCCGCGAACTCCGCCGCCGCTGGGGTGGCCGCGGTCTGGAAGGCTGGCTGACAGCGGACCTGACCAACGCCCACCTCGTCTCCGTCGCCACCTACCACCAGCACCTCCCCGCCTTCAGAAAGCTGCTCTCCGACTGCGACGGGGACCTCGACCTGTTCTTCCAGCGGATAAAGGATTTCAAATTGGAGAATTGAAACGAAACGGAGAAGAAGTGCCGGGTGATCAGTGATCGGTGATCAGTGGAAGACCCGGACGATGGATGGTGCCAACTCAATGGGTGAGCTTTGCGGCTCGGAGCGAATCGCTTCCCGCTGAGGTTTTGGATTGGGATGGAATCCCGGATTGACTCCACTTGCTTCGTTTCATCATCCCCGCACTGATCACCGATCACTGATCACTCGGCACTTCTTCCCCGTGGCCTCCGCGTTTCGCTCGATCCACAGGGCCGACACCAGCCGTTTCGTTTGCCTTCATCCGGAAATCGGTCTATTTCTTCCTCAGAAATGAGCGCACAAGCACCGAAAATCACCGCCTACCTGAAAACCTATTGTGGCTGGAGCGAAGGCGTCCGTGCCATCATGCGGAAATACGACCTTCCCTTCGAGGAGAAGGACATCATCAAGAATCCGGCGTTCCGTTGGGAGATGGAGCAGCGCAGCGGCCAGCAACTTTCCCCGTGCGTGGAGATCGACGGCCACATGCTCCCTGACATCAGCGGTGAGGAAGTCGAGAAGTGGCTTGCGGAGAATGGATACCTCGAAAAGAGCGACGCCCCGGCCGATGCTCCCATCAACTCCGCCTGCACCGACGAGCAGCACGCCGCCATGGCTGCCGGAACTTTCAAGGTACCGGGCAAGATCAAATTTCTGGACTGACCGGTCCGGACCGGTGGGAAGATTTTACAGACAAATCCCCGCCGGTGGGGCATTTTAGCCTCTGATGACGGGTAGTCCCAGAAGCGTGTGGAAAGAGTGGCTGGCAGCCCACGGGCCGCGGTTGCTCCTGTTCGCGCGTGGCTGGTCGAACTGCCAGCAGGATGCGGAGGATTTGGTGCAGGAGGCGGTGCTCCGTCTCTGGAACCACCAGGCGGACAAGGGCGGCCTTCCGCCGGACCTGCCGTTCGCCTTTTCCACCATCCGTTTCTGCGGCCTCAATCACCACCGGACCGAAAGCCGCCGGCGGAAACGCGAGGAGTCCATCATCTACCTCAACGATTTCGAGGACGTCTGGCTCGACCCGGTCCTGGAGGACGACGAAGACGCCACCGCACTGCGCGACGCCGTCCAGCGCCTCAGTCCGAAGCTCCGCGAGGTGGTGGTCATGAAAAGCTGGGGGGGGCTGACCTTTGCCGAGATTTCCGAAACCCTGGCCATCTCACCGAACACGGCGGCTTCCCGCTACCGTTACGCGCTCGAACAACTCGCGCAGGAACTGCGCCAACTGAAGGAGGCCCGCAGTGAAACAGCCTGAATCCATCGAGGACATGCTTTCACGGTTGATGCCGGTGGCCATCAGTGAGTCCGGCCAACGGTCGCTCGACGCCATGCTGGATGAACTCGCCGGGGAGGAAGCTGTTCCGGAAACCCCGGCCACCCCGCATCGCGGAAAGAGTTTCTGGATTTACGCGCTGCCTCCCGCCGGGATCGCCGCTGCCGCCGCATTTGCCTTTTTCATGCCACACGGATCATCCGCGCGGAAGGAAATCACCTCGACCCTGCCAAAGCTGGAGGCTCCGGGCATCTTCCTCCTCGGGGAGACCGGCCGGATCGAAACGCTGACCGACGAAGGCTGGTTGGCGGATCCGCAAGGCACCGCCATGCAGGCCGTCCGCGTGCGGGTGGTGGAGGAAAACACCCTCCGCGACGAGAAGACCGGCATCGTCTTCCAGATATCCGAGCCCCGCGAGGAACTCATCCTGACCCCTGTCACCGCGTTCTGAAATGAAGCTGGGAACCTTTTTCATCGCTCTGCTCGCCGGGATCTCCCTGGTCACCGGCCAGGATGAGGTGCTCACACCCCTTCCGCCGCCGCTGCAGGCTCCTACCGGCCGCCCATGGCTGGGACTGAAGCTGGCGAAGGTGGAGCCATCCACCAGCGCGCAGATCCAGTCCCTCCCGCTGGGGGTGGGTTTCATGGTGAAAGTCATCGATCCCAGTGGTCCGGCGGTCGAGGCCGGATTCCAGCCATTTGATGTCGTCTGGAAGATGGGTGACCAGCTCCTCATCAATGAAGCCCAGCTCGCCACCTTGCTCCGTCTCCAAAAGCCGGGCGATGAGGTTGCGCTGGCGGTCTTCCGTGGCGGAAAGCCGCTGGATATCAAGATGAAGCTGGGTGACCTGCCCGTCGGGCGGGACGGCTTCAGCTCGGAACTCGCGGAGGCCGCGATCCTCCCAGGCGAATCCGGACCGATGCGGGTGGTGAACGTCTCCGACCGCACCGCCACCTACTCCACGGATGAAGGAAAAATCGTCCTCCGCAAGGAAGGGGAGATCTACCGCGTGACGATCAGCAATCCCAAGGAGGAGATCATTTTCCAAGGGAATGTCATTGGTGAGGAAACTCCGGAAGGCCTCCCGGAACTCTGGAAACGCAGGGTGTTCGCCCTGAAGCGTGGCCTGGATCATCAGATCCATGGTGTCATGGAGCCGGTCCGTGCCCCCCGGCCTCGTGTCGTCCCGGCGGTCCGTCCGGCCCCCTGATTTCCGGACTGTGGCTGGGCCATCTTGGCCCAGGCCGTTGCCGGAGCGTCCGCTCCGGTCTTTTTCCAAGGGAAGCTTTTCCCTTCACACACCGTCCCGGATGACCCACGGTGAAGTGAAATCCGGAAACCCGTTGCCATGAGTTCCTCCGTGTATCAGACCGAACCAATCCGCAGCCGCAAACGCCGCGAGCAAATCGCCGTGTTGACGGAACTCCGCGATGCTTCCCCGAAGTTCGACCGGACGATGATGCTGCAGCATCCGGCGAAGTTCGTGATCTACTTCGGATTTTTCTACCTCATGGTGATTTCTCCGGTTATGGAATGGGGTGTGGTATGGTTCGCCATCATCGGAGGCATCGGTTTCACTCTGGTTGATGAATTGTTGTGGCGGCTCGTGATGGTTCCTCTGATGGAGCGGGAGGTGAGAAAACTTTCCGCGCAGCAGGGAGGCAGGGAGTGAAGGTTATCCCACTTCTGTGAAACCAACAGGAAAACGGCATCGGTGTTGAAGACAGACGGAGGTGAAGTGGACGGGGTGTGGAACCGCTGGAAAGTGAATCTTCCGCTGGGACAGAGAGCCGCCATTTTTGAGCTGATCGCTCTCCATCTTTCCCCATTTCCGCCGGATGGTGCGGTTAGCTTCTACAAGCAATAGAAGGCGGGAGTTGCCCCCTTGACGACTTTGCTCTGATGGTGGGGAAACATCCACGATGAGCACTCCCAACGAATCTCCCACCCACTTCGACGAAGACCGAGCCGCCAGCTACGACGAACGTTTCAACAGGATCTCAGCAGTCATGGAAGCGCTGCATCTGCTGACCAAGTTATGGTTCACGGGGCTTCCAAAAGAGGCTCGGGTGCTGTGCGTGGGCGCGGGCACCGGCGCGGAACTGTTTCCGTTGGCGGAGGCGTTTCCCGGCTGGACCTTCACCTTGGTGGACCCCGCCGGACCCATGCTGGCGCAGTGCCGGAGAAAGGCGGAGGCCGCGGGTATCGCGGACCGCTGCATCTTCCATGAAGGCTACCTGGACAGCCTCCCCGCCACCGCCCCTTTCGATGCCGCCACGTCCATTCTCGTCTCCCACTTCGTGCTGGAGCGGGAAAAGCGGATCGCGTTTTTCCGTGAAATCTCGGGCCGACTGAAGCCCGGCGCGCCGTTGGTCAGCGCGGATCTCTGCTCGGACATGGACTCGCCCGAGTTCGCGACACTCATCTCCGCATGGATCAACATGCTGAAGTTCTCCGGGCAGGAGGACAAGACGGTGGACAGCTTCGTCGAGGCGCTTCGCGGAGGCGTGGATGTCGTGCCGCCGCAGGAACTGACCTCGCTGATCCGGTCCGGTGGATTCGCCGAATCCACTCTTTTCTACCAGAGCCTGCTCATCCACGGCTTCATCTCGAAGCGGGGCTGAGATTGCCGGATCAGATCCCGATCTTGCCCATGCCTTCCATCACCTTCCAGCTCGGTGCGTCCTTCTGGAAAGGCGGAGCGTTGTCGCCTGTGGTCACGGCCGGTGGTTGGTGGTCGATCCGGAAAACCGGCAGGATCGGTGAGCCGGTGGAGGCTTTCTCATACTTCTCGCCGATTTTTTCGATCATCAGCGAGGCGCAGAACAGGCCACCGGGGATCTCGCTCAACAGGATCTCGATGGGGTAGGCGGTCCCGGCCTTCGCCTCGAAGGTGGGGCCGACCGCCAGTCCGCCGATGGCACCGTTCCAGTTGTTGGTGGTATCATACTTGTAGAACTCCACCGGGAGCTTCATCGGGGAGTCCCGAAGTTGCCTCTGGCGCTCGCGGTCGTCGTTGGCACCGGTCAGCACGTCCTTCATCTGGGAGAGGTGGGTGCCGGTGGTGCCGCCGTAGAATCCGTGGTCGAACACATGCTTGTTGTTGAAGCGGACGACCAGTACGTCATCCCCCGCACCGACGAAGCGGTAACGTCCGCTGGTAGGCGGGGTGACGATTCCGCGATAGACGATGATCCAGCGGCTCGGCTGCACGTCCTTCTCACAGTTGAACGCGGCTGGTGCTCCCTCCGCCTGCATGAGGGGGATGTAGATCTTCGTCTGGTAGAGCTTCTGCGGGGCCTGGAAATAGTCGCGGGAAAGGAAGGTCTCCTTCCAACCACGGTTCACGAACTCGCGGATGACCTCCTGCGTCTGCTCGTTGGAGATGTTGGTTGGCTTCTTCTTGTCCGTCTGTTTGAGGTCGTAGAACGTGCCGATCAGCGCGTTGGGTGTGCTGCTCAGGGCACCGAACGGGTTCAGCTTGCCGGCCGGTCCCATGCCGATGCCGTCGCCCATCCCGTCACCGATGCCCCGGCCGATACCCTCGCCCCGGCCACCGCCGCTGCCTCCACCACCCAGACCACCGCTTGCCGCGCCCAGCGAGCCGAGCGCGGTCATCGCGGTGCTCGCATCAGGTTCCGGAAGGGCAAAGGAAGATGAGGTCCCGATCGCCGCCACCCGCTGGGTCGCCTGCTTCATCACCCGGTTCTGGCTCTTATTCGCCTGCATCTTCGGCGATCCGCCGCCGCCACCGCCGGAGGGTTTGAAATCAACCGTCTTTTCCTTCTCCGGCGGGATGATCTGGAGGATCCAGAACAGGGCCAGCACCAGCAGCACCGCGTGGACGATGATCGAGATGGTCAGGGAGCCACCGCCGAGCCTGCGCCAGAAAGAGGCCTTCGGAGTTTGCAGGATGGTGGCTGCGGGAACAGCAGGACTTTCCATGGAAGAAATTGGGTTTCAGTGGATTTGACGCAGGTTACTGGAATTTCTTTGGAGGGAAAGCAATGTTTCTCCCGCCGTGGTCACTTCCCCGGCGGGGCATACATTTCCGCCGGTTCGAAATCGACGGGCTGCGGGGTGATCTTCTGGATGGCAGCCATCTCTTCCGCCGTGAGTTGGTAGCGGTCGTGCATCGCGGCATCCAGAATCTCAATTTTCGCGGGTGAGAGCTTGGGAGAGAAAGGAGATGAGTGGTCCTGAGTCCGGATCTGCTGCAGCGTGATGATGAGGTCCGCACGCGGGAGGGGGTCCAGGACGGCGTGGGTGCGCGGACTGTCTCCGGAGGCGCGGGCGACGGACGCCGCGTAGGAAATCTTCTCAGGGGAGGGGAGCTTCGTGGAAAGGGTGGCGGCCCCTTCGGCGGAGAGAGTGCCCCAGGGGTCGATGTCATGGAGATGGACGGTGCGCTCGCCTGTCGGCAGCTGGGCGAGCCGGTCCATGACCGACTGGATGCCGGAGATTTCCCCATCCGCGGCGACCACCCCCAGAAGATAGGCGGTGAACGGGGTGAAGACTTGGAACGCTCCGGTCATGGTGCCGGAGTCGCGCTTGGTGATCGCGGCCCAGGCGGCGTCCGGATCCCGTGAGGCCCAGGCGGAGATGGCGTCGGAGAGATCCGTCTTTTTGGAAAGGGCTGCGTGGAGTTTGGCGAAATCGAAATCCTCCGCGTAGTCGGCGTTGTTGAGCGGATTCGCGTAGCCGACACTTTGGAATTCGCCGAACACACGGATCACGTCGTCCGCGCCGCGGCTGGCGGAGGCTTTCATGGCGAGGTCGAAGAACCTGGACTCGGTGTCGCCTTTTCCGAATTCCCCGTGGTATTTCTTCATCCACGGGAGGGCGGTGACGGGATCGTCCGCGAGCGCGGTTTCCAGCAAACCCATCATCACCGCTCCCCGCTGGTCTTTCCCGGGGAGGGTGGCGGCCCACTCCATGGCGGCGGTGCCGCTGCGGGACCAGAGTTCCGTGAGCGCGGCTTGGAGGAGCTGGCGGTGGGCGGGGATGTCGTCCACCGTTCCGGCCCTGAGGGCGGCGTGTTGCTCCAGAATGAGGGTGTGGAGCGCGGGCACATCCATACGACCCAGCCCATAGTAGAGATCCCCGGCGCGGCCACCGGAAGCTTGGAAGGAAAGGAGGGCGGAGAGGGTATGGCGTCCGGCGTCCGGTCCGGGAGTGGTGGCCGACGGTCGTAACGGTCGGCGGGCATCTGATGACGCGATATTTCCCGCGGAGCCTCCCGCCGTGGCATTTGCTCCGGTGACAGACTGGATGGCCCGGCCACCCCAAACCCCGGCAGAGAGGAGAACGATGGCAGCGATGGCGTGGGGGAGGGTTTTCATGGCTTCCCGTTTGGTTTGGTCTTCTCCTTCATACGGGCGATGATGGCGTCGGTGCGCGCGGCGTCCGCCCCCCATTCGGCGAGTTGCCGGCGGAGGATTTCCACCGCGCCGGGTTGGAGCGGCGTGCGGTCGCCAGTAGGCTCCATGGTTTCCAGGGCGCGTAGCTTGGATTCGTCATCCGGTAGGGTGGACAGCGCCTGGAGGCCGCGATCCACATAGGAATCCATTCCCAGAAAAATTCCCTGTGCTACGGCGGATCGGAGGGTGTCCTTCACCTCCGGAAGACTTGCCGCCTCGATCCAGGCGACGGAGTTCCACCCCGGCTGGCGGAAATTGGAGGAGTTCGCCTCGAAGAACGCCGCACGGTGCCCGGGGGTGAGGGACTCGAGCTTGCCGACGATCCACCTTGGATGCTCCTCGTTGTCACGGAACCGGGAAGGGCCGAGCTTGATGAGGACAGCTGGACCGGAATTCCGGAGCACCCAGTCGAAGGCACCATCCCGGTCCTGTTTCAACCATTCACGGAGAAAGGCACTCTCGATGTTCGGGAGGTTCATGCCGCGGAGATCCGTTGAGCCGAGCAGCGCCGCGAAGTCGAACCCGGCGGGGAAGTCGAACGAATAGGAGGCATAGTTTGGGATGCCGTCCTCCTTCAGTTCGGCGATCCGTGAAATGAGGGCTTCCGGACCTTGCCGGGACGCTTCGGCGACGGAGGCGTAGATCAGGTTGATCGGGAGCTTGGTGTGGAAAAGGTCCGGGTTTTTCCGCACGAATGCGATGCCCTCGTCCACCCTGTCGGGAGGCCAGGCGGCCATGACGGTATTGACGAATCGAGGGCTGAGGACGGGCGGCTGGGCCAGGGCCCAGACAAGCGCGCGGTCGGCATCCCTCCGCGCGTATTCAGCCAGCAGCGCGGCGGCGATGGAATCAAAGCGGCGGAGGGTTTCCGGCATCTTCGCTGCCTCCTCCAGCGCGGTGAGGATTTCTTCATCCGTCCAGTTGGCGATGTGGGCACCAATGCCGGTGGACGATGCCGCACCGGAGAAACCCACCCGTTGCCGGGTGGCTTGGAGGAGATCCGCCGTGGTCGGAGCTGGCCCGCCAGCCCGCGGCTCCCTGATGCGGGAGGGGGAGGGACTGGGAGCCGGTGCCGATTCTGGCACTGGAGCGGACATCCAGCCGATCAACATGCCGATGACAGGATAGACCAGAAATAAGGTGGGCTTCTTCAGGGCGGAAAGTTCGGGTGGGTTTGGAACAGATTGGTGCGAATCATCCGGCAGGGGAAGCAATGTTTCGGGCTGGCAGGGACCGCATTCCATGCGGTCAGGTTGGGGAGATGTCCCTTATCTCGGCATTCCATCTTCAGGGATGTCTTTTCATCAGGAGACTTCCACCTGATATCTTTCATCCCGAGGCATCAGCCGCAGTCGCCCGCCTGACCGCATGGAATGCGGTCCCTGCCATCCGTTGCCGGAAACCGCACGGAGGTGTGAAAAAGCCGCACCCGGCAGGAGAGCGGCTGTCTGACCGTAGGCGGATACCCCGATCCCCGGGGCTGTCCCCAATTTGCGTTTTGCGATGAGACGGGGGAGTTGGGTTCCAGACGGATTCGTCTTGCGACGGAAATCCTCAACGCCAACGATTCCGTGCGTGACTCCCGAGCTTGAAGACCTGTTTTCCTTCCTCCGTTTTCCCAGTGTTTCCACGGACTCCCGGAACGCCGGAGACGTGCGTGACTGCGCTGGCTGGCTGATCGGGAAACTCCAGCGGATGGGACTGTCCGCGGAGCTGCATGAGACGCCGAAGCATCCCGTCGTCATCGCGAAAAACGCACACCGCCAGGACCGGAAGACCGTCCTCATCTATGGCCACTACGACGTGCAACCGGTCGATCCGCTCAACCTGTGGACCACCCCGCCATTCGAGCCGGAGATCCGCCATGGCAGGATCTGGGCGCGCGGAGCCACCGACAACAAGGGACAGATGCTCGCCCATGTGCTGGGGGTCGAAAAGACGCTCAGGGAAAATGGCGAGCTGCCGGTGAACCTCATCTTCCTCTTCGAGGGGGAGGAGGAGATCGGCAGCCCGAATCTGGCCGCCTTCCTCGCGGAGCATAAGGAGGATCTGAAATGCGACGTCATCGCCATCTCGGACACCGGCATGGTGGCCCCGGGCATGGGGACTCTCGGCTACGGCCTGCGCGGCATCGCCTGCTGCGAGGTGAAACTCACCGGCCCGGAGCGCGACCTGCACTCCGGCCTGTTCGGCGGTGCGGTGGCGAATCCGGCCACCGCCGTCGCCCGTCTGGTTGCGAGCCTGCATGATGCGGATGGCCGCGTGCTGGTGGATGGATTCTACGACGATGTGCGCCCGCTGGAGGACTGGGAGCGTGAGATGTGGGCGAAGGTCCCCGGCGTTTCCGATGCGGATTTCCTGAAAGTCACCGGCTCGCCGGGACTCTTCGGCGAGGAGGGCTACACCTCCGCCGAGCGCACCTGGGCACGCCCCACCGCCGAGGTCAACGGCATCGGCGGCGGCTACCAGGGTGAGGGCTCGAAGACCGTCCTGCCCGCGGAGGCTTTCGTGAAGTTTTCCTTCCGTCTGGTGCCGGACCAGGATCCGGCGGACATCCTCGCCAAGGTCGAAAAGCACCTCCGCGCGCACTGCCCGCCCGGTGTGAAGATCGAGGTGGAGATCGGCCACGATGGGAAACCGTATGTGGTGGACCCGCACTCGAAGTTCGGCCTCGCCGCGCAGTCCGCGTTGAAAAAGGCCTTCGGCACCGAGCCGGTGCTCATCCGCGAGGGCGGCAGCATCCCCATCGTGCAGACCTTCCGTGACATCCTCGGCGTGGACACGCTGTTGCTCGGCCTCGCGCTCGCGGACGCCCAGATCCACTCGCCGGACGAAAACTTCCCCGTGGAGAACTTCGAAGCCGGCATCCGCCTGAACCAAGCGCTGCTCACCGAACTGGCTGGAGTGTGAGGCGCGGAATCTGGAATTGCACCCCTTGTTCCATATCGTATGCTTGTCCCATGACTCTGAAGGCCATCATCCACGAAGCCGAGGAAGGCGGATTTTGGGCGGAAGTTCCTGCCCTGCCCGGATGTTTCACCCAAGGTGACACCCTGCAGGAACTGGAAGACAATCTTCAGGAAGCCATCACTGGATGGTTGATCCTGTGACCGTGGCTTATCTTTCCAGAATCAGTGTAATCCTTCCAATCAGTGTAATCCGTGGTCAAAAAAGCGGATACCTCTGAATCACCCATTTCCCATGTCCGAACCTTCCAAATCCGATTTCATCCGGGACATCATCGCCGATGACCTGGCCACCGGAAAACATTCCACCGTCATCACCCGCTTCCCGCCGGAACCGAACGGCTACCTGCACATCGGCCACGCGAAGTCGATCTGCCTGAACTTCGGCATCGCCCTGGAGAACGAGGGCGTGAAGGCGCAGTGCAACCTCCGCTTTGACGACACCAATCCCGAAAAGGAGGAGACCGAGTATGTGGAAAGCATCAAGGAGGATGTGAAGTGGCTCGGCTTCGACTGGGGCGAGGGTCTCTACTTCGCGAGCAACTACTTCGGCTTCTTCCATGACTGCGCCGTCCACCTCATCAAGGAGGGCAAGGCGTACGTCGATGACCAGACGGCGGAGGAAATGAAGCACAGCCGTGGCAACGTGAACGTGCCCGGCACGCCATCGCCATTCCGTGACCGCACGGTGGGGGAAAACCTCGATCTGTTCGCGCGGATGAAGGCCGGCGAGTTCAAGGAAGGGGAGAAGGTCCTGCGCGCGAAGATCGACCTCGCGTCGCCTAACATGAACCTGCGGGACCCGGTGCTCTACCGCATCCTCCATTCCCACCACCACAACACGGGGGACGCCTGGTGCATCTACCCGATGTATGACTTCGCTCATCCGCTGGAGGACGCGCTGGAGCACATCACCCATTCGCTCTGCACGTTGGAGTTCGAGAACCACCGCCCGCTCTACGACTGGTTCATCGACAACTGCCCGGTGCCGTCGAAGCCACGCCAGATCGAGTTCGCTCGCCTCAACCTGACCTACACCGTGATGAGCAAGCGCAAGCTGCTGCAACTGGTGCAGGAAAATCGCGTCTCCGGCTGGGACGACCCGCGCCTGCCCACCATCTCCGGCATCCGCCGCCGCGGCTATCCGCCGGAAGCGGTCCGCCATTTCTGCAAGCGTGTGGGCATCACCAAGTTCAACGGCACCACCGACGTCGCCTTGCTGGAGTTCGACGTGCGGGACCATCTCAACGCCTCCGCGCAACGCCGCATGGCCGTGCTGGATCCGGTGAAGGTCGTGCTGGAGAACTGGTCCGCCGAGCCGCTGGCGACCGTGGAAATACCGAACCATCCGCAGAACCCGGAGCTTGGCGTGCGTGACGTGCCGATCTCCGGCGAAGTATGGATCGAGCGCGAGGACTTCATGGAAGACCCGCCGAAGAAGTTCTTCCGCCTCGGGCCGGGCCGCCATGTCCGCCTGCGCGGCGGCCACATCATCCGTTGCACTTCCTTTGAAAAGGACGCAGCCGGAAATGTCTCCCTCATCCGCGCGGAGATCCTGCCCGGCACCATCGGCGCGGATGCGCCGGAAGGCGTGGAATGCCGCGCCGCCATCCACTGGGTGGATGCCACCACCGGCGCGGACGCGGAGGTGCGGATCTACGACCGTCTCTTCAGCGTGGAGTCCCCGGACGATGCCGATGGGGGTTTCCTCAGCGTCATCAACCCGGATTCCCTGAAGACGGTCACCGCGAAGATCGAGCCGTCACTCGCCGAAGCGCCCGCCGGTTTCAACTGCCAGTTCGAGCGTGTGGGCTACTTCGTCACCGACCTCAAGGAACACCGGCCGGGTGTGAAAGCCGTCTTCAACCGGACCGTCGCCCTCAAGGACTCCTGGGCGAAACAGGCGGGGAAGTGACACCCAGGCAGGGACCAGGAAAATGTGGCTGGGCCATCTTGGCCCAGGCCGTTGCCGGAGCATCTTGCTCCGGTCTTTTGTCCGCAGCATATCCTGGCCGTGGCTTTCCCTCACTTCTGTTCAAATCAGTTGGAAAAAGTGACAAGGATACATTCGCTTTGTGTCAAAAAGTAACTTGCGCTCCACCACGATTCCTCTCCATAAACGGCGGATGAAACGCTGGTGGTGGTTGTTCCCCGTGCTCGCTGTGGCGGGACTGTCCGTAGGTGTGATGGTCGCGGGTGTGGTCACCTACGTGCAGCCGAAAACCTTCGATTCCCAGGCGGTGTTGGAAATCAAACCTCCGGGAAAGATCCTGTCGCCATTTGATTCAGGTTCACCACCACCTCTGGAGAGGGATCCGAAGTTCCTCGAACGCGAGATGGCCGTGTTGAAAAGCCACGCAGTCTTGCTGGATGCGGTGAAACAACTGGACCTCGACAGGAAGTGGGCGCTGCCCGCGCCGGACGCCGCCGCGATCGTGGAGCGCTCCCTCACGGTGGAACAACTGCGCGGGACGGATCTGGTGTCCATCCGTGCCCGTCACGTCAACCGTGAGGATGCCAGGGACATGGTCGTGGCGGTCATCGCCGAGTACCGGAAACAGCGGAGTTCACGTGATGCAGGAAAGTCGGAAAGCGCCTCCAATGCTCTGGCGGAAGCGGTCCGGGAACAGGAAAACAAAGTTGAGGAGCGGAGAAAGGCTTTGGCTGAAATCGTGAGGACCAAGACACTGCTCCACCATCACGAAGGCGTGACTCCCAAACCGCAGGCCGGGGCAGGCGGCGTCGATACCGAAGAGTATGTCATCAGAAAACGGGAGTTCGAATCGGAGCTGGAGCTGCTGCAATCCCTCAAGTTGAAGCACGTGAAAGAAAGGGTTTCCCGCGAACTGAACGATGACAGCGTGGCGATCCACGAGGAGCCCCTGTTGGCAATGGCACCTTCCGGACCGAATGTTGCCGGCAACATGGGGATGGGCATCATGGGTGGCTTGGCGGCTTCGCAGGTGGTGGCGCTGTCGCTTGCCCTACTCCTGCCGTCGAGGGGTCCCGGGGAGATCCCGCCACCACTGCCCGGCGCGTGATGTCGCCCTGCCGCCGCCTTCTCAGCGGTCCTTCACCCGTTCGACATTCGCTCCCAGCATCAGGAGCTTCTCGTCGATGTGCTCATAACCGCGGTCGATGTGGTAGAGGCGGCTGATTTCCGTGCTGCCCTTCGCCTTCAGCGCGGCGAGCACCAGCGCGGCGGAGGCGCGGAGGTCGGACGCCATCACCGGCGCGGCGGAGAGTTGGGCCACGCCGCGGACGATGGCGGTGCCACCATCGACCTTGATGTCCGCACCCATCCGCTTCAGCTCTGAGCAGTGCATGAAGCGCTGCGGGAAGATGGTGTCCTTGATGACGCTGATGCCGGGAGTGGTGGCCAGCAGCGCGGTCATCTGCGCCTGCATATCCGTCGGATAGCCGGGGTAGGGGGCGGTGACGATGTCGCAGCCGGTTGTCTCCGGATTCCGGTGGATGACGCATTCGTCCCCGGCCTCGTTGAAGTCGATGCGGTGGCCGGATTTCACGATCGCCTCGGTGATGGCTTTCATGTGCTCCCTGCAGATCCGGCGCAGGCGGACCTCCTCACCGGCCAGCGCGGCGGCGGCCATGAAGGTGCCTGCCTCGATGCGGTCCGGGATGACGGTGTGCTCCACGCCTTTCAGTTCCTTCACACCCTCGATCACGATGCGGCGGGTGCCGGCACCCTGGATCTTCGCGCCCATGGCATTGAGGAAATTCGCAAGGTCCAGCACCTCCGGCTCGGCGGCGGCGGACTCGATGACGGTGATGCCCTCCGCGAGGGTCGCCGCCATCATCACGTTGTCCGTGCCGAGAACGGTCGGGCCATGGGTGCCGCGCAGATCGATCTCCGCCCCGCGCAGGCCATCCGGTGCCGTGAGGATGATGTTTCCTCCCTCGAACTCGACTTTCGCGCCGAGCGCCTCCAGCCCCCGCAGGTGCAGGTCCACCGGCCGGTCGCCGATGACGCAGCCGCCGGGCAGGGAGACCACGGCCCGCCGTTTCCGCGCGAGCAGCGGTCCCATCACGCAGATGGAGGCGCGCATCCGGCGGACCAGTTCATACGGAGCCTCATCGGAAATGTCCGCGCAACTGATCCGCACGGTGCCGGAGGAACGCTCCACGTCCGAGCCCAGCGCGCTCAGGATCTGCACCATGTAGTTGGTGTCGGAGACATCCGGCACGCGGCGGATGATGCACTCACCCTCCGTCAGCAGGGTGGCGGCCAGGATCGGCAGGGAAGCGTTCTTCGAGCCGGAGATGTTGATGGCACCGCGGAGCGTGGCACCGCCGTGGACGACGAGTTTATCCATGGGTTGGGTAAAATGGGAAAAGTTTGGGAGAGGAAATCAGTCCCTCCATGCGAGGGGAAAACGCGGGATACCGGAGAGGTCGTTTTTCACTTCGATGCGGGAGAAGCCGGACTTTTCGAGAAAACCGGCCACCTGTGAAGCCTGATCGTGGCCGATTTCCAAAACCAGCCACCCACCGGGTTTCAGGTGCTGGTAGGCCTCCGGAATGAAGCGGCGGATGACATCCAGCCCGTCCGGGCCGCCGAAGAGGGCGAGCGCCGGGTCATGCATCACCTCCGCCGTCAGGGTGGGGCGCTCCGTCTCCGGCACGTAGGGCAGGTTCGCCACGATGCCGCCGAAGGTGCCGGTGATGTTGGAAAAAAGGTCGCTGTGGACGATGGTGGCGTTCTTCAGCTCCAAGGCTGCGGCATTTTCCCCCGTGAGGGCCAGCGCGTCTTCCGAAATGTCCGCCAGCGTGACCTGCCATTCCGGTCGGGCCGCCGCCAGGGAGAGTCCCAGCACACCGGAGCCGCAGCCCACGTCCAGCACATCCAGCTTCTCCGGCAGATCCCAGCGGAGGATCCACTCCACCAGCTCCTCCGTCTCCGGGCGGGGGATCAAGCCGCGGGAATCGCAGATGAACTCATTGCGGTGGAAAAACACCTGGCCGAGCAGGTGCTGGAGCGGGATGCCTTCGCCGCGCTTTTTCAGGCTTTCGCGCAGCGGAGCCAGATCACCCTCCATCAGCGGACGGTCGAACTGCAGGTAGAGATCCATGCGGGTGCAGCCCAGTTGCTTGGCCACGAGCATCTGCATGTTCCTCCGTGCATCCTCGATTCCCCGTTTTTCCAGATAGCGCGTGCCGCCATCGATTGTTTCCAGAACCGTGCTCATGAAGGAATCCGCCGTGGGAAGCATCCCGGCTGCCGGGCAGAGTCTGGACGGAGCGCAATCCCGGGCAAGGTCTTTATGCGTTGGCGGTTGAAAAGCCCCGGCACTCTGCTACTGCGGGCGCATCAACACACGTTTTTCCATCACCGGGCTGGGTGCCCTGTCGGCACTGGGAGAGGATGTCCCCGCCCTTTATCAGGGGATCCTCGCCAAACGGAATCCGTTCCGCAGGCTGGGGGAGTTGCTTGGTGAAGACAGTCCGCACGCCGCCCGGCCCGCCGCATGGATCGGTGAAAGGGGGCTGCTCATCCACCGGAAATGGAGTCCTGCCACCATGGCCGCGCTGCATGTGGCGCGGGAGGCTGTCCGGGATGCCGGATGGAGCGCGGAGGACCTGCGGGACGCCGCGCTGGTCGTCGGCACCAGCAGGGGGAACGCCGCCGGTTGGCTGGGACCGTGGCCCGGACGCAGGCCGTTCAAGCTCATGGCCGCGAGCAATACCATCCACAGCGAGCCGGCCAGCGCCATCTCCATCGAGCTGGGCATCACCGGGCCGAACCACGTCACCGCCAGCGGCTGTGCGGCCGGGCTGGATGCCGTCGGCGTGGCGATGATGATGCTGAAATGCGGCCTCGCGCGACGGGCGCTGGCGGTTGCGGTGGACCTGCCGCTGGTGCCGCTGCTGCTGGACAACTATGCCGCATCCGGGCTCCTTTCATCTTCGTTCCGGCTGGATCCATATCATCCGGAAAGCTGTGGCTTCATTCCTGGTGAAGGTGCCGCCGCCATGGCGTTTGAAGCACTGTATAACAGCGGTCCGTCATTGATTTATCATGTTTCAAACTCGGACGCATCTGATCCGGTGGGTATTCCCAAGGATGGCGGTAATACGATTCCCCTTTTGTTGAAGGCACTGGAATCCATCGGTGGCTGCCATGCCATATCTCCGCATGCGACCGGCACCGCCGTCCAGGGAAGGGCGGATCCGGTGATTCTCAGCCGCGTATTCCCGGAGGGCAACCGGCCTTCCCTTCATCCGTTGAAGCCATTCATCGGCCACACCATCGGCGCTAGCGGGTTGCTGGAGAGCGTCATCCTGGCCCGTTTCCTGCGGGACGGACAGTTGCCCCCGAATGCGGATCATCTCATCGCACCGCCCGGTTTTTCCATGCCCCGCATGCCGGTTGACGCGGGCGGCCCTGTATTCAAACTTTCCCACGGCATGGGCGGGCACAACTCCCTGCTGGTACTTTCTCCATGAGCAAATCCATTCATCTAGAGGTCTCGATCGACGGGCAGCGGCTCGATGTTTTCGGCAAAACCGGCCTGGTCCGGAGTTTTCCGGTTTCCACGGCGGCGAAAGGGGTGGGTTTCCGTGAAGGAAGCTACCGCACCCCCACCGGACGGTTCCGTGTTTCGGAAAAGATCGGAGGAGATCAGAAACGTCATACCCTTTTCAAGGAAAGGGTGCCGGTCGGCATCTGGAAGAAAGGTACCGCGAAGGATAAGGATCTGGTGCTCACACGCATCATCCGTTTGGAAGGCCTGGATCCGGAGAACGCCAATACGATGGAGCGGTTCATCTATATCCATGGGACGAACCGCGAGGATCTGATCGGCCGGCCCGCCAGTTGGGGGTGTGTCAGGCTGGGAAATGCGGATATGGAGGAGCTGTTTGAAATGGTTTCCGTCGGTGATCCCATTTTCATCCATCCGCCGGTGGGGAACAGGGAGAACATCATGTTCTTCGACTGTGATTCAACATTGTCCTCGATCGAGGGCATCGATGAATTGGCGCGTGCCCGGGGTCCGAAAGTGTATGCGCAGGTCGTGGCTCTCACCGATGCGGCCATGAACGGAGCCATCCCGCTGGATGAGGTTTTCCCCCGCAGGATGGAGATCATCCGTCCTGACAGGAAGACCTGTGATGAGGTCGCCGCCAAATATATCAGCACCATGATGCCGGGAGCGGTGGGGCTGATCAAGTGGTTGAAAAAGAATGGCTGGCTTCCTGTCATCGTGTCCGGAGGGTTCGCCCCGCTGATCAAACCTCTGGCGGACCACCTGGGGATTGAGCACGTGGAGGCGGTTCCGCTTTATCTTGATGGGAAAGGAAAGTATGCGGGTTATGGAACGGATTACCCAACCACCCGCAACCTCGGGAAAAATGAGATCATCCGGGAGTGGAAAGCCGCGCTGCTCCCCGGAAAAACCGCGATGATGGGGGATGGTATTTCCGATCTGGAGACAAAGCAGGATGTGGATCTGTTTTTCGGATTCGGTGGAGTGGTGGCCCGGCCAATGGTGAAGGCCGGCTCCGAACATTGGATCGAAAAACTATCTGATAGACGCGTCATCCGTCTGCTGGAGGGTGAAGTTTCGCAGCGCAATGGTGAAATAATATCAAAACAAATGTCGCATTTTAACTTGCGCACCCGAAAGTCCAAGATAAGTTTCGCCCCGATGAGCACATCCACCAAAAAAGCTCCCAAAGGGAAGCGATATACCGACGAAGAGAAGAACGATATCCTCGGCTTCGTCCAGAAGTATAATGACGAAAACGGTCGTGGCGGTCAGAGCGCCGCCTCGAAGAAGTATGGAATCTCCCAACTTACCATCGCCAGCTGGCTGAAATCCAGCCCTTCCGCAGGCGCGAAGCGGGGCCGCAAGTCTGCTTCCGCCAAGGGCGGCAAAGGCGGCAGCTTCTCCTCGAAGCTCAACGCGCTCTCCGCTCTCGCCAGCCAGATCGACAAGGCGGAAGCCGAACTCGGCAAGCTGAAAGCCAAGTTCAAGGCCCTCAAAGCCGATCTGTGATCCCTGGCCGGTGCCGGGTGATTTCCCGGTTATCCCGAACTTCCATCAGCCGCTCCGAAAGGGGCGGCTTTTTCATATCCTCATGATGAAAAAAGACCGGTGTGCATGCGGATTTCAAGGCCATGTATCTGTGCAGTACCAAAATGATGATTTCTGTTTCTTCCGCGGGATATGGCTCACGGATTTCCACTATGAGCCGGATACCGGTATTCCGTGGCCGGTTCTCCGGATGCTTAACTCGGACGCTCCTCTGGCCATAACTTCCCCGGATTCCGTATTCCGGTTTTTTCAGAGATCCCCGATGGCGGCCATGATGCGCTTTGCCAGCTCGTCATAGCCCTGCTTGCCGGATGCTGCCTTCAATTCCTCCGGGGTCAGGTAGATCGGTTTGCCGATGCTGACGGTGATGCGGGCGAACCGGATGCGGCTGGAACCACGGGGCAGGGCTTCGCGCGCGCCGCTGATCCTCACCGGCTGGATGGGCGCGCCGGACTTCGCCGCGATGAGACCGATGCCCGGTGCGGCTTCGCCGAGGTTTCCGTCCATGGTCCTCGCGCCTTCCGGGAATACCAGGACCCGGTGACCCTCCTTGAGTTTGCGGATGATGGTTTTGAGGCTCGCCATGTCAGGGCGATCCTGATCGACCGGAATGGCGTTCCATTGCGGATAGACCCATGTCGCCGGACCCTTGAAAAGGGATTTCCGGGCGAGAAAGACCATTTCCGTCTTGTAAAGATTCCCGATCAACGGCGGGTCGAGGAAGCTCTGGTGATTGGAGGCGACGAGTACCGGGCCTTCCGTGATCAGGTTTTCCCCGCCGATGACCCTCATGCCGAAGATCGTCCGGAACGCGGCGCCGAACGACATCCAGCCCAGCCAGTAGATCCACCTCATCATGGCAGCGAAACGGGCAGGCCCTGGTTGCGGAGGATGGCGATGGCGGCGTCCACGCCGCTTTCGATGGTGTGGTCGGACGTATCCAGAACAGTGGCTCCTTCCGCGATCACGAGAGGGGAGGTGTCCCGCTTGCTGTCCGCGGCATCGCGCTCGGCGACGGAATCAACTTCGCCGACCTGGCTGCGGCGGGCGGCGCGGACATGCTCCGCGGCATCCACGTAGATTTTGTAAGGCGTGTCCGGAAAAACCACGGAACCGATGTCGCGGCCTTCCATCACGATGCTGTGCGCCTGCAGGTAGTCACGCTGGAGGTTGACCAGCAGGACCCTCACTTCCGGGATGGCGGAAATGGCGGAGACATTCGCGTTCACCTCCTCGCTCCTCAGCGCGTCACCCGGATCCTCGCCATCGATTCCGATGGTGGAGACGTTGTCCTTCACCCCGGTGGTGATGTCGATCCGGCCGAGCATTTCAACGACGGCCTGTCTGTCCGATGGCGGGATGTTTTCCTTCAGAGCCTTCCAGGTTACGGCACGGTACATCGCGCCGGAGTTCACCATCACCAGGCCCAGCCTGGCGGCGAGGTTCCTGGCGAGGGTGCTTTTGCCGGAGGCGGCGGGGCCGTCCAGGGCGATGGCGAAGTGGGTGTGGGTCGAGCTCACTTGGAAACGGTGGGCAGGTTGAAGTCTTCCGGAGCGGATTTTTCCCGGCGGATGGCATCCAGGTGGTGGGCGAAGCCCGGGTAGGAGGTGTTCACGCACTCGACGTTGCGGATCACCGTCTCCCCGGAGGCGAACAGCCCGGCGATGGCGAATGCCATGGCGATCCGGTGGTCGCCGAAGCTGTCGATGGTCGCACCGTGGAGCGGTGCGCCGCCCTCGATCTCCATGCCGTCCTCGAACTCGGTGACATTCGCGCCCATCGCGCGGAGGTTGTCCACCACGGTGGTGATGCGGTCCGTTTCCTTCACCCGGAGTTCCTTGGCGTTGCGGATGATGGTGCGGCCTTCCGCGAGCGCGGCGGCGACGGCGATGACCGGGATCTCGTCGATGAGGTTCGGTACCTCCTCGGGGAAAATGGTCGTGCCCTGCAGCTCCGCACCGTGGATCTCCACGTTGCCGATGGGCTCGCCATGGGTTTCATGGAGCACGTCGATCATGTGGGCGCCCATGCGGGAGAGCACTTTGAGGATGGCGGTGCGGGTGGGGTTGAGGCCCACGTTCTTCACGACCAGGCGGGAGCCGGGGATGGCCGCCGCGGCGACCAGCCAGAAGGCGGCGCTGGAAATGTCACCTGGAACGATGAAGTCCGTGGCTTCCGGCACCTGGCCGCCGTAGATGGAGATGGTGTTGCCTTCCCGCTTCGTGCTGACGCGGAAGGAGGTGAGCATCCGTTCCGTGTGGTCCCGTGTTTCCGCAGGTTGGGTCACGGTGGTGGTTCCCTCCGCGAAGAGGCCCGCCAGCAGGACGGCGCTCTTCACTTGGGCGCTGGCCACCGGCATGTCATAGTCGATGGGGTTGAGCTTCGCGCCATGGATAAGAAGGGGGGCGCAGCCGGGTTTTTCGCCCTTCGTCTCGATCTTCGCGCCCATCTGCCCCAGCGGCACAGTGATGCGGCCCATCGGCCGGCCGGAGAGGGAGGCGTCCCCGAACAGTTCGGTGGTGAACGGCTGCCCGGCCAGGAGACCGGCGAGAAGGCGCATGCCGGTGCCGGAGTTCCCGCAGTCGATGGGGGCGGCGGGAGCGTTGAGTTTTCCGGACTGGCCGTGGATCACCAGATCGACCGGGCCGTAGCCTTCCAAGGCCTCCAGTACCTCATAGTTGGCGCCCAGCGCCTTCATCGCGTTGAGCGTGTTCACGCAGTCCTCGCTGGGGAGGAAATTCCGGATCGTGCAGGAGCCGTTGGAAAGTCCGCCGAGGATGGCGGCGCGGTGGGACATGCTCTTGTCGCCGGGCACGCTGAATTCTGCATGGAGGCGGGAAATGGCTTTGACTCGGAATTCCGACGACATGTGGGCGTTGGTCAGGTGATGGGTGATTGGTAGAGATCCCGCCGTTCCTTGGCGGTGATGAGCCATTGGCGGACGCTTTCTTGTCCGCCGTTTTCGAGGCTGGCAAGGATTTCACGGAGATCCTCGATGGTTTCGCGGAGCGGAGCGGCGATGGCCTTGCGGTTTTCGATGAGGATTTCCGCCCACATGTCCGCATTACCCCCCGCCACGCGGGTGGTGTCGCGCAGTCCGCCACCGCCGAAACGTCCTTCGGCGGGATCCTGCAGGGAGACTCGGGCCGCGCTGGCGGAGATGATGTGGGGCAGGTGGCTGATCCTGGCGACCAGTGCGTCATGGATCTCCGCGCTCATCCAGGCGGTGCGGCAGCCGAGCTTCTGCCAGAACCGGTCCAGGGCCGCAGCCTCCGAGCCGGCAACGTGATCGTCATTCGTCAGGATACAGGCGGCGTTCCGGAAAAGATCGGCGGCGGCGGCGGTGATGCCGGTTTTCTCCGAACCCGCCATCGGATGACTGCCGATAAAACGGACACCGGTTCCCGCGAGCAAAGGCGTGATCGCCTGATGGGGGAACCGCTTCACGCTGCCCACATCCGTGATCAGGCAGCCCTTCTGCAACCCGGCCTCCACGGCGGCTGAAACCAAGCCGGGCATGACACCGACGGGCACGGCGAGGACGACAAGATCGGCGTCCGCCACGGCTTCCGCGAGGTCACAGGTCACATCCGTGATGCCCGCAGCTTCCGCTTCTTCCGCGGTTTCCGCCCGGCGGACCCAGAGATTGACCCGCGGCGCACCGTCGGGATTTGGGAGAGCAAGGGCGAGGGAGCCGCCGAGCAGCCCGCCGCCTAGGATCGTGACATTCGTGAAATCGTCTCTCATCGGAACGAAAAACCGGGTCCAGTGCCGGACCCGGTTGGCTTTCCTGGAATAAGGTTGACCGGGAAAAGACGCGGTTCAGGGAACCCGGAAATGCTTTTTCTCCGAGGCCGGATAGGTCGGATCCGCGACGAGGGTGCCGCTCGGCATGTCACGGACGTCGATGACCTTGTTGTTGAACGGGCTGAAAACGAAGCCTTCCTTGCCCGGAACCGGCTGGGCGGTGGGGACATTGGTCGGTTTCCTGTCCGGAGGCTTGGGCGTGGTGCCGGGATCGGTGGTGGTGCCGTCGGTCTGGGCCTGACGGTCGCGCTCCTGCGCGTCCTTCATGCGGTCTCGCTGGTCCTTGATCTTCTGCTGCTCGGCATCGGTGATGGTGGCATCCCGGCCCGGGCGCTGGTGATGGGGCGGGGGCTCCGGGTAAGGATAGCACGAGAAAAGGGTGAGCGTGGCGAGCGCCGGCAGTGCGTGGAGAATGCGGGATGTCATGGCGGACGAGAGTTCGGGGTGGCCCGTCGGATCGGCGGACGGACTTGGTGCAATGATGGGCTTTGTTTCGCAGTCGTCAAGCAGGCTCGTCGGTCGGAACGGAGGTCGTGTTTCCACAAGTTCCCGCGGACCGCTCTTGTATGCCGCAGGCCGATGGAGTGACAATCCCGGGGAACACGCCCTCCATGCCAGATCCGACCATCCACGCCGCCGGGAAAATTTTGAGCCAGCTCAACGAAATCCTCTACCGGGCGGAACTTCCGAACGGGAAAATCATCATGGCCCATCTTTCAAAGCCGCTCACGGACAGCAAAGCGGTCTTCCTGCCCGGTGCCACCGTCCGGCTGGAGCTGACCGCATTCGATTTCGAGTCCGCGAGGATTCTCGGGGAAATCGACGGCTGACCAGCCGGGGAGGGAGCTGGATCTGAGGGCCTATCTCCCCAGCACCTCGGCGACCCAGAGCGGCACCACCTCGCTGGCGGGACCCAGGCGGCGGTCGCGGAACTCGCGGCTGGTCGCCTCCAAATTCAGTTCCAGGGTGCTGGCCTGGTTCCGGGCCGCCATGGCGACGAAGCCTGCGGCGGGATAAACCGAGCCGGAGGTGCCGATGGAGACGAAGAGATCCGCCCGCTGGAGGGCGGCGGAGATTTCATCCAGATGGTAGGGCATCTCCCCGAACCAGACGATGTCCGGCCGCAGCGTGCCGGTGGAGTCGCATTCCGGACAGATGGAGCGGGTGGAAAGGTCGGTGCGGATCTCCCCGGTGTGAGCACAGACCACGCAGCGGCATTTCAGCAGTTCACCGTGAAGGTGGAGGAGGCTCTTTGATCCGGCCCGGTCGTGCAGATCATCGATGTTCTGGGTGATGAGCAGCACCTGGCCGGGATATTCCCGTTCCAGCCGTGCGAGTGCGTGGTGGGCGGGGTTCGGGTGGACGGTGCCATCGAGAAGGCGGGCACGGCGCTCGTTGTAGAATCGCTGGACCAGTTCCGGATTCCGCCCGAACGCCTCCGGAGTGGCCACATCCTCCACGCGGTGGCCCTCCCACAGCCCGTCCGCCCCGCGGAAGGTCTGTAATCCCGATTCCGCGGAAACGCCCGCCCCGGTGAGGATGACGATGTTCATTTGCCGATGCAGAACGTGCTGAAGATCACTCCCAGAAGGTCCTCGGTATCGACTTTTCCCGGGATTTCACCGAGGGCGTCCAAGGCTTCGCGCAGATCGATCGCGGCCAGCTCGACATCATTGGAAGTGTCATCCAGCAGCGTGAGGGCCGCCTCCAGCGCGGTGCGCGCGGTATGAAGACTGGCCTGGTGCCGGGCATTGATGGCGATGGCATGCTCCCCCCAGTCCGCATCCGCGAAATGGAGCGCGCCGCGGATGGCATCGGAAAGCTCGTCAAAGCCTCCACCGGTGGAGCAGGAAAGCCGGACGGCGGACGTGCCCTGCCATGAGGGATGCTCGCCGAGATCCGTTTTATTGAGGATCAGGAGGTGCTTCGCTTCCGTGTGCGGGAGGATGCCGCGGCTTGGCTTGGGCTGGCTGCCATCGGACACTTCCAGCAGCAGGTCCGCGGCCTCGATCTGACGGACAGTGCGCTGGATGCCTTCCGCCTCGATGCGGTCGTCGGACTCGCGGACGCCCGCCGTATCGATGAGGCGGATGGGCAGGCCATGGAGGTTGATGGTTTCCTCGATGGTGTCGCGGGTGGTTCCGGCGATGTCGCTGACGATCGCCCTCTCAAAGCCGAGCAGCCGGTTGAGCAGGCTGGATTTTCCGACGTTCGGCTCGCCGAAGATGACGGTGCGCACCCCTTCGCGCAGGACACGGCCTTGGTCAGCGGTGGCCAGCAGGGAGCGCACGGTGTCCAGCACGGAGGTGATCCGGTCCCGGAGCACGCGGCCGGTCTGGGGGTCGATGTCCTCTTCGGGAAAGTCGATCCATGCCTCGAGGTGGGCGAGCGTTTCCAGCAGGGAGTCCCTGGCCTCCGTGGTGCGCTTGCCTAGCGTCCCTTCGAGCTGGCTGCGTGCGGCACGCAGCGAGAGCCGCGTCTGGGCGGAAATGAGATCCATCACCCCCTCCGCCTGGGTAAGATCCAGTTTTCCGTTGAGAAAGGCGCGCTGGGTGAACTCCCCCGGTCCGGCATGGACCGCACCGGCTTCCAGGAAACGGGCGAGCACCTCACGGGTGACCAACATGCCTCCGTGGCCGGTGAACTCCACGCTGTCCTCCCCGGTGAATCCGTGGGAGCCGCGGAAGACGGTGAGAAGTCCGTCATCGATGGACTCTTTCCCGTCATAGACGCGGCAGTAGCAGGCGGTCCGCGGCATGGCGGAGGATGCCTTGCTACGGGTGGCCCGGTCCGCCACGGCGATGGCATCCGGGCCGGAAATGCGGATCAACGAGACGGCACCAGTGCCCGGTGGGGTGGCAATCGCCGCGATGGTGGTGCGGCTGTCGTGGGAGGAGGGGGACATGCCGGGGGTCAGCGGGGAACTGCGGCCGCTTCGGTTCCGCCGAGGTGGAGGAACTCCCAGCAGATGAAGCGGGTGATCTCCAGCTTCGGTTGGTCCGTGCCGACCCACTTCAGTTCGATGGTGGCGGTGCTGTTGGTGGGGCGGCTCTCTTTGCCCCGCCAGTCGATCTTCGAGAGCGAACGCCCGATTTCCGAGTCGATGTTGACGTTCACCCGGGCGCTGGTTTCCGGAGAGGACGGATCCCAGATCCGGTAGGTTTTGATGCCCGCCGGCAGGGTGCGTCCGGACTCCGGAACATCTTCCGAAATGATTACGCGGAAGACACCACCCTGGTCCGCCTCGGGAAGTTCGATGAGGTTGGCGAAGGTGCGGTACTTCGTCTGGGCGAAGGTTTCCCAGTCCAGCTTCAGGCCTTGAGGGGTTTTCTTGAAGAGGGCGGTTGCCCGCACCGGTTCGGTGGCGAAGTTCTCGACCCGCGCCATGGTTGAGAAAAGCAGGTCCGCTTCATCCATGCCGTATTGGATCTCCAGCGTGGCGAGCGGGCGGAAAAATTCCTTCATCTCGAACTGCGGCGGTTGCTCGAACTCGAGCATGAAGATGCCACGCTTCCGGTCTTCCTCGCTCAGTTCCCTCACGGAAAAGGCGTCGATGGGGGTGTCCTGGTCGTTGATCACGCTGCCACCGTAGAATGCCTCCACCTGAGGCCGCAGTTGCTCTCCGTTGATGATGTGGGGGAGCTTTTCCTCGGCGGTGGTTGCAGCGAGGAATTTCCCGAGAACGGCGTAGGCATCCTTCTTCCATCCGACCCGCATGTATTGGTTTTCGGAAAGTGAAGGGCCTGCCGGTTGGGCGGGAGCGGGCGGAGCGACCGGCTTTCCGGTCATCTCCTGATATACGAGATAGCCCGCACCGCCGGCGATGGCCAGCAGGAGACAGCCGAGGAAGATGGCTGGAGCCGCGGAGGAGGATCGCTTCGGCTCTTCCTTCTCTTCCTTTCTCCGGGAGGAGGCCCCGCGTTCCGGCCGTGGGGCGGGTGCCGGAGTCGCCTGCTGTGGAGCGGGAGTGGTAGGGGGCGTTGCGTCCGCCGGTGGCTGCTGTGGAGGAGGAGCGGGATGGGAAACCGGCGGTTGTTCCTGTGGCGGAGCAAGAGGTGGAGTTTGATAAGCCGGTGCCGCAGGAGGTTGGTAGGCCGGTGCGGCGGGAGGCTGGTAGGCGGGTGCGGCCGGTGCGGCGGGAAGGTGCTGGACCGGCGCTGCGGGAAGGTGCTGGACCGGCGCTGCGGGGGGACCCTGCGTTGGCAGTGGGGCCACCTCGCGGGCCGGTTGCTGCGGGACACCGGGATGGCTGACCGGTGCGGGCGGGAGAAAGGTCGCCGGGGCGGTGGCCTCCGGAGCCGGAGAGGTGATGGTCCTCTGGCAATGCGGGCAGGGGCCCGTGGTGGGCGGCAGTTCTTTCGGGATACGGATCTTCCCCCTGCAATGGTAGCAGTGGAATTCTCTGATATTTGCAGGGAGGGTAGGATCGGTCATGGGGGCGCTTTCCCGAAAAAATTACTTAGGGAAAATGAATCAAATTGTCAAACCGCGACCGGTGCGAGGACGGAATCCAGCACCTCCAGGCAGCGGGCGTTCTGTTCCGGCGTGCCGATGGAGATCCGCACCCAGTCCGGCAGCTTGTAGCCGCGCATGGCCCGGACGATGACACCCTGCTTCAGCATCTCTTTGAAAACCCGGTCGCCGTCCCCGACATTCACGAGGATGAAATTCGCCACGCTGGGGACATGTTCGAGGCCGCGTTCCTTGAACGCCGCTTCATAGAACGCCAGCCCCTCCTTGTTCACCGCGCGGGTCTGTTCCACGTGTTCGTCGTCCTTCAGGGCGGCGACGGCTCCCGCCTGGGCGATGGCGTTCACGTTGAAAGGCTGGCGCGCCTTCTGGAGGATGGCGGCCACGTCTTTGCCGCAGAGGCCGTAACCGACGCGCAGGGCCGCGAGGCCGTGGATCTTCGAGCAGGTGCGCAGCACCGCCACGTTGCGGTTCTGGCGGACGAACTTGAGGGTGTCGAACGGCTCGTCGAGAAATTCGAAATACGCTTCATCGAAACACACGACCACATGCTCCGGCACGCGCTCCATGAAGCGGTCGATCGCCTCCTGGCCCACGACGGTGCCGGTGGGGTTGTTCGGATTGGCGATGAAGACCAGTCGTGTGTTAGGCGTGATGGCGTCCGCCATGCCTTCCAGGTCGTGGATGAAGCCGGGGTCCGGCACTTCCACATACTTCGCGCCGAACAGGGTCGCCATCAGCTTGTAGACGACGAAGGCGTGCTCCGCTGTGATGAGTTCCGCATCCCGGTTCAGGAAAGAGTGGCAGAGCAGTTCGATGATCTCGTTCGAGCCGTTGCCAATGACGACGTTCTCCAGGCCGAGGTCGAATTTTTCCGCGATGGCGGTGCGGAGGCGGAAGCCGGCGCCGTCCGGGTAGAGGTTCGCTTCTTCCAGCGCCTCGCGCATGGCGGCCTTCGCCTTCGGCGACGGTCCCAGCGGGTTTTCGTTCGAGGCGACCTTGACGATGGAGGCCGGATCAAGCCCCAGCTCACGGGCGGTTTCGTCGATGGGCTTGCCCGTCTCGTAGGCAACGAGGTCACAGACGAAGGAATTGGCGTATTGGTTGATCGGCATCTCGGAAAGAACTCTAGGAGGCCTCCCCCGGATGGTCAACGGGGTACGTGGCTGTGGCGTCCCGCCGCAGGCCGTGGCGACGGCGTCCCGCCGTCGTTCTGAGGGAAGGAGTGCGATGGGATCGCAGCAAAGGCGGAAAGCACTGACAGCCAATACAATGGTTGAGCCCAAAGGTTGCCGAATCTGTGGTGAAGAATTGCGGCGGGACGCCACAATCACGGCCTGCGGCGGGACGCCGCAGCCACGGCCCTGATGTTTCCTAGCCCAGCGCGTCCTTCCACGCCGCCTCGCTGAAGCCATTCAGAGCCACCCCGTCACCGATCAGGAACGGACGTTTCACCAGATTTCCGTTCCGTGAGAGCAGGTCGAGCGCCTCCTCCTCCTTCATGCCGGGTAGCCTGTCTTTGATGCCGAGTTCCCGGTAGTCACCGCCGGAGGTGTTGAAGAGTTTCCGGAGGTCACCGCCGTTGGCCTTGAGGGCGGCCTTCAGTTCAGCAATGGACGGCGGCGTTTCGCGGATGGCCTTCGTCTCATGGGGGATCTGGTTTTCCTTCAGCCATTTGGCGGCTTTCCGGCAGGTGTCGCAGTTTTTGTAGGCGTAGAGCGTCGGCATGATCCGATCTTGCGTGCGGACAGCCGGGAGGCAAGGCTGTCCGTCCGTTGATGAAGACAGAGATTCTTGAAAAAATCCGCGTGGAACTGAGGGACAGGCTGGACCGCCTGGCCAAGGCGGCGATGGAGGCCCATGCCGCCGCGACCGACCCAGGCAGCAAGGCGGAGAGCAAGTATGACACCCGGAACTTGGAGGCCTCCTACCTCGCCTCCGGCCAGGCAAAGCAGGTGGAGGGTCTGGCGGAAGCGGTGCGCATCTTCGACGGTCTTTCCCTTCCGGACTATGGCATGGAGGATGGCATCGACGCCGGAGCGCTGGTGGAGGTGGAGCAAGGGGAGGAAGCGCGCTATTTCCTGCTGGCTCCGGTCGCGGGCGGACTGGAGATCGTCCATGAGGGGATGGAAATCACCCTGCTCACTCCGGAGAGCCCGCTTTACCGGAAGCTGCTCGGCCTGCGCGCGGGGGATTCCCTCGATGCTCCGCCGCTGATGGTGCTGGAGGTGTTCTGAAAACCTGGCATGGCTGAGACTGGGACCTACTTTTCTTATCCCTTCGTCCCCTCATAGACGGACACCACGCCGAAGGTCAGCGGCGTCGCATCCGTGGCGGTGAAGCCGCAGGTTTCCAGCAGGTCCGTCATCGCCTTGCCTGCGGGGAACTGCTCGATGGAACCGCCCAGGTATTCGTAGGCGTCCTTTTCCCCGGTCAGGGCACCGGCCAGCTTTGGCAGGATTTTGTGGAGATAGAAGCGGTAGGGCCCGCGGAGGATTCCGTCCGGCAGGGAGAAGTCGAGGATCACGAGACGTCCGCCCGGCTTCAGCACGCGGTTCATTTCCCGCAGTGCGGCGGGGTAGTCCGCCATGTTGCGCAGACCGAAGGCGACGGTCACCACATCGAACGCGCGGTCCGGAAACGGCAGGTTGAGCGCGTCCGCGACGACGGTCTTCACCAGTCCGCGCGACTCCGCATGGGCGAGCATCTCCGCGCAGAAGTCGGAGGCGGTGACATCGCAATCCGGGCACGCTTCCTGGATCTCCAGCGCCAGGTCTCCCGTGCCGCTGGCCACATCCAGCAGGTGCCGCGGCTTCCACCTGCGGATGCGTGAGGTGACCACCTTCCTCCACCAGATGTCCATGCCCATGCTGAGGACATGGTTGGTCAGGACATAGCGGTCCGCGATGCGGGCGAAGGCGTCGCGGACATAGGTGGCGTCAGGCATGCGGCATCCTTGCCCCGGACCCGGCGGGAGGCAAGAGCGGCGTGCGTCAGCGTGGCCGCAACGGCGAGTGGGAGAGCTGCCACCGTTCCACCAGATACGCCTCGATCAGATGGCTGTCCGGGATGTCGCGCAGGGAATGTTCCTTTCCATCCCTGGTGATGATGACCGGGAAGCTGCTGGAAACCCGGCGTCCCCGCAGCGGTTCCTCCCTGACTTCCGTGGCGTCCGCCCGGGAAACGTCAATGGATTTCCACAGCCCTCCGCGCACTTCCAGCCGGGTGGGTGTCACCAGCACATGATGGCGCGCGCAGCGGATCATGGCGTGCGCGGAAAGCACCAGCACCACCCCACAGAGCAGCACGTGCAGCGGATTCCGGAAATCCCGCCCCTTCCGTGCCGCCGCGAGGCTGGCCAGCGCCGCGACGCTGAACAATCCCGGCCATACATAGGAAACCGGCATCAGTTGGATCGAAAGATTCTCCCCCTCTTCCACCGAATAGTGCTCTCCGCCCGGTCCGACCGTGAGATAGGCGATGAGAAATGCCGCCACCCAGGGAAAGGCCCGCCAGCCAGTCCAGAAACGCAGCCAGTTCTTCACCGCGTTCCAGATGCTCCGCCATGACAGCGGATGCTCCCACCAACCCTTGCGCGCGCCGTGCAGCACCCCGTAGGTGATCGCCAGCACGATGAACGGGCTCTCGTCGTCATCGATCTTTCCTGTCAGCAGTCGGATCCCCGCCAGCAGCGGGATGAGCGTGAAGGCGATGCCCAGCAGCGACCATCCCGTGAGGACGCCCCATTTGTCCGGCAGGATCTTCAGCAACCGCAGTGTGCCCCAGCCATAGATCCATCCGGACGCCACGCCGACCAGCGACCCCACCGCGGCTCCTTCCGCATCCTCCAGCAGGTAGCCCAGGAGTCCTCCGCCGAGCGCTCCGGCCACCGTCATGGAGAGGATCCATGTCCTTCCATCGTGTCGGGACAGAAACCATGCGGCCGGAAAGGCGCATGCCAGCACCGCCGTGGAGGGCAGCACGCTGACGGCAAACGAGGTGAAGAACAGCGCGACCGCGACAAGCGCGAACAGGAATGCGAACATCCTGCGGCCGGAGTTCTCTGTTTGCATCACCCTTCAGTAAGGAGGGCGGACACTCTTGTCCACCACGTTGCGACGGCTCAACAGGACAAGTTGATTTCCATTGAAACAGACATGCCTTCCGGCGGATGGTGCATGCCATGGATGCGGAGGACCATCATCTCTGGCAAGCCGCGACCGCGGAGTGCAACCTCGCACTCACCGCCGCGGAAAAGCTGCGCATCCTGACGGACTTGGTGCGCGCGCGTGTCTTCGAGCAGCATGCGATGAAGTATTATAATGCCGGAAAGATGGCAGGCTTCCTCGATCTGATGATCGGCCAGGAGGGTGGGGCGGCAGCGGTGCGCTCGATGCTGCAACCACAGGATCACACCATCGGCGGCGTGCGGGGGCTTGGCTTCGCCGTGATGCGTGGCCTGACCATGAGGGAGTGCCTCGCGGAACTGATGGGAAAACAGACCGGCTCCTGCAAGGGGAAGGGCGGCATGTTTTCCTTCTGCTCCCCGGCGCATCATCATTGGGGGATCCATGGTGTCGCCGCCGCCCAGACACCGCTGGCCGCCGGTTTTGCATTCGCCATGAAATACCGGAACCAAGCGGGTGTCGCTGTTTGCTTTCTGGGAGACGGCGCGATGAATCAGGGAGTCTTCCATGAGACGCTCAACCTCGCCGCGCTATTCTCTCTGCCTGTCATCTATGTGGTGGAGAACAACGGATTCTCGATGTTCACCTCCGTGAAGCGTTCCTCCGCCTTCAAGGACCACCTCGGTCGCCGGGCGGAGATGTATGACATGGAGTGGGATCATTGTGCCGGGCACGACATCTATGCGATCCGGTCCGCGCTGGATTCCGCGATGCGCAGGGCCAGGGAGGATCAGCGGCCCACTCTGCTGGAGATATCAACTTATCGGTATTTTGGAGCGACGATTGCGGATGCGATGAGTCACCGCTACCGGACGAAAGAGGAAATCGATTGGCACAAGGAGCACCGGGATACCGTGAATCTCTGGCTCCGTCGGCTCATCGCGGAGGGCATCGCCACGGAAGCGATGCACGAGGAGATCCGCGCGGCGGCGAAAAAGGAAGCGGCGGAGGCCGTGGAATGGGCCGACGCCCAACCCCCGCCGGAGATTTCCGACATCAGCGGGGATGTCTATTGGGAGACGGATCACCGGACTGTTGCCTCAGGAATCGGCCGGCACTTTTTCAACGATGGATGAGGCTCACTCCGCCTTCACCGCCCGGTAGCAGGCGAAGACGCTGTTCCGGTGGAGGATGTCCCATGACTGGAAACCACAGCGCTCCAGCAACGAAATCTGGTAGGGCAGGGAACGCGGGGAGTCCTCCTTGTCGATGTAACCGAATACCTTGTCCCGGTAGTCCGCGCCGCCCAGCGACTCCAGATACTCGCCATAGCGCCGCCACATCACCTCCTGCACCGCAGGTTCATCAAAGGTGACCAGATCGGAGACATACAGCCTGCCACCGGGTTTCAGCCAACGGTGGATCGCCCGAAAGACAGCCTCCCAGTCCGCATCCTCCCTCAGATGATGGAGCACCGCCGCCGCGGTGATGCAATCGAACGATCCCTCCGGGAAATCGAGAACCCTCAGATCGCAGTGGTGGATCTCCACGGACACGCACCCGGTGACGGCCACCCGTTCCCGGGCGCGCTCCAGCATCGGCAGGCTGAGATCGGCCAGATCACAGTGGAGCGAACCCACCTCCTGGATGAGCTTCAGTGTCAGGTTGCCCGCCCCGCATCCCAGGTCCAGCACCCGGTCCCCGCTCCGCAGGTGGGACTTCGCCACCGCGCCGATGAGATCCAGCACCAGTGGCGCGTCGATGGTCGCCTGCTGGCCGGTCTCCAGTTGGCTGAACCGCTCGACATCGTGGTCGAACCGGTCGCGGATTTCCCCGACGGTGGATTTCCCGGAAAGAGGGGTGGCCATGGCGGGATGGTGGAGCGTGGCCATCCCCCCGGCAATCCCGGTCCCGGGGAAAGCCGCGGATTTCTTTCCTGTATCCCCTCATTTCGGAAGTTCGATCCGAAATTTGAAAAGGTTACCACAATCGGAGTGCAGCGGAGATGGGCGAACCAGCGTCTGAATACTGAGCCAAATTGCACTGATTTACCGATTCAGAATCCGCCAATGTAACGGAAGAATATCTTTTCCTCCCTTTCTTCAAATCAGTGAATCAGTGCAATCAGTGGTAATCCAACGGCTTTCCTCCTGCATCGCCTGAAATGAGATGGCTCTGAATTTCCTCCGCTTGGGGCTTGGAAATCCCGCGGGGGCGGTCTAGACGGAGCGATGGAAGAGCCGACACGGGATCACGGGACCCAACCACTGGACGCGCTGATGGAGCGCTGGAAGATCACCAATCATGAGATGGTGGAGGCGTCTCCGGAACAACTGAACCACAAGCAGGTCCAGAAGGCGCGCAAAGGACGGCAGCTCACTCTGGCGATGAAGATGAAGGTCGCGCGTGCCCTTAACATCGCCATCTGGACCCGTCTGAAGAAGGAGGAGAAGGAGGTCTATTTCGAATACCTCCACAAGCACCTCTTCAACTATACCAAGGGGTATGATGCGGACTGGGTGGACCCCAACGAAGCGCTGATGCCGAAGTGAGCGGAGGCCCGGTCATCGTCGGACAAGGGCTGGCGGGCACCTGTGTGGCCTGGCATCTGTGGTGGCGCGGCGAACCGTTTTCCCTGCTCGATCGGGAGCAGGGTGGAGCATCGCGGGTGGCCGCCGGGCTGGTGAACCCGGTGACCGGGAAAAATTTCGAACCGAGCTGGCGGATCGCGGAGTTCCTGCCGGACGCGCTGGATTTCTACGCGCGGGTGGAGCGGGAGCTGGGTGTCACGCTGTGGCATCCCATGACCGTGCTGCGGCTGGCGGCGTCGGAGAAGGAATGGGCGAAAATTTCCTCAAAGCTCACGGAGGAAAAGGTGAAGCCGTGGGTGGGTGGTGTGGTGGATGCGCCGGACGGCTGGGTGGGCGCGGTGGAGGTGACAGGCGGTGGCCGGGTGGACACGCGGCTTTTCACGGATGCCTCGCGCGGGTTTTTCCGCGAGCGGGGGATCTACCGGAAGGGGGATGGAGCCACAGAGAGCACGAATGTTTTCTGTGAGGGGGCCGCAGGTCTGATCTCCGGAAAGTATGGTCCTTCCCGCTGTGCAAAGGGGGAGATCCTCACCGTGCGGGCGGATGGCTGGGATGAATCCCGCATCCGCGTCGGCGGCGGTGGTTGGATGGTGCCGTTGGGAGCAGGAAAATTCCGTGCCGGTGCGACCTATGAATGGGATGATCTGGATGAAGTACCCACGGAGAAGGGCAGGGAGTTCGTGGAAAAGATCGTCTGCCGTTTGGGCGGAGAGAATTTCGAAGTGGTGGACCACGTGGCGGGCATCCGCCCCATCCTCCGCCGCAGCGAGCCGCTGATCGGTCCGCTAGGGGATGGGAACTGGATGTTCAACGGCCTTGGCTCGAAGGGTTCCCTCTACGCCCCGGCCGTGGCGGATCGCCTGGTGAAGTGGATGCTCGATGGCGTGCCATGTGAAGCCGACCTCAGCTATCCGGAGTTCCGGACGGACGGTTGAGGATCTTCTGCGGCACTTGCGGGGGATTTACGGCTCTGAACGCGGTTGGGAATAACCTGTGAATAATTGTGAATAATTCTACAATAGGTTAATAAATTAATGAGTTATAGGGTGATGTGAATAACTTGTGAATAGCCGTGAATAACTCATTTGGCTGAATCTCCGTGCCGCCCGTTACTGGCAAAAAAAAGAGGAGCATGGGATCGGAATCACTTCCGCACCTCATGCTCCCGTTGGATGAAAAGCTTTGAAAATCAGCCCTCCAGCTCCGCGCGCAGGACATCCATCATCCGCTTCATCCTGTCGTCCGCCACGGCCTTCGCTTGCAGGGCCTTCGCCTTTGCGGTGGTTTGGTCCTTGGCGATGGCCAGCACGGCGGGGGTGAGGCCCTTCTCCGCTTCATCGAAGTCGTGGTCGAACAGCCATTCGGAGCGGCCGATGTCCTTCCACATGAAGCCCTTTGAAGTCTGCTCCTTGTAGCGGCAGACGATGGCGGGAATGCCGTGGCCGATGCACATGATGGGGCTGTGCTGCTCGTTGCCGAAAAGCCCAGCGCTGCGGTTGTAAACGCTCTGCGCAAAGTCGGTGAGCCAGTAGTCCTGCCTCCAGACGACCTTCTTCTTCACGCTCTCCGGGAGCTTGTCGTAGATCATCTCCTTGTTGAGCTTCATCTGGCTGGCGTCTTCCGGGCAGAGCAGCATCTTCATGTCCGTCTGCTCCACCACGGCGATGACGGCGTTGCGGAGGGGGGAGATGTCGTGCTCCTTCATCTCCTCGTTGCGGGCATGTTTCTTCTCGTCGAACTTGGTGCCCTTCTTGATCTCCCAGTAGGGGGTGTTCCGCAGCTTGGGGATGCAGCACATGAACTTGCCTTCCTCCAGGCCCACTTCCTTGAGCCATGCGGAGGCCGCTTCATCGTTCACCAAGTCACAGGCGAAGGTGGCGTCCGGGCCGAATTCCATGATCGGGCAGATCGCGCCTTTGCTCTTCGCCAAGGCCAGGGAAACGGAGTCACGGAAGAAGGCGAACTTCGCGCCGTTGATGACCTGCAGGCCTTCCTCGGAGAAGCTCCAGGTGACGCCGCCGATGCCGTAGGGCTTGCCGGTTTTTTCCTTCCACTCGATGAGGTGCTTCTGGCCGACGATGCCTGGTCCGGAGCCGTGGAGGAGGAAGTCGTGCGTCTTGAACGCCTCTTCCTTCTCCGCGGCGGTCTTGCCCATGATCTTCAGCTTGGGGAAGCGCTTCATGAGCATCTCCGCCACGCCGTTGTCCACGCTGCTGGGCCACAGGGTGACATCATACTCCGGCAGGTGCTTCTCCAGCAGGTGAAGCATGCCCGGAGTGTGGGCAATGTCGCCGATGTTCACCGTCTGCCAGGAGGAACGGAGCAGGATCTTTTTCTTGGGCTTTGTTTCCTGGGCACTGAGTACGGCGGGAAGCGCGGCTGCGGTGGCGAGGGTGGTCTTGAGGAAATGACGGCGTTGCATGAAGGGAAGGTTACGTTGGATTTTGTGGGAGTTTTTCCGTTCCTGTGGTTTTGGGGAAGTGAAATTTCCAGTAAGGAGGAGGGACACTCTTGTCCCTCGGCGGCATTGGCGATGCGGGCAAAGGGTGGATCTGTCCTGGAATGCCTTTGCCATGGGCTCCGGTTGCAGCCGGTGGACAGGAATGGGGCCGAAGCGGACATGGCGGCTCTGCCGCAATGTCCACCCTCCTTACGGGGGTGCCGCATCGCCCCTATTCCCGATCCAGCCGCGGGAAATGCGGCGGATCATCTGGATCCGCGGGATCACGCCGCATCCTCGTCCGCATCGGAGGCGTCGGCCCGGCGCTTGCGGATGAGGGGGGAGCGCTCGCCCAGCACGACCGGGCGGTTGATGGTGACGGCCTCGATGTCCCCGCGGGAGGGAACGTCGAACATCACGTCGAGCATCATCTTCTCGAAGATCGAGCGCAGGGCGCGGGCACCGGTGCCACGGCGGACGGCTTCTTCGGCCAGTGCGCGCAGGGCATCCCGGGTCACGCGGAGTTTCACCCCATTCATGGCCAGTTGCTTGGCATATTGCTTCACCAGCGCGTTCTTCGGCTCGGTGAGGATGTTCACAAGTTCGTCCTCCGTCAGCTTGCGCAGCGAGGAAATGACGGGAAGCCGACCGATGAACTCCGGAATGAGGCCGAAATGCAGGAGATCCTCCGGCTGGACCTTCTCAAGGATGTTGGGGGCGTTGTCGTCCAGATCCGCCTGGGAAAGGTCTGAATGGAAGCCGAGCGTGTTCTTGCCGAGGCGGCGGCGGACCATGTCCTCCAGTCCGACAAAGGCACCGCCGCAGATGAAGAGGATCTTCTCCGTATTCACCTGGATGTATTCCTGCTGCGGGTGCTTGCGGCCACCTTGCGGGGGGACGTTGCAGGTCGTTCCTTCGAGGATTTTCAGAAGCGCTTGCTGGACACCTTCCCCGGACACGTCGCGGGTGATGGAGACATTCTCGGTCTTGCGGCCGATCTTGTCGATCTCATCGACGTAGATGATGCCGCGCTCTGCTTTCGCCACATCGAAATCCGCCGCCTGCAGCAGCCGGAGGATGATGTTCTCCACGTCCTCGCCGACGTAGCCGGCTTCGGTGAGCGTGGTCGCATCCACGATGCAGAAAGGGACATCCAGCACGCGGGCGAGCGTACGGGCGAGCAGCGTCTTGCCGGAACCCGTCGGGCCGAGGAGCAGGATGTTCGATTTCTCGATTTCCACGCCCTGGAACTCGTCATCGAGCTTCGCTTGGTCCTGGCGGAGGCGCTGGTAGTGATTATAGACGGCGACCGCGAGAACTTTCTTGGCGCTTTCCTGGCCGATCACGAACTCATTGAGATGGTCGCGGAGGACGGCGGGAGAGGGGATCTTGAATCCGGATTTGTCCGCAGGGGCCGAGCCTCCTTTTGTGGCGACGCCACCCAGTTCCTTTTCGAGGATGTTCGAGCAGACGTCGATGCACTCGTTGCAGATATAAACTCCCGGCCCCGCGATCAGCTTTTTTACCTCTGAGTGGCTCTTTCCGCAGAAAGAACACATCGTGAGATTGGAAGCGCGTGCCATATGGGGGAATCTACAGGATTTACGGGATTAGGCAAGACGGGGGGCGGGGTTGCCCACCGGAGAGACAAAAGCGGCGGCGGCATGGAGCCATCGCCGCTTTTTTGGAATCAGCTTTCCTTCGGCGGCTCGGCGAGCGCGGCCACGGCGTCCGGAAGCTGCTTGCGGCTTTCCAGAACCTTGTCCACCAGGCCGTAGGCCACGGATTCTTCGGCGGTCATGTAGTTGTCGCGCTCGGAATCCTTCTTCAGTTGCTCAAGTGTCTTGCCGGTGTGCTTGGCGAGGATGCCGTGCAGCCGGTTGTTGAGGTTGATCATGAAGCCGAAGGTCCGCTCCACGTCGAGGGCGGTGCCCTGCGCGCCACCGGAAACCTGGTGGATCATGACGTGGGAGTTCGGCAGGCAGAACCGCTTGCCCTTGGTGCCGGCTGTGAGCAGGACGGAACCCATCGATGCGGCGATGCCGATGCAATAGGTGTTCACGTCGCAGGTCAGGAACTGCATCGTGTCATACATCGCCAGACCTGCGGTGACGGAGCCACCGGGGGAGTTGATGTAGATGTGGATGTCCTTCTTCGGATCCTGCATCTGCAGGAAAAGGAGCTGCGCGATCACCGAGTTCGCCACACCATCGTCGATCGGTGTGCCGATGAAGATGATGCGGTCCTTGAGCAGGCGGGAATAAATGTCGAAGGAGCGCTCCCCGCGGCCATCCGACTCGATGACTATCGGGACGTAATAGTTCGAGGGAGCGTGACCGGACGACATATCTGGCGATTTGAAATTAGGCATCGAGTTTGGCTTCTGTTGATTCCTCAACGGTGGCGTGCTCGACGAGGAAGTCAATGGCCTTGCCGATGACCATGGAGGAACGGACGTTCGGGATGCGGCCGGAGCGCTGGAGATCCTTGATGAACTTCTTCGGGGCGACCTTCCGCTGGTTGGCGATGACCACCAGGTGGTTCACCAGCTCCTGGTCGTTGACCTGGATGCCTTCGGCGCGGGCGATTTCCTGGAGGATGAAGTTCGTGCGGAGGTTGGAGACGGCCTGGTTGCCGGCGGAGGCGAAAATTTCCTCCTGCTGGGACTGGATTTCCTCCTCGGTCATGCCGGACTGGATGCCCTGGTTCACCATGGCGTTCGCCTGGCTCTGGGTTTCCTGGGCGATGAGTTCGTCCGGAAGCTCGAAGTTCACCTGCTCGTTGAAGTAGGAAACGATCTGGTTGACCTTCAGGTCGCTGATCTTGCGGGCGCGCTCACCTTCCATGTTCTCACGGATGATGCCCTTGATGTCTTCCATCGTCTTGCCGGGGGCCAGCTTGGCGGCCAGTTCGTCATCCAGCTCCGGGAGGACGGCTTCCTTCAGTTCCTTGACGGTCACCTGGAACACCAGTTCCTTGTTCTGGACGGCGGCGACGGGGAAATCTTCCGGCAGCGTGACCTTGATTTCCTTGGAGTCGCCCACGTTGAGGCCCACCAGTTGCAGCGGGAAGCCGGGGAGGAACGCTTTTTCGTCCACTTTCACCCAGAAGCCCTCGCGGCCGCTGAGGTAACCGGCCTGCTTGCCGATGAACTCATCGGTCGGCTGGCCGTCCACGGTGGAGGTGTAGTCGATGACGGCGAAGTCACCTTCCTGGATGGCGCGGCCCTCGATGTCCTTGAAATCGGCGAAACGCTCGCGGAGCGCCTGGAGCTGGGTGTCCACTTCCTCATCCGGCACGGCGGTCGGGGGGACGGTCACCTTGATGCCCTTGTATTCCGGAAGGGTCACATCCGGGGCGAGGGTCAGCCTGGACTCGAAGGAAACGGAGCCGTCGGCATTGGTGGTGAGGTTCTCCGGCACGCCGAAGTCGAGCACCTTCAGTTGCTCCTGCTTGAGGGCTTCATCATAGGCCTCGTTGACGAGGGCTCCATTGAGTTCCTCGGTGATCTCACGGGCGAAGCGCTTTTCCACGACGGCGCGTGGGGCCTTGCCGGGGCGGAAACCGGGAAGGCGGGCCTGGCTGGCGTATCCGCGGACGATCTGTTCGCGTTTGCCGCTGACTTTCTCCGATGGGATTTCGACACGGAGGGTGGCGGTGCACTTGGGCTGCTTCTCGACAACGATGTTCATGGTAAAATGAGCCGGGCTTGGGCCGGGACGGCGAAACTAGTGGGGCGGGGGGTGAAATGTCAAACGGGGTGTTTGCCCAGTTTTCGCCCGGATCAGATCCGTCGGTACCCCTGATGCCTACTCCGGATGACCCATCTGGCGGAGCCGCCCCCGCCAGTAGCCGGGCTGGCGGCCATGGTGGGCGACAGCATAGACCGTGATGGAATCCTCACCGGGGGAATGCAGGAAAAAGATGTGATAAGGGAAGCGGGGCAACCGGAACATGCGGATATCCGCCTCCAGGGCCTGGAAGCGTCCCGGGTCGCTGGAAATGACCGCGATGGCTGCTTCAACCGCCTGGACGAACTCCTCACCCAATCCGAAGCGTTGCTGGGAATAGAGGGCGGCCTCGCGGTACTCGATCAGAGCCGCGGATTCGAAAAAGACCTTCATCACGCGTCGCGCAGGGCTTCGCGAATCTGGCGGTGAACCTCTGCGTCAGGGATCAGCGCGGAACGCCCTTCCCGGACGTTTTCCATGCGACCGAGGACAACGGACGTTTGGTCCCTCATGAATTCGGCGGAAGGGGGGGTGCGTTCCAAAATGGCCTCCACCAACTCGGTGCGTGACTCACTGGGTAGCAAAAGCGCCTCTTGAACCAGATGTTCGACGGTGAGAGCCATGAGAAAGGCTACCGCAGTTGCGGGGGGCGAGCAAGCTTGAAGCCTTGGGTTGGGAACTCAAGGAATGTGCGCCAGCCTCCGGTCAGTTGAAGTCGTCACCGCCGGTCCAGAATCCCCCTGCGCTGGGCTTCGGCGATGGCTTCCACCCGGGCGGTGACGCCCAGCTTGCCATAGATCCTCCGCAGGTGCTGCTTCGCACCGTCCTCGCTGAATCCCAGCAAGTCGGCGATCTCCTTGTTGCGGAGGCCCTTGGCGACCAGGTCGAGGACTTCCACTTCCCTCCGGGAAAGCTCCGGCAGTTTCGCCCGCTCCGCGACCAGATGGGCGACATTGGCGGGCATCCAGCGGTCTCCCCGGTGGACGGCATGGATCGCCTCGGCCAGCACGGGCAGCTCCGCTTCCTTCAGCAGGTAGCCGCGGGCACCGGCCTTGAAGGCGAGGTGGACATCCTCCTCCCGCCCGAAGCTGGTGAGGATGATCACCCGGGCCTCCGGAAATTCGGCGAGGAGTTCCTTCATCGCGCCGATGCCGTCGAGCTTAGGCATCTGGAGATCCATCAGCACCACGTCCGGACGGTGTTCCCGGTAAAGGTCCAGCACCGCCTTTCCATCGCGGGCGCTGGCGACCACCTGGAACTCCTTCCTCAGCTTGAGCAGCGCCGTCAGTCCCATGATGACGATGTAGTGGTCATCGGCGATGAGCAGGCGGATGCGTGACGGATCGGCTTTCATGGTCATGCGGCGTCACAGGGAACCTGTGCGGTGAGGATGGTGCCCTTTTCCGAGCTGGTGATGTCAAGGCTGCCGCCCAGCCGGATCAACCGCTCGGAAAGGGAACTCAGCCCGAAATGCCCCTGGTCCGGACCGGGGGCGGTGGAGGGGTCGAAACCGCGGCCATCATCGGCAACGGACAGCCGCATCTGGCCGTCCGCCGCTTCCATCCGCACATGGATGTGGCGCGGCTGGCCATGGTGCAGCGCGTTGTTGATCGCCTCCTGCCCCACCCGGAACAAGTGGGTGCGCATCCGTTCCGGCAGCGGATCGATCCCACCGTCGGCCTCCTCCACCGTGACCTCGCAGACGCCGGATTGGTTGATCTCTTCCGCGATTTTCCGCAGGGCGGAGGGCAGATCCCGGTCCTCCATCACGCTGGGGTTCAGATCCCACACCGCCCGCCGTAGGTCCTCGCGGCTGCGCGCGAGCAGGCGCTTGGCGAGCGTGAAATGGCCCGTGGTTCCGGACTCCCCGGCGGACAGCGCCCCGGCCACTTCCAGTTGCATCGCCGCGCCGGAAAGCGATTGGGAGAGGGTGTCATGGAGATCGGAGGCGAGGCGGCTGCGTTCCGCCGCCAGCAGTTCCGCGTCATGGCGGGAGCGGATTTCCTGGAGCAGCAGCTCGCTCCGCCTGCTGACCTGCCTCCTCAAAGCCAGCGACCAGAGGATGGAAATTCCCAGGATGACGAACAGCGTGGCCAGCACCATCAGCAGACGCCCGGTGGTCCACCATGGTCCGGCGTGGATGATCCGGATGGCGTCCGCATCCGGCAGCAGCAGCTCGAAGCTGTTGGGAACGGAGCGGGAGCGGACCGGTTGCTCCGTGAACAGCATCCGGCACACACCATGGAGCCGCACGCGCGCCCCAGCCTCCAGATCAAGCGGCAGCGGCTCCGACACCGGCAGGATGGCCTGGAACTCCCGGCCGTCATCCGCCTCCATGATCAACAGGTGCAGTTTGTCCTCCCGCATCATCTGGCGGAAAGTGCCGTCGATCCGCAGCAACCGGCCGTCCAGATCCAGTGACTTCGCTTCACCGAGCAGCCGCCCCGGGGTGATCTCCAGCGGCGTGATGGAGTTCTCCGCCGTGGCCGGGGATTCATCGATCACCACGGCGTCCTCCATCACCACGCGGCTGTCCCGGCGGGTGGGGAAGCCCGCGATGTCCACCTCCTCGCCGGGGCGCAGCCCCAGATCCTCCCCGGTGGTGAGAAACATGGAACCTTCCGCATTTTCCACCACCACCTGGGTGTCCGGCCACGCCAGCGTCACCACTCCCTTGATCCGTTCCCGGCTGGCCTTCAGGTCATCGATGGTCAGTTGGAAAATTTCCGGCAGCGACCGCACGGGCAGGTCTTCCAGCCCGGATGCCGCCGCCCGGTCGATCCGGATGGAGGAGGGATCCGTGACGACGATAAAGGTGCCGAACGGCTGGTATTTCAACGTCCGCCACGAACGGCAGACACCCCGGACTGTCACCGCGGTATCGGGCCGCAGCTTCTCCTGGATCCCCTCGTCGAAGTGCGAGACCCAGATGGTCAGCCGCCGGTCCTGCGGTCCCAGGCCGAGGATCAGCCTCACCGGCTGGAGGCTGGCATCCGTATGGACGGTGCGGATGACTCCGGAAAGTTCGACATACTGGCAATCCTTCGAGCCGTCCGCGAGATCCGCCGCATCCACCTTCACCGGGGCAGGGAGGCCGACCATTTCCCCGGGGGTGATCCGGTCGGCGAGGATCCGCATGGAGGTGTTCGACGGATCGATCCGCCCCGCCACTTCCACCATCTGTCCCTCGGCGATGGGGCCGACCTCTTTCCCGAAGATGATCGCCAGCGCGCCGGTCGCATCCTGCAGGATGAAATCGGGGTAGTTTTCGCCGCGGACCGACACGGCGACACCGCGGACGATGACCGCCGGATGCTCCGGCACCATCTGCTTCGGGATGGCCCGCAGCTCGGCGATGGTTGCCGGTGTCTGTGCCTGCGCTCCCGTGAAGAGAGCGGAGAGCACCATGCCGATCAGGGCGGGATGAAAGATGGATCGGCACTTCGGCATGGGGATGATTACGCGGACGCGGGCTCAAATTCATCTACACCTCCGTGTACTTGAATCAGGAAGATAAATTTGGGACATTCGCAGGATAACCGAATCATTGCCGCCTTGAACCCCGGCTTGCGATGACGAAACCCGATCCCGATGAGCAGGCATTTACCCATATCCCTGAAGTCACCTTTCCGGCAGCCTTTGCTGGGGCTGGGTTTGCTCATCGGCCTGCCCGTCACCATGTCCGCCGGGGAGGTATCTTTCAACCGGCAGATCCTTCCCATCCTTTCGGACAAGTGCTTCCACTGCCACGGCCCTGACTCCTCCCACCGTGAGGCGGACCTCCGCCTGGATCTCCGCGAGGAGGCGATCAAGGACGCCATCGTCCCCGGCAAATCCGCCGACAGCGAGGCTCTCCTGCGCATCCTTTCCAAGGACCCGGACGAGGTGATGCCGCCGCCGAAGTCCCACCTCACGCTCACGCAGCAGGAGAAGGACCTGCTCAAGCAGTGGATCGACGAAGGGGCGGAATACCAGCCCCACTGGTCCTTCATCGCGCCTGCATCCGTGGTCGCCGTTCCGGCCGTCACTGACAAGAAGTGGCCGCGCAGTGACATCGACCGGTTTGTCCTCGCCCGTCTGGACGCGGAAAAAATGAAGCCTTCCCCGGAAGCCACGCGGGAGCGTTGGCTGCGCCGCGCCACCTTTGATCTGACCGGCCTCCCGCCTTCCCAGCCGGAGATCGACGCTTTCCTTTCGGATACCTCGCCGGACGCCTATGGAAAGGTGGCGGACCGCCTGTTGGCATCGACGCGCTTTGGGGAAAGGATGGCGGTGCCGTGGATGGATATCGCCCGCTACGCGGACTCCTTCGGCTACCAGGCGGACATCGAGATGCAGACCTGGCCGTGGCGTGACTGGCTGATCAAGGTGCTGAACGAGAACCTTCCCTGGGACCAGTTCATCACCCAGCAGCTCGCGGGTGATCTGCTGCCGGACGCCACGCATGACCAGAAGCTGGCCACTGCCTTCAACCGCCTGCACCGCAAGACGAACGAAGGCGGCAGCATCCCGGAGGAAATGCGCCAGGATGGCATCAGCGATCGGGTCCACACCGTGGGTACCGCGTTTCTCGGGCTGACCTTCGAGTGCTCCCGCTGCCACGACCATAAGTATGACCCGATCCTGGCGAAGGACTACTACTCGCTCGCCGCGTTCTTCAACAGCATCGACGAGCACGGGATGATCCAGGGCGGTGAGAACCGCGGACTGACTCTCCCTCAGCCCGCGCTGATGCTGCCCACACCGGAACAGAAAAGCGCGATCGAGCGCACGACCACCGCAGTCACCACGGTAGGGAAGGATGTCGCCGGCATCCCCGCCGCGCATGAAGCGGATTTCCAAACATGGCTCGGCGGCAAGCGCGAACTGGTGGACGCGGATCTCGTCGCCCACTTCACGTTTGAGGAGATCAAGGACGGGCAGATCCCGAACGCGGCGGAAAAGCCCTTGCCTCCGCCCGCGGAAACGCAAGCTGCCTCCGATGCTGAGAAGCCCGCCGACAAGGCGGACCCCGCATCGCCGAAGAAGGCCAAGGCTCCGCCGCTGAAGACCGCCCGGCCCGGTGCCAACAAACAGACTCCCGGCAAGCTGGGCCAAGGCATGCTCTGCACTGGGGACGATGCCATCGCCATGCAGGACTTCGGCATCAAGAAGTGCCATGATCCGCTCACCTTCTCCTTCTGGCTCAAGCCCGGCGAAAACTACCCGCGGGCGGTGGTCATCGCCAACACCACCTCCTTCGACGCCAACTTCTGCGGCTACGAACTCCTTCTCGAAAACGGGCGGCTCCGCTGGCAGCTGATGCGTGAGTTCCCCGGCAATGTCATCTCCATCCAGTCCGATGAAGCGCTGCCTGTGGGCGAGTGGACGCATGTCGTCATCACCTATGATGGATCGAGCAAGGCCGCGGGCATGAGGATCGACCTCAACGGCAAGCCCGCCGCCACGAAGATCGTCCGTGACAACCTCAGCCGTGACTTCCGGACCTCTGGCACCATCAACTTCGGCGCGCGCGGACGTGACTTCGGCCTCCGCAACGGTGAACTGGATGACATCCGCATCTACAAACGCCCCATCACGCCCATCGAGTCCGCCCAGATCTTCGATGGCTCGTCGCTCTCCGCCCTGCTGGCGAAACCGTCCCTCTCATCCGAGGAAACCTCCGCGCTGCGAGAATACTACTTTTCCGCCATCCATCCGCAGGCACGGGACGGATTGAAGAAACTGCTGACCGCCCGCACCGCCTGGCGGGAGGTGATCGACGGGGTGAGGGAAATTTCCGTGATGAAAGAAACCGCCGAGCCGCGGCCCGCCCACATCCTGCTGCGTGGCGCTTATGACCAACCGGGCGAGAAAGTGGAGCGGGAGACCCCGGCATTCCTTCCGCCGTTCCCGGCGGACGCACCGCGCAACCGTCTGGGCTACGCGAAGTGGCTCACCATGCCGGACCATCCGCTGACCTCCCGCGTGCTGGTGAACCGGTTGTGGCAGGAGTTTTTCGGCACTGGCATCGTCGCCACATCGGACAACTTCGGGCTGCAGGGCGCGCATCCCACCCATCCGGAACTGCTGGACTGGCTGGCGCGCGACTTCATCAACAGCGGCTGGGACCACAAGCGGATGTGCCGGGAGATCGTGCTGAGCGCCACCTACCGCCAGGACTCCAGGGCGGACGCCGCGCAGCGCGAAAGGGATCCGGACAACAGCCTGCTCGCCCGCGGACCGTCACGCCGTCTCACCGCGGAGATGCTGCGGGATTCCGCGCTCGCGCTCGGTGGCATCCTCCAGCCGCAGATCGGCGGACCGCCGGTGAAGCCCTACCAGGCCGAAGGCTCAATGTGGAAGACGCTGAACAATTTCCTTCCCGCCTATGAGGAGGACAAGGGGGCGGGTGTTCACCGCCGCTCGATGTACACCTTCTGGCGGCGCACCACCACGCCGCCGAACATGATGGTGTTCGACGCGGCCACCCGCGACACCTGCTCCGCGAAGCGCCAGAGCACGAACACCCCGCTGCAACCGCTGGTCCTGCTCAATGACCCGCAGTTCGTGGAAGCCGCCCGCGCCCTCGGCGGACGCATGCTTAAGGAAGGCGGCGGCACGGATGAGGAGCGCGTGAAGTGGGCGTTCCGCGAAGTCATCGGCAGGCCCGCCAACGCGAAGGAAGTGCCGGTGTTGCTGGAGCTCTACAGGGGCCAGCGCGAGAGTTTCACCGCGGATCCGGAGGGAGCGGCCAAGCTCCTCACCATCGGCCAGATCAAGCCGGACCCGGCCCTGCCACCCATCGAGGCCGCTGCCGCCGCCACCGTGGCCAGCGCCCTCTTCAACCTGGACGCCAGCATCACACTCCGATGAGCCATCTCCATCCACTCGCCGTCACGCGCCGCCACTTCCTCTCCCGCATGGGGCAGGGCATCGGCGGGGCCGCGCTCGCCTCGCTGCTCAACCGGGATGCCTTCGGTGCCGCGGCCACAGCTCCCGCCTTCCCGAACTTCGCGCCGAAGGCGAAGCGGATCATCTACCTCTTCATGTCCGGCGGGCCGTCCCACCTGGACCTCTTCGACTACAAGCCGAAGCTGCGTGACCTGCACGGCAAGGATCTGCCGCCGGAGGTGCGCGGCGCGCAGCGGCTCACCGGCATGAGCGCGAACCAGGCGAGCTTCCCGCTGGCCGGATCGAAGTTCGACTTCCAGCAACACGGCCAGAGCGGTGCCTGGGTCAGCTCCCTGCTGCCGCACACGGCAAAGGTGGTGGATGATCTCTGCTTCGTGAAAAGCCTGTGGACGGAGGCGATCAACCACGACCCGGCGATGACCTTTTTCCAGACCGGCTCCCAGATCGCCGGGCGTCCCAGCCTCGGAGCGTGGGTCAGCTACGGCCTCGGCTCGATGAATGACAACCTGCCGGGCTTCGTGGTGCTCACCACCAAGAAGCCGACCGACCAACCGCTGTATGCGCGGCTGTGGGGGAATGGCTTCCTCGACTCCCGCTACCAGGGGGTGCGCTTTTCCTCCGGCAAAGATCCCGTCTTCTACCTCTCCAACCCGGACGGCGTCTGCCAGAGCGGGCGGCGTGCCCTGCTCGACAAGCTGGGCGAACTGAACCGGCAGCAGTTCGAGGCGGAGCTGGACCCGGAGATCGAGACACGCATTTCCCAATACGAGATGGCCTACCGCATGCAGAGCAGCGTGCCGGAGGTCAGCGACACTTCGAAGGAACCGCAATCAACCAAGGATCTCTACGGTCCGGATGTGGACAAGCCCGGCACCTTCGCGGCGAACTGCCTGCAGGCACGCCGTCTGGCGGAACGCGGGGTGAGGTTCATCCAGCTCTACCACCCCGGCTGGGATCACCACGGCGGGCTGCCGGGTGGCATCACCAAGCTCACCGCCGAAACGGACCAGGGCTGCGCCGCGCTCATCACGGACCTGAAGCAACGCGGCATGCTGGATGACACGCTGGTGGTGTGGGGCGGGGAGTTCGGCCGAACCAGCTATTCACAAGGCAAGATTTCCAAGGACAACTACGGCCGGGACCACCATCCGCGCTGCTTCACCGGCTGGATGGCCGGGGGCGGGGTGAAGCCGGGCATGACCTACGGTGCGACGGACGACTACGGCTACAACATCGCCGATGCGGACGGGAACAAGCTCGAGCCGAGCAAGGACCACTTCACACCTGGCGCGGTCCACGTGCACGACTGGCACGCCACGATCCTGCACCTGATGGGGGTCGATCACACCAAGCTGACCACCATCTTCCAGGGCCGCCGCTTCCGCCTGACGGACGTCCACGGCCATGTCATCAAGGACATCCTCGCCTGACCCTGGCCTCTCCATTCTCCAATCGCATACTTAGATAAATGAAGTTCCTATTACCCTTATACGCCACCGCCATTCTCCCGCTCCAAGCCGCCACTTTCCTCGTCGAGGCGGAGCAATTTTCAGACAAAGGCGGGTGGGGGATCGACACCCAGTTCATCGAGTCCATGGGATCGCCTTATCTTATCGCCCATGGGCTGGGCAAACCCGTCGCGGATGCCACCACGGAGGTGACCGTGCCGGAGGCCGGTGAATACCGCGTGTGGGTCCGCACCGTTGATTGGACGGCACGGCTCGGCCAGAAGCCCGGAGCGGGCACCTTCCAGGTTTCCATCGACGGCAAGCCGCTGGTTGCCGAGCTGGGCAAGGACGACAAGAAGTGGACCTGGCAACCCGCCGGGAAAGTCAGCCTGAAGCAGGGCAAGGCGAAACTCGCCCTCAAGGATCTCTCCGGCTTCGACGGTCGGGCCGATGCCGTTCTTTTCAGCAGCGACGGAGCATTCACGCCTCCTGCGGATGCCACCTTCGAGGAACGCACCACTTGGAAGATCCCCGGTGTGCCCGCCGCGATGGAAGATGCGGGGAACTTCGACCTCGTCGTGGTCGGTGGCGGCTATGGCGGCATCGCCACCGCCATCTCCTCGGCCCGCATGGGCCTGAAGGTCGCGCTGATCCAGAACCGTGAGGTTCTCGGCGGCAACGGTTCCTCCGAGATCCGCGTGTGGGCGAAGGGCTACTACCCGGAAAGCGAGTATCCGCTGGCGGACATCGTGAAGGAATTCGAGGACAAGGCGATCGCTTCTCCCGCTCCCGCCAAGGAGTTCGGTGACGACCTGAAGGAAAAGGTCGTGCGCGCTGAGAAGAACATCACCCTGTTCCTTTCCCACCACGCCTACGGAGTGGAGATGAAGGACGGCAAGCTGTCCGCAGTGAAGATGGTGGACATCGGCGCCGGGAAGCTCAAGCGGGTCACCGGCCGCCTGTTCTCCGACTGCACGGGCCACGGCTTCATCGGACTGTGGGCCGGCGCGGACCACACTGAAACCGAAAAGGGCCGCATGGGCATGAGCAACATGTGGATCTGGCAGAACCGGAAGGAGCCGGTGGCTTTCGAAGAGAAGCCATGGATGCTCAAGTTCACCTCCGGGCAGTTCCCATACCCGCGCGTGCGTGACGGCTTCGGCCATGCCGAGTGGTTCTGGGAGAGCGGCTATGACGCCCATCCCATCAAGGACTTGGAGACGACCCGGGATCTCAACCTGTTCGCGACCTACAGTTCCTGGAACTCGATCAAGAACCACGGTGCCTACGCGGAGCGCGACAAGAACAAGCACCAGAACGCCGAACTCACGTGGCTGGCCTACATCGGTGGCCCGCGGGAAACCCTCCAGTTGCTCGGTGACGTGGTGATGAGCGGGAAGGACATCATCGGCAAGACGGAGTTCAACGATGCGACCCTCCTGACCACTTGGCCCATCGACCTCCATTACCCGCTTGAGAAATACAAGAACACCATCCCCGGCCGGCCGTTCATCGCCCGTGCGGAGCAGGGGAAAGGCCTCAACAAATACGTCGGCTACCCGATCCCATACCGCATCCTCTACTCGCGCAATGTTCCGAATCTCTTCATGTCGGGGCGTAACATCAGTGTGAACCGGGATGCGCTCGGCAGCATCCGTGTCATGAAGACCATCGGCATGATGGGGGTCACCGTTGGCCGGGCCGCCGCACTGGCCACCGCCCGTGACTGCATGCCGCGGGACATCTACGCCAAGCACCTTGATGAAGCGAAGGCACTCTGGAAACAACCTGGATCCGCACGCTACGAGAACGTCGGGGAGATGATGAAATCCATCCCGGACAAGGCGGGATCACCTTCCTTGTAAGCCACTTCCATCGCCGGGATAGCCTTGCTCGGGCTATCCCGGCTTCGTTCTCAATTTGTAGATTTTCCAACATGTGTCAGAATTTGATCCACCTCCCCCTCGCTGCATTTCTGGTCTCCCTTCCCGCTGCAAATGCGGCGGTAGCGATCAGCACGGATTTCAGCACCGACCTCAGCGGAGTCACCCTGAGCGGTGGCACCAATGCGACGGCTGATTATTCAACGGCAGGCCCGGGAGGATCCCGGGCACTCGCTTTCACTGACACCGGGAGCGGCCAGGCGCAGGCCCAGTTCGCCGGAGCCACGGGTGCTTTCAATACGGCATCCGCCGGCCAGTCCGAACTCCAGATCAGGTATGACTTCGCGGTCACGGCCATGACAGCGGATGTGAATGCCGCAGGCGTTCCCAGGATCATCTTCGGGCCTGCCGGCAACGCCCTTACCGTCGCCTTCGGACGGTCTGGTCCGTCGGCGGATAGCCAGTTCGTCCTTTATGCCATCCGGGGCAACGGGATCGGACCGGTGAATGTTGATCCCGTCCCCGGCAACATGCTCTTCCACAGCTTCGGGGATTATTCGACCACTGCGGCGAACAACAACTCGGGTGGCTACGTCACCATCAACATCTCCCTTCTCCATGGCGGAACGAGCATCAGTGTGTCCGCGACCCAAGGAGGGAACACGCTCTTTGACGGGGTGCTCGGAGGCTTCACCGCCCACGCGATGACGGAGAGCAACCTCAACTTCCGTCTGGCAACGAGCACGACTTTCCAATCCACGACCTATCTCGACAATCTCCTGATCCAGACGGTCCCGGAGCCATCGTCCGCGATCCTCGCCGCAGGAGTGGGGTTTCTCACCACCCTCCGCAGGCGGCGGGCATAGGGGAAACGGAGCGCGGACTTCAGTCCGCTTGGCTTCGAAAAGGATCTTGGTGCCAAAGGCCGATCTCGGACTTCCTGCGGACAATGGCTGCTGTGTCCGTCCTGATACCCACACGGCGCGACCGGATTCCCTGGTGCGGACTGAAGTCCGCGCTCCAAAAGAAAAACCCGGTGGGCTTGTGGGCACCACCGGGTTTTCGAAATTCAGATCTCAGGTCAGCCGATCAATAGCGCTGGGTGCGGCTGTGGCTGAAGTAGGTCTCGAAGCCGAGTTCCGGCGGGAATTCGGAGAGGCCGTCCTTGACGTTCATCTCGATGCGGTTGTCTTCGCCGCAGCGCTCGTAAGGTGGCTTGAAGGTGCCGCGGTAGGTCGGGCAGGTGAAGGTCACCAGTTCGTAGAAGCCATAACCCAGACGGCGGAGACCGCGGCTGGTGCCATCCACCACACCGTAGGACCAGCCAGCCTTGCGGCCGTGGTCATCGGTCTTGCGGACGATTTGCTCAGGAATTTCCATCACGCCGTAAAGGATGTTGCCGATCGCACGGCCAAGCTTGCGGGACTTGGTGTATTGCGAGGCGGGAGGTGCGTGGATATCGGCGGAGACCACGCCGCACAGGGCGACCATGGAGGCAGCGATGACGAGGAGTTTTTTCATGCTGGGGGGAATGTTAGGGAGTTGGATGTGGGGTTGGCAATGGTTTTTTGGGCGAAATGATTCAGAAAACTTAATTATTGTCCGTGGCCCGTTTTCCGGCCCCTGCGGAGGGTTGGGAGGGTGGGGGATGCACCGGAAAAAGGCACGCGGGAATTGGCTTTTTTCGCCAGAAACAAAAGGGCCGGGTCCACCTGATGTGGACCCAGCCCTTTGCTGAAAACCGGTCGAACCGGCGGTTGCCTCAAAGCTCGAAGCTGAGCACCCGCAGGATGCCCGGAGTGGCGCGGAGGGACTCCAGCATGGTGGCTGGTGGCTCCGTATCCACCTCGATGACGGTGACGGCGGTGTTCTTGTCGCGGTTACGGCTGAGGGACATGTTGGCGATGTTCACGGAAGCCGCGCCCAGCGCGCTGCCGATGACACCGACGATGCCCGGGCGGTCGTCGTTCTCCACGAAGAGGAAACGGCCTGCCGGGTTGGTCTCCACGTAGTGACCCGCGATGTGGACGATCCGGGCGGACTTGCCGACCAGGGTGCCCGCCACGGTGGTGGTTTCACCGCCCTTGCTCACGCTCACCTCGATGAGGTCGGTGAAGGTGCTGGCGAGCGCCGCGGTGGACTCCGTGACCTGGATGCCGTGCGCCTTGGCGATGGCCGGGGCGTTGATCAGGTTGACCTGCGCCTCGTGATGGGCGGCGGAAAGGTAGCCGCTGAGGACGGAACGCTTCACCAGCTCCGTGTCGATCTCGGAAACCGGGCCGACGTAGGAAACCTTGATGCTGTCCGACTGGGCCGGGCCGATCTTGTAGAGCAGCTTGCCCAGGGACTGGGCGAGGTCGAGGTAGGGGCCGACTTCTTCGATGGTCTTGCTGTCGAGGTTCGGCATGTTCACCGCGTTGCGAATCTCCCCGGTGACGAGGAAGTCCTTCACCTGGTGCGCCACTTCGATACCCACGTTCTCCTGTGCTTCCGCGGTGGAGGCACCGAGGTGCGGGGTGAAGACGGCCTTGTTCGAGGAAAACAGCGGGAAATCCGCCGGAGGAGGCTCGACTTCATAGACGTCCAGCGCGATGCCGCCGAGGTGGCCGGAGTCGAGCGCTGCCTTCGCGGCGGCTTCATCGACCAGACCGCCACGGGCGCAGTTGACGACCAGCGCACCCTTGTTGAGCAGGGCGATGCGGTCGGAGTTGATGATGTGCTGGGTCTCCGGGGTGAGGGGCACGTGCAGGGTCACCAGGTCCGCGCCGGTGAGGGCGGCTTCCGGGGTCTCCGCATGCTCCACTTTCAGCGACTTCGCGCGGTCAGCGGTCAGGAATGGATCATAGGCAACGACGGTGATGCCGAAGGCCTGCGCGCGCTTCGCGAACTCCGAACCGATGCGGCCCATGCCGAGGATGGCCAGGCGCTTGCCGAAGACTTCCTTGCCCTCGAAGGATTTGCGGTCCCATTTCCCGGCGATGACCGTGGCGTGGGCCTGCGGGATGTTCCGGGCCAGAGAGAGCATCAGGGAGAAAGCATGCTCCGCGGTTGAGATGGTGTTGCCGCTGGGGGTGTTCATCACCACCACGCCGTGGTCCGTTGCGGCTGCACGGTCGATGTTGTCCACACCCACGCCCGCACGGCCGATGGCCTTCAGGTTGGTGGCGGCGGCGAAAACCTCTGCGGTGACCTTCGTTTGGGAGCGGACGACAAGGCCATGATAGTCGCCGATGATCTTGAGAAGCTCCTCGGGCTTGAGTCCGGTATTCACGTCCACGGAGATCCCGGGAGCAGTACGGAGTGCTTCAACGCCTTTTTCCGAAATGGGATCGGAAACCAACACACGATAGGTGGCCATAGGGGCGGGGGAATAACCCGCGGGCCGCCCGCTTGGCAAGGGTTTGCGGTGAAAAAAGCGGCTGCTGTGGATGGGGTTTGCTCACTCCCCGGTATCCCAGCCGGCGGAGGTGCGCAGCATGGAGTCCAGGTTCTTTTTCATCCCCGGTTCCTTCACCTGCGCCAGCCATTCTCTGGCTTCCGAGGGTTTTCCGGACTCTCCCGCACTGAGGGCGAAGGCCCATGAGGCGTCGTCGTGCTGGGCGTTGGTGAAGCCTGCGGAATGCTCCCGGTACCACCGCACGGCTGCCTCCCTGTCGTTTTTCGCCCAGATTCCCAGCACGTTCCGCAGGGGGGTGTTCGGACGCTCCGGATACTTTGCGTTCAGGGAGAATTCGACGGCTTCCCGCGGGGTGGCGTGGGCCATCTGGTTGACGATCTCCATCTGGGTCTCCCCGAAATACGGACTGGCCGCCGGGATGCGCAGCCGCAGCTCGTGCATGCGGAGGATGGGCTTCGTGGCGGTGTCTTCCAGGATCTTCCGCATCAGCAGGCGGTCCTCCACCAGACCCCTGGAGTGCAGGGAATCCACGATGATCTTCGCCAGTTCCGCGTCCGGGCCGGAAAACTGGCGTTCCAGATACGCGGACACGGCATTCTTCAATATCCCGTCCAGTTCCGGATACCGTGATGCGAACAACTCGATCCCCCGGAGCGGCACGCGTGGCAGATAGGAGGTCAGCGCGGTGGCGGCGTCCCCGTTTTCCGGAAAGCCGGAGATCCGACTGACGATTTCCGCTTCATCCAGCTTCGCCGCCTCGAAGAATGCCTTGATGCCCGCATTTCTGGCCACGGATGCCTCTGGCTCGATCAAAGTGAAAGCATCGTCCGCATGACCGGCCGCACAGAGCCGGGCGATGGCCTCCGCAGCCACCCGGCCACGGCCGGAGGCACCGCCGAACTCCCTGGACTCCGTCACCAACCTTTTCGCCTCCTCCACGGACAGGGGGGGCAGCGCGCTGTCCGCTGGCAGGAGCGGCGGGCGGGTCACGGATTTGAGGGCCGCGGCCTGTTTTTCCCGCAATTCGCGGTAGGGGCTTTTGAAAGTCCCTTCGGCCTGGGCCTTTGGGGCGGCGGTGGGGGATGCCTGCCACGGACGCGTGCCGTTTTCCCGGGAGGTCCGCAGCCCCAGCACCACCGCGCAGCCTGCCAGCAGCAGGGCTGGGGCATAGCGGGTCAGGGTGGGTTTCGCGGATTCAGGCATCCGGTTCCATCTCAGCGGAAAAGGATTTGCTGGCAATGCGAAACCTTTTCAGGCGGGCTGGGTTGATGATGGGAATGAAACGATGGATTTGCGGGGCATTCGTGGGGCTGGTCATGTCTGGTGCCGCGCAGGAACAGAAGCGGCCGAACATTGTCTGGATCGTCGGTGAGGATCTGGGGCCGGAACTGGGCTGCTACGGGGATCCGGACGCAATCACGCCGAATCTCGACAAGCTGGCGGCGGAAGGTGCCCGTTTTACGAAGGCTTTCACCCATGCCCCGGTCTGCGCGCCCAGCCGCCATGGACTCATCACCGGGCAGTATCCGATCAAGACGGGGGCCATGCACATGCGCTCGAAGCTGGTGAATCCGCCCGTGACTTTCACGAAGCTGCTGCGGGACAGCGGCTACCACGTTTCCTGGCCGGGGAAGACGGATTTCAACTTCGATCAGCCGCAGGAGTTCCGGGATTCCCAGAAGAACTGGTGGACGCAGGATGAGGTGCCGGAGGGGCCGTTCTTCGCCTACGCGAACTTCACCGTCTCCCATGAAAGCCAGGTGCGGAATGACGGGGACAAGTATGCGGAAAACACGAAACGGCTCACTCCCGCGCAACGCCGTGACCCTGCCCAAGTGAAGCTCCCGCCATTCTGGCCGGACGCACCGGAGGTCCGCCGGGAGGTGGCGAACTACCATGACCTCGTCACTGCCGTGGATTACAACGCGGGCGACGTGCTGGCGTGGTTGGACAAGCACGGGCTGGCGGAAAACACCATCGTCATCTACTTCGGCGACCATGGCCGGGGCATGGCCCGCTACAAGCGGTGGTGCTATGACACGGGCACCCACGTCGGCCTCATCGTCCGCTGGCCCGGAAAGATCGGGGCGGGGGAGGTCCGGGACGGTCTGGTGGAGTTCGTGGACCTGCCCGCCACCGCACTGGCGATGGCCGGAGTGCCGGTGCCGGAAAGTTTCGACGGGGTTCCTTTCATGGACAAGGACGGGAAGGCCACCAACCAACGGAAATACGTCCACTCCCACCGCGACTATATGGATGAGGCCTATGACCGCATCCGCAGTGTGAGCGACGGCGAATGGCGCTATGTGCGGAACTTCGAGCCGCAGGTCCCATATTCCCTGCGCAATGACTACATGGAGCGCGGCAGGACCATGCAGGTCTGGCGCCAATGGGCGGCGGAGGGAAAGCTGGATGCCATCCAGTCGATCCACTTCAGGAAGGACAAGCCGAAGGAGGAACTCTACCACAGCAAAGCGGATCCCTTTGAGGTGCGGAACGTCATCGAAGATCCGGCGAACGCCACGAAGCTCGCGGAACTCCGCGCGGAGTGCGACCGCTGGCTGGCCGCCACCGGCGACAAGGGCGCGGTTCCCGTGGAGAAGCTCATCGCGGACGGCATCATCCACCCTAGGAACAAGGACTACGAGGAACGGGCGAAGAGGGCGAAGTGAGAGTGATCTCCCGGGGAAAAGGCCTCATCCTTTTTCATTGTGTCGGAACGGTCATTTCATAATCACTGTAATTCGTTGGATACGTGCAATGCGTGATTGAAAGACGCCGGTCCGGAGATTCCTCCACCGGCTCCACCATGTGAGAAAACCATGAAACGCCGTGATTTCCTGAAACCCGCCGCCGGGGCTGGCCTTGCCGCCCTTCTCCCTTCCGCCGCCTTCGCGCAGGATACCCCTCCGCATGCGGAGAAAGTCCCGCAGACCCCGTTCGACGCGCCGCCGGGGACATGGACGCTCGCCGCCTTTCCGGACAGCCAGAGCCTCACCCGCCTGCATCCGGAGGTCTTCATCCGCCAGGCGGAATGGGTGGCGGCGCACAAGGCCAGCCATGACATCCGCTTCGTCGCCCACCTCGGGGACATCACGGACAACAACCTGCCGGAACAGTGGGCGAACGCGAAGAAGGCGATGGATGTTCTGAAAAAGGCGGGCGTGCCCTACTCCCTCCTGCCCGGGAACCACGACCTCGGCCCAAACGGGAAGTGCATGGACCGCACCACCCTGATGAATGATTTCTTCAAGCCGGAGGACTATGCCAACAGTGGCAGCGTGGCCTACTTCGAAGCCGGGAAAATGGAGAACTCCGCCCACATTTTCTCCACCCCGCAGGGCGACTACCTCCTGCTCGCACTGGAATTCGGCCCGCGCGATGCCGTTGTGGCTTGGGCGGAGCAGGTGGTGACCGCGCGGCCGAAGCATACCGTCATCCTCACCACACACGCCTATCTCTACGATGACGATACGCGTTATGATTTCCCCAAGCTCGGCAAAAATCAGACTTGGAACCCGAACACCTACGGCGTCGCCAAACTGGAACCCGTGAACGATGGCGAGGCCCTCTGGACCAAGCTCGCTGGCAAGCACGCCAACGTCCGCTTCACCCTCAACGGCCATGTCCTCCACGATGGCGCGGGCCGTCTCGCCAGCAAGGGCAGCGCCGGACAGACTGTCCACCAGCTCCTCTCCAACTACCAGAGCGGCGTGAAACCCGACCGCCCCTTCCGCGGCGGCGGCTTCTTCCGCCTCATGCAGTTCCTCCCGGACGGAAAGACCGTCCGCGTGAAAACCTACTCCCCATGGCTGGACCAGTGGCTGACGGATGACCAGCAGCAGTTTGAGTTGGTGATGTGACGGTCCCAGTAATCTCCGGAACAAAGGACAGGCGGATAGGAATCGGGCCATCCTCCGCGCTTGCGGAAACCGGGCGGCTGGGGAAGAGTCGCGGCCTTGTGAGTTCCATTCCGGTTGAACCATCGTTGGAAGTCTTCGCCGGGCTGGCGGAGCGGGGCAATGTCGTGCCCGTCTACACCCAGCTCGCCGCTGACTTTGAAACCCCGCTCTCGGCTTATCTGAAGCTGAGGGACAGCCGCCATTCTTTCCTGCTCGAAAGCGCCGAGAGCACGGAAAAGGGCGGCCGATGGTCGATCCTGGGGAGCGGACCACGCGCGGTTTTCGAAGCCCGCGGAAAGGAAATCACGGTCCGCGAGGGCTCCAAGTCCCGGAGCTACACCGCGCCGGATGATGTGCTGGCAGCGCTGGAGCGCGAAATGTCAGCCTACCATCCGGTGACGCATGGCGCCCTGCCTCCCTTCACGGGCGGTCTGGTCGGCTATCTGTCGTATGACGCCGTCCGCCAGTTCGAGCCGACCATCGGCCCTCCTCCGGAGGATGCGCTGGGCATTCCGGACGCCATTTTCATGCTGGCGGACACGCTGGTCGTGTTCGACCACCGTCTGCGCCGCCTGCAGGTCATCGCCAACGCCATCGTAGAGGAATCCGCCTCGGTGGAGGAGGCCTACGCTGCCGCCCGCGGAAAGATCGAAGCCATCGTGGAGATCCTGAACCGGCCGTTCCACGTTCCGGCGCTCAACGGCCTGACGGACTACGACCTGCCGGAAATCAAGAGCAACACCTCCCAGGAGGAGTTCGAGAAAATGGTGCGGGACGGGAAGGAATTCATCGCCGCGGGTGATGTCTTCCAGTTCGTGCCCAGCCAGAGGTTCGAGACGGACTTCGACCGCCCTCCGGTGGACCTCTACCGGGCGCTGCGTTTCGTGAACCCGTCGCCGTATTTGTTCATCCTGGAACTGGGGGACTTCGCGCTCGTCGGCAGCTCGCCGGAGGTGCATGTCCGCTCCATCAACGGGAAGATCGACATCCGCCCCATCGCCGGAACGCGCTGGAGGGGGAAAACGGAAGCGGAGGACGACGCGCTGGCGGCAGACCTGCTGGCGGACCCGAAGGAGCGGGCGGAGCACCTCATGCTGGTGGACCTCGCCCGCAACGACGTGGGCCGCATTGCGAAACACGGGGCCGTGAAGGTCGATGATTTCATGATCATCGAGCGTTACAGCCATGTGATGCACATCGTTTCCAACGTGACCGGTGAGCTGGACCCATCCCACAGCGCGTATGACGTGCTGCGGGCGACCTTTCCCGCGGGCACCGTCAGCGGCGCTCCGAAGATCCGCGCCATGCAGATCATCAACTCGCTGGAAAAGAACAAGCGCTGCGCCTACGCGGGCGCGGTCGGCTACTTCGGGTTCGATGGCTCGCATGATTCGTGCATCACCCTCCGTACCTGTCTGCTGAAAGGCGGAAAGGCCTACGTGCAGGCGGGAGCCGGTGTCGTGGCGGATTCCGATCCGACCTATGAGTATGAGGAAACCCGTAACAAGGCCAAGGGCATGCTGCGTGCCGTGGCTCTGGCGAAAACCCTCGGTGCCTAACCCCATACCACCACGACCATGCTTCTGATTCTCGATAACTACGATTCCTTCACCTACAACCTCGTCCAGTACTTCGGCGAGCTGGGGGCGGAGATGAAGATCTTCCGCAACGACGTCATCACCGTGGATGAGGTGAAGGCGCTGAACCCGACGCGCATCTGCATCTCACCCGGCCCCTGCACGCCGAATGAGGCGGGCATCTCGCTGGATCTGATCCGGGAAATGGGAGCCACCACGCCGATCCTCGGCGTGTGCCTCGGCCACCAGTCCATCGGCCAGGTCTACGGCGGGGACGTCGTCCGTGCGGACCGGCTCATGCATGGCAAGACCTCACCCATCCTCCATGAGGGGAAGAGCGTCTTCGCCGGCATGCCCAGCCCGTTCGAGGCCACCCGCTACCACTCCCTCATCGTGAAACGCGACACGCTCCCGGATTCCCTGGAGATCACCGCGTGGACGGAGGAAGGGGAGATCATGGGCCTGAAGCACAAGGAATACCCAGTCCATGGCGTCCAGTTCCACCCGGAGTCCATCCTCACCCAGGACGGCAAGAGACTGCTCGAGAATTTCCTGAAGCTCTGAGCCTCTCCCGGATGATGAATCACCACGGCGGCGGCCTCCATGGTCGCCGCCGTTTTTCTTGGGGCGGCATGGAGGGCGGTCCCTGCCTTCCGTTGATAGCTCCGCCCCGCTTCCGCAGTATCGGACAGCCACTGTTTTCATGAAAATCCTCGTCGTTTGTTGCATGTGGTTGGGTGCGTTGCCTCTGGTACGCGGAGAGTTTGTGCCGGCGAACCTGCCGCCGGAGAAGTGGGCGGCGGAGTATGATGTGGTCATCGCCGGGGCAGGCACGGGCGGCTGCGGTGCGGCCATCCAGGCGGCGCGCATGGGCGCGAAGGTGCTCCTGCTGGATGAGACGGACTACATCGGCGGGCAGATGAATGCCGCCGCGGTCACCTCCATGGACGAGGGCGGCACCAGCGTGCGGGAGCGCGGGCTTTACAAGGAACTGGTCGAGCGGATCGAGGAACACTACGGGAAAAAAGGCATCAACCCGGAGACCGCCTATTGGTGGGGCCACATCGGCGTGGAGCCGCGGGTGGGCCGGGAGATCCTGCACAAGATGCTGGCGGACGCGAAGGTGGACCTAGCCCTGCGGGCGACCGTTGTCAAAGTGGCGAAGGACGGTGACCTCGTCACGGGCGCGGAGGTGGAAGTGGTGACTGAGAAGGGGAAGATCACCAAGGGGGTGAAGAGCAAATTCCTCGTCGATGCCACCGAATGGGGTGATGTCCTGCCATTGGCCGGCGCGCGCTACCGCACCGGAAACCTCACCAGCGACCAGCTCACCCCGGACAAGAAGCTGGAGGATATCCTCATCCAGGCCATCACCTGGACGGCGGTGGTGAAGCAATACCCCAACGGCGTGCCGGAGGAACTGAAGGTGAAAACCCGCCCGCCCGGCTACACGGAGAAGCAGGAGGCATCATTCACCAGGACCCTCCGCAACGGCGATGACATGGGTGTGCCCCGCGAGAAGCAGTGGACCTGGCACAAATTCATCGGCTACCGCGGCATGCCGGACGGCACCCGGCCGCCGCAGCGCGTCATCACCCGCACGCACCTGAATTTCAACAACGACTACCACCCGACCACCGTGCGGGAACTGGAGGATCCCGCCGCACGCAGGAAACTGGAGCGGAACGCCATCCTGAAGACCCTCCACCTCCTGCACTACATCCAGAACAACCTCGGGAAGAGCGACTGGGCGGTGGCGGATGACGAGGGGTATGACACGCCCTACAACCTCGCCAAGCTGGACGAGTGGCTGAAGGAAAACCCGGATCTGGAACCCTACCGGCCGGTCCTGAAACACTTCCCGGTCATGGCCTATGCGCGGGAAAGCCGCCGCATGATCGGCGAATACACGCTGAAGGCCCGCGACATCGAGCGGGAAAAGGGAACGCCGGTCCTGTTCCCGGACTCCATCGCCGTGGGCGACTATGCGGTGGACCTGCATGGCTCGATGCAGCCGAAGTACATGGAGTTGGAGCTGGACCGTGCGGAGGACATTCCGGATCATGCCAATGGCAAATGGATCACCGGTCCGTTCGCCATTCCCTACCGCAGCCTCATTCCGGAGAAGCTGGACGGCTTCCTGGCGGCGGAGAAGAACTTCTCGCAGTCGAAGCTGGGCAACGGCGCCACCCGCCTGCAGCCGCACACGCTCCTCATTGGCCAAGCCGTCGGTGCGACCGCCGTCCTTTCCGTGAAGCACGATGTGCAGCCTCGGAAACTGGATGCCGCAGTGGTGCAGGGCGCGTTGCTGGACGCCGGCGATATCCTTTTCTACCCGCCCGTGACGGACATCCACGCCGGAAACCCTGAATGGAACGCGGTGCAACTGACCGGAACGCACGGCATGCTCCTGCCGGTGAAGGGCATCTTCGGGCCGAAGCAACCGGTCAGCGCGGCCCAGTACTCCGTAATCCATGAAAAGCTCACCGGCACCGCGAAGCCCGGCCTGCCGGATGGTGTCAGCCGCGGGGGCTTCGCCGCCTTTCTGAAGGACGCCGGTGCCAAGGTCTCCGTGAACGTCGCTTTCGATGGATCGGATGAGGAGAAATCGTCCGCCATCACCCGCTCGGAAGCCGCTCAGGTCATCGCGGAGTTCATCCGCTTGCGCGGCCTCGCCGCGACCACCGGCCAATCCCAATCCCTCGGCTGGATGAAGCTCCGTCCATCATCCGATGCCAGCCCGAACATCAGCCCGCTGCTGCGCAAGGTGGTGAAACGCCTGCTGGATGCGGGCATCATCACGATGGGGGACTACTGGCTGGAGAACGCCAACGAAACCAGCAGGTGCGATGGCGGGAAAGTCGCCATCGTCATGAAAAAGGCCGCCGCGAAAATTGCCCCCGGTGACAACCGCGAACCCGCGGACATCCTGGCGGAAAATGGTGTCATCTCCACCGCCTCCTACTGGAAGACGCACGCGAAGGAAGGTGCCTTCTGTGCGGGGATGAATGTGCGGGCGCTCCTTCGCGGCATCGACCGGAAGCTCCCCTGAGAAAGGTTGATGGAACGGAGCGCGGACTTCAGTCCGCTTGGCTTCGCAAAGATCGGATTTTGTGGATGCGGACTGAAGTCCGCGCTCCATCCAACCTGCAACGTCCACCAAGTCTACACCGGCACCTTCGCCCGGATCTTCGCCGCGACGTCATGGAACGCGGCGGAGACCTTGCTCTGTTCCGGGGACACCAGCGCCACCGGGGCACCGGAGTCGCCGCGCTCGCGGGTTTCGATGTCGATGGGGATCTGTCCCAGCACCTGCACGTTCATGACGGCAGCCTCGCGGATGCCGCCTTCCTTGCCGAAGAGGTAATACTTCTTCCCGTCGTCCGCCTCGAACCAGGCCATATTCTCGACCAGTCCGAGGATGGGCACGTTCACCTTCGCGAACATGGTCACCGCCTTGCGCGCGTCGATGAGCGCGACTTCCTGCGGCGTGGTCACGATGAGCGTGCCATCCACGGAAACCGTCTGCACGATGGTGAGCTGGATGTCGCCCGTGCCGGGTGGCAGGTCCAGCACCAGGTAGTCCAGTTCCCCCCATGCCACCTGGCGGAGGAACTGCTGGGTGTAGCGCGTCGCCATCGGTCCGCGGACGATGACCGGTGAGCGGTCCTCCAGCAGGAAGCCCATCGACATCAGCTTCAGGCCGTGGGCCTCCACCGGGATGATCTCGTCCTGCTCATTCGCCATCGGCCGTTCGGCGGTGCCGAACATCTGGGCCACGGACGGTCCGTAGAGATCGCAGTCGCACAGGCCCACCTTCGCGCCGGTGGCGGCGAGGGCCACGGCCAGGTTGGCGGCGACGGTGGATTTCCCCACGCCCCCTTTGCCGGAGGCCACGGCGATGATCTTTTTCACCCCTGGGATGGAGGATTTGCCAACACTGCCACCCGCTCCGGCCCCCGCGGCGGGGGCGTCCTTCACGTCGATGTCCACTTTCACGGCACCGACGTCCGGCACCTGATCCAGCACGGCGTGCGTGTCCCGGAAGATCTGCTCCGGGATCTTCGGATCGCGGGTGGCGACCTCGATCTTCACCGTCACCTGGCCGGGTTCGACTTTCACGTCCTTCACCAGTCCGAAGGAAACAATGTCACGGGAGAAACCAGGGTAGCGCACCTGGCGGAGCGCCTCGCGGATGAAATCAGGAGTCATGGGGCGGGGGGATTGTTGCCCAACTGGGGGAGGGTGCAACCCTTCACGCACATTTTCCGGAAATCGGGGATTTTTCGGAAAAATCGGCCTAACGTGTCCTGAATCTTCAGTCCCGTCCGTCGATCCATTGAAACCCCAACCGACCGAACCATGAAAATCCGGATCCTCAAACTCGCCATCTGTGCCGCCCTGTGTGGCGTCACCACCCTCTCCGCACAGGAAATGCCGGAGATGCCCAAGCCGCTGAAGGAACATGAGTGGCTCAAGAAATTCGCGGGGGAGTGGACCACCACTTCCGAGATGAAGATGCCCACCGGAGAGACTGTGAAGAGCACCGGGACGGAGAAAGCCGAGATGCTGGGAGGCTTCTGGGTCATCTCGAAAGGCTCCGGCGAGCTGATGGGCATGCAGATGCACTACGCCATGACGCTGGGCTATGACCCGGGGAAGAAAAAGTATGTCGGCACCATGATCGACTCCATGATGGGGAAGATGTGGCAGTATGAGGGCAGCCTGGATGAGTCCGGGAAGATCCTCACGCTGGAGACCTCCGGCCCATGCCCCATGCGTGGTGGCGTGATGAGTGACTTCCAGGACATCACGGAGTTCAAGGAAGATGGCGTCCGCACCTTCACCAGCCGCTTCAAGGACGAGAAGGGGGAGTGGGTCACCATTTTCAAGGGTGAGGCGAAGAAAAATCCCTGACGGAGCCACACCAGCCTGCCAGCAATATCCATCATACCACTGCCATGAACCCACAAAGCGGACACAGGGTGGCCAGCCGCGCCGAATGGCTGGAGGCCCGGAAGGCACTCCTGGCCAAGGAAAAGGAACTCACCCGTCAGCGTGACCGGCTGAAGGAGGAGCTGCGCGCTCTGCCGTGGGTGAAGGTGGAGAAGGAATATGTTTTCGATGGCCCATCCGGGAAGATTTCGCTGGCGGAACTTTTCGGAGGGAGGTCCCAGCTCATCGTCTATCACTTCATGTTCGATCCCTCATGGGAGGAGGGCTGCACGGGCTGTTCCTTCATCAGCGACCATGTGGATGGCGCGAGGCTCCATTTCGAGAACCGGGACGTTTCCTACGTGGCGGTTTCCCGCGCGCCGCTGGCAAAGCTGGAGGCGTTCAGGGAGCGGATGGGGTGGGAATTCCCTTGGGTGTCGTCGGGAAACACGGATTTCAACTATGACTACGACGCCTCATGCACGGCGGAGCAGATCGCGGAGGGAAAGGCCTCCTACAACTTCGCCCCGACGGACGAGCCGGGCGAACATCACGGGGTCAGTGTGTTTGTGAAGGACGGGGACGGCACCATCTATCACACCTACTCCTCCTATGCCCGCGGGCTGGAGGAGACGCTGGGAGGCTTCATCTGGATGGACATCACCCCGAAGGGAAGGAACGAAGATGGGACCATGAACTGGATCCGCCATCATGATCGCTACGATGAGGGCACGAAAAAGACCTGCGGCTGCCATTGACCACCAAAGCACCATCCCATCCGACAGATGAACCACAACCACCAGAACGCCTATCTGCTCCTGTTCCGCGGCACCGACTGGCACCGGGGCCTGTCCATGGATGAGGTCCGCGACGTCATGTCCCGCTGGGAGGCGTGGTATGGCGGCGTGGTGGAGGCGGGAAACATGATCGCAGCCAGCCCTTTGGAAAATGAAGGCAAGCTGGTGTCCGGAAAGAACAAGGAGGTGGCGGATGGGCCCTTCGCCGAATCGAAGGAAACCGTCGGTGGCTTCTTCATGGTGAATGCCGGGTCCATGGAGGAGGCGGTGGAATTGGCGAAGGCGTGCCCGGCTCTGTCCTACGGCCTGACCGTCGAGGTGAGGCCTGCGGCGGATGTCTGCCCTTCTTCCCGTGCCGCCGGCGCGGAGCATGGCACCGCCTGAGAAATCGCGGGGATCTTCCGTTTGATCATCCCACATTCACGGGGGATGGTGTCAGATGGATAAAACCGAAAATCTCGTATCGGAGGAAGCGGTGTTGAAGCTCCGCGACCTGACCACCCACTGTCCGACCTGCATGTTCGGCACGGACCTCACCGCCACGCCCATGCATGTGTGCCCCATGCACACCCAGCAGGTGGACGACGCCGGCAGCCTCTGGTTTTTCAGCGGACTGGACAGCGAGCACGTGGGCCACATCCGCACCGGATCCCAGGTGCAGCTCATCTACAGCAATCCCTCGAAATATGAATTCCTCACCGTCTTCGGCGATGCCGAGATCGTGGATGATCCCGCGAAGGTCGAAGAACTCTGGAAACCGCTGGTGAAGGCGTGGTTCCCGGAGGGAAAGGAGGACCCGAACCTCACCCTGATCCGCGTCGATCCGCTGAAGGCCCACTACTGGGACACGAAGGACGGGAAACTCGTCGTCCTGGCAAAGATCCTCGTCGGAGCCGTGACGGGAAAGGTCGAGGACGGGGGTGTGCAGGGTGACCTGCGGGTCTAGCACCCGGGCTTGACCGTCTCCGGGGGATGAAAGCATGCTCCCGGCGCATGAGAATTTTGACGGGACTGCAGCCGAGCGGAAAGCTCCATGTCGGGAATTATTTCGGCGCCATGGAGCCTGCGGTGCGTCTGCAGGATGAAGGGGAGACATTCTATTTCATCGCGGACTACCACGCGATGACCTCCACGCAGAATGCGGAGGAACTGCGGAAAAATGTCCGGGAGCTGGCCATCGACTTCCTGGCCTGCGGGCTGGATCCGGAGCGCGCGGTGTTTTTCCGCCAGAGCGCGGTGCCGGAGGTGAATGAACTCGCCTGGCTGCTCTCCACCGTCTCTCCCATGAGCCTGCTGGAGAAGTGCCACTCCTACAAAGACAAGATCGCCAACGGCATCCACCCGAACCACGCCCTCTTCGCCTATCCGGTGCTGATGGCGGCGGACATCCTCCTTTACGACTCCAACCGCGTGCCGGTCGGCAAGGACCAGAAGCAGCACCTGGAGGTCACCCGCGACCTCGTCGGCAAGTTCAACGAAGTCTATGGCGAAGGCATCCTCACCCTGCCGGAACCCATCATCCGGGAGGAAACGGGCGTCATCCTGGGCCTGGACGGACGGAAGATGAGCAAGAGCTACGGCAACACGCTGCCGATCTTCGGCGAGGAAAAGCCGACCAAGAAGCTCATCATGCGCATCGTCACGGATTCGACCCCGGTCGAGGAGCCGAAGCCCACGGAGAACTCCACCATCCTCGCCCTCTACAAGCTTTTCGCCAGTGAGGCGGACTATGCCACCATGGTGGCGGATCATGAGAAGGGCGGCTGCGGCTACGGCGACCTCAAGAAACGGCTGGCGGAGGCGTATTGGGACTACTTCGCGCCGATGCGCGCCCGCCGTGAAGAGATCGTCGCAGATCCGGACTACGTGGACGGCGTGCTGGCCAAAGGTGCGGACCGTGCCCGCCAGGAGGCGGCCAAGGTTCTCGCCCGGGTCCGTGCGGCCACCGGCTTGCGCTGAGCCGCCTTGGGGTTAGATTTCCCGGGCTATGCCCAAACATGTCCTTTGTGTCATCACGGATGGTTTCGAGGAGATCGAGACCATCACTCCTGTCGATCTGCTGCGCCGCGCGGAGATCCAGGTGACCATCGCCTCCCTCCAGGCCGGCCCCGTCACCGGGCGCTGTGGCGTGAGGCTCGTCCCGGACGTCGCCCTGGAGGAGGTGAAGCCGGAGGCCTACGACCTGCTTTTCCTGCCCGGTGGCCCCGGGGTGGGGGAGATCCGCAGGGACGGACGTGCCGCCTCACTGGCGAAGGAATTCCATGAGGACGGGAAAAAGATCGCCGCCATCTGTGCCGCGCCGCTGATCCTGCATGACGCCGGCCTGTTGGATGGCCGCCGCTTCACCTCCCATTCCAGCACCTGGGAGGAACTGCCGGACGCTGAGGATGAGCGCGTCGTGGAGGATGGCCTGCTGATCACCTCCCGTGGAGCGGGAACGGCCCTGGATTTCGGCTTCGCATTGGTCGAATACCTGGCTGGTGAAGCCGCCGTTGACGAGGTTTCGGAGGCCATCATGGCCTGATTCCCCAATGATCTCTTGCCTTCCCGGCCCGGCTCGGGGATGGTCCGCCCGCTGTGACATCGGAACTTCCGAAGAAGCCTTGGTGGCTTTTCCCGAACCTGCTGAGCCTGGACGCTCCGCTGGTGGCGGTGGCGTGGCTGGCCGTGTTCGCCAAGACATGGCGTCTGGTCTATCACCCGTGGGAGGCCTACGTCGCCCTCGGGCTGGTGGTATGGATCATCTATGTGGTGGACCGCCTGATCGACGCCTCATTGAGGAAAGACACCCCGGAGCGGTGTGAACCACGGCATCTTTTCCACTGGAAGTACCGGAAGGCATTCGCCGCATCCGCCGGTTTGGCGGGGGTTGCCGCGCTGTTCCTGGTCATCCGTTACATGCCGTATTCCATTTTCGGCTACCTGTTCGTGGCGGTGGTTCTCATCGGCGCTTTTTTCGGGCTTTCCCTGCTTTCCCAGCAGGATGCGAATGAAATCCCGTATATGAAGAACATCCTGGCGGGATTGACCTTCGCCTACGGGGTGGGGCTGTTGGCGAGCGTCTATAATCAGTCCGCGGACTTCTACCTGACCATGCGTTCCCGGGAGATGATCTGCTTCGCGGTGCTCTGCATCATGAACATCTCCGCCATCGATCTGTGGGAGCATGCGAATCGCAGCCAGGATACGGAGATCAAGGCGACGGACGAGCTGGCGCTGACCCTGCCGCTTGTGCTGCTGGGGCTGTCCGCCATCGTTTTCGCCTATCAGGCGAATCCCCATCCGGAGGATGTCGTGGACTATGGCCTGATCAGGCGCTCGTTTTTCTACTCCATCCTCACCGGCGCCGCCCTGCTCTATGTATTGAACCGCACGCGCAACCGCTTCCACATGGACACCCTGCGGGTCCTGGCGGATGTGGCCCTGCTCATCCCGGTGCTGGTTTTCTTCGCATCCTCAAAAGAACCGCAGGGCTGATCCGTGCTTGCGGCGGTGGGACGGTCCATTTATTTTCCGTTCCCTTCATGTCACACCATCCGGATTCCAAAAAACCCGCCATCATCTTCCTCGGAGCGCCCGGTTCGGGAAAAGGCACCCAAGGCAAGGTGATGGGCAGCATCCCGCGGTTCTTCCACTGCGCCTGTGGTGACGTTTTCCGCTCGCTGGATACCCGCACCGCGCTGGGCCAGCAGTTCGTCCACTACTCCAGCCGCGGGGAACTGGTACCGGACGAACTGACCATCGAGCTGTGGAAAGCCCAGATCGACAACCTGGCGGACACCCACAACTACAAGCCGGACATCGACATCCTCATCCTCGACGGTATCCCTCGCAACGTCGAGCAGGCCCGCATCCTGGAGCGCCACCTGGACGTCCTGCAGGTCTTCCACCTTTCCTGCCCGAACCGCAACGAGCTGGCGCGCCGCATGCGCAAGCGCGCGCTCAAGGACAACCGCATCGACGACGCGAGCGACAAGGTCATCGACCAGCGCATCGCCACCTATGAGGCGGAAACCAAGCCGATCCTCGCTTTCTACCCGCAGGACCGCATCACGGACATCGACGCGACCCAGCCGCCGGTGAAGGTGCTTTCGGAGATCATCCAGAAAGTCATCACGCTGCCGGAATACCAGGTGCTGGCCTCGAAGTCGGCCTGATCCACTTTCTTCCCGATGCGAGTCATCTTCGTAGCCACCGGCGACATCGCCCTGCCGTCGTTCCGTCATCTGCTGGCCCATGGGCCGAAGCCGCTGGCGCTCGTCACGCAGCCGGACAAGCCGGTGGGGCGCCACCAGGCGCTCACGCCACCTCGCATCAAGGTAGAGGCACTGGAGGCAGGCCTGCCCGTGCTGCAACCGGACAACATCAGCTCCGCGGTTGAGGAAATGCGCGCGCTCGATCCGGAGGTGATCGTGGTTTTTGCCTACGGCCAGATCCTGAGGAAGGACGTGCTGAAGCTGCCATCGAAGGCCATCATCAACCTCCACGGTTCCCTGTTGCCCCGGCACCGCGGCGCGTCCTGCGTGCAGGCCGCCATCGACATGGGGGATGAGGAATCCGGTATCGCCGCCATCCATGTGGTGAAGAAACTCGATGCGGGGGATGTGATCTTTGACAAGGCCATTCCCATCCAGCCGGACGAAACCGGCGGCACGCTCCACGACAAACTCGCGGATGTGGCTGCCGAGGTGCTGGCGGAAACGCTCAAGCGGATCGGGGAGGGGACGGACACCCGCACGCCGCAGGATGACAGTCTTTCCAACTATGCGCCGAAGCTGGAGCGCGACGACGGCCGGATCGACTGGTCAATGAACGCAGAGGCGCTGGAGCGGCGCATCCGCGCCTACGATCCGTGGCCGGGGACCTTCACCACCGTGCAGGAGGATGGAAAATGGAAGCGGCTCAAGGTATTCCCACCCGTGGTCCCCGTGCCCGGCGGCGCGGAACTGGCGGAGGGTTTCCAAGTCTCCGGCAAAAAGCTGTTCGTCGCCTGTGGCGGCGCGGGCGCGGTGGAGTTGCTGCATGTGCAGCCGGAAGGAGGCAAGCGGATGACCGTGGAGCAATACCTCGCCGGGCGGAAGCCCCAGGGGTTCCAGTAGCCGGATTCTCATGAAGGACGGCGCATTCCCTCCGTTCACCCGTCCCGCGCGGATCAATGTCGTCGGTGTGAGTGGCAGCGGGAAATCCACGCTCGCCAAGCGGCTCTCCGCGCTCACCGGCATCCACCATATCGAGATGGACTCCCTTTTCTGGAAGCCCGGCTGGACGGGCACCGCGGATGACGAGTTCCTCGCGAAAGTGGAGCAGGCACTGGAAGGGGATGAGTGGATTCTCGACGGGAACTACTCCCGCACCCAACCGGTCAAATGGCGGCGTGCGACGATGGTGGTGTGGGTGGACTTTTCATTCTCCCGCACGCTCTGGCAGGCCGTGCGGCGTGCGTGCGTGAGGGCGTTCACAAAGGCGGAACTCTGGCCCGGAACCGGCAATCGTGAATCGTTCCGGAAATCATTTTTCAGCAAGGACTCGATCATCTGGTGGACGATCACTTCCTATGGCAGGCAGCGTGGGCGCTACCTCCGGCTCATGGACGATCCGGAACATGCGCACCTCACCATCATCAGGCTCAGGTCACCACGCGATGTAAGCCGCTTTCTCATGGGATTTGAGGAACAAGGGGACCGCCGGATCTTCGGGTGAACGGAGCGCGGACTTCAGTCCGCCCCAGAGAATCAAGCCAGCGAAGCCAAGCGGACTGAAGTCCGCGCTCCGTAAGATCATCGTCCGATCTCCTCCAGCGCCCTCGCGATTTCCTCCCGGTCCGTGTCCTGTAGCGTGTTGTGCCTGCCGTTGGGAAGCTCGATGAACCTCACCACATCCCTCCGCTCCGCCGCGAGCTGCCTGCTCATCTCCACCGGGATCGCTTCGTCCGTGGTGCCGTGGAAAATAATGACTTCGCCCGGTCCCCGTTCCGCCAGTTCCTTGAGCCGGGCCTGGTTGTCGAAGCGGTGCCGGATCAGAAAGCCGATCGGCAATCCGGTCATCCGCCGGCTCATGTCCATGGTGCTGGTGAAGGGCGTGAGCAGCACTCCCCGCTGGATGCCGAATTCGGAGGCTCCCACCAGTGCGGCCGCCGCACCCAGGCTGTGGCCGAAGAACCTGAGCCGCTCCGGCGCCACCGTGCCCGTCCATCCCAGTTCCTTCGCGGCGAGCGGAACGGCGGATTTGATGGATTCCCGGATGTGTCCGGGCGAGGGGGTACCTTTGCTTTCACCGTATCCCGGATAGTCGATCAGCAACCAGGCGTCTTCCTCCGGGGCATGCTCCGACAGCCACCGGGACCAGTCCAGGGCAACGGTTCCGTTTCCGCCACAGAAGATCCACAGGTTGCGCGGGGAGGCGAGGTTTCCCTGGAGGTAGGCTCGCTGCCGGCCCTGCGAGGTCTCATGGTCGATCAGCCTGCCCTTGGTTGATTTCCGCCAGTCCGCGACCACCCCGGCCGCATAGGGGCGGGGGAAGTAGATGAACCGTGATTGGACGCAACTGATGAGCGCCAGAAAGATGGCCATGGCGGTTGCGGCCAGCAGGCCCCAGCGAATGAGTGTGCCCCGGATCATGGAAGAATACCGGGTTTCCTCACTTCCGCCTCCGGAACATCATCGTCAGTGCCGCGAGGGAGACCAATGCCGGTGCGGTGGGTTCCGGAACCACGGAGATCAGCGCGACGCCGGTGCCCAGACCGCCACTATAATTATAGTCGATCTGGAAGGTGTTCGCTCCCACTGCGAACGTGGTGGATTCATCCCCGATCAGCGTGCCATTGACGGTGAAGAATCCGCCGTTCCATGCACCGCTGTTCTTGATGAACAGGAGGGCCTCACCGATGCCGATGGTGGAGGAACCGAGATCGTTGACGGTGAGAACCGCGCCGTTGGTCAGATTGAGGGAGGTGACCTCCACAACATCGCTGGTCAGATCTCCGGAATGGATGTCCAGCGCCATCGTGGAGAGATTCTGGAGGGAAAGGGCGCCCATGGAGAGGATGCCGATGTCCTGGACCGTGGACGATGTGCCGGGAGCCAGCACTCCGGTGCCCGTCACACTCACGGCCGCGCCCGTCCGGATCGAGCCGCCATTTCCGCGCAGGTTCCCGTTGACCGTCACCTGGGAGGTGCCGCTCAGGGAGGTATTCAGGATCATGTGGCCGTTCGAGGAAATGTTGGTGGCACCGGTGTAGGCCTTGGCCGCGCCGGTCATTAGCAGGGTGCCGTTCACACCCCGGGTGACGGCGATGTCGCCGTTGATGGCTCCTTGCACCTCGATGGTTCCGCCGCCCATGAACGTGGCGATCCTGTCTCCAGCGCCGGACCGGCTGATCGTGGCGGTTTCACTGAGGGTGAAAATGCTCCCGGCACCGCTGTCCGCCCCGATGTAGGTGCTTCCGGCCAATGTGATGGCCCCGTTCCAAGTGTTGACCCCATTGACGTTGCGGAGGGCACCGCTCGACCCCGAGCCGGAACCGCTGATCGTCAGCGCTTCCGCCGCGATGGAGCCGATGGTGCTCCGCAGGAAAATCGACGCGCCGGATTCAACCGTCGTTCCCGTGGAGGTGCTGCCGAGGGCGTTGACATGGCCGATGGTCAGGCCGCCGTTTTTGACGACCGTGGTGCCGGTGTAGGAATTGTCACCCGACAGCGTCCAGCGCAGGTTGTTGTTGCCGCTCATTTCGATGTTGAGCGTGCCCGCACCGTCGCTGACCGCCCCGCTGACGGCGCTCAGCGGGTTCGTGGAACTGATGGTGCCTCCGAGCGTCAGGGTATGGGTGCCGGAGATCCCCAAGCTCACGGCATTCCTCACATAGATGCCCCAACCGTTGACCGGAGAGGCGGCGGTGCTGTTATAGGTCCATGCCTGCGCCGCCATCAGCGAAATGGACACATTCTGGTTCGTGGTGGTGCTGCCGATGTTGACGGTTTTCGTCGCGGCTCCGGCGATGATGCCACCGGCACCCAGTTCCAGAATCCGGTTCGTGCCGCCCGCCTGGAGGGTGACGGTGTCGGCATTGTTGAACTCCAGCCCCGCCACCTGCCGGTTTCCGTTGAGATTCACGGCCCGCGCACCTGTCAGGCCGGTCACGCTGAAGACGGCGGTGTCCCCGGCGCCGGGAACACCGGCCGGGTCGGTTCCTCCCTCCAGGGTGGTCGCCCAGTTCGTGTTCTGGTCCCACCCCCCGCCGGTCGCGCCATCCCAATAAAAGGTTTCCGCCTCGGACGATGCCGGAAAAATGAGCGCGCAGGCGAGGAGGCAGGGGAAGAATATGGGCTTCATGGGGGAGTCCGTTGGGATGAATGCACTTGGAAAAAACCAAGATGCGGGAAATAAGGGTTTCCATGAGGCCAACATTCCCGGCCCCCGTGCGTCAAGGCTGCAATTCCAGAGGTGTGGAGCCTCGGCGTCCCTACATTAGGGAGAAATCCAACCGCAATGGAAGCGAAGCGACATGGACGAACTGATCATTCGAAATCCTTCGTAAAATGAACCGGGATGGACGCAGATGAACGTCAGGATGGATCTAAAGCCCGGATCTGAACCACCAACTTCGGCTCCAAAAGTCCGGGGCGTAAGATGAAAACAGAGATTTTGCGTGAATCTGCGTCCATCCCGTTCATCTGCGGTTGAAAAATGCAGGTATCAGGGAGCTGCCCATCCCTAATGTAGGAGCCGTGGGGAGCCTGATAATTAACCCTTGTTTTCCGGGAAACATCGGCTATCCATCCGCCACGCGCTTTTCCGAGCGTCGCAGGGCCTTCTTGGTCCGAGCCTGTTCCGGTCTTCATCGATGAGAGATTGTTCTGGGATTCACTGACAACCTCATCGACCCGCCAGCCGCCACTACATTGGCGCGGGCTGGCATTCTGAAAACATGACCACGAATACATTCGGGGCGCTGCCACTGGCGGCTCCCCTCCATCAGGTTTTGGCTGAACTCAACTATGAGACGCCATCTCCCATCCAGGCCCAGGCGATCCCGTATCTGTTGCAGGGCCGTGACGTGCTCGGCTGCGCGCAGACCGGTACCGGCAAGACCGCGAGCTTCGCGCTGCCCATCCTCCATGCACTGCATGAGAAGCCGAAACAGGTCCGCCCGAAGCAGTGCCGCGTGCTGGTGCTCGCACCTACCCGCGAACTCGCCGGCCAGGTCGGCAAGAGTTTCACGACCTACGGCAAGTACGTCCGGTTCTCCCAGACGCTCATCTACGGCGGTGTCGGCCAGGTGCCGCAGGTGAACGCGATGCGCCGCGGCGTGGACGTGCTGGTGGCGACACCGGGCCGCCTGCTCGACCTCATCGACCAGAACTGCGTTGACCTTTCCGGCGTCGAGTTCCTCGTGCTGGATGAGGTGGACCGCATGCTGGACATGGGCTTCCTCCGGGATGTGAAGCGCATCATCTCCTTCCTGCCTGCCCGCAAGCAGTCGCTGTTCTTCTCCGCCACCCTGGCACCGAACATCGTCGATCTGGCGAAGACCATCCTCCGCGATCCGGCCAGCGTTTCCATCGCGCCGGAGTCCACCACCGCGGAACGCATCGAGCACACCGTCTGCTTCGTGTCGAAGGACGACAAGCGCCCGCTGCTGGAGAAGCTGCTGCGCGAGCAATCCGGTGTGGAGTCGGGCAAGCTCACCATCGTCTTCAGCCGCACCAAGCACGGTGCGAACAAGCTGGCGAAAAGCCTTTCCTCCTCCGGTTTTCCTGCCGACGCCATCCACGGCAACAAGTCGCAGGCCCAGCGCGAGAAGGCGCTGGACCGCTTCAAAAAGGGCCTCACGCCCATCCTCGTTGCGACGGATGTGGCCGCGCGTGGCGTGGACGTGAAGGACGTCGGGCTGGTCGTGAACTTCGACCTGCCGAACGAGCCGGAAGCCTATGTCCACCGGATCGGCCGGACGGGCCGTGCCGGTGCGGAAGGCCGCGCCGTTTCCTTCTGCTCGGAGGATGAGCGCGAGTTCCTGCGCGAGATCGAGAAAGTCATCAAGATGCCCGTCCCGCACTCGAACGACCATGAGTGGCACGACGAGGATCTGGCCCAGCGCCACGTGAAGCTCAAGACCGGCGGACGCATGGTTCAGGGCGGACGCCAGCAGCAACAGGGTGGAGGCGGTGGAAACCGCGGACGCCAGGGGGGCGGCGGACGCCAGCAACAACAAGGCGGTGGCGGTGGAAGCCGTGGCCGCCAAGGTGGAGGTGGCCGCCAGCCACAGGGCGGGGACCGCCGCCGTGGCAACGGTGAACGCCCCCAGGGCTCCGGCAACCAGGGCCAGGGCGATGGCTCCACCCGCAGCCGCTATCAGGTGGATGAGCGTGGTGAAACGCGTGGTTCTTCCCCGTCCGGTGGAATCCTGCGGAGCGGTCTCAATGCCATCCGCAAGATGGTGGGTTCCGACCGCTGAATGATGACAGGGCCGCACAGGCCCTGTCCGCTGCGGCGGTTGAATCAGCCACGTGGGCTTGCCAGGTATCCCGTGGCAAAGGTTTCACCGCTTTCCCATCCCCGATCATAGCACCGTTGCTGGGCCGCCCTGCCGCTGAAAAGGCCCGGGCGGTCCGTGGTGGTGGTGACGGGCAGCATGCGCTTGCCCGACTTTTCCATCACCTGCAGGTGCAGGCGGTGGATCTCCGCCGTGATGAGCAGGTGTCCGCGGGACAAGGTGTCCGCGATGCGCGGGCGGAAGCCCGGTTGTTTCCACCGGTCCGCCACCGAGGGATGGTGGATGTGGTGGGTGATGATGGTATCGACCCGATCATCGTCCGCGTAGTGCAGGAAAGGGGAGCTGTTCGCCAACCCTCCGTCCCAGCACAGCTCGCCCCCGACCTCCTGAGGGGAGACCAAGCATGGAAAAGCGCAGCTCGCCAGGATGGCGGACACGCTGTCCCCGGTGGTGAGGATCTCCGTGCGCAGCTTGTTCAGGTTGGCGACGGTGACGGACACCTCACCGTGGCTGCAGGCCTCTAGCACCGGCGCACGCTCCAGCAGCACGCGGGTGAGGTATTTCCGCGCATCCCGCGCGGAGGTCAGGCCGCTCACGCCCGGCCAGCAGAACATCATCGCGAAGCCGCGTGCGAAGCTCTTCAACTCCCAGAAGCTCCATTTGAACTTCGGGTCGAAGATGATCGTTTTGATTTCCTCCGAAGTGAACCCGGCCCCCAGCAGCGTGGCGATCATCGAGCCGGAGGATGCGCCCGCGAAGAATCCCGGACGGATGCCATGGTGCAGCAGCGCGGCGGCGAACCCCGCATGGGCGAAGAATCCGAAGTAGGAGGACTCCAGGCTCAGCGCGAGTCCCGGGGTGGTGTCAGGCGGCGTTTCCGGCATGTTTTCGCAGGGAGAGGGATCGTGGAAGAAGGGAGGCGGCGGCCAGTCCGCCCAGCAGGCACCAGACCAGCCCGCAGAGGAAGCCTCCGAGGGAGATGAGGACGGACGCTCCGGAGGACGTCCGGCTCAGGGACGCCAGTTGGTCCCGGAAGAGTTCCTCCCGCATGCCGATGCCGCCGGGAGTGGCGGGGACGGTGGTGGCGGCCTCCACCACTGGCATGACAGTGGTGATCTCATGCAGCGTCACGCCCGCCTGGCAGCCCCGGGCGATGCACCAGAAGGTGGCGAAGTGGAGGGCCAGCATCAGCACGCTCGCCGCCACCGCAGACAGCAATTTGGCGCCGCTGGGACGCAGTTGCTCGAAGCAACCGGAAACATGCAGCATCCACTCCCGCGCGGGCATCCATCGTGGCAGCCACTTCCGGGCATTCTCCGTGCCGCAGAACCAGCAGAAAAGGAACAGCAGCGAGGAGAACACCAGATAGCCCCACAGGAAATGCACCGCTGCCTTTCCGGTGGGGGTTGCGGACAGCATCTCACGGGCGGGGAAAGTGAACAGCACCGCAGGGAGGATCAACGAGATCAGCCCGCAGAGGCGGTCGGCCAGTACGGAAACCATCAACCGGGAGGCGGAACCCGGGAACTGCCGGGTGAGCATCAGAACCCGGGCCGCATCGCCGCCGATGCCGCCGATGACGAAGGTGCCGACGAAGGAACTGGCGAGGAAAACCCGTGCCAGCATCCTCCATCCGGCCCGGATGCCCAGCAGGCGCAGGCAGATCCACCACCGCCACACATGCGCGGCGATGCTTGCCCCTGCGAAGATCACCCCCGCCACCAACCAGCCGGGGTGGATGTTCTTCCAGGCTGTGACAAAGCTGGTGGAGAAGTCCGGGCGGGCCAGCACCCACCACAGGATCGCCGCGGCGATCAGGATCTGGACACCGAAGAAGATCCAACTGCCCCATTTCTTCCCGGTACTTCCGCTCATGGGTCGGTTGCTGGATGGGAAGGTGGAAGGTCGGTCATGGGCTGGTGGGATTTATAGGGATCCGCCGTGGCGATGCATTCCAAAAATGCACCGGCCCGGCCTCCCGCCTCCGCGCGGTTCACTCGCTTTTCTTCAGCTTCTCCACGGCCTCCAGAGCGGCTTCGTCATGTTTCGTGAAGTCCGCCTTCAGGAACTCCCGGTCACCGGGCAGGAGCATTTTGAAGTTCTCCAGGATGTCGATGCCCGCCTCTCCATCCGCCAGCGCGCAGTCCAGCACGTGGCCGCCTTGCTTCCGGTCCTCGCTGATGAAGTGGAAATGATAGCCGGGGACATTGATGCCTTTGACATAAGGCGGGCAGCGGAAACCCACCAGCGTCCCGCGGACGTTCTCCAGCTTGAAGATCGACTGATGCTTCACCACCTCGGTCAGGGTGGGGAAGGGGGGATTCTGCCGGGGCACACTGCGCAGGTTCATCCTGGGAAAGGTGCCGGTGACCTTCATCGCGTAGAACAGGTTCACGGACGGCGTTTCCTCATCCAGCCGCTTCTGCAGTGCATCCAGAGATTCCATTTTCCCCAGCGCCACCGTCTTGTCGCTCTGGAAGAAAGTCACCGCGGAAAAGGGAGTCTCCACCTTGTCCGGGATCTCCCTCACCACGCCGTCCGAAGCGATCTGGAAAAATTTCCCGTCCAGCGCGAGCATTTCGCCATCCAGATTGTCCAGCGTTCCGATGCCGAAGTCACCGGACTTCCTCAGGTCCCCGAAGCTCACCCCGCCGTCGAAGATTCCCTGGATGAGCGCGTCAATGGTGGACACCTGGACCAGCGTGTCGCCAGCCCTTGCGGGGCCTGTCAGGTGGATCGTGGTGGCGGCGGTGAGCGCGGCGAGGGTGGTGAACAGCGGCAGTTTCATGCATGGATAGGAAGCATCCAACTTCCGCCGTTGGAAAGCGAAGAGTGTCCATCAACGGGGATGTGGAGTTGCCTCACTCCGGCAATCCATCCAGCAGCCAGATGCCGCCCACTTTCACCAGTTTCAGCTTCAGCTTGTGTTTGTCTTCCCCAAAGGAAGAGGCCACCACCACGGTGGCGGTGTCTGCCTTGGTGATCGCCGTTTCGGTCTTGAATGGTTGGGAAGGGATGTCCTGTGCGTTCAGCACCGGATCCGCGTCCACCTCCTCCGAGTTCATGATCTTCGCGTAGGCTTTCTTGAACTTGTCGGTCACCAGCTTCGACTTCGCCACCCATGCCTTGGTGTCGCGGTTGGCATCCACCTCCGCCACATATCCGGCGTAGAATTTCTCCGTCACCTGGCCGGGGTCATCGCCCGCGTCAGCGGCGGAGGAGGGAAGCGCGGCGAACAAGGTGAGGACCAGCGACAGCAAGATGGAGAACGGTTTCATGCTTCCTGACAGATGAGCGGAAACATGCGGATGGGTCAATGCGGCTCTCGGAGCAGCTCAGAAGTTCGGCCCCCGCATGGAGGGATCCCATGGCGTGGCGATCTCCTGGAGCAACGCCTTCGCCACCGGTGGCTTCAGCCCCGGCTGCATGGAAAGCAGGCGTGCAAGGAGGCCGGCGGCATGGGGTGCGGCGAAGCTGCTGCCGGTCTTCTTCGACCAGCGGCCGTTCTTCCACGGCACCTGCAGGTCCACGCCGCGTGCGGCGAACTCCACCAGATGGGAGGAAAAGGCACCCACGGGCTGGTCCCAGCGGAAGAACAGGTCATCGCTCTCCGTCTTCGCCATGTTCACCGTGATGACGGTCGGGAAATGGCCGGGCCACTCCGCGTTGCGGAAATCGTCATTGTCACAGGCGCTCACCACATGCACCCCGCGGCGGTAGGCCGTGTCGATCCATGGCTTGAAGTGCTCGATGCGGGTGATGTCCGCCCGGCTGCCGAAGCTGCAGTTGATGATGTCATAGCCCAGATCCACCGCCAGTGCCGCTGCCTCCCGGATGATCTGGAACTTGCTGCCCAGACGCTGGTCCAGCACACGGAAACTGCCGATCTGTGCCTCCGGAGCGATCCTGCGGATGACATGCGCCACGGCGGTGCCATGGCCGAAAAGATCGACTCCCCACGCAGGCGAGCGTTTCACGACGCCCTCCGCTGTCAGCTCGAAGGCGAGGTCATCGACCAGCCGCAGTCCGGCCATCGCGGGGTGGGTGAGTTCGATTCCCGAATCGATCACGGCGATCCGGATACCCGCGCCGCGGCCCTCCGCGATGGCTTTGCGGGCTTGCTCGGGACTCAGCCAGTTGGAGCGGTGGTTCATGCGGACTCCACGCCGAGCGTGGTGCGGATGAGGCGGTCTTCGATCAGCCTGCCGAGCAGGGATGCCGTGTCGGCGGGAGGAGCCGGGAGGGCTTGGGATTCATCCTGTCCATAGAAGACACGGCTCAGGACGGCGGCTGTGGTGCCGAAAAGGATGATCGGGCTGGCCGCCATGGCGGAAATGGAGGCACCGCGCAGGCGTTCAAGGTTCGTCCACTCCGCGGCCTGGAGATCATAAGCGGCCTCGGTGGCGGAGCGCTGGCTGCCCGCCACACGGGCGATCAGGCCTTCGCTTCCATCCGCCTGTGCTCTTGCGAGGTTCCCGGTGGAGTTCCACGCCACCGCATGGCTGTTGCCATCCGTACCCCAGAGGATCAGCTCCGCGGCCGGAGCCTCCGCGGCCGCCCAGTCAAGGCAGCGCAACGCATGCGTGCCGAGGAACTGCGGGAGATGGTCCGCGCTGATCTCCTGCGTGATGGCGGACAGTTTCGCGGAAAGCAGCGCGCCCGCCGCCTCCAGCGCGGGATCAGGGACGATGACGAGTCGGTTCATGGCGGATCATGCGGGCTGCACGCGGTAGATGCGTTCGGAGGAATTGCCGAACTGCAGTTTCCCGGAGTGCTCGAAGCGGAATCCCCGGATGGATTCCAGGGCGGAAAGGGCGGTGAAGCTTTCGGTGGCGGCCACGGTTCCCGGTGGCAGGGCGGCAGCGACCGCGGCGGCGCGGAGAATGGAGGTGCCTTCGTGGGAATGGAAGTTCAGCACCGGATTCACCAACTGCATCACCGGCCCCGCATGGAGGCAGACGGAGGGGGGGGCAAGGGAAGCGGACTCTTCGAGTGCCTGCAACAGGTCGAAGCAGGCCACACCGGCGGCATGGAGATCATCGAAAAGGAAGAGATAGTCCGCGCCGAATCCCTGCCGTGCCAGGGGAGGATGAACCGCGATGGCCAGCCGCGCGGCGATGGGACCCAGCACCGCTTTCTGGAATACGATCGGGCCTCCTTCACCGAAGTTCGTGTAATCGGAAAAGCGGAAATGCAGCAGCGCCAGCACCTCCGTCCTGCCCTTCGCCGTCGCAAGCGCGCGCGGAAAAGGGACCGCATCGGCGGGAGCCTCCTTGTCCGGCACGGCATCCTCTTCCGGAGCGGCTGGACGGCGGGCGGAGACATGGAGATTTTTCCGCTGCCAGAAAGGCAGGGCGGTGGCGGAAAAGTCCGCGCCAACGGCCAAAGTTTCCAGCGTGAAACCCAGGTGATCCGCCCGCAGCGTAGCCCGGGCGGTCATCATCCGGTCGATGAAGGCCGTGTCATCCTCGCCTTCCGAAGGTGGCTCCATCAGTGAAGAGGCATGGTGGAGCAGGGCATGTATCCGGGCCGGGTCATCCCCTGCGGGGGCGGCACCCATCGATATATGCAGATCCAGTCCAGCATCGCGGGCCGCTTCCAACAGGACGATGTCCCACCGGGTCTTCAGGCTGCCGAACGCCTCGCGGATCTGCCGCTCTTTCAGCCAAGTTGAGAGCACCGCGCGCATCGCGGTGGCTTCTTCCTCCGTCGGTTCGAGATCCGGCTGTCCGGAGAAGACGGCGATCCCGCCAGCGGGGAAACAGGAATCCATGTGGTCCCTGCGGCCATGCAGTTTCAGGCACAACTCACGGCACTGCCTGCGGGTGGATGAAAGGTCCGCGAGACGCTTTTCCGCGGAGGCCAGCCGCGCGGCTTCCTCATACAGGCTCCGGGCTTGGCCTTCGTTCCCCAGGATCAGTTGCGCCTCGGCACGGGTGGCGAGGGAGTAGTAGTCGTTCGCCGCGTCCGCGTGGACGAGGGTTTTCTCCGCGATCTCCTTTGCGGTGGCGGGATCATCCAGCAGAACGGAGATCGCGGCCGCATTGATCCCGCAATAGGCAGCCCCTCCGGAATCTCCGGCGGCCGAAGCGGATGAAAAACCGGCCGCGTAGTGCGCCAGCGCCGCCTGCAGGTGTTGCGCGCGCTTTTCAGCGGTAGGAGACCCCGCCGCCAGGTCCTTTTCCACCCGCCCCAGCAGGCCGGATGTCTCCGCGGATGCGCCGTGTTCCGCGGCCAGTTCATCCAGCTTGGAGCGGGCGGCTTCCAAGGATCCCAGCACGGCCAGCGCGCGGGCCATCTGCTGCACGATCCCGGCGCGATCCGCAGGTTTGGCGGCCAGAACGGCTTCGGCGATCTCGATGGCCAGCAGGTGGTCTCCGGAGCCATTCGCCTGTTTCAACAGCGCCACCGCCGCCGCAGAGTCGTCCAGAAACGGTTGCCTCCCCACGAGCCAACTGCCGCGTGCCGTTCTGGAATGAGAAAAGATGCTCTGCACGGCTCACTGATTTCTAACGGGAAACGGCCTGTCTCCACAAGTCCGGGATTTGCAAAATGCGGGGCGGATTTTGCATTTCGCATCGTCCTGCTAGCGAAGGATTTATGAAAAATCCAGTAACGGTAAGGAACTTCCCCTTGGCATCCCCATTGCTTGGGTAACCCGTTCAAATCCAAACCGCTTCCACACCATGCGCGATGTCATCATCCTCACCGACCGTCCGAACCTGGCCACCAATCTTGCCCGGGGCGAGGCTGTCCCGCTTGGCGTCCGGTTGCCTACGGAATCGATTCCGGGAGGAGAGTCAGGCGCATTGCTGCCCCTGCGGGTGAATCTGCGCGTCATCAGCGGCACCGCATTCGCCATGTGGATCCTGCGGAAAGTACGTTCCATCCCGGGGAACCACCGCATCGAGATCAACGGACGGGTCATGCCCATGCACATGCCAGCGGCCATCGACATCATCGCGGATGAATTGGTGAACGCCCGCCGTTCTCTGGAAGTGGCGGCGTGAGGAGTTGAAAAGCCCGGTAGGGCCGCGGGCGTACCGTTGCTTCCGGACTGGGACCGCGGAATTCATTCCGCTTGGTTTCGCTGGCTGCTGGGAGCGCCGGTCTTCAGACCGGCATTGGCTTCGCCGTCGCATTGCTACGGGGCGGAATGGATTCCGCGGTCCCAGTCCAGACCACCCCATTCCATCCTTCGCCCCGCTTGCATCCTCCCCGGAACCGGCTCTAATGGCGGCAGATGAATGAGCCTGCCGTCCGGAACGAACCGGTGAAAAAGAGGGAGATTTTCGGGTGGTGTTGCTTTGATTTCGCCAACTCCGCGTTCACCACGGTGATCATCACGGTGGTCTATGCGGTGTATTTCCAGCAGGTCGTCGCGGGTGGGGCCTCTTGGGCGAATGCGGCGTGGGGCTGGACGTTGAGCCTTTCCCAGTGCGTGGTCATCCTGCTTTCCCCGATCATCGGGACGATCGCGGATGTGAAGGCGTCCAAGAAGCTCTTCCTGATGATTTCGACCATCGTCTGCTCCACGGCCACCTGCCTTCTGTTTTTCGTGGGGCAGGGCGAGGTCGCGTTCGCCATCGGGCTGGTGGCGATCGCCAACATCGCGTTCTCGATGAGCGAGAACATCTGCTCCGGGTTCCTTCCGGAAATCAGCACTCCGGAGACGGCTGGGAAGATCTCCGGCTACGGCTGGAGCTTCGGCTACTTCGGTGGCCTGCTCAGCCTCATCCTCGCCCTGCTGATTTTCAAAAGTGGTGAGGGCCGCGCCCCGTGGACCTTCCTGATGACCGGCGTGTTCTTCATGACGGCAGCCCTTCCGACGTTGCTGCTGCTCCGTGAGCGGGCCATCCCGCAGCCGCTCCCGGCAGGGAAGAACCTGCTGGCTGGCAGCTTCCGGGAGATCCGCGGATCTCTTGGCGCGCTGACCAGCGGTGGTCCGCTCGGGAAATTTTTCGTCGCGCTCACCCTGTTCACCGCAGGCCTTGCCTCCGTTGTCGCCTACGCCTCCATCTACGCGACCAAGGTGGTGGGCATGGAACAGACGGAGATCATCGGCCTGTTCGTGGTGCTCCAGCTCGCCGGGGTGGCTGGGGCATATGGCTTCGGGTTCCTCCAGGACAGCAAGGGGCCGAAGCTCGCGCTCATCCTTTCGCTGCTCCTCTGGATCACCGTCTGCGTGTGGGGATCCATGTGCCGGACGAAGCTGGAGTTCTACATCATCGGCGCGATGGCGGGTGTGGCGATGGGTTCGCTGCAGTCCGCCGGGCGGGCGGTTGTTGCCACGTTCACGCCGGAAGGAAAGAGCGGGGAGTATTTCGGCTACTGGGGTTTCTTCACGAAGCTGGCTGCGGTCATCGGGCCTCCCGTGTTCGGCATGGCGGCGACCTTCTTCGGTGAACGCACCGCCATCTTCGTGAACGCGGTTTTCTTCATCGCCGGTTTGGTGGTGCTCCTACCGCTGGCCATTGACCGCCGGAAATCCATCACAACCTCTGCCGGAGCATGAAGCTGGTCGTCTGTGCGAAGTCGGACCAAGGGCGTTTCATCGGGCTGCCCAGTGCCACGGGATATGTCATCTTCACCGCGGATGATGCGGATGCCATCCATCCCGGTGACATCCTTTCCAACCCGACCTGGGATGAGGAAAGCGTTCCCGCCCCAAACATCCGCAACCTGACCACGGACGAGCAGGTGAAGGTGCGCCTGGAAAAATGGGGCCTGTCTCTGCCGGAGGCCCGTGAGCTGCTCACGCAGGCGGATCCCTCCGCCATCAAATGGCACCCTCCCTGGCCGGGTGTGTGAGAGGATTCCCCGCATGCCGCGTATCTGACGGTTCATGAAAACCCGTCGGCTCCGCATTTTCCTCGCGCTCCTCCTGTTGGCCCCGGCGTTCTGCCACGCGCAGGAAGCCTCCCTGAAGGCGGACATCCTCGTCTATGACTCCACGCCGGGCGGCATCGTCGCGGCTATCGCCGCCGCGAAGGAGGGCAGCAGCGTCATCCTCATCACGGAAGACAAGCACCTCGGCGCGATGCGGACAAGCGGTCTCGCCATGTCGAACGCAGGGGATGAGAAGACCTTCGCCGGACTCGGCAGGGAGTTCCATGACCGGATCCACCGCCATTACATCGGGAAGTATGGAGAGCAATCGGAGCAGGTGAAACTGTGCCGGAAGGGCCTGCGATTCGAGCCGCATGTAGCGGAAAAGATCTTCGATGATTGGCTGGCGGAGACGCAGGTGAAAGTGCTAAAGGAGGAGCCCGTGGCCTCCCTTGAGAAAGAGGGGGCGCGCATCCTTTCCGTGACCACGGAGAACAAGCGCCGCATTTCCGCCTCCGTCTTCATCGACGCCAGCTATGAGGGTGATCTCATCAAATGGGCGGGATGCTCCAACCGTGTGGGACGGGAGGGGAGTGCGGAATATGACGAACCGCTCGCCGGGGTCCGCTATCCGCCGGAGAAAGTGGGACAGGCGGATGGCAAGACGCAGCGTTACACCTACCGCGTCTGCCTGACGGATGTGGCGGAGAACCGCGTGCCCATCACCCGTCCCGCCAACTACCACCGGGCCAGCTACGCGGCGGATGTCGCCCGCATCGAACGGAAGCCGCCCGCTTCGTTGGGCGCGCTGCTGCCGCTGAACATGCTGCCGAACCGGAAGACGGACTCCCGGACCGGCGAGTGGATCGGTGGATCGTGGGCGTTTCCGGAGGCCAGCAGGGAGGAACGCGCCGTGATCGCCCGCGAGCATCGGGAATACAGCGAAGGATACCTTTGGTTCCTGCTGACGGATGCGTCCGTGCCGAAGGCGATCCGGAAGGAGATGTCGCGCTGGGGCTATGCGAAGGACGAGTTCACCGACAACGGGAACTTCCCCCACCACATCTACGTCCGGGAGGCGCGCCGTCTGGTGGGAGACTTCGTGATGACACAGAAGGACGCCCAGGACGAGGCCTCACGTTTCAAGCCGGACTCCGTCGCGCTCGGCAGCTACCGGTTGGACGTCCATGACGTGCAATATGTGGCCGGCAAGGACGGCGGGATCGTCCCCGAAGGAAGCATGAAGGGCGGGATTTTCGTGAAACCGTATGAAATTCCCTATCGTGTCCTTTTGCCGAAAAAGGCGGAGGCTGCGAACCTCCTCGTTCCGGTCTGCGTCTCAGCCTCCCACATCGCCCTCTCCACCCTGCGGATGGAGCCGGTCTATATGATGCTGGGCCATGCCTCCGGCGTGGCCGCCTCCATGAGCATCAAGTCAGGGAAGCCGCTGCATGATCTGCCGGTCCAGGACCTCCAGGAGAAGCTGCTGGCACAGAAGCAGATCATCAGTGCGAAGGGGTTCGACGAACCCGCGAAGAACATCGATCCGTGATATTTGGTGTCGCTCAGCGTTTCGTCGCCAGGATCAGGTTCGCGTTCCAGGCGTTGTAGTGGTAGCCTGAGCCGAAGGGGATGGATGTCGTCGGATTGGCGGCATAGGCGGCGCGCAAATCCGCTTGGGCATGTTTGGCGAATAGCTCGATGGGTGCCTCGTAGTTGCCGAAGTAGCGGATGTTCCACTGACCTTGGTCGAAATAGCGGAAGGGAATGCCAGAGTCGTCCTGCAGGATGGCGTTGGAGTTTGCGAGGTAGAAGTTCCGCACTTTCGAGAACCGGTCATCGTGCGTCAGGTAGGACGCCGCCTTGAAGTAGGTGACGCCTCTGCCCTGTGACGCGACCCAGGATTGGTAGGCACCGTTGAAGCCGCTGTTGGAAAGGTCGCCGGAGACGTAGGTCGCGCGGTGGCCTCCGCCACGGGCATCATTGAAGGTGATCTCGACTCCCGGCTTTCCGCCTGCGGAAACGGAGGACACGCCCGTGACCGTGCCGTTAGAAAGGGCGATGGTTCCCAGCAGGATCGGCGTCACCCCGCGCAGCGCGCTGCGTTCCAGGTCGGACCGCATGTCCTTCGTGATGAAGTAGCCCACGCGGAGCTGGGTTTTCGTCGCTTCGCGGTAGGCGGGCAGTGCCCCCAGCACCTCCTCCGGCGGCAGGTGTTCCAGCGGAGGCACCTCGCCCACGCCTTCCAGGCCGAGCAGGACGTAGTTCGGCGCATCGGGGAACATGCCGCGCACGTGCAGCAGATCGGGTCCGCCGAATGGATAGTGGACCACCCCCGGTGAGGGGAGATTCTGTGCGGACCATGTGTTCATCGCGGAAATCCGGCGGCTGGCGAGCTGCCTCCAGACGGAACGCATTTCGCGCTGGTGGACCTGGTAATCGACGGTGAGCTGGAGCTTTGAGAGGAGCGCGCCCCGCCGGACCGGCTTGCCTGCGAGGAAGAGGGCGATGTCATTCGCGCCGGCCTCTCCCCCCACTTCCTTGAACTCCGGTGGCGGGTCTTCCAGATACTGGACTTTGCTCGTCTTCGGTTTCGATGCGCAACCGGCGATGAAGGCGCAGGCGAGCAGGAGCAGGGCGTGGGAGCGTTTCATGGATGGTGGGATGAGGATGGAGCGTTTTACCGGCTTGAGGGGACTTTCAACCGTTTCAGGGGAAAATACAACAGCCATGCCAGCAGGATGGTCCCCAGTCCGGCGATGGTGGGGCCGGGGGCGGCGATGAAGGAGCGCACCATCACGAATCCGGTCATCGCCAGGAACACCAGCGCCGGCAGTGGGAACCACGGGCAGCGGAATGCCCCGGGCACAGGCTGCCTCGTCGCGCGCAGGATGAAGATGCCCGCCACCGTGAGGAAGGAGCACAGCGTCAGGCCGAACTGCGTGTAGGTGAGCAACCGCTCGAAATCGCCCACACAGACGAAGATCAGTGCCAGCAGGAATTGGAACAACGTCGCCGCCACCGGGATGCCGTGCCGGTTGCGCTGTCCCAGCAGGCCGATGGCCGGGAAATCCTTGCCCATCACATTCAGCACCCGTGGCCCCGCCCAGATCAACGCGCTGACCGTGGCGACGAGTCCCAGGGAAAGCAGTCCGCTGAACCAGCGCGCCGCGCCTTCTCCGAAAAGGGATACCGCCGCGACGAAGCCCACTTCGTTCACGCCTTGCAACGAGGCGAGGGGAGCGGCCCTCAGGAAAGCCATGTTCAGCAGCAGGTAGAGGATGGTCACCAGCACGGTGCCGAGCAGCAAGGCCCGCGTGAGGGTGCGGCGCACGTCCTCGATCTCATCCAGGATGTAGATCGCCGCGTTCCAGCCGGAGTAGGCGTAGAACACGAATAGCAGGGCGATGGCATACGCGGGTTGCAGGATGATGGCCAAGTCCTCGGTGAGCTTCGGTTCCCACCTGACGTCGCCCTTTCCGGGCAGCACGAACGAGGCGATCACGAATCCCACGATGAGCGACAGCTTGAGGATCGTGGAGACGGTCTGGAGCCAGGCGCTGGATTTCAACGTGATCAGATGGCCCGCCGTCACCGCCACCAGCGCGGTGATGGACACCGCCTTTGCCGGGAGCCAGTCCACGGCGCTGTGCGCGTAGTTTCCAAGCGGTATGGCGGCCAGTGCCGTTGGCGCGGCGAAACCGACCACCACGGAGATCAATCCCGCCGCCCAGCCCATGGACGGGTGGTAGAGGGTGGAGATGAAATGATACTCCCCACCGGAGCGGGGCAGGGCGCCACCGAGTTCCGCATAGCAGAGGGCACCGCACAGGGCCAGCAATCCGCCCAGCGCCCAGACCAGCATGAGCGCGGGGCCGGACGGGATGGGCCCCACCTGGTAGCCCAGGCTGGTGAAGACACCTGTGCCCACCATGCTGGCCACCACCAGTGCGGCCGCAGGGAGGGTCCGGATGCGGCGCTGGGGTGGTTCACTCATTCCATGCGGTTTTAGGCGTCGCCTCCCCACCGGGCAAGCTTTCGGCCATCATTGCCGTGGAGATTTGCCGGGAATTCTCCGCCTACGCGGAAATCCGCCGGATCTTGCATGAAACAAAAGCGCCTCTAGAGACTTGCGGACGCCGTCACCCCCGCGTTGAATCCCGGCCCACAGGCATGTTTTTGCTCAAAAAGGTCTTCCAACTCCGGGATCACGTGAATCCGGACAATGAAAAGCCGTTCCTTGACCACCTCGAGGACCTGCGCGTCACGGTGTTCCGGATCGCCATTACCCTGATTCTTTCCATGGTCTTGTGCTTCGCGTTCCAGAAGCATCTCATGGAGATCCTCCAGCGGCCGATCTACAAGGTGCTGGATGATACGGCGAAGGAGCAGCTCGCCAATCCACCGATCCCCCTCACCCCGGACCGCTGGGAAGCGGCGAAGGCGGCGGAGCATGCCGCGGGCAGCCTGCCTACCGGAGAACGGGAGATTTTCCTGCGCCACCTGAAGGACCCGGATCTGGAGCTGCATGCCCGCATCGCCGCCCTCCAGCGGGCTGCTCTCACGCTTCCGGAAGAGAAACGGGATGCATTCCTCAATGAAGTCACCCCGGAGCAGAAGGTGCGGGAGCAGGTGAAATTCCTCATCGAACGCAAGGTCCAGCCGGAGGTGTCCGTGCGCGGGGACCTGCGGATGATGTCCACCCTGAAACCCACGGAATCCTTCATGCTGTCCATGAAACTGGCGTTCTTCGCCGGTATCATCGTTGCGTTCCCGCTGTTGCTGACCTTCATCCTCCAGTTCATCCTGCCCGGCCTGCACCAGAATGAGAAAAAGGTGCTGTGGCCCGCGCTGGCGGTCGCGTTCGGGTTGTTCCTTTCCGGCGTTTGTTTCGCCTACTTCGTGGTGCTTCAGAAGGCGCTGGAGTTCTTCTACCAGTATAGCCTCTCGCTGGGTGTCGCGAACGAATGGCGGATCGGCGAATACATCTCCTTCGCCACCACGTTCACCCTGTTGTTCGGGGTCGCGTTCGAGCTGCCGGTCGTCGTCATGGTCATCGTGAAGCTGGGGCTGCTCAGCTACGGCACGATGAAGAAGACCCGCAGCTACGCCATCGTCGGCATCATGGTGCTGGCCGCCGTCCTCACCCCCACGCCGGACATCATCACGCTCTCGCTCATGGCCCTGCCGATGTATGTCCTCTATGAGATCTGCATTTTCCTGGCCTGGCTGCTGGAACGGAAGGAGAAGAAGGCCGAGGAAGCGGAGGCGAAGGAGCGCATGGAACGCCTGCTCCGTGACTACGAGGAGCATGAAGACATCCGCACCGCCCATAATGACGAGCACGCGGACCACGGTGACGACGGCTGGAAGGCGGAGGAAACTCCTGATCACGATCCCTACCACGACTATCACAGCCAGTATCACGACGAGACTCCGGACACCGCCGAACCGCCGGAGATCGAGGAACTCAAGGAAGATCCCGACCTTTCCGATGAACCTGTCGATCCCGCGGCGGGGCCGCCCGACAGCATTCCGGAGGAAGAGGAACGCCGCCGCAACCAGGACTGACCTGTTCCCCATTCCCACCTTGAACCGTCCATGACCGAACCGGCCAAAGCCACCGCCCGCTCGCCCTTCGCCGGCTGCGCGATCTTCATCTGTGTGGTCGTGATGATGGTCTTCCTGATCGTCATCTCCATCGTCACCTTTTTCCGCCAATACAAGGAGATCGCGAAGTTCACCGATGAGAAGCCGGTGCCGGTGGCTGTCACCTCCATCGAGGGCAGGGAAGGGGATCTCAACCGGCTGGCGGAGCGGCTGGAGGTCTTCCGGCAGGATCTGGCGGATGAAAAGGACACCACCTTGGCCCTCTCCGCGGATGACCTGAATACGTCGGTGGCGGTCTATGACTCCCTCAAGGACTTCAGGGGAACTTTCCGGATCCTGGAGATCGGTGAGAAGGACGTCCGCATCGCCGCATCGTTCCCGCTCAATGGCATGCCCCGGCTCGCAAGGGAAGGGGAGTCGGGAGGAGTGACGACGGACCCCCGCTACCTCAACGGAACCATCATCGCCCGTCCGGAGCTGTTCGAGGGCGAGCTGGTGCTCCAGATTTCGGACATCCAGGTGCCTGGCAAGACTGTCGTGAAGGAATTCATCGAGCGCATGTCCCCTTACCGCGTGACGGAGCGTTACAAGACGGATCCGGTCCTCGGACCTACGATGAAGAAACTCAGCGGAGTGGAGCTTTCCGGTGGGAATCTCGTGCTGCGCCGCAAGGCCGGGGAGGTCATTTCCACCACCATCACGGATGCCCAGGTGGACGCGGCCTCCGGCAGACTGGTGAAGTTCCTGGCCATCGGAGCCTCCCTTTTCCTCCTGTTCGTCGCCTGCATGCTGTTTCTCGGCTTGCGGAAAAAGCGGGAAATCGTTTGATTTCGGACGTTCCGGGAAAAAATTGGGCCTGGTTCACCGTTTGCCTGTTCCACCCCGTCCTTGTCATGAAACTTCCCACCACCTGCGTTCTCGTCGGATTGTCCCTCTCCGCCTTCGGTCATGCGAAGGAAGCATCCGCCGGTCCTTCCGCCCCGGGAGCCGCCGTGCCGCCTGCCGTTCCGGCTGAACCTGTGGCGACACCACCGGCTCCTCCCGCGCCGAAACCGGCACCCAGCCCGTCATCCGAAACGGAGGCCCTTTCGACGAAAAACAAGCTGGAGGCGGAACGCCTCACCGCGGAAACCAACAAGCTGCGTGCCGAGATCACCCGCCTGAAAATGGAGCGGGAACTCATCACCGAGCGGCTCGCGCTGGACGCCGCCAAAAAGGCCGAGGCCGAACTGAAGGGTGATGCGGACAAGGAGAAACTCACCAAGGAAGGTGAAATCGCCAAGCTCAGGGCGGACAAGCTCACCAACGACCTCAAGTCCCTCCAGACGGAGGCCATGCTGGAGCTGACCAAGCTCCAGAACGACATCTCGCTCATCGAGACCACGGAAAAGCGGGCGAAGTTCGCCGATGCGAAGCCGGTGTATCTGGAGAAGCCGCTGCGTGACGACGGGGTGCTGGTCATTTCCGACCGGCGCATCCCTCTCAACGGGATGATCGTCCCGGCCACCGCGGACTACATCACCAGCCGGATCGACTACTGGAACAACAAGGACAAGAAACTGCCGATCTTCATCGTCATCGACGACTGCCCCGGCGGTTCGGTCATGGCCGGCTACCGCATCCTGAAGTCGATGGAAGCCAGCGAGGCTCCCATCCACGTGGTGGTGAAATCCTTCGCCGCCTCCATGGCCGCGTGCATCACCACGCTGGCGGAGGAATCCTACTGTTATCCGAATTCCCTCATCCTCCACCACCAGATCTCCTCGCAGCTCATGTTCGCGAGGTTGAATCTCACCCAGCAGAAGGAATTCTACCAGGACAGCCAGCGCTGGTGGGAACGCCTGGCCAGCCCGGTCGCGGCAAAGATGGGAATCTCAACGGATGACTTCATCAAGAAGATGTATGAAAAGGCTTCCGGCGGCGATTGGAGCGAATTCGGGGACAAGGCACAGGAGCTGAAGTGGGTGAACCACATCCTGACCGGCATCGAGGAAACCTCGCTCAACAAGGATCCGGATACGACGGAGAAGCCGAAGCCAGCGGCGGCTCCGGCGGCGTTTGAGGAAACGGTGGATGCCGACGGCAAGCCCTGCATGTTCCTCCCGCGCCTCAACCCGAAGGACGTCTATTTCCTCTACAATCCCGACGGCTACTACCGGGTCAGGTAAAGGAGGGAAATGCCATTGACGCGGCAGCGTCATGGAGTGCGGCGGCCCTCCGCCGCTGTGGGCGAGGATGCCACCGTAGGAGAAATGGCACGGGGACGGGGGGCGGAGAACCTCTTCGTTAGGGGAGAGTCATGTCCGCGACTGATAGCGGCAGAGGTCTGCCGCACTCCATGACGCTGCCGCGCTCAGGGAGATTCCCGTGTCCGGCATCCACCTTTACCGTCACTCCGCGGCATGCTTCCGGTGCCAGTCCGCGAAGACCTGCGGGGAGATCTCGGATGGCTTGATCTCGGAGCGCCCGCCCCAGAAGACGTTGGTGTAGGAAACGGGGATGCCGATGGACTCCAGATGGCGGTCGATCGCCGCCTTGTGCTCCAGCACGCGCGGCTTTTCGGTGCCATGCACCACCCCCATGATGTTCACGTCGCCGAACTGCGGCCCGCCTTCCCGCCAGTAGCAGTGGGTCATGCAGAAGTGGCGGCCGACCTCGGCCCCTGCCTCGATCTCACGGCCCTTCGGCACCGCCCAGTGGAACAGCCCGTTGAAGCGGGTGACCCGTTCGCCGGTGGAGGAGGGTTTCACGTGCTCCAGAAAGGTGGAGAACCGGCCGATGACCTTCTTCGCGTTCAGCGTCTCCGCCACCTCGCAGAACCGCTCGATGGAAACACCGGCTTTCTCCGCCCGGCCGATCCATGGATCATAGACGACCTCGTCCGGGGTGAGTTCTTCCTTGAGGCACAGCAGGACGTTCCATTCTTCCGGCGTGAGTTCCACCGGCACGGTGGTCATCATGACCGCAGGCTCCTCCGCCTTGTCGCCCGGCTCCAGCTCCCTGCGGCGGACGTGTCCCACCCCGAGGGCGAAGACGCCGTTCGCGGGCATCAGCAGATATTCGGTGGCCCCGGTCAGGCGCTTGAGCGCGTCCGCATGGAACTCCAGCGATTCGCCCACAGGCACTTTGAGCGTCGTCCACAGGCGGTAGCCGGAACCGGAAACCTCTGTGTCCGTTGAGCGGATCACCACATGGCCGGAAAAAGGATCCTCCTTCGACATGAAATCAAAGGCAGCGTTCAGCTTTTCCTCCGGCACCTTCCAGGCGACGAGGGCACCGTGGGCCAGCTTGGTCGAAAGCAGCGTCTGGCGCACTCGGCGGACAACGCCCGCTTCCAGCATGGCGCGGATGCGCTCGATGACCGTGGGCAGATCGACTCCGGATTTCTCCGCGATGACATGGAAAGGATGGCGGTGGAAACCGGCGATGAGATCCTCGGAAATGGCGAGGATCCGCGCGTTCACGGGATCGGAGTGTTCGGTGGGAATGGTATGCATGGGAAAATGGGCTGGGTTGGAATACGGGAAATTCAGACGGAAGTTTCGCGCGGCAACCCATCCAGATAGTTCAGGGCGCTTTCACGATCAAGGATTCGTCCTTCGAGTTGCTCGGTCTGGATGAATTCCAGCACTTCGCGGAACCGCGGGCCGGGCTTCATCCCACGGGAGATGAGATCCTGCCCGGTCACCAGGCGGGGGGGGATCAGCGGCTGCGCGGAAAACTCCGTCTCCTTTTCCAGGAGGAAGTCGTAGTTGTCGGTGAAGCCGTTGGAAGATCCGCAATCGACACGGTGCAGCTCCATTTCCATCGGAAATGTCGGCTCGGCCATGAACCTTTTCAGTTTGGCCACCCTCATCTTCTGGACGTGCATGAACTGCATGTGCCGCGCCACCATCGGCACGACAGCATCGATCACCGCGTTCGGATATTTCAAGCGGGTGAGAATATCCGCGGCCATTTCAGCACCCGATGCGTCATGCCCGTTGAAACGGATGCGTCCGGTGTCCTCATCCACCGTCCGGGTCGGTGGCTTGGCGATGTCATGCAGCAGGACGGACAGGCACAGCTCCAGCGGTGCGTCCGGCCCCAGCATCTCCAGCATGATGAGGGTGTGGACATACACGTCCCCCTCCGGGTGCCACTCCGGCGGCTGGTCGCAGCCGATGAGTGCATAAACCTCCGGGACGATGTGTTCCATCAGTCCGCTCTCCACCAGAAGCTCCACGCCCTGCCGGCGGTGCGGGCAGGTGATGATCCGGGAAAATTCGTCCCGGATGCGCTCCGGCGAGATCTTCGCCAGCAGCCCGGCATTCCCGCGGATGGCTTCGTGCGTCTCTTCCTCGATGGGGAACTCCAATGAAGTGGAAAAACGGATCGCCCGCAGCAGGCGCAGCGCGTCCTCTGAAAAGCGTGCGGATGGATTCCCGATGGCCCGCAGGCACCGGGACCGGAGGTCAGCCATTCCCCCCACGTAGTCGATGATTTCGCCCGTCTCCGGATCCTCGAACAGGCCGTTGATGGTGAAGTCCCTCCGCTCCGCGTCCTTTTCGGGAGTAGAGAACTCCACCGATTCCGGCCTCCGCCCGTCCTTGTAGGAACCATCCGTCCGGAACGTGGCGATCTCCACGTGGTGGCCGTCGTGTTTGGCGATCACCACACCGAAATGGGCCCCCACTTCGTTGGATCCGGGAAAAAGCCGCAGAACCTCCCCCGGAGTCGCGGAAGTGGCGATGTCATAATCCTTTGGTTCACGACCGAGCTGGCGGTCGCGCACGCATCCACCCGCGAAAAGAGCGGTGTGACCGGCTTCGCGGAGGCGGCGGGCCAGGTGGAGGGCGGATTCCCGTGCGGACATCCGCCCACTTTCCAGCCGCCGGGCGGGATGATCAAGGGTGAAGCGCGGCCCGAACCACGCAACCGTGCCGTGTTCCGGGAAATCCGCCGGATGATAATCCAGAACTTTGCGGAACGTAACGCCGTCATGAGATGGATCACCTTCGGCTTTTTGGCAACCGCTTGGGCATCAGCCGCCGAATGGCAGCGGCCGCCGGGTTGGACGGCGACCCGGGGCGGGGAGGGCGGACAGGTGATCGAGGTGACAACGCTCAATGCCACCGGACCGGGTTCACTCTCGGAAGCTCTCGGTGCGAAGGGAGCGCGCACCATCGTCTTCAAGATCGGTGGTGTGATCGATCTGGCGGGCCGCAAGCTGAAGATCTCCAATCCGAAGGTGACCATCGCCGGTGAGACCGCGCCATCTCCCGGCATCACGTTGATCAAGGGCGGGCTGTCGATTTCCGCGGACGATGTGATCGTGCGGCATCTCCGCGTGCGCCCGGGGGAAAACGGCAAGGCGAAAAAGAGCGGCTGGGAGGTGGATGCAATCTCCACCAATGCCGCGGCGGATGTGATCGTGGACCATTGCTCGATCACCTGGGCCACCGACGAAAACCTCTCCGCCTCCGGTCCCCGTCATGAGGGGGCGACGCCGGATGACTGGCGCGAAAACACCTCGCGCCGCATCACCTTCAGCCACTGCATCATTGGCGAGGGGCTGAAGGACTCCACCCACGGCAAAGGCGTGCACTCCATGGGGTCGCTGATCCACGACAACGTGGGTGACGTCCTCATTTATGGGAATCTCTACATCAGCAACAACGATCGCAATCCGCTGTTCAAGGGCGGTGCGCGCGGCGCGGTGGTGAACAATTTGATCCACAACCCCGGCATGTATGCCTTCACCTACTCCCTTTCCGAAAAGGAATGGGAAGGCCACACGTGGGAGCGGGGAGCGGTCGCGGTGACGGGGAATGTGCTCCGGCAGGGGCAGGACACGCGCCGCAGTTCCTTCGCCCGGCTGCGTGGACCCAGCGACCTCTGGTTCTCCGACAACCTGCTCTTTGACAAACAGGGTGTGCCGCATCCCCCGAAGCTGGAAATCACCGGCTTGGGAGGCAAACCATCCACGGCGGAGGAACAGAAGATCACGCTGCTCGAAAAGGCACCGAAGTGGCCGGAAGGACTCACCGCCAAGCCTGCTTCCGAAACCACCGGATGGGTGCTGGAAAATGCCGGAGCAAGGCCATGGGACCGCGACGCCACGGACAAGCGCCTGATCGCCGAAGCCCGCAGCGGGGGAGGGAAGATCATCAACAGCGAGAGCGAGGTCGGCGGATATTGAGATCCGCCTCAAAAAAAACGCCCCGGTTGCCCGGGGCGTTCGGAGAGGTCCGTTTGGAGGTCTACCGGATCAGCCGCCCAGCACGTCATCCATCGCGTCGATGAGTTCCTGCATCGTCGCTTCGGTTTCGTTGCCCATGTTGGAGATGCGGAAGGTGAGGCCCTTCACTTTGCCGTAGCCGCCGTTGATGAGGAAGTTGTGCTTCGTCTTCAGGTTCTTGATGAACCCGGACTGGTCGAAGCCTTCCGGAGTCTTGAAGCAGGTGAGGGCGGTGGAGCGGTAGCCTTCCGGCGCGAAGTGCTCGAAGCCGTGCCTGGCACCCCACGCGTGGATCATCGTGTTCGTCTTCGCATGACGTGCCTTGCGGGCGGCGAAGGTTTCCTTGGTGATCTCACCGAGGATGTATTGCAGGCCGTAAAGGACGGAGATGGCCGGGGTGGACGGCGTGTTGTTCACCGCGGCGTTCTTCGCGAACTCGACGAAGTCGAAGTAGTAGCCACGGTTCGGGGTGCCCTTGGCGCGCTCCATGGCGGCTTCGGAAACGGCGAAGACGGCGAGTCCCGGAGGCAGCGCCAGCGCCTTCTGGACGCCCGCGAGCATCACATCCACGCCATTCGCATCCATGTCCACGTCCACCGTGGAGAGGGAGGAAACGGTGTCCACGATGAGCATCGTGTCCGGGAAGGACTTCACCACCTTGGCGATGGCGGGCAGGTCGTTGAGGACGCCGGTGGAGGTTTCCGAGTGGATGAAGGTCACGGTGTCGAAGCCACCTTCCGCCAGCTTGGCGCGGACGGCTTCCGGATCGAAGGTTTCACCCCAGCCGACCTGGACGGAATCGGCCTCATAGCCGCACTTCTTGGCGACATCCAGCCACTTGTCGGAGAACGCGCCGCAGCAGAGGCAGAGCACCTTCTTGCGGGCCAGGTTGCGCAGGGCACCTTCCATCACGCCCCAGGCGGAGGAGGTGGAAAGGAAGACAGGGCGCTTCGTCCCGAAGATCTCCTGGAGACCGGGCTGGAGGGAGGCGTAGAGAGCCTCGAAATCAGAGCCGCGGTGGCCGATCATGGTGTGGGACATCGCCTCGAAGGTTTCCTTCGAAACGTCGATGGGGCCTGGACTGAAGAGTTTGGGCGTTGGCATGGTGTTGGAAAGGTCTGAAGTTTTCAGTTTTCTGGAAGAAGACTGATCAGAGGAGGTTGTAGGACTTGAGGAGCGCGGTGAGCTGCTCCGTGCCGGAGGAGTTGAGTCCGACGAGCGGCAGGCGGAACTCGTCCGAGCAGTGGCCCTGCAAGGCGACGGCGGACTTGATCGGCACCGGGTTGACGTCGATGGACATCAGGCCGCGCATCAGCGGGTAATACTTCTTCTGAAGCGCGAGCGCTTCGGGGAAGTTCCCTGCAAGGCAGGCGTCCACGAGGCTGACGATCACCTCGGGCACGAGGTTCGCGGCGACGGAAACGAGGCCGTTCGCACCGGCGGCGAAGAAGGGGAGGGTGAGCGGATCATCCCCGCTGAGGATGCCAAATCCTTCCGGCAGCGCCTGGACGAGCTGGTTCACGCGGTCAACCGATCCACCCGCCTCCTTGATGGCGACGACGGTCGGGCAGTCCGCGGCGAGGCGGGCCGCCGTCTCCGGGGCAATCTCGATGCTGGAGCGGCCGGGCACGCTGTAGAGCATGATCGGCAGTTCCGTGGACTCTGCGATGGCGCGGAAGTGCTGGTAGAGGCCTTCTTGGGAGGGCTTGTTGTAGTAGGGGCAGACTTGGAGCGTGCCGGTTGCTCCCAGCTTCTCGGCGGCTTCCGTAAGCTCGATGGCTTCGGCGGTGGCGTTCGCGCCGGTGCCGGCGACGACTTCGCAGCGGCCGGCGGCGAATTCCACGGCGAGGCGGATCACCTCGATGTGTTCCTCCGTATCGAGGGTAGGGGATTCGCCCGTGGTGCCGACCGGGACGATGCCGGTGACTTTCGCGGCGATCTGTCTTTCAATCAGGGCTTGGAAAGCGGGGACATCGATCCCGCCGTCGCGGAACGGGGTGATCAGGGCGGTGTAGGTGCCGGAAAAGCTCATGGCTGGCGGGAGGATGAACGGCATTTTGCGAAGGGCAAACCCGTAACAGAGGAAAATGAGAAATTCTGTGTTCCTGTACAGGTTTGCGGCTCACGGATACCTGTGTTAGGGTGACAGATGACTGATACCCCAAAAGAAATGTGCCTTTTCATTGGTGGCAGTGCGGATGGGAAGCGCCTGGAGGTGGACTCCAGCCAGTTGGAAATCCGGCTTCCATCGCTCTCGGGCCAGCCAGCCTTGCAGGATCCCGTGGCCCGTGCCTTGGACAACGATCCCATCCCGGATGAAACCGTCGTCTATGAAATCTACCAACGTCTGGATGTGGAGAACGACGCCGGGGAAACCGTCGTCTATGCGCTGAACGGCTTGGGCGAGGACGCGATCACCGTGCAGCTCACAAAGCACTTCGGCTCAGCGGAGTCCGCTCCGTTGATGTGAGGCCCCGTCAGGCATTGCCAGCCGGAGGGAAGAGGAAATCTTTTTCTCCTTCCAGCCGTTCACGCGCGACCTGGAGATAGTCGGCGTCCAGCTCGATGCCTGTGAATGCGGCGATCCCTTGCCTGGCTGCCGCAACCGCACTGGTGCCGATGCCGAGGAACGGATCCAGCATGCGGGTGGCGGCTCCCTTGCCATGGAGGCGGATGCATTGCTCCACCAGCGCGACCGGGAAGGTGGCCGGGTGGGGGCGGTCCTTGTCCCGGGAGTTGATGGTATCGTAGGGGATGAACCAAGTGTTGCCACGGCACCGCTTGTCTTCACCGCCAGTGTGGCCCCAGCGGGCGATGTTCGATTTGTCCTGGTAGGGGACACCCGCACCCCTGCGGTCGAGCGGTATGTCGCCTCCTTTCGTCAGGTGGAAGACATACTCGTGGCAATCGTTCACGTAGCGCTTGGAATTGATCGGCTTGAAATGCCCGGCGCTGATGGACTCCCCGGCACGCGTGGTCACCGTGATGGACTTGATCCAGTGGAACGTGTTCTGGAGCACGAAAAGCGGATCCGCCCCCTCCGTCAGGGAAAGGATCAGTTGGTGGGGTAGCAGGGGATTCGCCGGAGCCGCGCCGATGTTGAGGAAAAAGGAAGCGTCGTCCGCCATGACCCGGCGTACCTCCGCCGCCCACTCCCGGCACCACGACAGGAACTCATCCCTCGGCGCGGTGTCCTTGAACGTGTTGTAGCCGATCCCGAGATTGTAGGGCGGGGACGTGACGACGAGATCCATGCTCCCGGTGGCCAAGCCGTGCATGACTTCGAGACAGTCCCCTCCGATCAGATTCATCGGGGTGGATCAATAGGGCAGTTGCTCCTCCGTGTCCAAGCTTCCCGGCAGGGCGGGCGTTTTGGAAAAAGGGATTCGCAGCTTTAGATCCCCGGGATCCACGCCGCCACGGCGGAGGATTTCGATGTAGTCCGCGATCAGCATGGGCGGCATCGGCCCATGGGCGAGGTGGTGCAGCGGCCTTCCTTCGTGCTTTTCCGTCAGGATGCGGGCGAAGGCCAGACGTATGTAAAACGGAAGCGCGGTGTCGAACGCCGTGAGCATGAGATATTTCTCCCGTTCATCCACCCCCAGCAAGACCGCGGCGGCCAGTACCATGGTCGTCCCCACGCCTGACCGCTGGGCACCGGGATCCACCAGCAGGTAGGAGATGTAGCCGGTGGTTTCATCCGCCATGTGGATGCCGAAGGTGCCCACCCTGCCGCTGGAATCCTCCGCGATCAGGATGCGGTGATCCCTCGACTCCAGGTAATCCTCATAAAGCACGCGGCCGCTCTCCGGTACCCCGCAGCGCTCGTTCCTCGCGTAGAGTTTCAGGCACCAGTCGATGTCATCCATCTCCAGCGGCCGGAACTTCAGCGCGCGAACCTTTCCCCCGACTTTCTTCAGATCCCATGGATACCAGGTATCGAAGGCCAGCCGCAGGCGGCGGATGCCGCGCTGCCACGCGGGAAAGGCATGCCTGCGCTCAGGCATGATGGAGCAGGATGGAATTCGCGGCGAAGTGATTGGAAAGAATGTCCGAAACGATGACCATGGGCGTGCCCGGACGCACCAGGCCGCGTTCCTTCAGATGCTCCGTGACCGCGAGGATGGTTTCCTCGATGTTCACCGCGAAGGAGATCTGGTATGCGGTGATGCCGCGTGTCAGCGAAAGCTGGCGGCACACGATGGGTTTCGGCGTGAAGGCGTAGAAATGGGCGGTTTTCGGGCGCAGCAGCGCGACGTGGTTGGCCAGCACGCCACGGCGAGTCAGCACCACCAACCGTCCGTCCGGAAGCGAGTCCGCCAGGGTGACGGCGGCGCGGGCGACTTTCTGACGCTCGTCCCGCAGCAGGACGTTCTGGCCATAGCCCAGACCGCCGGATCTTTCGATGCGGGAGGAAATGCGCACCATCGCCTCCACACAGCGCTCCGGATAGCGGCCCACGGATGTTTCACCGGAGAGCATCAGGGAGTCCGCCTCCTCATAGGCCGCGTTGGAAACGTCGGTCACTTCCGCCCGGGTTGGCGTCGGGTTGGAGATCATGGACTCCAACATCTGGGTGGCCACGATCACACGGGTGCCCAGTTCATGGCACCGCTTCACGATCCGCCGTTGCAGGATGGGCAGTTCCTCGAAATCCACCTCCACACCCAGATCACCGCGGGCGACCATGATGACATCCGCCGCGTGGATGATGGCGTCAATGTTTTTGACCGCCTCCTGGTCCTCGATCTTCGCGACGATCTGCGCTTCGCCTTCCAGCGCTTCCATCGCTTCGCGCAGTTCACGTACGTGGGAGGAGTCGCGGACGAAGGAACCCGCGATGTAGTCCGCCTTGCAGGCGACGGCCAGGGCCAGGTCCTTGTGATCCTTTTCGGTCAGCGCGGGCAGGTTGAGCCTCACGCCGGGCAGGTTGATGTGGCGGCGGGATCCCATGGTCCCGGGAGTCTTCACATAGCAGTGGATGCGGTCCTTCTCCACTTTGTCGATGCGCATCAGCAGCACACCGTTGTCCACGACCAGGGTGTTGCCCTGCTTCACATCCGCCATCAGGCCGGGATAGTTCACCGTGGTGGAAATGGGCAGTTGGGGAACGGTGTTCTCCTCACGGAACTCCACGATGTCGCCTTCCTTTAGCTCATACGGCGTCTCCACCGTGCCGGTCCGGATCGATGGTCCGGTCAGGTCGAACAGCACGGAAATGTGGACGCCCCGTTCGTCGGACTGGCGGCGCACCCGCCTGGACATCTCGCTGGCCCACTCGTGCTTGGCATGGCTCATGTTCAGGCGGAACACGTTCACGCCGAGGTCGATCAGTTTCCCGATCATTTCTTCAGATTCTGTGGCCGGGCCTAGGGTAACGGTGAGCTTGGTCTTGCGGGGCATGGGATGGAAATCAGATGGATAGGCGGCCGGAACATGCAAAGCAGGCCTCGTGCCGCAGGGGAGGAAATACGCCCCCGGGGGTGCTGGCAAGGCCCCATCGGTGAAAGATCCGCCGCTGCACGCGGACATCTTTCCTTTGAAACGCAAAAACGGCGAATCCCGTGGAGGATTCGCCGGATTTGGAGAAATCCCGCCGCAGGAAGTCCGCGGCGGGTGACAAAGCAGGATCAGGCCTGGTCGATGGTCTTCTCCGTCGCCGCGTCGATGACCGCGAAACGCTCGCGGTGGAGCGACGGATCCGAGCGGAAGATGAGGCGGCCGGAGTGGGACCGTTCCAGTTCCACCAGCAGCTTCGCGTCGTCCGACTTGAAGCGGTTGAGCACGTCGCTGTTCACGATGACGATGAGATCTCCGACGTGGTCGCGGTGTTTCTGGATGACGGTGTTCAGGCGGCGCTGGATCTCCACGGACATGGTCATCGGCGTCTTCACCCGGCCACGGCCCTGGCAATACGGGCACGGCTCGTACATCGAGTCCCGCAGGGATTCGTTCAGCCGCTGGCGCGTCATCTCCATCAGGCCGATGGGGGAGATCTGCAGGACCTGGGTCTTCGCCTTGTCCTTCTTCAGGCGGTCCTTCATCGCCTTGTACACCGTCTGCTGGTCCTTGCGGTGGCGCATGTCGATGAAGTCAACCACGACCAGACCGCCGATGTTCCGCAGGCGGAGCTGGCGGGCGACTTCCTGGGCCGCCTCGACGTTCGTTTCGAGGATCATCTTGTCCACATCCTTCGAGCCGCGGTTGCGGCCCGTGTTGACGTCAACGGAGATGAGCGCCTCGGTTTCATCGATCACGATGTAGCCGCCGCATGGCAGCCAGACCTGGCGGGAAAACGCCTCGTCGATCTGTTTCTGGATGCTGACCTTTTCGAAAATGGGCTGGTGGCCGGTCGCCAGGTGGTGGACCCGGCGCTTCGCACGGCGGGAGATCTTGCCGGCGATCTCGCGGATGAGCTCGGTGGTTTCCGCGTCGTCGCAGAGCACCTGGTCGATCTCGTCCGTGAGGAAGTCGCGGGCGGTCCGCTCGATGAGGCCGGGTTCCTGAAAGATGCAGGCCGGGGCGGGGCGGGTGGCGCGCTTTTCCTCGATCTCATCCCACTGCTCCAGCAGCATGGCGAGGTCGCGGACAAAGTGGCGGGCGCGGGTGCCGCTGGCCACCGTCCTCATGATGATGCCCATGCCCTCCGGCACGGACAGCTTCTGGACGATCCGGCGCAGCCGCTGGCGCTCCTTCGGGTCCTCGATCTTCCGGGAAATGCCGAACTGTTCCGTGAATGGCATCAGCACCAGGTAGCGGCCTGCCAGGGAGATGTTGGTGGTGACCCGTGGTCCTTTCGTGCCGATCGGGCCTTTGGAAACCTGGATCACGATCTCCGAACCGATCGGATAGATGTCCGGGATATCCTTTGAGGTGACCTTCTTCTGCTGCTTCTTTTGTTTGCCTTCGCGCTGGATCTCCTCCAGCCCGGAGTCGAGCGCGGCGGGGATGGCGTCCCAGAAGTGGAGGAAGGCATTCTTGTCCAGGCCGATGTCCACGAACATGGCCTTCAGGCCGGGTTCGATGTTCTTGACCTTACCCTTGAAGATGCCGCCGACGATGTTCTGGTCGCCCTCGCGTTCGACGGTGTATTCCTCAAGGACACCGTCTTCGAGCAGGGCGACGCGCCGCTCCAGTTTTTCGACGTTGACGATGATGCTGTTTCCCCGGGAGGGATCGGGTTTGCCGATTCCGAGGAGTCTTTTGATACGTTGGATCATGGTTTTGATAAGAATCTGTTAGATAGGGAGGAGGTGAGAAAGCATATAATTTCACCTGCGGCGTCCCCGGACCGGCTTCGCGCGGGGGATGAGGCCTTCGGCTTCCGCTTCCTCCGTGATGGTTGGCTTCGGTGCGGTGGGTTTGGCGCTGGTGGCAGGGGCTTCCGGAGCGGTGGTGTCGGCCTCGTCGCCGCTTTCGCCATCTTCCGTTGCAATGATCTGGATGGTGGAGAGGAAATTTTCGGGGAGTATCATATCCTCGGCTTCATAGCGCTTGTCGTTGCCGGCGAATTCCGTCTGCGGGCTGAGGCCCAGCCTGATGCCGTCGTTCTCCTGTCCGAAAATGCCCTGGTAGATCACATTGGCGAGGGGGCCTGCCACGGCGCCACCGGACCCGCCGTTCTGCACCAGCACGCACACCGCATACTTCGGCTTGTCGAACGGAGCGAAGCTGACGACCCAGGCATTGTGGGACTTCTTGCCACGGTCGATGGTTTGCGCCGTTCCGGTTTTGGCAGCGACTTCGACATTGGGAACCTTGAGCTTGCCCGCGGTGCCTCCCGCTTCGTTGACCGCCATCCACATGCCCTTCCGGATCAGCTCCAGATCGGACGGCTTCACCCCCGCCTCGGTGATGTCCACCTTGAGCTTCGGCGTGTCCGTGATGATGACCTCGCCATCATCCCCCACCACTTTCTTCACGATGCGGGGGCTGTAGTATTTACCGCCGTTGGCGATGCAGGAAACCATCGCGCAGAGCTGGAGCGGGGTCGCCATCGCGTTGCCCTGCCCGATGGAGAGGAAGGCATTCTCCACCAGCGTTACGCTCGCGCTTGGATAGCGGGCCTTCCATTCCTTGTTGCCGGGAATGATGCCGGGTTCCTCGTTCGGCAGTTCGATGCCGGTCTTCTGGCCGAAGCCGACGAGGGTGAATCCTTCGGTCATGCCCCGGGGGGTGACTGCACCCGCCATCTTGTTGAAGTAGGGGTTGCAGGATTGCTGGATGGCCTTCGCCAGCCCCAGGGTGCCGTGGTTGCCCTTGCTCTTGTTGTAGAGCCAGCAGCCGATGGAATGGTTGCCGAATTTGATGTAACCGGGGCTGCAACTGAAGGAATTGTTGGCGACCCCTTTCATCGAACCGGAGATTGCCGTGGGCAGCTTGAATGTGGAGCCGGGGGCAAAGCCGGACAGTCCGCGGTTGGTGAACGGCTTGAACGGGTTCGCGTTGTATTCGGCGAACTGCTTCGCGGTGATGCTGGGGACGAAGGAATTCAGGTCATAGTCCGGCACGGAGGCCAGCGCCAGCACCTCGCCGGTGTTCACATCCATCACGATCGCCGCACCTCGGCCGACCTTCCGCATGACATTTTCCGCCAGCAACTGGATCCGGGCGTCCAGGGTGAGCTGCACGTTGGCACCGGCCCGCGGGTTGCTCTCCGGGAAGGAACTGACGACCGCCCCTTTCTCATCCATCACCACCTGCGTCTTCGCGCTGATGCCGCGCAGGTGCTGGTCCATGGTGCCCTCAATGCCCATTTCCCCGCGTTCGTCGCCGACGTAGTGGTTGAACTCCCTCTTCTCCGCGTCCGTGATGTCCTTTTTCTCCCACTGTTTCACGAAGCCGATGACGTGGGACGCGAGCGCGCCGTAGGGATATTCCCGCTGTGGCTTGGTGCGGATGGTCACTCCGGGCAGTTCCAGGTTATGTTCCGCGAACTTGGCGAACTCCTCATAGTTGAGGTCCGCCCGGTAGGTGAAAGGCACCAGTCCGCCGTGGGTGCGGTAGTGCACCCGCAGCGCGTTCTCGTTGTAGCTTTTGTCCAGTTTCAGTTCCTTCAGGCGGGCGACCGTCCATTCGTTGACGATCCTGACGATGTCCCGCTCGGGGATTTTCCGCTGCATCCCGCTCACCAAGGCCACGCGGTTCAGTTTCGGGTCGTCGTCGTGCTGGCGGCGGTAGGCGCGGTAGATTTCATCCAGGTTGAAGGATACCTCGTAGTTGCGGAGGTTGCGGGCCAGCTCGACCCCGTTGCGGTCGGTGATGTTGCCGCGGATGCCGGGTTCCCGCACCGTGACGATGCGGCTGCCGGGGACCTGCGCCTGGAAGTGTTCCTTGCGCTCGATCTGGAAGCTGTGCAGGCGGGTCAGCAGCGAACCGAACCCGAACAGGATGAGGGCGGTGAGCAGATAGATTCTGACGCGGTAATGGGGTTCCATGGGGAAATCAGAAGGTGCGGCGGCGGTTCTTTTTGTCCGCATCCGGGTTGATGGAATATTGGCATAGCGAAGCGATCGAAAAGAGCAGCCAGAAGACCAGCGGGGAGAACAGCATGGTCGCCAGCGAGGTATAGGCCATCTGCATCAGCGTGGCCTTTGTCAGGATGAACCCACCCCGGATGAAGCTGATGGTCGCATACTCCGCGGCCAGATAGAGGAACACCGCGATGCCGGAGAGGGCCACGGAGAGATACCATTTGCCCTGCCGGAACAGCGGCTGGATGCCCTGCATCAGGTAGCCCATGCCCGCGAACAGCAGGATGGACGAGCCGAAGCGGATGGACTCCACCGGCTGGGTGTACACCTCAGGATCCCCGCCGTGGGGACCGGTCACGCTGTTCGCATCCCACAGGAATCCGGAAATGAGCGCCAGCAGCAGCATGGCGGGGGACTCCACCGTGACGGCGGCACAGAGGAAGACCAACTGCACCAGCAGCACGCGGGAGTTGTGGAAACCCGTGAACGCCGGAAGGAACTGCTGCACCACAAACGCGGCGAGCACCAGCAGGACGGTGATGATGGTGTAGCGGATCACGGCTCAGGGATCTCCCGATAGCACGACGAAAACCGTGCTGAGATCCGCGAAGTCAACCGAGGGACGGACGATAGCTTCGGAATCCAGCGCGCCTTTCTCGACGTGCTCAATGGTTCCTAAAAGGATGTTGGCCTGGAAGATGCCTCCCCGGCCGGTGGTGAATACAAGTTGTCCAGGTTTGAGCAGGGCTTCCTTGGACAAAAATCTCAGGCGCAGGCGCGGCTCGCCTTCGCTCATGCCTCCGCGGGGGCCGCTGAGGATGCCGATCTCCGGTGAACCTTCCACTTTCGCGGAAACCTGGCATTTCTCGTCCGTCAGCAGCAGGACGGACGAACGGCCATTGTCCGCACGGTCGATCTTGCCGACGAGACCTTCGTTGGAAAGCACCGCGAGCTGGATGCCGATCCCGCGTTCGGTCCCTGCGTCGATCTCCACGGTCTGGCCCCAGGTGTTCGGCTGGTTGCGGATGACCCGTGCGGCCACCACGTCGAACTTCGTTGCCTGCTTGAACTGCAGGGCATGGCGGAACTGGGCGTTTTCATTCTCCAGTTCGCGGAAACGGGACTCGATGACGCGCAAACGGCCAAGCCTGCCATTCACGGCTTCCAGCTCGGTTTCGAGCGCCTTTGAGTGCCGGACTTCCTCCATGAAATTCCGGGCGTTGACCTCCGTCTTGGAGCCGACGCTGAGGAAAGGGGACATGGCGGAGAAATAGACCGCCTGGATCTCCCGTACTGCCCGCTCGCTGCGGGTAAGCGCCCACATGGCCCCTCCGAGGAAGAGCAGGAGTGCGATGAGGTTGAGTGGTTTCATGGCCGGAAAGGGGCCGTGATCTCAGATCAACGGTCCGAGTTGGTGACCCGCTTCAGAAGCGCGAGCTCCTGCAGCGCCTTGCCGGTGCCCTCCGCCACCGCGCTGAGCGGATCTTCGGCGATGTGGACAGGCAGGCCGGTTTCCTCGCGCAGCAGGCGGTCCAGGCCCTTGAGGAGGGCTCCGCCACCGGCGAGGACGATGCCCCGGTCAACCAGGTCCGCCGCCAGTTCCGGCGGGCAGCGCTCCAGCGTGGTGCGGACGGCATCCACGATGGTGTTGAGAGGGTCGGACATCGCTTCCCGGATCTCCTGGGAAGTGATCGTGATGGTCTTTGGCAGGCCCGCCACCAGGTCGCGGCCTTTCACCTCCATCGTGAGTTCTTTCGGCAGCGGGGCTGCGGAGCCAAGGCGGATCTTGATGTCCTCCGCGGTGCGCTCGCCGATCATCAGGTTGTAGGCCCGCTTCATGTATTGGATGATCGCTTCGTCCAGCTCATCGCCCGCTGTGCGGACGGAACGGGCATAGACGATGCCGGAGAGGGAAATGAGCGCCACCTCCGTGGTGCCGCCGCCGATGTCGACGATCATGTTGCCGGACGCCTCCTGGACCGGCAGGCCGACACCGATCGCGGCGGCCATCGGCTCCTCGATCAGATACACCTCGCGCGCACCCGCCTGCTCGGCGGATTCGCGGACGGCCCGGCGCTCCACTTCCGTGATGCCGGATGGAATGGCGATCAGGACCCGCGGGGTGGAACGCTTGTTCTTGTTCACCTTTCGGATGAAGTGGCGGAGCATGGCCTCCGTCACCTCGAAGTCGGCGATGACGCCGTCCTTCAGCGGGCGGATCGCCACGATGTTGCCGGGGGTCCGGCCGAGCATGCGTTTCGCATCGTCTCCGACCGCCAGCACCTCATTGGTGCCGGACTTCACCGCCACCACGGACGGTTCGCGGAGCACGATGCCGTGATCCTTGACGTTGATCAGAGTGTTCGCCGTGCCGAGATCGATGCCGATATCATTGGAAAAAAGATTGCCGAAAAGCTTTTTGAACATTGGATGAAATTGAGAATGAGAGACTCGTGGAGAAAGTGTCAGCGATCCGGACGCACCGGGTGGCGTCGGCTTGCGACCGCGGAAAAAAACTTCCGCAAGACAAGTCGGCGGCATACAGCGCCGGAAGAGGGGAAAAGGCTCATCATTCGGCCCGCTCAGGTCAAGCGGGAATCCGGTGTTCCCCAAAGTCTTTTCAGGCGTTCCACGCCCTCAATCTCAGTGCTTCGCAAGCAGCGGTCCGACCGCCGAACGGCGGACCAGGAACTCATCCCCGACCGCCCCATAAGCCTGCGCCCCGATCCCCGTCGGGTCGTGTTCGAAGATCGTTTTTCCGTGGCTCGGTGCCTCGCCGATCCGGATGGTGCGCGGAACAACCGCTTGATACATCTGTTCCGGGAAATATTTGGATACTTCCTCCACGACTTGGCGGGAGAGCAGGGTGCGTCCGTCGTACATCGTCATGACGATGCCCTCGAGGCGGATGTCCGGGTTCGCATCGGAACTGCGGATCTGGTCGATGACGTGGACGATCTTTGCCAAGCCCTCGAGGCCGAACCACTCGCACTGGAGGGGAATCACGATCTCATCCGCTGCGGCGAGGGCGGAGGTCATCAACACACCCAGCGAGGGGGGGGTATCGAGGATGCAATACTCAAAGAGGTCATTCGGCTTGAGCGCCTGGAGGATCTTCCGGAGGCGGGTGAGGTGGTCGTCGCTGCGGGCCAGCTCGATCTCGACGCCGGCGAGGTCCATTTCGGATGGGACCAGCCACAGGTTTTCGCGGCCCGTTTCCATGATCTGGTCATGGACGGTCTTTTCCCCGATCAGCACCGGATACATGCTGCTGCCGTCCGGAGGCTCGATGCCGAGTCCGCTGGTGCAGTTCGCCTGGGGATCGAGGTCGATCAGCAGCACGCGCTGGCCACGGAGGGCAAGTGCGGCGGAGAGGTTGAGTGCGGTGGTGGTTTTACCCACGCCGCCCTTCTGATTGGCGATGGCGACAACTTTCATGATTCCCAGAGGCAGGCCCGACGGTCGCGGAGTCTTCCGGTTGGGCGGTGGACTGGCAACCAAATTGCAGCGGAAGAGAGAGAAGTTGATCCGCAGGGCTTCCCGCGGCAGCATCCGCGGGACATGACCGGGTGGAATGAATCAACGCTGCGGGGCGCGGCATCGTGGAAGGCCTTCAAGGAAGGGAAGGGCTTGTTCGATGCCGGCGCGGTCACGGGCGTGAAGAGTGACGGTGCGCAGTGGAGCGGGACGGTGCGGGAGGGGAAGCGTGTTTTCAAAGTATCTGTGAAGGTGCTGTCGCCGACCAACCTGGAGGCGCGCTGCGCGTGCCCCGACAACCAATCGACCGGTGCGGTGTGCGCCCACGCGGTGGCCTCCGGTCTGGCCGCCCTGGGCGGCACTCCTGTCGCTGCTCAGCAGCCCACGGCATCCAGAGCTGCCGTGGCAACAGCGGCTGTTGCGCGTGCCGCCGCTCCGCCTGCGGCAGCCCCGGCGGTGGTGGCGTTCTCCATCGGCCTGCCGGTGAACTGGCAGGAATCCCTGAAGAGGGGGAAGCTGGCCGCGGCCCTCACCATGGGAGGGGACATCACCCCGGCGGATGAACGGCTTTCCTCATGGCTGGCCGGGACGGGATTGAAGCCCGCCGCCAATCTCCAGCTCAATCTGGATGGCGCCCTCTGCGAATCCTTTCTCCGCGCTGCCATCGGGCATCCCCGGGTCGCGGTCCGGAAGACGGACACCCGGATCACCATCCAGGAGCCGGGGGCCTATCCCGTCGGCTCACCGGAGAGGGTGGGAGAGTCGGTCTACCTGACGGCGGGGGACGATCTCATCCAGGTGGGCGAGGGGTGGTTCCGGATTTCCGAAAGTGAGATCGCGCCAGTGGGTCCGGCTGTCTCTCCAATTTGGTTGAAACAACTGTTGGTGCGTCTCGGGCGGGATCGGAACATCCGCATTCCTCTCAGGGATTTCCTCCGCGAGATCGGGCAGTGGCAGGAGTGGATCGGGTTCTCGCCAGTTCCGTGGTTGGATGACATCCACTTCGTCCCCGCCGATCATGTGATCGAGATGAAAATCGACGGCACCCTCCAACGGTTGGAGGCGACGGTCGGTGTCAGGTATGGGACTTCTCCCGCCGTTCCGCTGGGGCTTGGCGAAGTGGCTGCATTGCCAAAGTTGGAAGGGGACCGATGCCAAGTGCGGGACTGGTCGTCCGAAAAGCTGGCCGCCAGCCAGCTCACTGCATTTGGATTTGAATCGGTTGATTCAAGCGCATGGATCCTGAAGGGGGAGGACGCGGTCATCCGCTTCCTGTCGAAGAGTCTTCCGGATGTTGAAACGGGGTGGAAGATCACGGAAAGCGATCGCTTCAAAGTGACAAGAAAGCAAGTGGCCGTCATCGAGCCGAAGATCAAGATCCTCGGCTCAGGAGATGATTGGCTGAGGTTTGATTTTTCGTTTCAATCGAATGATGGTCGTTCTTTCACGGCGGCGGACATCCGCCAACTCCTCGTTTCAAAGCGCGGAAATGGCGCGCAGAAAGTGGTCATTTCAGACGATGCTTCAAGCATGATCGAACCGCTGTTCGCCGAGCTGGATATTATCCGCCAAGAAGCGAATGGATTCACCGCTTCCAAACGGGCCGGGGAGGTGATCCGGAAATTGTGTGAAAAATTACACAATTCGAATTCCTCCAGTGGTTTTCATGAAATAAATACCAGCAAGAGCTTCCCAGCGATCAAAGCTTCGTTGCGGGAGTATCAAACATATGGCGCAAGCTGGTTGATCGACCGTGTTTCAAACTACGGTGGCGCCCTTCTTGCAGATGATATGGGCTTGGGTAAGACTATCCAAGCAATCGCTTGCATCGAACGATTGATCTGGCAATCCGAAGGGCCGGTGGTGATCGTCGCCACCGCCTCCTTGTTGGGTAACTGGCAGGCCGAGCTGCGCAAGTTTGCACCTCATCTTCCGGTCAGGCTACTCCATGGAACTGGCAGGGAAGCCGAGCAACGCGCCGTCAGATCCGGAGAGGTTTTGCTCACCACCTACGGAACATTGCCGAGGGATCTCGTCTGGTATTTGAAACAGAAATTCGCTGCCATCGTGGTCGATGAGGCGAGCTTGATGAGGAATCCGGACACGGATCACGCGAAGGCGATCAGCCGGTTGAATGCGGATGCCCGGATCGCCCTGACGGGAACTCCTGTGGAGAACGGAGTGAGGGATCTTTGGTCCATCTTCCGTTTCATCCAGCCCGACTGGTTGGGCAAACGGGAGGATTTCAAACAGCGGTATGAGCTCGCTGCGGACGATCCCAAGGTCCTTGAGCGCCTCCGTCTGAAGATCTCTCCGTTCATGCTTCGCCGGACCAAGGAAGAGGTCGCACCCGAGCTGCCATCCAAGATCTTCATCGAGGAATACTGTGACCTCACCGCCGACCAGCAAGGCGTCTATCGGGAGTTGCTCGCCGAAGGCCGGAGGAAGGTGGAAGAGATGGAGGATGCCAAGAACGCCGGTGCAGCCAGGATGCGGATGCTGACGGTGCTGCTGCGTCTCAGGCAGGCCAGTTGTGACCTGGCTCTGTTTGAAAATGAGAAATTCAAACGCCTGTCTGTCACCCGCCGCTCGGCAAAATTGCAACGCCTGTTGGAACTGGTTTCAGAAGCGGTTTCGGGGAATCACAAAATACTAGTGTTCAGCCAATTTCAGAAGCAATTACGGGAAATTGAGAACAGCCTGAATGAGGCCGGAATCGGCTCCCTGCGGCTCGATGGCCAGACCAGAAACCGTCAGGAACTGGTTGATACGTTCCAGTCTGCGGATGGCCCGCCGGTGTTTCTGATCAGCCTCAAGGCGGGCGGCTACGGACTCAATCTCACCGCCGCGGACATCGTCATCCACTTCGATCCATGGTGGAATCCGGCGGCGGAAGCCCAGGCCACGGACCGGGCGCACCGGATCGGCCAGACCCGGCCAGTGATCATCTACCGCCTCATTGCCCGTGGGACGGTGGAGGAGAAGGTGGTGAGCATGCAGGAAAAGAAACGGAAAGTTGCCGTCGCCATCGACGACGCGGGTGGCGGGGATGCCGCCGGCTGGAGCGAAGCGGAACTGATGGGGCTGCTGGAGGGATGAATCTCCAGGGACAAGGTGCTGGCCGTCCGGATCCCCCGGTGAAAATGGCTGGAAAACTTCGGCGGTCTTGACCAATCCGGGGCCGGATTCTAGGTCTTTCCAATGACACCGCTTTACGAGGGGAAGGCCAAGCGCCTCTGGGCCACGGAGAATCCGCACACGCTGCGGATGGAGTTCAAGAACGACGCCACCGCCTTCAACGGCGAGAAGAAGGCGCAGTTCGAAAACAAGGGCCGCCTCAACAACGCCATCAGCACCCTGATCTACGGATTTCTCGAAAAGGAAGGCGTGCCGACGCACTTCGTCCGCCAGATCGACGAAACGAACGTCGAGGTGAAAAAGGTCGAGATCCTGATGGTGGAGGTCATCGTCCGGAATCTGGCCGCGGGCAGTTTCTGCAAGCGCACGGGCATCGCCGAAGGAAAGGTTTTCTCACAACCGATCATCGAGTTCTCCTACAAGAGCGATGAGCTGGGTGACCCGCTCATCAATGACGATTACATCCGCGAAATGGGTCTCGCCTCCCCGGAAGATCTGGCGTTCCTGCGGACCGCCGCCCTGAAGGTGAACGGCATCCTCATCGACTTCTTCGCCAAGGCGGGCCTGAAGCTGGTGGATTTCAAACTCGAGTTCGGACGCCTGCAGGAAGATCCATCCGTGATCGTGCTGGCGGACGAGATCAGCCCCGACGGCTGCCGTCTGTGGGACCTGAAGACCGGTGAGAAGATGGACAAGGACCGCTTCCGCCGCGACCTCGGCGGAGTGATGGAAGCCTATGAGGAAGTCCTCGGCCGTCTGCAGAAGCAGGCCTGATCTTTGCGACACCTTCCAAGGAAAGCGGGCCGGGAGCATTCATCCCCGCCCGCTTTTTGTTGCCCTGCCGGGGTATCTATCAATGGGCGATCCCCGCGCAACGTGGCGGCACCACCCCATCATGATATAGCGATCCCATCTCCGGCTTTTGTTTCGGTCGCCGGGCATCGGGTGATTTAACATTTTTTGTCTGGAACCATTTGATTCCATAGGGTTCGCGGCTACTGTTAGGTGGGCTGGTGGTAAAGCCGGTCCGTAACCCACCGACGGGCCATGTTTGGAGCCATTGTCAGATTCTTCAAAGGGGATCCGAACCCCGAGCGCCAGGACCGGCCGTTGCATGACGGTTCCCGCCTGAAGCTGGGCCTTGCGCTTTCATCAGGTGGCGCACGTGGATTGGCACATGTGGGTGTGCTGCAGGTTCTGGAGGAAAACGGCATCGAGGTTCATGCCATCGCCGGTTCCTCGATGGGGGCCTATGTGGGGTCCCTGTGGGCGGCCGGATTTTCCGGTGAGAAGCTGGGTGAGCTGGCCGCTGAAATGCAGGACCGCCGGACGTTGTGGCGGCTCGCGGATCCCATCGTGCCGCCCGTCAAAGGTCTGTTCCGCGGGCTGAAGGCAAAGGCCCATCTGGAGCGGTCGCTCGAAGACTTGAAGTTCGAGAATCTCGAACGCGAGCTGTTCGTGGTCACCCTGGACATCAATACCAAGGAGCGCGTGGTGATCAGCAAGGGCAGGATCAGCGATGCCGTCCATGCGTCCTGTGCCATGCCCGGCATCATCGCGCCGGTGCTGCTGGATGGCAGGCTCTGTGTCGATGGTGGAGTGGTGGACCCGGTGCCGGTGGGGGTTCTGAAGAAATACGCCCACGTGGACCGGATTCTGGCCGTCTCCGTCATCCCGACGTTCCAGGATGTGGAGGAGGGGGCCTGCAAGAGCGAACATGAGGAACCACGCTCCATCTTCCGCAGGATGATGAGGGGGATGAACCAGCACATGAACCTCATGGCTCCGGGGAATGCCATCGACACCTTCCGCCAGAGCATCCGTGCCGCGCAGATCCGCATCGCGCATGACTCGGTGAAGGGAGCCGACCTCTGCCTGCGGCCGCAGCATTTCTATGCCCCATGGCATGACTATTCGAATTTCACCCGCTTCATCGAAGCCGGGCGCAAGGTGGCGACGGACAACCTGGACGCCATCCGTGCCTTGCTGAAGGAAGACCCTCAAACCCATGAAGACGAAAACCACAACATGGTGGGAGAACGCGTCGCATGATGAGATCTCACACCGCCAGGATGCGATGCTGCGCCGCTTCCTCAGGGAGCGTGTCGTCCCGTTCACCGCACACTACGGAAAGATGTTCCGTGAGCTGGGGCTGGATGCCGCTGACATACGCGGCACCGCGGATCTGGTGAAGCTGCCTTTCACCTCCAAGAAGGATCTCGGGACACCGAAGGACTTTGTCATCATCCCCGATGAGAAGGTGCTGAAGCACCAGTGGAGCACACTGAAACTCGCGGTCACCCACGGCCCGAACGGTGCGAAGGAGTATCTGGAAAGGGAACTCCGCCCCATTTTCCTCACCAGCACCACCGGTCGCTCCGCCGCGCCGGTACCGTTTCTTTATTCCCAACATGACATCGAGCGGCTCACGGAAGGCGGCGTCCGTCTGATGACGCTCTGCCGGTCGGAGCGGTCGTGGCGGCACATCAACGCATTCCCGTTCGCGCCCCACCTTGCGTTCTGGCAGGCCCACTATGCCGGCACGGGTTTCGGGACCTTCATGGTTTCGAGCGGCGGCGGAAAGACGATGGGCACGGAGGGGAATGTGAAGCTCATCGATAAGATCGATCCGGACGCGATCATCGCCATGCCCACCTTCCTCTATCACCTCCTCCAGGAAGGTGCGGCGAATGGGTCACGGTGGAAGAACCTCAAGCGCCTGGTGCTGGGCGGTGAAAAGGTGCCCGCCGGCATGCGCCGGAAACTTAAGGCCCTCTGCGCGGAGATGGGTTCTCCGGAGGTGGCCATCATGTCCACCTATGGCTTCACCGAAGCGAAGATCGCCTGGACGGAGTGCATGCCGCCGGAAGGGGGCGCCCCCAGCGGTTTCCACACCTATCCGGACATGGCCTTTGTCGAGGTGATCGACCCGGACACCGGCGAACGCGTGCCGGACGGCCAGCCCGGGGAGATCGTGGTCACGCCGCTGGATGCGCGCGGCACGGTGGTGCTCCGCTACCGCACCGGCGACCTGATAGAGCATGGCATCACCTATGAGCCATGTCCCTACTGCGGGCGCACCTGCCCGAGGTTGCTCGGAAAGATTTCGCGCGTCTCCGACATCCGCGAACTGGACATCGGCAAGCTCAAGGGAACGCTCGTGGATTTCAACCGCCTGGAAAACCTGCTGGATGACATGGATGGGCTGGGTGCATGGCAGATCGAACTGAGGAAGCGCAACGACGACCCGTTGGAAAGTGATCAGGTCATCGTCCACGCCGTGGCCATGGGTGGCTCCGGGGATTCGCTGAAGGAGGAAATCGGGAAACGGTTCCGGGATGCGACCGAGTTCACCCCAAACGAAATCGTGATCCACGGCTGGGAGGAAATGCGGAAGCTTCAGGGCGTCGGGAAGGAACTGAAGGAAAAGAAAGTGGTCGATCACCGGCCCGCGGACAACTGAACCCATGAAGGACCTCTTCATCATCGCCGGCATCCGCACCCCGTTCATCCGGATGGGGACGGACTTCGACGGCCTGACGGCGGCGGATCTGGGGCGGGATGCCTGTTCCGCGTTGTTGGCCCGCACCGGCATTGATCCCGGCCGTCTGTCGGAGGTGATTTTCGGCTGCGTCGCGCAGCCCTATGACTCGGCGAATGTCGCCCGCATCATCGCGCTGAGGGCCGGGGTGCCACAGCATGTGCCTGCCGCCACCGTCCACCGCAACTGCGCCTCCGGCATGGAGGCGATCACCACCGCCCACCAGCGGATGGCTGCCGGGATGGGGGATCTGTTCCTTGTCGGCGGCGCGGAGAGCATGTCCCAGGTACCGCTGTTCTATCCACACCGCACCGCCGGGAAATTCGGCGCGCTGGCGAAGGCGAAGGGCGTCGGTGGCAAGCTGGGGGCTATCACCGCATTCCGGCCCGCCGACTTCAAGCCGCGCATCGGCCTGCAACTCGGCCTGACGGATCCCTTCAGCGGGATGATCATGGGGGACACCGCCGAGATTCTTGCCCGTGAACATGGCATTTCCCGGGAGATGCAGGATGAGTTCGCGGTCGCATCCCACCTGAAGGCCGCCGCCGCGAGGGAGTGGTTGGATGGGGAAATCGCGCCGGTTTTCGTCGATGGGAAAGCGGTCACCCGCGACAACGGCATCCGT